>DASQDI010000080.1:0-25832 GCA_035634255.1 Blastocatellia bacterium
GGCGTGGAAGTAGGTCGATTTGGATTGCGCCATTTCAAGAAATCACCAGCTTTTATACCTTTCGTTGCGATTTCTGGTGATTCTAGCGCACCCCTTCCGATCTCATCACTCCTACTATCAAGCCTTTCCGACTTTTTCAGGTACGACTATTCTAGCCATCGATTACAAGCGGTAGCAGATTGCGCTCAGTCGGTAGGTAAACCCTTCATAAGCCTGATTCGGGAATGAGCGGCCGATCATTGCTCAATTTCACACAAATATGAAATATTGTTCCCTCAGTTATGAGGGTGTAATATTAACTGTGTAAGTGAGTCGTGATTAATGTCTCTCATTAATGCTTGATCAGTACAGTGAGCCAAGTGAAAGGGATCAGCAAGCGCAAGCACGCGGGCAGCGTGTTGAGGCGAGTCATGGCTGTAGGATATGAATACCTTCAAGGCTGCTCCTCCGCTTTCGCTCGCTTAGTACAGAGTATTACTGCCACAGTTCAATAGCGCACAGATGTTCCCTACCAGATCAGCAGCTGGGACCACATTTAGACGAGCAATAGACAGTCAGGAAGGCAGGTTGCTTTGAGCCTGCTTGTCGCCAGTCGCCTTGGCGCGAGCCTCAATTTCTTCTGCATCCCCAGGGCGCTGCATCGCCCGCAGCAAAGTAGCATAATTTTTCAAGGTATTAGCAAAGTCTGGATGCCCCTCTACCAGGTCCTTCTCCAAAATTAGAAGTGCTCGGTTTATCAATGCCTCAGCCTCTGCGTACCGACCTTGTTTGTAGTAAAGCCCTGCAAGATTGTTGAGGACTAGCGTTATGTCGCAATGCTCTTCTCCAAACAGCCCCTCCTGGGAGGCCCCTGCACCCTAGCTTTGAAAAATTAAATGAAACGGTTGGCGACTAAAAGGGTTCTAGCGGGTGGTCTTTAACCGGCCAGGAGGTGAAATCGGCGGGCAGGCTGTCTTGGGCCTGTAAATCGGTAATCAAGGCCCTTATATCGCTATCGATGAAGGCCTGATCGAAGATTGATCTGATGCGCGGGCGTTTCCCTAAAATTACACAAATTTGCCCTGTTATTACACAAACATTCCCCGAAAATTAAAAAAATCTATAATAATAAAGCGCCTGCCTGAATAATCGCGATCAATGCGCCTCTTTCCAAGGCAACGACGCCTTGACGTTCGAACGTTCGTTCGATAATATAAAGCCTGTCAGAGATAGGGAGAATAATCACGGAGGGAGTCATGGCGAGTTACACGACCGAGACGATCACGAGCAGGTATCACGATGCGATTGTCGATTGGCAGCAGAAGAATTTCCCCGAGCTTGCGATTCTTGAGAAGCACTGGGACGAGCAGTTCAAGGGGCAGCCGCGGTTTCAGCTCGTGGCGAAGGTCGGCGACCTCAAGAGTGACGTGGTCGAAGTCGGCCAGTATGCGGGCCGCAAGCGGTTCGAGCGGGCCAAGGAGATGGTCGGCAACGTCTTCTTCAGCGCGCGGGACATCATTCGCGCGCAGGCGTCTACGGAACTGGGCTCGATCCAGCAGCACCGCCTGACCCTCGATAAGGCCGTCAGCGACAGGGGCAAGTTCGCCGTGCTCAGAATAATGGCCGAAGAGCTGCGCCATGCCTACCAGATGTTTTGGGTCCTCGATCAGGACAGCACGTGGAAGAAGCCCGGCCTGGGCGACGTGGCTCAGCAGACAATCGAAGAGCTGCTCTCGATGGAGCTGGGCAACCACGTGCTCGACGCTTTCAACATAGACTTCAATGACTTCCTCGACAACGTGACCTACGCGACGGTGATCGACCTTGTCGGGAAGTACCAGCTGGAGATGCAACAGGTCTTCAGCTACGCCCCGATGGCGCGCAGCATGGGGCCGATGCTCCAGGAAGAGGCCTTTCACCTCGGCAGCGGCCGCTCCCTGCTTAAAGATATCGGGCAGATGGCGGCGCGCGGGGAGGGCGACTACAGCGTCGAGGACATTCAGCGCGCCCTGAACCTCTGGGTCCCGCGCGGGCTTGAGATGTTCGGTAACGAGAAGGGCGGCGAAACCGCCATGACCTTCGGCTTCAAAGACAAGACGAACGGCACCGCCCAGAGCGAGTATTACGAAGAGGTGAAGGGCGTGGTCCGGAACGTGAACGTCGCGATGATTCAGGAGCGGATGTCCGATGTCTCTCGACAGGATGCTCATTCGATAATCGACGAAGTGGAGAGGAGCGGCGACACGACGCGGGGGGTCAGGTCCGAAGACCTGCTATTCGTCCCGGACACCAAATTCTTCCGCAAGCGAGGCCCCGAAGACCTCGTCTTCATGCCGTACGATGTCCGCGGGGAGTTGCTGCGTGAGGATGGGAAGCCGCTCTCCGGCGACGGGTACCTGAAGTACCTCTCGACTACGCTCCCCGAAAGGTTCCTCGGCAGCAGAGAGTATAATAAGTATGTCGAGCAGATGCGCGAACACCTCTCAAGCATGTGAGCCACACGCCCACGGTATAAAAAAATAGAGGCGGCCATCCGGCCGCTTTTATTTTTGGCCGGAAGCCTTACCGACCCCTCCGCAGAATACTTTAAAACCGAGCAAACCGGCGGTAATAAAAAGACGTTCATCCCATTGCGCCCCTCGAATGTTGGTGTTATTTTGTCGGCTTTGAGTCTGGGAGGGAAATTGTCACAAGCCAGGGCTTTCTGGGCGATCTACATCAGCGTTGCGGTCAGCTATCTGGGTGTAGGTCTGGTCGCTCCTTTAATCGCAATCGTGCTCTCCGAGCACGGGGCCAACAGCCTCTTAGTCGGGCTCGTCGGCACGACGATGTTCGCGGCCCTGACCCTCGCCTCCTTCCCCATCGGCACTCTGACCGACCGCATCGGCCCGAAGCCGATCCTCATTTTCGGGCTGGTCCTTTACGGCATCTCGATACTCCTTTTCGCTCTGATGCAGGCAACATGGCTGTTTTTCCTCGCGAGGGCGATTGAAGGCGTCGGGGGCGCGGCCATCTCGGTCACGACCACGACGATGGTGAGCCAGTTGAGCGGGCCGCACGAGAGGGCCCGGCGGATGAGCTACTACGCCCTGTCGGTCGGCCTCGGGTGGGCGGTCGGGCCCCTCGCGGGCACCCTGCTGTTCGGCATCTTTCTTGAGCTCCCCTTCATCCTCTGCTTCGTGCTCAGCCTGATCTCGGCGGCCCTGGCGGCCGTCCTTATTCCGAAGACCGCCCCTTCGGCCCACGAGCACGACACTCATGTGACGAGCATATCCGCCAATATATTTGTGCCGATTTCGGCGGGCGCGCTTTACGGTTATCTGATGTCGTCGCTGGTAACTCTTATCCCGCTCTACCTTCAGGCGATCAACGTCGAGGAGCGCGAGATGGGGATCATAATCACCGCGGTGGTCGTGGGGACTTTGATCAGTCAGGTCCCGATAGGGAAAGCCGCCGACAGGTTCGGGAAGCGCCGGACTCTGCTCGTCTGCGCCTCGTTGCTCACCGTAGTATTCGCGATAATGCCCTTCCACGCCGACTGGAGGCCGTTCATTCTTACGGGAGGGCTCACGGGGGCTCTGGCCGGGAGCCTCTACCCCATAGCGCTCGCTATGATCGGCGGCAACGTACCGAAGGAACGGATCGGGGCCGCGACCGCTCTATTTTCGCTCGCCTTCGGGATCGGCAGCCTCGTGGGGCCGGCCGTGTCGGGGCTGGCCATGGATCACCTCGGTTACCGCTGGCTTTTTTACCTGCCCTCTCTGTTAACAGCCCTTTTCTCCCTGATTCTCGTGGCTTTATACGGAAAGACGGTCGCCCGGAGGAGAAAAATGGTGAATAATAACTTAAGGGTTTAGACCCTAATTCAGTGATTTCGAGCCGCTATTCGTCTCCCGCGAAAATGCAACTACGGTTGCTTTTGTAAAACACCATTTGCATCGGGGCACAAGTACGGGTATAGTACGTCCACGGGGATCTACTAGGCAAACCCTCCCAGCTTAAAAGAGCTATAGAATTCGTGTGGCTGCAGGGGCCAGCGATATTGAGAGTGTGGGTCGGAGTGTATTGGCACCACGCCGGACCGGGCTCTTTAAGCGTCTTAACGGCTGCTGTGATTGGCCGCTTTCACCTAAAAGCAGCTGTAACTCTTAATCGAACTTTTTACCCAGGGAAAGAGGTAATTAGATTGGCTATGTACGCGTCAGGAAACAATGTAAAATCAAAATCAAGCACATCCACGGCGAGGAAATCAAACATCCGAGCCACTAAGAAAAGAAGGAGAACAAAAGGGCCCAGTGAGAAGATTCGATCTCTGGCTGCCTTAAGTCTTGCACCCAAGGTGGGGTACCTCAAACTCGCTGACCTCTTCGGTTCTGACGACCCCGAGTTTGAGACCTGGATAAACAAGCGGTTGCCTAAACGCAAGTTTAAGAGCGGGGAGTTGATCTACTCATCGGATCAGAAAGACCCTAAGCTTTTCCTCATCAAGAGCGGATCGGTGAACATCTTCCGACACTCCTCCATCGGACACAGGTTCGCTATCAAGACGCTTGAGCCCGGCACGATCTTCGGAGACATGCCAGTGCTCGGGCAGAGCATGCTTGGCGCGCAAGCTGAGGCGGCCGAGACTTCGGAAATAGTGACGATCACCGTTAATGATTTCGAGGCGCTCGCCGACTCACTGCCCAAAGTTGCGCTCAACATGGTTCGCCAAATAGGGCCGAGGCTGGTCGAGGCCGAGCAAAGACATGAGCAGGCCGCGTTTCAGCCGGTCACCGCGCGTGTCGCCTCCTTGCTCGTCAGGCTTGCCAACGGCGCCAACCAGGTGATTGGATTCACGCACCAGGAGATCGCCGACCTGCTTGGCGTGTATCGCGAAACTGTGACGAATGCAATAGGCGAATTGAAGCAGGACAAGTTGATCGAGGTTGGGCGTAAACGAATAACTTTGATCGACACCAAGGGCCTGCTCAACCTGCATTCGTTCTAAATTGCCTTAGGGCCGAGCCCGGAGTAGAATGGAGGCTGCTGAACCCACGCCGGAGTCGGCCCTATGGATATTTTGTGGATCATAATTTTAATCGGCTACGCTACCTGCGTAGTTCATGCAATTTTTGCCCTTACGACCAGGCGGCCCGTGATGGAGAAGTTCTCGCTGATGTCGCTGGCGGTCGCTTTCGGAGCGCACACCTCCTGGCTGCTTTTGCAGGCCTTCAAAATGGGGAGGTGGCCCCTAGTGGGCACCCAGGAGATGTGCTCCTTTCTCTCATGGAGCCTTGTGGTCTGTTACCTGGTCGCCTCCAGATGGTACCGGGCGACGGCACTCAAGGCTTTCATATTTCCACTGGTCCTCGGCCTCGCGACCATCGCCGCCATCACGCCCGGCACGCCCGGACAGCCCGAAGGCATAGACAATCCCCTGCAAAGGCTCCTCTTCCCCGTCCACGCGGGGCTGATACTTCTGGCTTATGCCTCCTTCTTTATCACCTTCGGCGCGGGCCTGATGTACATAATCCAGGAGCGCGAGCTGAGGCTGAAGAGGTTCGGCACCATCTTCTACAAGCTCCCCTCTCTCGACACCTGCGATGACATCAGCTTCAAATCCATGCTGATCGGCTTCATCCTGCTGACCGTGGGGATAGGCGCGGGGATCGCCTGGCAGGGCGCGCGCGACGGGGTGTTCTGGCATGGGGAGCCCACGGAGATATTCTCCGTCTTCGCCTGGCTGATCTACCTCTTCATAATCCAGTTCCGCATGAACGCGGGATGGGGCGGCCGCACCGCGGCGCTTGCCTCGATCATCAGCTTCATGCTCGTGGTTTGTAGTTTGATCGGGGTGCGTTACCTCGGGACCCTTCATGGTTCCAGCTAGCACGGACACCATTACGGACTCGACATCGCGGATGAACATAGTACTCGTAGGATTAAGCCACAAGACAGCCCCCGTGGAGGTGCGCGAGCGCGTGGCTTTTAACCAGCCCCGCATCACGGACGCGCTCTCCACCCTCGTCGATCAGGAGGTCATCGAGGAGGGGCTGATCGTGTCCACCTGCAACCGAGTGGAGCTGGTGGCCTCGACGCAGGTCGGGCCGGACAGGGGGATCAGCCACCTCACCGACTTCCTCTGCGAGTTTCACAGCATGCCGAAAAGCGCGCTCGGCGTCCACCTCTATAGTCACGCGGACTCGGACGCCGTGAAGCACCTCTTCCGCGTCGCGTCGAGCCTCGATTCCATGGTGATAGGCGAGTCGCAGATACTCGGGCAGGTGAAGGAGGCGTACCAGGCCGCCATAAGCGCGGGGACCGTCGGCCGCGTCCTCAGCCAGCTGATGCACCGCACGCTGTCGGTCGCCAAACGCATCAGGACCGAAACCGCGATAGCTCAGCACCCCGTCTCGATCAGCTCCGTGGCCGTCGGGCTCGCGGGGAAGATATTCGGAGACCTGTCGGACAAGACCGTCCTGCTCGTGGGCGCGGGAGAGATGGGGGAGCAGGCCGCCCGCAGCCTTATGGACGCGGGCACCGCGAAGCTCATAGTCACCAACCGGACCGCCGAGCGCGCCGAGGAGATCGCGCGGGAGTTCGGCGGGGGCGCGGTCAACTTCGAGGCTTTTTACGATGTCCTTCCCTCGGCCGACATAGTCCTCTGCTCGACCGGAGCGCCGAATCACGTGATCCGGCCGGAAGAGACTCGGCGCGCACTCAAGTCCCGCAGGCGGGGGCCGATCCTCTTCATCGACATCTCCGTCCCGCGCAACATCGACCCGGCCGTCGCCACCCTCGACAACGCATTCCATTTCGACATCGACGACCTCACCTCCGTAGTGCAGGCCAACCTGCGCGAGCGCGAGAGCGAAGCCCGGACCGCCGACACCATCATCGAGTCCGAAGTCCAGACCTTCCTGAAGCACCTCCGCTCGCTAGACATCGGCCCCAGCATAGTCGAGGTCAAGCAGTTGATATCTCAGATGGCCCTCAATGAATTCAGGCGCAACCGCAAGCGGATGGGCGAGCTGAATTCGGAACAGGAGGCGGCCATACAGGATGTCCTGATACCGGCCCTCGTCAACAAGCTTTCGCACCCCGTCATAGTTCACATGCGCTCGGCCGCGGGCGAAGGCAAGACGACCGACGTGCTTGAAGAACTCCGTAAGATGATCAAGATCGACTAGCCCATGCTCTCTCAATCTGAAACAAGATGACTATAGAAAAAATCGTGATCGGAACGCGCGGGAGCAAGCTCGCGCTGTGGCAAACCAACTGGGTCAGGGACCGGATCAGGACTTTTTATCCTGACATGGAGGTCGAGGTCAGGATCATCTCCACCAAGGGGGACCGCGTCCTGAACGTTTCGCTCCCCAAGCTGGGCGAAGAGAGCAAGGGCCTGTTCACCAAAGAGCTGGAAGAAGCGATGCTAGACCGCCAGATAGACCTGGCCGTGCACAGCCTCAAGGACCTCCCGACGGAGCTTCCGCCGGGGCTTCACATCGGGGCGATCTCCGAGCGCGAGGACGTGAGGGACGCTCTGGTGGCGCGGGGCGGGATCACGTCGTTCGACGACATTCCCGAGGGCGCGAGGGTCGGCACGAGCAGCCTCCGCAGGCAGGCGCAGATACTTGCGGCGCGGCGGGATTTGATACTCGACCCGGTCCGCGGCAACGTCGACACCCGGCTCGGCAAAGTCGATTCGGGCGAGTACGACGCCATCATCCTCGCCTCGGCGGGCCTCCGGAGGCTCGGGCTCGAAGGCAGGATCACCCAGTACATCCCCCGTGAATTCATGCTGCCCGCCGTGGGCCAGGGCGCGCTCGCTATCGAGACGCGCTCCGACGACTCAGCGATCAACGAGGTCGTCGGCAAGCTGGATCACGAGCCGACCCGCCAGGCGTGCCGGTCCGAGCGCGCGCTTCTGAAAGGGCTCGGCGGAGGGTGCCTCGTGCCGATTGCGGCCCTCGGAATAATCGAGGGGGACAGGCTCAGCCTCAAGGGTCTCGTCGCGAGGGCGGACGGGTCGGAGATCGTGAGGGGGGAGGCCGAGGGCCCGCGCGGAGAGGCCGAAGTGATCGGGCTCCGGCTCGCGGAAGACCTGCTCGAACGCGGGGCGGGCCGCGTCCTCAACCGCTGAGGCCGGGGAGGGATTCGTTAAGACGTTTTCGAATGATCAGGTCAGCGCGAGCGGCCGGGCGGCTCAAGCAGCGGCCTGACCTTCTTCAGAATTCGATTCAGTATCGAGCCGACGCTGATGGCGGAGATGTCAAGGTTCATCACCCGCGTGATCTCTTCGAGCGTCAGCCCTTCATAAAAGCGATACTTGAATATCATGATGTCGCGGTCCCGGTTCTTTCCGCCGACCGACTTCCTGAGCGCATACTCCACCTCTTCCATGACGAAAGAGAGGTCGCTGTCGACCATCGGCTTGCCGTCGAGGCGGCCGACCGCCTGATTGAGCAGGGGGCTGTCGCCGCTGTTCTCGAGCAGGGCGTCGAGGGAGAAGCTCACCTTCGGCCTCTTCTGCGCGCGCATCTCGCGGAAATAATCTTTGACGACGTTTATCGAGATCATGGAGAGGTATTGATAGATGGAGTTTTCGTGCTCGCCCTCGAAGCGGTCGAGCGCCCGGTTGCGGTCTTCGACCAGACGCATGTACACGGCCTGCACGAGGTCCTCTATCAGGTCTTCGGGGAACTGCGGCTTCCGGTCCGTCTCCTCGCGCGCCTTCTGGAAGAAGGTCTTGACCACGCTCGATTTGATCGTTGAGTTGTACCGCCGCACGAACTCTTTCCAGGCCGCGTCATCCGGGGGGCGGCGCGAGCACTGGCTGAGCAGGTCGGTCACGCTCCATTCGGTTATCACGAGGCTCGGGCGTCTGGCCTGCTCGGTCCCGCCCTCCGGCCTGTCGCCCGACACCTTAACGGCCACCCTTTTTATCCACGGCCATGCCTTATGCTCCCGAAATTTCTCCTCGCTCCACTTCTCCTGCTGGGAGGCTTCGTGACAGGCTTCGCACAGGCATATCACGTCCTCCACAGCCACCACGCGGGTTTGCCTCCAGGAAACGAAGCAGCCCATCTCGAGAGAACATCCCGCCCCGCAGACCGCGCATTTGTGCCCGGATTCAATCAGCACCAATTCCTTGATATTGATCGGGATCACGGCCTGGTTGGACATCCTGGGATACCTTTTGATCCGACTATTTTCTTCCCTACGACTCACCATAGAATTAGAAACGATCTAAGGCTCCATGATAACCGCATGGACCTTGACCGGCCCTCGTAATTCCAGAATTATACTCGCGCTATCGAAAAGTACAGGGATTTAACTTTCGAAAGATCAAGCCATTCCTCTCAGAAACTGAAAGACCACCGGACTGAGGAGAACCATCGGCATTAAGCGGCTGTGAGTATAGCAAAGGGGTAACTGATATAACAAAGAGTTTCTAGCCCTTTGCCAAATTTAATGCGAACGCGCGCCGCCTACCCGGCCTCAAATCCGCCGGGGAAATGGTTGAGCGGCCCGTGCCCCTTCCCCAGCCCCGGAGCCGTGCGGATGGCTTCCACAATATAACGCTTGGCGACGGGGACCGCTTCCCGCAACGTCTTCCCTCGCGCGAGCAGGCAGGCGAGGGCCGAGGCGAGCGAGCACCCTGTCCCATGCGTGTTCCGCGAAGAGACCCTCTCCGAATCGAACTGGGTCGCCCCGTCGGAATCGACGAGGAGGTCGGTCGCCGCCTCCGACAGCATGTCGCCCCCCTTAACCAGCACGGCGCGCGGGCCGAGTCCGAGGATGGACCGCCCCGCCTCTTCCATCGTCGCCCTGTCAATTATCCGTATGCCGGTTATCCGTTCGACCTCGGCCGCATTCGGAGTGACCACCGAAGCCAGGGGGAATAGGGAGCGGACCAGTTCCCGCAGGGCGTCGTCGTCGATGAGATCGAAGCCGCTCGTGCTCCTGACCACGGGATCGACTACGACGTGGGGGATCGATTTTGAGGAGACGGTCTCTGAGACGGCCCGAATGACCTCAAGGCTCGGCAGCATGCCGGTCTTGATCGCGGAGAAATCGAAGTCATCGAATAACGGGTGAAGCTGCCCCAGGACGGCCTCGGCCGGTTGGTTATAAGCCCCGAAGACGCCTTGAGTGTTCTGAAGCGTCAGGCTCGTTATGGCGACGGCCCCGTAACAGCCGAAAGCCCCTATGGTCTTAACGTCGGCGAGGACGCCGGCCCCGCCAGAAGGGTCGAAGCCCGCGATCACGAGGATGGCTTTCTGTCTCTCTCCGGGCATAGTCTGCTCTCTATGGATTGAAGGGTCCAGGCCCTACGACCCGGAGCCCGCGGCTCCGAAGCCCTTGATCGTTTTTACGAGACCCGCCATATCTTCGCCCCCGGCGAAAAGGGATATGGCCGCGACGCCCGAGGCCCCGGCTTCGAGCGCCTGACGGAAGTTGCCGAGCTTTACTCCGCCGAGCGCGATCACGGGGATGCTCAGGCGGCCCGACACTCTTCGCAGGGCCTCGACCCCGACGGGCGGCCCGAAGGCCCTCTTGCTCTCGGTGTCGAAGACGGGGCCGAAGACGACGAAGTCCGCCCCTCCCTGCTCCGCCGCCATCGCCTCTCCCATGTTATGCGTCGAGACGCCCACGGCCATTTCGGGGCCGAAGACTTCCCTGACGACCCGCGCGGGCAGGGACCGCGTGGTCAGGTGGACCCCCGCCGACGCGCACGCCGCGACATCCGCCCTGTCGTTGACGAGCATCCGCACGCCCCGCGCCCGCGCCTCCGGGACGACGGCTTCGGCGATTGAGTACAGCTCGCGAGTAGGGAGGTCGCGCTCGCGAATCTGGATCATATCCACTCCGGCTTTTATTGCTGATGAGACGAACTCGATAAGGCTGTTTACCTGAGTCTTACTGTTCGTGAGAGGAAGCATCCGCCGGTCGGTTATCAGGTAGACTAGAGGGCTCGAATATTTTGCCATCAGGCTCCGCACCCTGCCACTCAACTTGAAAAGTCTGCACAGTCTTTTTGAAGTTCTTCACTTCAAGGATTCCCATCGCGACATTCAACACCCCGAGCCCCGTGACGGCCCCTCGGAAATACCCGCTGGTCACGAAGCGCGCGAGCCCCGGCGAGTCGAGCCTCTCGGCGGCGAGGAAGAGTAGGTAGTTTTGGTTCCAGGAAGGGTAATTTATCCACGGCAGCAGGATAAGCAACGCGCCTATCTCGAAGCAGATCAGGATGAAGAATATAATTGTAAGCTTCGCCGACATATTTGGTGAGCGGTTATGAAAAGTGGCGGCCGGACCGCAATGCTGCCCTCGCCCGTCGCTCACCAGTCACGTTATCATGCGCCCCTCGCCGCCTGCAACTGCTTTATTTTATCGCCCACCTGCCTGTAATTCACGTCTATGCCGTAGACCTGCATGAAGGCGTCGATGGCCTTGTCGATCTCGCTCAGCTCTTCGTAGCAGAGCCCTATCTCGAACCGGAGGGCCTGATACTCCTCCTCCGGCCTGTTGGGGATCTTGAGCCCGCGCTCGAACCACATGACGGCCACCTTCGGCATGCCCTTGCGGTTGAAGCAGACCCCGAGCATGTGGCAGCACTGGAAGTAATTGCCTTCCATGTCTTCGAGCGCGGCGGCCTTGAAGGCCATCTGGAATTGCTCGATGGCCTCGTCGAGCAGGTCCATGTCCTTGTAAGCGAGGCCCAGGCTGTAATGGGTCTCGTAATCGATCCCCGGCTTCAGGTCGCCCGTGTTCCCCTTAAGCTCTTCGAGCATCTCCTGTAGCTCGCTCTCGACGGCGCTCCCGCCGGCCCCGGCCTCGTGGAAAGATTCCTCGGGGCTCGCGGACGGCTCGTCGAAGGCCGGCGTTCGGACCGGCTCCTGCCCGGGCTCGGGGATTCGGGGAGGGGCGGCATTTTCGAACGTCGAGTCGATGGAAGAGACTATGGATTCGATAAGGTCGGCCGTGCCGATGGCCCTTTCGGGGTTGATGACGAGAGGCCCTGTGGCCGGGCGCAGGGCGTCGAACGCCGTGCCGCTCAGCAGCTCGCTCACGGATGGCAGCTCGCTCGTGTTCCACTGGACCATAAGGTCGGCGTCGAGTGGGGCCGAATCTTTCTGCACGAGGAAGGGGAGGAAATTCTTGCGCTCGCCTTCCTGCGGCCCTCTGGAGAGAGAGACCCTGAAATCTTTCGGGTCTTCTTCCTCTTTCGCGGGGAGGTCTTCTTCGACCTTCATGTTCAGCCCGTGAGCGTGAGGACCGTTCTCCTTGTCGCCGTTGTACGCCGCGTCCGTGTCGGGCAGGAATAGATTGCCGAAGGAATGCTCCGAGCTACCTACGGTCGAATCGAAGCCCGAGGCGGCCTGCCCCTGAACGGCCCCCGAAGACGGCTCGCCCCAACCCGCGGCGGGCGAAGGCTGCTCGACCGGCACCGCGAAGCCCTTGCCGAAAGCGGAGTCCGCCTCGGGCGCGCCCGCGCTGATTCCGAGCCGCTTGTACCGGGCCAGAATCTCCGGGTGATCCCCGTGCTCTTCCCTGAGGCGGGTCAAAGTATCTCTGGCGATCTCGACGTAGCCCTGAGCGATGTAAAAATCGATCCCCTCGAGCTCATCCCGGAGCAGGCTGCTCATCGTATCGGAAGGCAGCTCGCTCGTGGAACTGAAGAGGTTCGCGGCCGGCCTCGCCTCGGACTCGGCCTGAAGAGGGTCACCCACAAGAGTGTCGCTGTACCTGAAGCCCTGCGCGGGGCTGGCGGGGGGGTTATTGCCATTCACGGGACCGGAAGCGGGCCGAGCGCCTTCCGGGATCGTCACGAATCCCGTCTGGTCGGTGAGCGTGCCCGTTTGATAACGACTTAGGTCTAGGCCGTTCGAGCCTTCCTGAATCTCGAACCCTCCGGGGTTATTGAGCAGGGGGTGATTCATCGGAGAGTCGCCCGCCTGTTCGAACCCCGGCGCGCTCTGCCCACCCGTGAACCAGTCCACCTCTTTGCGGCCCTCTCTGGGCGGGGCCGGAGTTTCGAGCAGGGGGTTAAGCTGATGGGCCTCGGTCACGTAATCGCTCGCGCGGGACGACTCGCCGCGCCCTTCGTAGATGCGCGCGAGTTCGAGGCATTCGGCGGCCGCTTTCTCCGTCATCCCCGCCCGCAGATAGATGTCCTTCAGCTTCAGGTGGATTTGAAGGTTGTCCGGCGTGTGGGTGAGCATCTCCGTCAGCATGTGAACGGCGTGGTCGATCTGCCCGTGGCCGGCCATGATCTCGGCCTCGGAAATCTGCCGGATCACGAAGGCGTCATCGAAGGCCGCGGATTCGTAATCGAGCGGGCCGGTCGCCCGCACGACCTCCGGCGAGTCCCCCTCGACGATGTCGCGCACGCCAAGGTTATAAAGCCTCTGCAGGTGCAGGGACTCGTCGGGCTCCAGACGCACAAGCTCCTTGAGGGCGGCGATGGCCTCCTCGTCCTGGCCCTTCCGCATCGCGGCCTCCGCGAGCGAGTTGAGAGTGGATATAAGGTTGTGGTCTTCGCGGATCCGCATGAAGATTTGCGCGAGTCTCTTCAAAGAGCCGATGTGGTTCATCTCCCGGTCGAGCACGCGGCGCAGAAAGTCTATGGCCTTGTCCTCTTCGCGCTTCGAGATCAGAACGTCGAGGCACCCGTCTATCTGCTCGGCCGCGCGGTCCAGGTCCCCGATTTGCAGGAACCGCCTGCCCACTTCGAGAAGGTAGTGGTAGCGGTTTCTATCCAGCTCGACGAGGCTGAGAAACGTCCGCTCGGCCTCATCCATCAGCCCCGCCGAGAGGTACGTGCGCCCGAGTATGGTGAGCAGCTCAACGTCTCCGGGGTTCTTCTCGAATGCGTCGTAGAGGATGTTGATCGCGCGGTCGGCCTGCCCCTGCTGCGTGTAGATCGTGGCGATTGCCGTCAGCCCCTGCCGGCTCTCCGGGTTGATGGCGATGGCTTTGAGGTTCGCGCTCAACGCCTGCTCGATGTCGCCCTTCCTCAGGAACTCCGCCCCGGTCATGATGAAGGCGTCGTGCGCGAGTTCATCCATCCCCTCGCGCGAATAGATTTCGCCGAGCTTCATGCGGACGGAGGTGTTGGTCGGGTCGAGGTCGGCTATCTTCTGGTAGGCTTCAAGAGCCTTGCGGGTCTGCCCCGCCCTGGCGAATGCGTCCGCGACCTGAAGGTATTGCTGCCTCGCCTCCACCAGAAGCCCCTGCTGCGAGTAGAGGTTTGCGAGCTTCATCGAAGTGTCGACGTTGGTCGGGTCGAGCTTCGATATCTTCTTCAGCATCGCGATTGCTTTCAGAGTGAACCCGCTCTCGCGGTAGCTCTCGGCGATGCGAGAAAAATTGCGTATGGCGTCCTGAATCTTCCCGGCCCGAACGTAGAGGTCGCCCAGAGTGTTTATGGTGGTAAGGTCGGAGGGGTCCGCGTCGACCACTTTCCGATACTCATCTATTGCCGCAGGTATCTTGCCCTGAAGAACGTACTTCTCCGCAGTGCGTAAGACCTTAGACTTATTAAGAGACATATCCCCTCCGTATACACTCTTCCTGATGAGGCTGGAGCCTCAGTCACTCTTTTGATTTGGCCGGGGGGCAATAGCGGGGTGCCTTATTTCAGATTCGGAAGCGAAGACAGGGGAACCTCTTCTCTGCTCAAGTCCAGTACGCCTTGCTGCGCTTGAACTCCGTTAAACGTGAGCCGGTGGATGGCCGACGGGCCGAGCCGCGCAATCGCTTCCTGATGGGCGCGGGTGTTGTACCCGACGTGGGAAGCGAATCCGTACCCTGGGTAATGCAGGTCATACTCTCTCATCCAGCCGTCGCGCGAAACCTTGGCAAGAATGGAGGCCGCGGCCACGGACACTGACAGGCCATCGCCTTTAATTATAGGTTGTTGAGGGCAGTTGATTTGGGGGAGCCTGAAACGCCCGTCTATTAAAACATACTCGGCGGGCGGTTGCAATCCTTTTACTGCCAGCGTCATGGCCTCAAGAGAGGCGCGGTGGATGTTTATCCTGTCGATCTCGAAATGCTCGATGCGGGCGACGGAAAAAGAGACGGCCCGGCGCTCGATCTCGCAGGCCAGGCGCTCGCGCTGGCCCCTGGTGAGCTTCTTCGAATCGTTAATCCCTTCCGGGACATCTTCGAGGTTGAGGATGACGGCCGCCGCCACGACCGGCCCGGCGACCGCCCCTCGCCCGACCTCGTCAACCCCCGCGATCAGGGTGAAGCCTTCGGGCGTTAGACTCTTTTCGAATGTTGTGTCACACGCCATGCCAGATCGATGGGCCGACCCTCCGGGCCGATGACAAAGTATTACCTGGATATTCCGTCCAACGGGCTCGACGCGGAGGCGTAGAGCTTTCGGGGTATTCGGCCGGCCCGAAAAGCGAGCCTCCCGGCGATGACCGCATGCCTCATCGCCTCCGCCATCGCGACGGCGTCGCGCGCGCCGGCGATCCCCGTGTTCATCAGAATACCATCGACGCCCAGCTCCATCGCGAGAGTCGCGTCGGAGGCCGTGCCGACGCCCGCGTCCACTATCAGAGGCACTTGCTGAATCTGCTCCCGGAGTATGCGAAGGTTCGTTACGTTCTGGATTCCGAGGCCCGAGCCGATGGGGGCCGCCAGCGGCATGATGGCCGCCGCGCCCGCGTCGATCAGCCGCCGCGCCACGATCAGGTCGTCATTCAGGTAAGGGAGGACGATGAACCCTTCACGCACGAGCGCGCGGGTGGCTTCCAGCAGCCCCTCATTGTCGGGGAAAAGCGTCTTCTCGTCGCCGATGACTTCGAGCTTCACCCACGGGGTGTCGAGGGCCTCCCTCGCGAGCATCGCCGTCCGGACGGCCTCGTCCGCCGAGTAACAGCCCGCCGTGTTCGGGAGGAGGTGATACTTGCGCGGGTCGATGTGATCGAGCAAAGATTCGCTTGAGCGGTCGGCAAGATTCACGCGCCTGACCGCGACCGTCACCATGTCCGTCCCGGCGGCTTCGAGCGACTGCCGCATTATCTCGAACGATTCATACTTTCCCGACCCCAGGATCAGGCGCGATTTGAATTCGCGGCCCGCGATTACTAGTGCATCATTCATCTTATTAATCACTTATTATCCACCGCCGACAAAATGTACGATCTCTACCCTGTCCCCTTCGGCCAGAGGGGTTGAGGCCCACTCCGCCCTCCGGATGATTTTATGATTCACTTCAATGGCGAGCCGCTCGGCCTTCAGGCCAAGAAAGCCGATCAGGTCGGCGACCACCATCCCGTCGCTCACTTGAGTATCATCTCCATTCAATACTACTGTCAATCAGCCGCTCTCCTTTGAAGCGTCCTCGATCCCGTTCACGACCTCCGAATCAGGTGCTTAAGCTCCCCGCGCCCGCGGTTCGACTGCGCTTCGATCACAATCGCCGCCGTCCCCGCGGTGAAGGCGGGGAGGGCCAGGTTGAAGCTGGCGACGCCGTCGCGCCCCGCGCGGCCGATGAAGACCTGCGGCTTGAACGCCGTGCCGATGATCTTGATCGTGACTATGGCGTCGGCTTCCGCCGCCGCCCCGAAGGAGACTTCCACCCTCAGGGCCACGCTCTTCCCGGCCGTGAAGATATTCGGAGATAGCACCTTCAGGTCGAGCTTGCCCTGATCGGCGGTCCGCTTCAGGTAGTCCGAGATCACTTCATCGAGGTCGAGACCTCCGCTCTTTCCTTTCGGGGGCGATTTCGGAAGAGAGCCCGATTTGCCGAGGCCGCCGGAATCGCGTTTGAGCGCCCCGCTCACCCTCGAAGGCGCGGAGAGCGGCGAGGAAGTACGCTTCGAAGAATTGAGGGAGCCGGAATTCCGTTTCCGCGCGCCGGAGAGCGCACCGGATGACCTCCCTTCCCTGCGCGCCTCCCCGCTAAGGCTACCGCTCTTCAAGGCCGCGTTATGGGCCTCGGGCTGCCTTGGAGGCGGAGGAGGGGTCGCGGGCGGGACGGCGGGCTTTATGTAGGCAGAAGGAGGAGGAGAAGGGACAGGTGCCGGGGGCTTCGCGACGGGTCCGGGGAGGGCGGGTTTGACAGCGGAATTATCAGGAACCGCCCTCTTTTCGGGGGCCGCGGGCTCGGGCGGAACGGGGCCGGCGGCCGGCGGCGCGTCGGGGGACTTCTGGCCCTGCCCTTTTTCGGATGTCTGCTCCCTCGAAGAGTACTTGATCAGGTCATCTATCCTCCCCGCTTTGATCGCCGCGATGATAACCTGATGCTGCCGCTTGAGCAGGGAGGCAATCATCACTTCCGTAGCCCCCTGGCCGAGCTGTTCCATATAGGGCGTCGACTTTTTGGCTATGATCGTCCCCCCGATATAGACGAGGGATTCGAGGACAGGGTTATCCTGGCCGCGATCTTCAGTCTGCACGTGGTAGACACGCCCTTCGTATGGAACGTCTGTGTTGAAGCCCGTGATCATCGTTGTGGACAGTAGCATAGCCCATTTTTTCAGTCAATGATTCGTACTTTGGGCGGGGCGATTCGAAGAAGCGTTGCGACGTATAGTATAATGCCGCCAGAAATAGGACACCGAATCGGAGGAGGTTTATGGAGATAGAGAGACACGACCGGGCACTTTTGCGACCCATGCGAGCCGCCAGCCTGACCCTTTGCGTTGCATTAATCCTTTGCTTATCTGAAGTCGCGCGGTCGCAGTCCCTGCAATGGAGCACCACTAATGCTCCGGCGGCCAGTTCCCGGTACGATGACATCTGGTTCGTCACTGCGGTGACCGGGTGGGCCGTCAACAGCAACGGCGACATCCTGAACACCACGAACGGAGGCGCTAGCTGGCAGAGGCAGTTCCACAGCGATGATTACCTGCGGTGCGTCGGGTTCGCGAACAGGTCGGTGGGCTGGGTGGGGACGCTCGGGAGGCAGAACCAGCCCGGCCGCCTCTATCACACTAAAAACAGCGGGAAGACCTGGACCCAGGTCGCGAACCTTCCCGCCGTCAGGCCTTTCTTCATCTGCGGCCTGTACGTCGTGAACGAGTCGGTGGTCTACGCTTCGGGGACCAATGATCCGTCGAGGCGGCCAGCGGCGATGATGAAGACCACCGACGGAGGGCAGACGTGGACCGGGTGGGACATGAGCGAACACGCCACCGTGCTGATCGACACCTACTTCACGAGCCCCCTGCAAGGCTGGGTAGTGGGCGGAAAAGCTAACGTGGCAAACCCGGCGCGCGCCGACCTGAAGCCTGTCGTGCTCTACACCGAAGACGGGGGGCAGACGTGGGTCAACCGGGCCGCGAACGTCCCGGACTTCCCGTTCGGGGAGTGGGGCTGGAAGATTCAGTTCCTCAACTCGAAAGTCGGGTTCGTCGCGCTCGAAAACTTCAGCGCGGGGGCCATCCTCAAGACTCTGGACGGAGGGCTCACGTGGGTACGAAAGCCGGTCAACGACCAGCAACGCAACGCGAACCTTGAAGGCATCGGGTTCATCAACAAACAGCAGGGGTGGGTCGGCGGCTGGGGCAACGCGAGCTTCACCGGAGGCTTCAGCAGCGCGACGCTCGACGGGGGCGACACCTGGCAAAACGCGAATGGGATCGGCAACTTTATCAACCGCTTCAGGTTCTTCGGCAACCCCGTCACGGTCGGGTACGCTTCGGGCCGGACCGTCTTCAAGTACTCTTCCTCGCCCGTCCAGGCTTCGGCGGAAGCCCTGAAGCAGCCGACACAAATCCTGGACGGCAACGAGCCGAGGGAAGCCTTCGGCCCGATTGAGATAGCCTACACGGTGCCGGAGGGCGCGCGCACTCTCACCATCGACATCTGGGACCGGTTCGGCAGATACGTTCGCGAGCTTCAGAAAAAGAAGGACCCTCGCCCCGGCCGGGCTTCCGAGACCTGGGACTTCACGGACGATTCGGGCAAGGGCCTGTCCCCCGGTTACTACATCTATCGCATAACGGTAGACGATCAGGCCGAGAGCGGCATTATCCACCTCAAGTCCTGACCGGGATAATGAGGAGTGTTAAAATGCGCGACATGGAAATTGAGACGCCAGAAAGATTGGATGACCTCCCGATCTTCCCCCTAGCCACGGTGCTCTTTCCGGGCGCGGTGTTGCCCCTGCACATATTCGAGGACCGGTATAAGGAGATGATGCGGTTCGCAATAGAGAACGGCGGGCTGTTCGGCCTCTCGTATAAAGAGAATGCGTTCATGGGGCGCGAGACCCCGCCCGAGGTCGGCAGCGTCGGGTGCCTCGCCAGGATAAACGCCGTCATGCCGGTCGAGGAAGGGAGGATGAACATAGTGTCGACGGGTCTGGTACGTTACCGTGTTAGGGGTTTGAACCAGACCCTCCCGTTCGTCCTCGCGAGAGTCGAGCCGTTCACCGACGACATCGAGCACGACGAGAACCTCTCGGCCCTCTACAACGACCAGATGGAGATGTACAGGAAATTTCTCTCCGCTCTACAGTCGCTCGACGAAGCGGCCATGCCCTTCCAGCAGGACCTTCCCGAAGACCCCGAAGCCCTGTCCCTTTTGATAGCTTCGGCCCTGCCTATAGAGAACCACACGAAGCAGCAATTACTTGAGATGACCTCCACCCGCCTGCGGCTCACGAAGCTGAGGCCCTTCGTGCTTCAGGCCCTCGCCAGCTACACCAAGCGCATCGAGGTCATCGACCGCGCGAAGAGCAACGGGCACGCGAAGCTGCAATGACGCGGGGCGAGCGGGTCACCCCGCCCTCCCGAGGCCTCTTCTTATCGCGTCCCCGGCTTCCGTAGTCGATAGCGCGCCGCCTATGTCGCGGGTCGTCTCGCCCGAAGCGATGGTCCCCTTCACCGCCCCTTCGATGGCCGCCGCCGCTTCCTTCAACCCGAGGTAATCGAGCATCAGGCCCGCCGTGAGGATGGCCGCGATTGGGTTGGAGATGTTTTTGCCCGCGAACTGAGGGGCGCTGCCATGAACCGGCTCGAACAGAGAGACGCGGCCCGGATGGATGTTGCCCGAGGCTGCCATCCCGAGCCCCCCCTGCAAGCCCGCTCCGAGGTCCGTTATTATGTCCCCGAAGAGGTTGTTGGTCACGACGCAGTCGAACCTCGCCGGGTCGAGGACCATCCACATCGCGAGCACGTCGACGTACAGATGGTTCGCCTCGATGTCGGGGTAGCGCGCGGACACTTCCCTGAACGCCCTCTGCCACAGGTCGTGCCCATAAGTTAAGACGTTGGACTTGTCGCTCATGGTGACCTTTTTCCGGCTGTGCTCGCGGGCGTATTCGAAGGCCGAGACTATGATCCGCTCGACGCCCTTTCGCGTGTTGACCTCTTCCTGAATGGCGACCTCGTCGGCCGAGCCCTTCTTGAAGTTGCCGCCCATGAACACGTACATGCCTTCGGTGTTTTCGCGAAAGACGACGAAGTCCACGTCCTTCTCGGACCGGTCTTTGAGCGGGCACAGGCGCGAATCGAGCAGCTTGATGGGCCGCAGATTTATGTACAGGTCCAGGCCGAACCTCATCCCGAGCAGGATGTCGGCCGCGTGCTTGTTGTCTGGTACTCGCGGGTCTCCGAATGCGCCCGCGAGGATCGCGTCGAATTCATTCGACAGCATCTCAAGGCCGCCCTCCGGCATGCTGACGCCGGTCGCGAGGTACTTGTCCGCGCCCCAGTCGAAGTGCGTTAGGGCGAGCTCGAAATCAAATATCTTTGCCGCCTCTTCAAGAGTCTTCACGGCCTCGGCTATCACTTCGGGGCCGATGCCATCTCCGGGAATTACCGCCACTCTCTTCAAGAACACCCTCCTATCCCTTCGGCCGCCCGCGGTCGATATTCGGCGCGCGCCGGTTCAGCCTCGCGAAGAGGTCGGGCAGAGCGCCGATGATCACGTCGCCGATAACCTTCATGCTCTCCCCGCTGATCTTGTCGAGCGTATCGTGATTCGTGTGCCAGTATGAGTTGTCGGGTCCGAAGTTGAAGTCGATCAGGTCGACGACGGGGACGCCCGCCTCTTTGAAGGGGAGGTGATCGTCAAGGTACGCGCCTTCCTCGTCGAGGAAATGCTTTCCGTGCCCCGCCCGACGCGCCGCGCTCCAGATCAGTTCCACGAGCCACGGCGTGGACTCGGTATCCCTGCGCAGGTCGAGGGAGCGGTCGCCGATCATGTCGACCAGAATCATGGCCTTCACCCGCGCCATCGTCCCCGAGGCGACGAGCCGCGAGGCCATGCGGCGGCTCCCATACGTGTTGTCCGTCCCGCCATTCGCGTCCCAGTCCACGACCGCCTCCTCCCCGTCGAAGAAGACGAACCAGAGCGTGTATTCGGGTTTGAATTTCGAGAGGCCCCTAGCGATCTCTAGGACCGTCGCGGCGCTCGACCCGCCGTCGTTGGCCCCCACGAACCCCGGCTGAATCTTGGTGTCGTAATGGCCCGAGATGATGACCACGTCGGTCTTCTCTCCGGGCAGCTCGCCAATTATATTGGTCATCGGCATCGCGCCCCGCGGGGTGCGGGCCTCGAAGCGGTCGTCGGAGACCTTCAGGCCGTAGCCGCGGAGCTCGGCCCCGATGTACTCCTGCGCCTTCCTGCTGGCCTCGGAGCCGGGGGTGCGGGGTCCTAACCCGACGATGCTCTTCGCGTGTTTATAGGCCATCCGAGGGTCGAATTGTGCGGGCTTGCCCGCGCCCTCCGGCGTCGATTTTTGATCGCCGGGGGCGGCCCCCCCGGCCGGGATTGTGACGAGAAGAAGGAAGAATAGGAGCGGGCAGAGAGCGGAGGACTTCCCCGCTCTGGGCAAGATCGATTTAAACAAAAGAGTCTCCCGATTTCGGCGAAGCGGGCGAACCCGGCTCAGATGAATTTCAAATGAGCCAGGCTCTTCGGCAACTTATCATCGCCCTGAGGCGAGGCGCTGGTGCTGAGCCCGGCCGGGCGGCGCTCGGCGGTGAGTTGGTCCAGAGTCACGCGCTCGGTCTTTATGAAAGTCACGTCTCGCAGATTGATGACGGTCACTTCCGCGCATTCCGACGGGTTCTGGCAAGACAGCGACGTGATGATTCCATAGCGGGTATCGGGTGTCACGGCGCTGGCGGCTATGGGCTCACTGACCACGTACTGAACCTTCTCGCCATTACTAAACCGAATGATGAGCCTGTAAAGCGGGTCCTGCAATTCTATGCTTTCACTCATTTGAAGTTCCATCCAGCTTTAATACAAAACGACCTACAGACACCCGGCGCAGGCCGGAAAATTTATGGGACGGTCTCGCCCGGCTTCGGCCCCCCGGAGGGCGCGTGGCCGGGGTTATTGAATGCTCGCGACAGTTCATCGCCCGCCTTACTCACGGCCGAAGCCACCCCGTCGGCGATGTCTCCGAGCAGGTCAAGCTCGACGCGAACGAGCGTCGATAATTTCTTCTCAAGCGGCAGGGCGGCGAAAGCGCGCCTCACGGCCTCGGCGGCGTCATCCTGGGCGCCCGACTTGTTCGCCCCTTCACTCTTGTAATTACTAGACATAACCTTTACCTCCAAACACTACAGATATATCGATGGCTTTCAATACTAAGGAAGTAGTATCAAAGCGCCTGTTTGAGGGTACAAGAAATATGAAGCGAGGGTCAAGAGGCCCGGCATGCGAGAGGATTCGCCCGCCCGCGCTTCGAAGGCCTGCGGGCAGGCCGGCGCGTCGAAGATTCGCTTTGTATTCGAAGTTTTAGAAACGCCGCCTCCGCGTTGATTTGCCCCCTTTGTGAGCATAAAATACTTTACTTTCGTCCAGCCCGTCGAACGTTTATATTTGCTTTTGCCGAGGACACAGAGTTTGATAGAAAACATCTCTTCCGACCCGCCCGCTTCTTCCAAAACGGTAGTGAGAATCGCGGATTACGTGATCGTTTTCTCTCTGGTCATGTATGCTCTGTTTGCGCCTCATTCGATAGCCCTGACTCAGGGCTCTTACCTGCTCGGCCTGGTCGCGTGGGGCGTGCGGATCGCGGTCTCCGGCCGGCTCAGGCAGGCGAGGACGCCCGTGGACATCGCCCTGCTCGGCTTTTTCGCCTGCTGCGTGGTCTCTTCTTTCCTGTCCTACGACAAGATCGTGAGCATAAAAGGGCTCAAGAGCCCCGCATTCTTCCTCGCCTTCTACTTCGTCTGCAACATGGTTCGGAGCGTCCGCTTCGCGAGATTCCTCGGGCTCGCGCTCGTGCTCTCCTGCCTCGTCAACGTGGCCTACAGCGCGGGGCAGCTGGCCATCGGCCGGGGGCTTCGGGTCGACACGATCACTCAAAACAGCCCCTTCGCCAGAGAAGGGTTGAGGGTCGGGGATGTCATAGTCGAGGCCGACGATCAGAAGATCAAGACGGCGGAAGACATCTCCCGCATAGTCGATTCGCAACGGGGCCGCCTGCGGGTGAAGTTCCTGAGGAACGAAGCGAACAACGAGGCTTCCGTCTCGCGGCGGGCCATAATTCAATCCGGGAAGACCGGGGCCGAACGACTGGGGCTGACCGGCTCGCCGGGGCGTAATTTCCGCGTGAGCGGCTTCTACAGCCATTACGAGACGTACGCCGAAGTCCTTCAGCTGATCGCGGCTCTCGCGGTCGGGATGCTGATAGCGAACGCGAAGAAGAGTTCCTGGGCCTCGATATTTTTGCTCGCTTCGACGCTTCTGATCGTGTCGGCGCTGATCATGACCTCGACCCGAGCGGCGATGGCGGGATTCGCCATATCGGTCGTGGCTATGGCAGTAGCGAGCGCGCGGAGGCGCACGATCCTGCTGGCCGCGCTCTCGTTCCTCGTGCTGACGGCCCTGGCCGTCGTCTCGCTGGAGCGCTCTCGCGGGATCACCATCTTCGACCCCAAAGAGGGGAGCACCGCGTACAGGCTGGAGGTCTGGTGGGAGGCCGCGGGCCTGATCAAGGCCCACCCGGTCGAAGGGATCGGCAAGGGCAGCGAAGGCAAGCTGAAGGACCGGCTCGGGCTCTACGATAAAGGGCGGCTGCCGCCGAGCCACTTCCATTCGACCCCGATACAGATCGCGACGTGGTGGGGGCTACCGGCCCTGGCCTTCTACGTCGCCCTCATGACGATCTTCGGGATAGAGAGCTACAAGTTGAGCCGGAACCTCAAAGCCTCCGGCCAGAACGACGCCTGGGGGCTGGTGCTGGGCGGAATGGGGGCGCTCGTCGCTTTCAATATAAGCTCTCTGGTCCATTTCAATTTCGGGGACGGCGAAGTGGTCATGACGTTCTGGTTGCTGACAGGGCTTGTGTTTGCGGTGCGCCGATTGAAGAGCGAAGAGCGCGCCGGCTTGAAATCAGAGCCAGCACCAGAGCAATTAGAAGTAGACCGTTCAGATAAAAATCAACCCCAAGAACAAGAAAAAGGCGCTGAAGTGAGCGTCCGGGCAGCAGGGGTAAGACCACGTTAGCAACGCAAATCGCGAAGAGCGCATTCCTGCAGAACTCAGGCATTCGAATCTCTCCGGCGAAGACCCGCATGGCAAGAAACGCCACCGGCCAGAGCAGGGCCGTGAAATAAATCTTCGAAGACAGAGGCCCGATAAACAGCATCAGAGATATCATTAATCCCAGTTGTAAAGGCTCGTCCAGAGGAAGGCCGCCCGCTCCCCCCGCCTTCTCCACTCCGGGGCCGTTCGAGCCGGCCCGATTTTTATCGTTTGAAATCCACCATAAAAAGAGAAGCGTCCCGAACATCGCGCCCGCGGACACGGCCGCCCAGATCGCGTCAGTCTGCCCGGTCGTGAGCGATGCGATATTAATCGAAGGGTATCGCGTGTCTCCCAGCACCCTCTGCGTGTAATCGATGTCCGTGAAGTATCGGCGCAATTGTCCTTTGAGCGACAGATTTATCGGGCCGTTCACCTCGTGAAAATCTTTATCCAAAAGTACGTGTGCGAACCAGGTTCGGAGCAGTTCAGAGTTCTTCGCGAATCCAAAATACCCGGCGGGCATCAGGTTGATGGGGATCAGAAAAAGCGCTATCGCGAGCAGGTAATTCCACCTCTTTTTAATCGCGAAGTATGGCAGTACCAATATGGGAGTCACCTTTATCGAGATCGAAAACGCCATAAGCAAACCGGCGATCCAGTCCTTCTTCCTCATCGCGAAGTAGAGCGAAGCAAACATCAGGAAGACGATCAGGAGGTGTGCGTTGCCATAACGGAGCTGCATCACGTAATACTGCGCGACGGCGAAAAAGACCACCAGCCAGACGGGACGCCGGGACTTCAGCGACCCGAGCAGCCCGCGAACGACCCTCACGATCCCGCCGATCATCAGCACGGAAAGCCAGTACCAGACGTGCGCCGCGACCGGGTATGGCAGAAGGGACATGGGAAGAAAAGCGATGAGGAAAAAAGGCGGGTATCGGTACGTCATGCCGGGGCCGCCGGAAAACTCGGGCGCGTAAATATTCAAGCGCCCCTGCATCAGAGAGCGCCCGGATATGTGATAGATCGGGAAATCCACGAGCCCGCGAGTAAAGGCGAGGCTGAGAAGCGCAAGCAGTATCAACCCGACCAGAAGAATAACTGAGCGCCTCTGCTTACTTGTCATTATAGGTAATCTGATAGAAGAGTGCCGAGGGCGGGACTCGAACCCGCACGGGCTTTCGCCCAGAGGATTTTAAGTCCTCTGTGTCTGCCATTCCACCACCCCGGCAAGAACGGAAGAAATTATAGAACACAGAACTTAAATAAAGAAACGAGGCCGGGTGAAAAAGAGAAGGGCCCGCCGGCGTTAGCGGCGGGCCCTTTGCGGTGTGTAATTCCGGCGGCGACCTACTCTCCCACACAGTTCCCCATGCAGTACCATCGGCTCCGAAGGACTTAACTTCCGT
>DASQDI010000081.1:0-24573 GCA_035634255.1 Blastocatellia bacterium
GTCGTCGCGGCCGCCGCCGCCGCGACGGGGGACAATCGCGGCGGGCGAAAGCTTTACTTTTGCCGCCGTTTTGAATATCCTCTTGGCGTCCAGTGACGGGGTTTCCTGTTGTACGTAGGTGATAACTCCCTAGCAGCCATCCTTCCGATGAAGTGCAGCAGTAACCTCGATTGATTTTTTCCGCGTAAGCTCATGACTCCCAAGCCATAGGACCGCTCGAAGCGAGTCTCCGGGCCAGCTCATCATCGCGCTTACACTATCGTCAGCTTTCCGACCCAGCCAGATTGAGGAAGTCATGGAAAAAGCCCCCGCCCCTTCAGCTTCGACCCTGAGGTCAGGACTCCGCCTGTCCGGCCTCATGCTCTGCCTGGTCACCCTCGCATCGATTAACACGACATTACCAAACCCGGAACGGGTAGCGTCGGCGAGCGCGCCCCCGCCTTTGGGCATGACCTTCACCGTGACCGTCACGGACGACGCCGGCTCCGGCTCCCTGAGGGAGGCCATAATCAGCGCCAACGCCAACCCCGGACCCGACATGATCGCATTCGACATCGCGGGCGCGGGAGTGCGCGTGATCTCCCCCGCATCCCCTCTGCCTCCGATCACCGGCCCCGTAACAATCGACGGCTACACGCAGACCGGCTCAAGCCGCAATACGCTCCCCGATGCCGACAACGCCGTCGTGTTAATAGAATTAAACGGGGCCGGCGCAGGCCCCGGCGTGAACGGCCTGACGATCAACGCGGGCGGCAGCACCGTGCGCGGCCTCAGGATCACGCGCTTCAGTTTCAGCGGCATACTCATCCAGACCGCCGGGGGGAACACGATTGAAGGCAATTTCATAGTCGAGAACTCCTCGCGCGGGATCGCGATTGAGGCAGGCGCGTCGAACAATATGATCGGGGGGATCACGCCCGACGCGCGCAACGTCATTTCGGGCAATGGCTCTCAGGGCGTGCGCATCCTCGGCGGCTCGTCCGACAACTCGGTGCAGGGAAACTTCATCGGCATTGACGCCTCGGGCCTCGTGGCGGCGGGCAACGTCAACGAGGGGGTCTTCCTTAACACCCCGGACAACGTCGTCGGAGGCATGACGCCGGGAGCGCGCAACATAATCTCGGGCAGCCTTAACGCGAGCGGCGTCGCCCTGGTGGGCTCCGGCGCGACGGGGAATCTGGTGCAGGGCAATTACATCGGGACCGATGCCACGGGCAGGTCCGCTCTGGGTAACCGGCAGGAAGGCATCCTGATCGACCTGGGCGCGAGCAACAACCTCATCGGCGGCGCTCCGTCGGCCGGCGGCAATGTCATATCCGGCAACAGGCAGAATGGTATAGTCCTGGGCTTCACCTCTGCGGTCAACGTCAACGGCCTCATCTCCCCGGTCAACGGCAACCGGATAACCGGCAACTTTATCGGCACGCAGGCGGACGGCGTCAGCCCGCTCGGGAATGGGCAGGATGGCATTTCGCTCTTTTCAGGCAACGACAACGTCATCGGAGGTGTAGACGGCGGCGGCAATGTGATCGCCTTTAACCAGTTCTCCGGCGTCGAAATAGGTTCGGGGAGCGGCAACGCCATCCTCTCGAACTCGATATTCTCCAACGGAGGGCCGGGCATCGATCTCTCGACCGATGGGATTACCGAGAACGACCCTTGCGACCCGGACCAGGGGGCGAACGGCCAGCAGAATTTCCCGATCCTGACGGCGTTTAATTTCGGCCCCGAGACCGTCACGATTCAGGGGGCCATCAACAGCGCTCCGAACACGAGCTACCTCGTCCAGTTCTTCGGCAACAGCGCGTGTGACGCGACGGGGTTCGGAGAGGGGGCTACGTTAATCGGCTCGACGGTCGTCACGACCGGGGCGGGCTGCATCGTGACTTTTGAAGTCAGCTTCCCGTCGATCAATCCTGGCGCTGTCATCACCGCGACGGCCACCGACCCTCAGGGCAATACGTCGGAGTTTTCCGAGTGCCTGCTCGCCCCCGAGTGCGTTGACGAGACGCCCCCGGCCATAACCTGCCCCGCGGACATCAATGTCGTGGTGGAGCGAGGGCTGTTATCGAGGGCGGTCGATTACCCTCGGCCTGCGGTGATCGACGATTGCCCTGACGCGATCATCGTCGAATGCGTGCCGCCTTCGGGGGCCGCATTCCCGCTCGGCGTCTCCACCGTCAACTGCCGGGCGAGCGACCTGGGAGGCAACACCTCCGCCTGCTCTTTCCTAATCACGGTACTGGATGCCGAGTCTCCGGCAATCACCTGCCCCCCGAACTTCGCGGCGGAGGCACCGGCCGGACGGTGCGCGGTCGTGGTGAATTACCCTTTGCCCGATATTTCGGGCAGCCCGGTCGGTACAATCGTGGCGTGCCTGCCTCCGCCCGGTGCGGCCTTTCCGGTGGGCGTGACCAGGGTGACCTGCGTGGCGAACAGCCCCGCCGGCGCGAGCGCTTCGTGCAGCTTCACGGTTACGATAAGCGGCGCGGCTCAGGCCAGGGTGATGTTGGAGAATGGCGGGAACGCTCTGGAATTCGGGCCGGTCACGCCGCGCCTGAAACCGAAGAAGAAGCCCCGTAATGATTGCGACTGCTCCGCCACATTCATGGTCGAGAACACCGGCTGCGAGCCGCTCGCCCTGGACCTGCCCGACATCACGCGCACGGGGAGTGATGTCGACAGCGGGAGGATTGGCGAGCCTGACGACCGCCAGCTTTTTTCCTTGAAGGTGGTAAACCCGGACGGGTCGGAAAGAGACCTGCAATGCGGCGACGGACCTTCATGCATAATAATCGAGCCGGGCCGGAAGCTCACCTTCCGCGTGGTCTTCAATCCCGCACTGCCGGGCGTGTTCGCGGGGAAGACTCGCGGGCTCGCGGCTGCCGAAGTCCTGCCTGAGCTCATAAGGTCACGGATAAGCTTTGGGCGCGCGGGCGGCTCTCCGGTCATCATCAACCTGACCGCCCGCCTCTCTACGCGCGTGCTGCTGCTCGACCCCGAGCGGCCTCGGAGGCCCGCGCGCGTGAGGCTGGACCGGGCGGGCGACGAGTTGATAGTGACGTACGGAATATACGACTCGAACCTCGATGTGATTAGCGCGAGGTATGAGTTCTTCGACGCGCGGGGCCGCCAGGTCGGGCCAGCCATCGATGTCCCCCTCGCACAGGAGATAAGGGAGCGCGACATAACCGCGGGGCAAATATTTTTCGTGCGCCAGAGGTTCTCGGGCGCTCAGGCGAACCCGAGCATTACGAGCGTGCGGGTGACGGTCTTTGACGGCGAGTCGAGCGCCTCGGTCACGGGGCCATAGAGAGAGCGCCTCCCTCTATCGCTTGCCCAAAATATCGGGCAGTTGTTATGGTCTTCTCTGTCCGGCATTTTTATCTTGAGAAGACCACTATGAAAAAATCGACGGCTCTGTTTTCGTTACTGATCATGTTGTTGTGCGCTTCCTCGGGGCTCGCGCAAGCGCCGGCCCCGACCGCCACCGCGCCATCTGACCGGAGCGCGGTCGGCAACTGGGAAGGGAGCCTCGATGTCGGCGGGCAGAAGCTCAGGCTCATCGTAAAGATCACGAAGGCTTCGGACGATTCGCTCAAAGCCACTCTCGACAGCCCGGACCAGGGCGCGATGAACATGCCCGTCAGCTCCGTCACGCAGACGGGCGACTCCATCAAGGTCGAGCTGAAGAACATCGGGGGCGTCTACGAGGGCACGTTCAACAAAGAGTGGACCGAGATTTCGGGCCAGTGGAAGCAGGGCGGCGCGTCTCTCCCTCTCGTTCTGAAGAAGACCGACAAGGTCGTCACCTTAAACCGCCCGCAGGAGCCGAAGCGCCCTTTCCCTTACATCGAAGAAGAGGTCGCGTACGAGAACAAGGCCGGGGGCGTGAAGCTGGCGGGCACGCTCACTCTGCCTCGGACGGATAAGCCCGTCCCGGCCGTCATCCTCATAACGGGCTCGGGGCCGCAGGACCGCGACGAGGCCCTGCTGGGCCACAAGCCTTTCCTCGTGCTCTCCGACCACCTCACGCGCAAGGGCATAGCCGTGTTGCGGGTCGACGACCGGGGAGTGGGCGGGTCGTCGGGCCGCGTCAGCACATCGACCAGCGAGGACTTCGCGGGTGACGTGCTCGCGGGCGTGGACTTCCTGAAGACGCGCAAGGAGATCGACCCGAAAAAGATCGGGCTGGTCGGGCACAGCGAGGGCGGGCTCGTTGCTCCGATGGTCGCCGCCAGATCGAAGGATGTCGCATTCATAGTGATGATGGCGGGACCGGGCCTGATCGGCCAGGAGATACTTCAGCTTCAGAGCGCGCTCATCTCCAGGGCGGGCGGCGCGGACGACGCGGCGCTCGCGCGCGGCCGGGCCATACTCGACATCGTCTTCCGGGCTCTGAGGGAAGAGAAAGACGACGAGCTGGTTAAGAAGAGGATAAAGCAGGAGTATGGCAGCTACGTGGAAAAACTCGACGAGGAGCAGAAGAAGCTCGTAATGGCCGAGTCCGCGAACGTGGAGGCTCAGCTCAACACGATGGTGAATCCGTGGTTCCGTTACTTCCTGACGTACGACCCGAAGCCCGCGCTTGAGAAGGTGAAGGTCCCCGTGCTGGCCATCAACGGAGAGAAGGACCTGCAAGTGCCGCCCGACGAGAACCTCAAAGCCATCGAACTGGCGCTGAAGGCGGGCGGCAACAAGGACCACACAATCGTTAAATTGCCTTCGCTGAACCACCTCTTCCAGACGAGCCAGACGGGCTCGCCCGCGGAGTACCTGAAGATCGAAGAGACAATCGCGCCGGTGGCTCTCGATACGATATCGAGCTGGATACTGAAAAAGACGGCGGACAGATGAGAAGACCGGGGTCCGAAATCTCACGTTTCAGACCCCGGATTTCAGACGTTATGCCGGAGACGAAGATAGACGACCCTCAAGCATGCGCGTGCGGCGCGCTCCTGCCTTCCAACTCCTCTCAGCACTTTTATAAATGCCCATGCGGGCGCGTCTGGCTGAAGCCGGACTGCTCCGAAAGCTGCGGCTCATGGTCCGAGTATTGATGCGTTCCGGCACCTCCGTTGCGGTATAAAGATCGAGGCCGTCGTTTCGCCCGATATATTGGATGAGAATGAGACGGCTGAGTGCCGTAGTGTGTACGGGTTGCCAACATCGTGAACGTTAGAGGATAAATTATGCGGGACTTTTTTACGCGGGTCGCCAGCGGGACTTCACAGATAGTAGGGAGCCACTGGTCATTTCTAATCGCCATTATGATCGTCCTGGTCTGGGCTCTGACCGGCCCCCTTTTCCACTTCTCCGACACGTGGCAGTTGATCATCAACACGGGCACGACCATCGTCACTTTTCTCATGGTCTTCCTGATCCAGAACACGCAGAACAGGGACGCGAGGGCCATGCACCTCAAGCTCGACGAACTGATCGCCGCGGTCAAGACCGCCCGCAACGAGATGATCGACATCGAGCACCTGAGCGACCAGGAGCTTGAGCGGATAGCCAAGAGGTACCAGGAGATGAGGGAGGCCTGCGAGGAGGACGTGGAGGCGATAGCCGAAGATACGGCGCGAGAGGTCGCGGAAGATACGGCGAAGAGGGTCGTCGAAGATGAGAAGACCGCCGCCTGACCCGACGGCCGCCCTCGCCGGGGCGGGAGATTTCGTTTAAAGAGAGAGCTTCCCTATGCCGACCCCAGCCAAGAACGAGGACCTGCACGGCAACGTCCCTGATAAAGCGCACGCCGCGCTCATCCTGATCGACATCATCAACGACTTCGAATTCGAGGGCGGCGAGGAGTTGATCCGCTACGCCGAGCCCGCCGCCCGAAATATTTCGCGGCTAGTGGAGAGGGCCAGGAAAGCGCGCATCCCCGTCATCTACGTCAACGACAATTTCGGCAAGTGGCAGTCCGATTTCAAGAAGCTCGTCGAGCACTGCCTGAGCGAGGAGGTCCGGGGCAGGGGCGTGGTGGAGATGCTGAAGCCGCGCGAGGAAGATTACTTCGTGCTGAAGCCGAAGCATTCGGGCTTTTACTCCACGACGCTCGACACGCTCCTGAGCTACCTGAAGGTCAGGGCCCTGATCCTCGCGGGCGTGGCCGGAAACATCTGCGTGCTCTTCACCGCCAACGACGCCTTCCTGCGAGATTACCACCTGATCATCCCGTCCGATTGCGTCGCCTCGAATCGCCCCGAAGACAACGAGTACGCGCTTCAACAGATGAAGCAGGTCCTCAAGGCCGACATCACGCCGTCCGATGAGCTGGACCTTGAAAAGCTCAACTCCGAGGATTTCACCCCCGAAAATACCTGAAAAGCGCCGGGGGGCAGGTTTGTCAACCGGGCCCGCGTCGAGTAGACTCTCATCGTTCATCTCGGGAGAAGCATTCTTATGGGAGGGGCGAGTTGAGGAGAAGAGTTTACGCGGCGGTCGGTGTTTTCCTGCTCTCGGCGCTGCTCGGGGCTGCCCCGATTTTCGGCCAGGAGCCGCCGAAGGAAGAGGGCCAGTTTCGGAAGGCCGATCTGGTGGAACTGAGGAAGCTGGACCGGACGATGAGGCTCGACATCCGCTACGCCACGTCGAATAACTTTCTGGGCCGCCCGGTCTACAGGCAGGCGCGCGCTTTTCTCCAGCGCCCCGCGGCCCTGGCGCTCGCCCGCGTGAACAGGGCTCTGCGACGGGAGGGCTATGGCCTCGTCATCCACGACGGGTACAGGCCGTGGTCGGTGACCAAAATATTTTGGGACTCCACGCCCGAAGATAAGAGGGAGTTCGTGGCCGACCCGAGCAAGGGCTCGCGCCACAACCGGGGCTGCGCGGTAGACCTCTCCCTGTTCGACCTTAAGACCGGGCGCACAGTCGAGATGCCTTCCGGGTATGACGAGATGACGGAGCGTTCGCACATCAACTACGCCGGCGGGACCGCCGAGCAGCGCCGCCTGCGCGACCTGCTGCGGGCCGCGATGGAGGCCGAGGGCTTCATGGTTTTTGAGCCGGAGTGGTGGCACTACGATTACAAGGACTGGAAAGAATACCCGATCCTGAACATCCCTTTCGAGCGTATAAAATGATGACTTAAACCCGGACCCGAAGGGTCGAATTTTTGTCACGGAGGAATTATGCAACCGTCCAGGAAGATTCAAGAGATTATAGACGTGATCGCGGCGGACAGGCAGTCTCTACTGGCGTCGGTGTCGGGCCTGACCCAGGCCCAGCTCGATTACAAACCATCCGAAGATGGGTGGTCGATCTCGGACATCCTGCACCACCTGGCCCTCTCCGACGAGGCCAACGTCAGACTGGCCACGAACATGCTCAAGCACGCCGAAGAGAAGAACGTGCCGCGCGACGACTCGCCGGACGCTTCGGTGCTAGGTTGCCTGGATGAATTCAGCGGGCCTCTGAGGACTAAAGTGAAGGCCCCCGCGCGCGTGAACCCGCGGGATTACCTCGCCTCGGCGGAATCGCTCGCGCGACTCGACGCCTCGCGAGCCAGATTGAATGAGTGCATCGTGCAGCTCGGGCAGTACGATCTCAGCCAACTCGTTTACCCGCACCCGTTCTTAGGGGAGCTGAACATGTACCACTGGCTGTTGCTCGCGGGAGGCCACGAGCGCCGCCACACTGTGCAGATCGGGAGGCTGAAATCGGCTGAAGGGTTCCCGACCGGGGCCAGCGCCGCTTCATAGATGGGCCGGGAGTTTCGAGTCGGATGACATGAGACCCGGCGGCTCGTCGTTCGATTCAACCACCGGGTCTCATATTGATTCGCATCACCCGGCCCGCACGTAGCCCTCGGTGGGTCATTCAAAACCGGACTGCGGGCTCGGGTGTATGCGTTTGTTAGGCGGCGCTCGCAGTCGCAGCGCGGAGCGACGACCTTACTGCTTTTCGAGAACGACGGTGTCGTTTGCTGACCCATTCGGGCTCGATTGCTTTACGTCTATCGTCATCGTCTTCCCATCGGCTGACAGGGTGACCTTTCGGAGAAAGTTGAACCCCCCGTCATTCTTAAACTCTATGACCAGAGATTCCCCTTCCCACTTAGCAGTGGTCTTTATCGGCCGGCCTTCCAGCTGTTGCAGGCTCTCCTTCCCATCCAGGCTGTAGGTGAAGTTGATCGTCCGGTCGCCCTGATCGTTCGTTAGCGTGAGTGATTCGTTGAGAGTTGATCCCTGCTGATCGAACTTTATGTTGATAGATCTTGGCCCGCCTCGCTCGAACTTGCTTTTCTCCGCGTTCATTTTCCATGTCCCGCTGACATCCGGCTTGCTTTGCGCTCGAACCAGTTGGGCCAATGAGACGAAAGAAAGTATAAACACTAAGAAAAACGCGGCTTTTCGTAGGTACATATAGTTACTCCTTAATCGAGATTTGATCACGGACTTATACCACAGGTTAGTAACACTTCGACACTTCACCCTGACCTAGTTACTCGCGTCCGTTTAACATGCGCTTCGGGGCCGGAGAGGTTGTCCTGTCCCGACCCTCGGCGGGTTACTGCTAGCGGCGGGCGGACAGCCCGAGGGAGTGTGCCGGCGCTATGGAGATTATCTGGGAGGCGAGGACGCTTTCGACTTCGCGCGCCACGACCTGATGGCCGAACGTGCTCCATCGTATGTTCTGGGGCAGGAAGACCTCGCCGCTGTAGCCGGATAAAAGCCCGACGGTGTCGACCGCCGAGACTTTCATGGCTTTGCTCAGTCTGAGCACCATGTCGTTGACCGACGACCAGAGGCCCGGCTCCGGTATCGTGTATTTCTCCACCGAGTCCTCGTTGAAACGGCCCGGCCCCACAAGCACGACCCGGCAGTCCCTAGCCTGGCAAAGCTCGACGCCCTCCCTGACTATGCGCTCGTATTCTTCGAGGGGGAGGGGCGGGTGCAGGGTGGAGAACCTGTCGAGCGATATCTCCGGGTTCACGTAAGGGGCCGTCTTATTACGCCGCGCTTCGATCCTCTGCACGAAAGAGCGCACGGTGTCCATGACTTCCGGGGCCATCTCGTAAATCGAATTGACTCGCGTGTGCTTGGCCGTGAATATCCCCGACACGCTGATGACGGCTATGTCCGGCGGCGAGAGCATAAGCCTGTGCTTGAGGATCGCCTTGAGCCCGCGCGGGTGATAGAGGTGCTTCCTGTCGAGCTGGAGCCTCAGGTGGGGGAAGCGCGCGGCGAGGTTGGAAATGGCGACAGAGACGAAGGTCGCCGATTTGTCCACGCCTTCGTACCCGTAATTGAGACACTGGCCGAGAAAAAGTATCTTTACCCTTCTACCCTGGTTCTTCCTCGATTCTTCTTGCACTGTTTACGCAACCCTTCCCGAAAGTTATGGGGCTAACGGAATATAGTTTCAGCCCGCACGTTTTGTCAATCCGGCCGACCTCGCGCGGCGCGCGTCAGCGCGAAGCCGGCGCGGAAGCCGAGACCTTCTCGTCCTCGCGGACGAAGCCGATGAATCCGATCATCATCTCGTCCCACGTCTGCTGGCCCCATCGAATCTCCTTCGTCGGGTCGGGGTTCCACTTATTCTTCGGCGAGTTGTCGAAGTGGGCGACGCATTCGACCCGGCTGCCTTTCGGGGCGAAGACGGGCTCCGCCAGCTCGTAGCGCGTCTGCCAATTGAAGTCATAGCGCGGGACCGAGAGCAGTATCTTCGAAGCGCCGTCGGGGTAGATCAGCTTGAACTGGTAATCTTTCCCGCGAAGGTGCATGTGCGGCATCAGGCTCATGATCCGCGCGTCTTCCTTGAAGGAGTAGCTTGAGCGGACCTCGTGGCTTTCGGCCCCCGCCGGGATCGTGAAGCGGCGGTTCATCGCGACCCCGCCTACCATCTCTTTCTCCACGGGCTTCCTGCTGAAGATCAGCCCCACGGAGGTCCGGTCTTTCTGAGGCGTTCCGTTCGGCGTGTAGTGCATCTGCAGCACGAGGGTCGACCCCGCCTTCACCTTCCTCCCGACCCCGTCGGGGAGCACCATCGGCTCTTCGCCGGGCGCCGTGCCCACGAGCCCGCTGACGTTGTCGCGCATGAGCCCGCGCCTCGAAATCACGTCGGGCCCCACCACGAAGACGATGACGTGGTGGACGACCGAAGGGTTGCCGGGGCGGACTTCGGCCGCCTGCACCCACCGGTCTTCCTTGAAATTCGTCGGTATGTAAAAGTACTGGTAACTCACCGCCCCTTCCGCCTGCACCTCGAACTCCCTGTCCATCGTGAGCACTACGTCGGGCTTGCCCATGCGCCACCCCTCATGGAATGCCGGCAGGGGCGGCAGGTCTTTCGGGTTGCCCTCTTTCGCGCCCGTGTCCACCCACTTCACGATGGTGTCGATCTCTTTTTTCGAGAGGCTGCGGTCGTTTTTGAACCTGCCGTGGGCGGGGTCCGCATGCCACGGTGGCATGGACCGGTCGAGCACTTTCTCCCGAATGCTTTTGGCCCACGGGCGCGCCTGCCTGTAAGTCAGCAGGGACATCGGGGCGATCTCTCCCGGCCTGTGGCAACCGGCGCAATTCTCGTAGATGATCGGCGCGACATCTTTCGTGAAGGTGACGGCGGCGCCCGACCTCCCCGAGCCGTTGCCCGATATATTTAAAGATGCGGAGAGCAGGAGCAGCGCGGCGGTTGCGACCAGATAAAGTTTTCTCTTCACGACCCGGACCTCCGATTGAAGTGACAAGCGGCGAATGACGGGAGAGCGTCACGGCGCTCGGGCTGACCGGCAAAGTTTACTCCATTTCCCCCCGCCCGTCACGAGTCACTTCCTACGGTTTGTGATCGTGGTACAATCTGCGTCGCAGGAAGATCGTCACGACGGAGACTCTGACAAGTGAGCAACCGCCTGATCAGCATTACCGATGCCGTGATGAAGAGGATGCAGGAGCACGCGCTTGCGGCGCGGCCCGCGGAATGTTGCGGGCTACTGAGCGGGAGTGACGGGGTGATAACCAGCCTGCACCCGCTCCGCAACGACTCGGAGAGGCCCGAGAGCCGCTACTTCGCCTCACCCGAAGACCTGTTCGGCGCGATGCGGCGCATCCGCGACGCGGGGCACGTGCTTCTGGGCATCTATCACTCGCACCCGCGCTCGCCCGCCTACCCTTCCGCGGCGGATGTCGAGATGGCTTTCTATCCTGACGCCTTCTACTTTATCATCTCCCTTGAGCCGAGAGTCGACCTGCGCGCTTTCAGGATCGAGAGGTCGCGGATAGAGGACGTGGGCGTGGATGTCATAAGCCATGACGGATAAAGATAGAATCAGGATCACGGCCCTGCTGTTCGGGCAGGCGCGCGAAATGGCCGGGGCCGACAGCGTCGAGCTTGAGCTGGCCGGGCCCGCCACCGTCGAGCGCGCGTTCGCCGTCCTCAAAGAGCGGCACCCGAAACTGGCCGGGATGGAGCGCAGCCTTCTGTTCGCGATCAACGAGGAGTACGCGACTCCGTCCCAGCCGCTCGCGGACCGCGACCGGCTCGCCATCCTGCCTCCGGTGAGCGGGGGCGGGCCACCCGGCGAAGACGTATTCGAGATCACGCGCGAGCCCATAGACATTCCGGGGCTGCGGGGCCGGCTGCTCCGAGGGGACTCCGGGGCGGTGGTCATCTTCGACGGGGTGGCGCGCGACAACACGAAGGGGCGTCCCACGCTCTACCTGGAGTACGAAGGGTACGTCGAGATGGCCTTACAGATGCTGAGACGGATCGGTGAGGAAGTGCACGAGAAGTGGCCGATCAATCGCGTCGGCATCGTTCACAGGCTGGGCAGGATCGACATATCGGAATCTAGCGTCGTGATCGTCGTCACCTCCGCCCACAGGAGAGTCGCCTTCGAAGCCTGCCATTACGCGATAGACCGCCTGAAGAAGATCGTCCCCATCTGGAAGAAAGAGTATTTCGAGGACGGAGCCGTGTGGGTCGAGGGAGAGGGGGCGGCGGCAGGGGCCAGGGGCCAGGAGCCGGGGGCCAGTGAAGAAGTAACGAGCGATTCAAGTATCATCTCAGACTCTCTCTAAAGGACCCCATTCGCGTAGATCAAAATCACGGGCGACATCCCTGACTCCCGACCCCCGGCCACTGACCCCTGCCTCTGTCATGCCCCCCGCGACGCGCCCGTCTACGCACGCGGCTTTCGGGCGGGTAGACTCGGTGGTAAAATGCGCTGAATTGTTAGCGAATATTTTTAGCAAGGATTAAAGAGCGCATGCCGGAGGAGTCAGGACCGACAGCCGAACTTGAGAAAGAGAGGCTGGCAAATCTGGGCGACGAGGAACTCGTGGACCTGTTCCTCGATCATTTGAAGACCGATCGTGCGGCGGCGCACCTTTATTTCGAATCGATCATCGGAAGATATCAGGGCTTGATCGCTCACATCGTGCGCAACTCCACCTACCGGTTCCCGGCGTGGGACTCGGCCGATGACGTGATCGCGCGGGTGAATTTCAAGGTCTATCGCGGGCTGGCGCTGTGGCGGAGGCAGGGCAAGCTCTCCAGCTTCATCGCCCGCATCGCCACCAGCGAGATGATCGACACGATCAGGCGCGTCAGGCGCGATAAGAGCTATCTGCCGCGCATCTCTCGGGCCGAAGAGCCCGACTCCGACATGCCGTCGGCTATCGACAGGGCTCCGTCGAAAGAGCCTTCGCCCGAAGCGAGCATGCTGGACCGAGAGCAGCGCAAGATTATCGACAGCCTGCTTGAGGACGTGTGCAGGGATTGGAAAGACAGCGTGATAGTGAACGAGTACATAATCGGAGCCCACGACGCCCGGACCATATCGGAGAAGTACGACATGTCCGAGGACCTCGTCTACCAGCGCGCGCGGCGTCTGCGCGTCCGCCTGATAAAATGGCTCGCCGACCGCGGCATAACTTCCGCCGACCAACTGCTCCGCTCCACGCGGACCGGGGCTTGATACCGTCTTTATTCGTGAAGGTGTTTTGTGGTTAAGAGATCAGCACATCCCGACAAGCAACTGTTCCAGTACCTGGGCGGCGGCCTCGACGAGCAGGCCGCTTCAAAAATCGAGGCGCATTTGTCGGGCTGCCCTGATTGCTACGCGGTCGCGTCTGCGGTTCGGACGCTCAGGGCGGAAGCGCCCGCCGAAGGCTTGCACCCCGGCGTCAGCGACCTCGCGTCTTTCTTTTACGGGAAGCCGGACGCGGCGACCGCGCGGCACGTGGCGACGTGCGCGAGCTGCTCGAATGACCTGGCCCTTTACGCGCAGGCGGAGCGGGCCGCCGCCGACTACGAGCCGGAGGCCGCGGGGGAGGTGCCGCGGGCCGTGTGGGAGATGGTCCGCGACTGGGAAGAGAGCAACTACGCGAAACCCCGGCCCGAGGGCGAGGCACTGAGCCACGAGATGCTCGCGCGGCTCGCGCGCCTGCTGAGCGAGCGCAAGGACCAGCTGCTCGACATGAAGCGCGAGGTGATCGCGAACTCCTCGCCGGGCGAATCGCCGGATGCCGTGCCCGTACTGATCATCGACCGCTCGGGCGAGTTTCGCGGGGTGGAGATATTTCACAGGGAAGAGGGCGGCGCGGCCGGCATTTTAAAGCACTCCGAAAGCTCCGGGCGTTTCGACAACAGGGCCGTACACGCTCTTGTGGGCTTCAAAGACAGGGAGCCGGTCGTGATAACGGAGGTGATCCGACGCGACGCGATAGAGTTGAACCGCATATCCCGGCTCGGCTCCGACCCGGGCCGAGCGGACTATTTCATAATCGAGGACTGAGCTTTTCTCTAATCGGAACCCGCCTCATCCGGAGCCGAGTGCTTCAGCGCAACCCGACGTCCTTCAGAGAAGCCGCGTCGAGTCGGTAAACTCGCGTGGCGTCTGCCCCGTTGTAGGTGCTGGCCTGCACGGGGGTGAGCCGCCCGTCGAGCAGCCTGAAGTCTTCCAGGTTTTCGAAGTACGTGCGCCCGCGTTGGAGCATAACGTAATCGGGCCTGTCTTCGAGCAGGTCGAAGTCGGGGTGCGAGATGATGAGAGAGCGGATGTCGGGCCGGTTGTACCGTTCGAGGTAATACTGCACGACTCCGGGGACCTCGCTCGCTATCGACGCGCCGGGCGGCGCGTGCTCGGCGACGTACTTGATGCTCTCTCTCGCGCCCAGGTCGTAGAACTCGTCGTGCGGGAAGAAGAAGCCCGTTCGGCCGCCCCCCAGAGCATTCAGATAGAGGCTTGGGTAGGGCAGGCTGCGCACGGTCACGAACGCGGGCGCGATCACGACGAACGCGACCACCGCGGCGGCGGACGCCCTGCGCGCGAGGACTTCCCCCACGGACATCTTTCTCAATGCCTTGACCGTCAGGCCCCACAGTACCATGGCCCCGATCGCGGCCGTCATGTAAATCAGGGGCATCAGCGAAAGCGTATAGCGAAGGAACTTCGAGCCTACCAGGGTCATCGGCACGAACCAGCAGAACAGCATCATTCTGAGGAAGAGGTAACCGCGGGCGACCTGCTCGTCCCCGCGATGGCGGAATATCTCCACGACCCCCACGAGGAAGGCCGCGAGCAGCGGCAGGGGGAGCTTGACCAGAAGGAACAAATAATAGAGGTACCACGGCGTGCCCGCGAGCATCGCCCCGGCGTCGTTCAGGTATAGCGTGTCCATGACGAGGTAGCCATGGTGCGTTATCAAATCTTCCGAGATGAACTTGCCGAGGTAGCGCCACGTCTGCGGCACCAGCACCGCCGGGTTGAAGATCACGAAAGCGAGCATGATGGCGGCGAAGAATTTGAGCCACGACGCCCGCGAGAGCGGCCTGTTGTCCCGGCTGTCGTAGCCGATCAGGTGGTAGAAGAGCGCGTTCTGCCCGAAGTAGTGGAGGAAATACTTCGACGCCATCATCATCCCGAAGGCCGCGCCCGCAAGGGAGTAGAGTTTCTCTTCGCCCCTGGAGTCGGACGCGGGCCGCACCTTCGCCAGGTGGTAAAGGTAGTAGCCCGTGAACATGAAGAAGACCAGCAGGGTGTCTTCCTTCACCACCCGGTTGATCCAGATGGCGTTGAGGCCGACCGCCCACAGCAGCGCCGCGATGAGCCCGACCCGGAACCTGAAGAGCGCGGTCGTAAACAGGAACAGGGGTATGACCGTGAGCGCCCCGAAGAGCGCATTCGGGAGCCTGAGCGCCGACTCTTCGGCGATCTGCAGGCCGGGCCAGGTCCCGACCGAGTTGTTCCATGCCTGAGACGCGCGGATCGACCCATAGCAGAGCATCTTCATCAGCATCGGGTGGTCCGCGTTGGCCGTGAAATCGCCCTGGTCGTATGAGCGCACGGCGAATATCTTGTTAGTCTCGTCTTCGGCCAGCCCCGCCGAGTCCAGGCGGTACGCCCGCGTGCAGAAGGCGAGCGCCACTACGAAAAGGATGATGACGAACTTTTTGCGCCGGAGCCTGGCGGTTAAGCTCAACTGCCGCTCTTCGGTGGGCGACCCTGTGCGGGCATAGCTTACTTCTAAATCGTCTACTGTTCGCATCCGTTATGTCTCTTGAACCGCCTGGTGGTCTTGCACGGAGATATGAATTCCTGACGACGGACTTGAAAAAGCTGGCTCACAAGTGGCATCGGTCTCGATTAGCGCCGCCGCCTTATTCGGAATGTGCTGACGCAGTATCGTTCTTCCTCTAACACGCCGGCGAACCTCACCATTCTAGATAGGGAGGGCGGAAAACTCAAGGAATTGAGCGGCAAGGGCCGGGGGAAGGCTCAGGTAATTCTCCCGGAGACTTCGGCCGGGTCGCCGGGGTTTTTCAAAAGAAATTTTTACGGCCCATGAGTACAAGAGCACCCGGCCCGGATGCTCTTTGCAAGGTGGAGGTAGAGTTAACACGGCCCCGCGGAGAGACCGCCCGCCGATCCCTGAATCCCGGCCCTTTCTAATCCGCCTTCTTTCGGATAAAGGCGGGGACGTTCAGGTCGTCCCGCCGCATCGGCTCCGTCTGGCCCGTGATGCGGCTGTCGGGCGGCGCGCCCTGAGTGGTCGTGAAAGTGCGCACGGGCTCGGCGGGGGCGGCCACCTTCTCGAACCCCGTGGCGATCACGGTGATCTTCATCTCGTCGGCCAGACGCTCGTCGAGCACCGCCCCGAAGATGATGTTCGCGTCCGGGTCCGCCGAGTCGTGGATGATCGACATCGCCTCGTTGACTTCAAACAGGGTCAGGTCCGTGCCCCCGGTCACGTTGACGAGCAACCCCTTCGCGCCTTCGATGGACGCCTCTTCGAGGAGCGGGCTCGATATGGCCCGCTGCGTGGCCTCGAGCGCGCGGTTCTCGCCCGCGGCAGACCCCGTCCCCATCAGGGCTATCCCCATGCCCGCCATGATCGTCTTCACGTCCGCGAAGTCGACGTTGATCAGGCCGGGTACGGTGATGATGTCGGAGATGCCCTGCACGGCCTGGCGCAGCACGTCGTCCGCGAGCTTGAACGATTCGAGGAACGGCGTGCCCTTCGAGACGGCGTTGAGCAATCTCTCGTTCGGGATCGTGATGACCGTGTCCACGCACTCGCGCAATTCGTTAAGGCCCTGCTCGGCCTGACGCTGCCGCCTGCGCCCTTCGAACCTGAACGGCTTGGTCACCACCGCGACGGTCAGGGCCCCTAGCTCGGTCGCGAGGCTCGCGATTATGGGGGCCGAGCCCGTGCCCGTGCCGCCGCCCATGCCGGTCGTGATGAAGACCATGTCGGCGCCTTCGAGCACCTCGATTATCTTGTCGGTGTCTTCGAGGGCGGACTGGCGGCCGACCTCGGGGTCCCCGCCCGCGCCGAGCCCCCGTGTGAGCTTCTCGCCTATCTGAATCTTGATCGAGGCCTTAGAATTCTTGAGCGCCTGAAGATCGGTGTTAGCAACTAGAAACTGCACTCCCTCTATGCCAGCCTCGATCATGCGGTTGACGGCGTTGCCGCCGCCGCCGCCTATCCCGATCACTTTTATGTTCGCGCCGTTAACTGCTTTATCAAGGTCATCGAAGGTAATTATGCCCCCGCGGTTATCTTTACGTTCATCCGCTGCCATTATGGGTGCCTCCTGCGCACATTGAATTAGCAACCGGGTAAGCGACCGCCCTCAGACACGCATCGCTCACACGAAAAACTTCAACTTGATCTTCAACGTTTTCAAACACTGCCAGTGAAATCTTGCGAACGCACACATCCGCCCCTCCGGGCGCTGGAATTGTGCGTCCGCTGAAGTGGGGGTTCTCCTAACAGTGCCGTTGAGGCTGGCAGCCGGTTGCTACAATATGTGGTAGACCAAATTTCTGAAGACACACGGCATAGTAGCATAGTCGCCTTGCCCCTACAACTATTTTTTCCCCCGCTCCGAAACATTTTTTAACCGCCTTTCAGCCGAATAAGCGCCTGAAGAAACCCGCCGGTTTCGGCGCGCCATCCTTCAGCGAATGAATCTTCTTGAGGTTCATCTGCTTGTGAAAACCGTAGAGCATGGTCCCGACCACCGTCGCGTAAGCGGGGCTGTCGATCTCCCCCGTGAGCCCGCCCACGAAGTCCGGCATCCCGTGACGCGCGGGCAGGTCCATGATCTGCTCGGCCATCTCGACTATCCCATCCATCAGGGAGCCCCCGCCTATGAGCACGACGCTCGAGAGTATCTGCCGCTCGAACCCGGCGCGCTGTATCTCGTCCGCGGCATGGCTGAATATCTCTTCCGCGCGTGGCTGAAGTATCTCGCAAAGGATCTGGCGGCTCAGCATGCGGGGCTGCCTCCCGCCCACCGAAGGCACCTCGACCATGTGCGTGCGCTCGTGGTCCGCCATGAGCGCCGCGAGCGCGCACCCCTCGTCGCGCTTGATCCGCTCCGCCTCCGGCACCGGCGTCCTCAGGCCGACCGCGATGTCGTTGGTGAAATGGTTCCCCCCTATCGGGAAGGTCGCCGTGTGTCGGATCGCGTCGCGGTAGACGACCGTGAGGTTCGTTATGTCCGCGCCGATGTCGATGACGGCCGCGCCGTACTCCTTCTCGTCGGGCGTCAGGGTCGATTCGACCCCCGCGACGTGGTTGACGACCGTGTCCACGACGACCATCCCGGCGCGGTTCGCCGAAGAGATGACGTTCTGGCGGGCGGTGATGGGGGAGGTGACCACGTGCACGGCGGCTTCGAGGCGCATCCCCAAAAAACCGATGGGGTTGCCGATGCCGTCCTGCCCGTCCACCGTGAACTCCTGCGGGAGCACGTCTATGATCTCGCGGTCGGTCGGCACGCTGATGGAGCGGGCCTGCTCTATCACCCGGTATACGTCCTCCTCCGTGATGTCGCGGTTGCGGCGGCTGATGGCGATGACCCCGCGCGAGTTCATGCCGCGGACCTGCGCGCCGTTGAGTCCGACGAAGACGGAATCTATCGGGAGGCCCGACATCATCTCGGCCTCCTCGGTCGCGTGCCTGATGGCTTCGACCGTCGCTTCGATGTTGACGACCACGCCCTTGCGCACCCCGCGCGAGGGCGCGCGGCCGATGCCGATTATTTCGAGCTGGTCAGTTTCGGTTACTTCGCCCACCACCGCTCTGACCTCGGTGGTGCCTATGTCTACTGCTGCGATGTGCTTGTGTCCCTTTGGCATAATGTTCCTCCGGCTCATCTCTTTCTTGCGGGGGTCTGCTTCGGTCTGGTCTCTTTAACGGGACTCTTCTTCGAATCCCTTGCCTGTTCCTTCTTCGGGGTCCGCGGGGGCTCCTTCTTCGCCGCGGGCCTGGGGTCCGATTGGGAACGGGTTTCCTGCCGAACAGTCTTCTCCGTGCCGGGGGAGGAGAAGTTCAAAACGATGCGCTCGGGCCTTGAGGCATCCATGAAATTTATAAGGTCGGCGTTCGCGATCAGCCGCTCCGCGTCCTGTACGCGGTAGCTGGCGAGCGCCTCCGGGTCGGCGCGCCGGATTGCTTCGAGTATCTGGAGCGCCTTGTCGAACCGGTCGCGGAAGTCCTTACCTCCGACGACGACTGTTACGGGCGAGGCGGCGAGCCTGACGTTGACGTTCCTGGGAAATGTGACGTCGACCTCGTCCACGAGGTTCCAGAGAGAAACCTCCCCTTCGCTCAGCTCCCGCTTTATCTGTTTGTAAAGCTCTATCCGCTCGCGGTCTTCGGCCGCCGCCGCGGAGGAGCGGGAGCCCTCGGAGAACCCTCTGGCTATCGGGGGGATTTCGGAACCCTCCCGCGACTTCGCCTCCGAGTCTGTGGGGCCGACGTTGGATATTTCTCCGAGCTCTACCGCGTCGTCGTCCAGCCAGACGAGCGCGCCTGACTCGCGCCGGACCAGCACGGACGGCTGCCGCTCAACCACATGGACGCTGATCGCGTCCGGCAGCATGCGGGCGACGGTCGCCTGCCGCACGCGCGGCAGCGCCTCCACTCTCTGCCTTATCAGCGCGAGGTCGGCGTCGAGCAGCTTCGTCTGCCCGATGGCGCGGCGGACGACCTGGTCGACTTCCGCGCGCAAAGCCGGGCTCGCATTGTTCACCTCGACTCGGGTGAGGTCGAACAGGGATGAACTCGCCAGGGCTTTATACCCGACGAAAAGGATGATGACGCCGGCCACGATCCCGGCGGGGCGGGCGAACCCCACGGCCATCCGTATGAACCTCTTTACGCCCGCGCCGCCCGAACGCCGAGGCGCGGCCTTGCCGACGCGCCGGGACTTCCTCGGCGTCACGACCTGAGCGCGCACCCTGGGCTCGCTCTTGTGAGCTGTTGCCAAAATACCACCTCCTGGCCCGGCCGGTCCGGGGGCTCTGGCGGGTGCCGGAGCGGCGGGCCGATTAATCTAATATCCTGAGCAACTCATCGCCCGCCTGCCAGACGTTGCCGGCCCCGAGCGTGAGCACCAGGTCCCCTTCCTGCGCTATCTCTTTGATCTTCGCGGCCCCGTTCGCGACGGGGCCGACGTATTCGACATGCCTGTGGCCGAAGCGCTCTATCTTCTCCACGAGGGCCTGGCTTGAGACGCCTTCCACCGGGTCCTCGCTCGCCGCGTAAATGTCGGCCACGAACAGGACGTCCGCGCCGTAAAAAGACCTCGCGAAATCGTCCATCAGGTCCCTCGTCCGGGAGTAGCGGTGCGGCTGGAACAGGGTCACCACGCGCCTGCCGGCAGTCCGCGCCGCGTCGAGCGTGGCCTTGATCTCCGTCGGGTGGTGGCCGTAATCGTCCACGACCATCACGCCGCGCTTCTCGCCCTTGATCTGGAACCGGCGCTCGGCGTTGTTAAAGCTCTCCATCGCGCGCGCTATGTTCTCGAACGGGATGTTGAGGTCGAGGCCGACGGCGACCGCGGCGAGGGCGTTGTAGACGTTGTGGAGTCCGGGGACGCGGAGCCTGATCCTGCCGAGGTCGCCCCCGAACGCTCGCACTGTGAACTCGGAGCCGAACTGCGAGTCGAGCCGCACCTGCAAGGCCGACACGTCGGCCTGGGCCACCATGCCGTAGCTGATCGCGCGGCGGGTGATCTGCGGGATTATCGCCTGCACGTTCCGGTCGTCGAGGCAGAGCACTATCGTCCCATAAAACGGCACCCGGTTGGAGAACGTGGCGAAGATGTTCTTGATCTGGTCTATGCCCCCCGAGAAGAAGTCGAGGTGGTCCGCGTCGATGTTGGTCAGGACGGCTATGGTCGGGGTGAGGAGCAGGAGCGAGCCGTCCGACTCGTCCGCCTCGACGACGATGTACTCGCCGCGCCCGAGCCGGGCATTCGAGCCGAGCGAGGCGACCCTCCCGCCGACGACCACGGCCGGGTCGAGCTCCGCGCTCGTCATCAGGTGCGCGATCATCGAGGTCGTGGTGGTCTTGCCGTGCGTGCCCGCGACCGCCACGCCGTGCCTGTAGAGGCGCATCAATTCCGCGAGCATCTCCGCGCGCGGGATGACCGGGATCATTCTCTGCCGCGCGGCGGCGACTTCGGGGTTGTCGTTCCGCACGGCCGAGGAGCAGACGACCACGTCCGCGCCCGCTATGTGCTCCGCCCTGTGGCCCTCGAAGATGACCGCGCCTATCGCTTGCAGGTGCTCGGTGATCTGCGAGCGCTTAAGGTCGCTCCCGGAGACGTGGAAGTGCTCCCCGAGCGAGAGCAACACCTCGGCTATCCCGCTCATGCCGATGCCGCCGATGCCGACGAAATGAATGTGTCTCGCGCCTCTAAAAAACATATGTGATAAAAGCTTCTTCCGTTACATGCGGACCATCCGCGTATAAGATCCTCTCCTCATGCCACTGCGCCCTTGCGGGCCACCTTCATCGCCAGGTCGACCGCGCGCTCGGACGCGTCCGAGCGTCCCAGCTTTCGGCTGGCCTCTTCCATCCTGTCGATCTCCTCCGGGTGCTCGATCAACCTCGCGATCTCTCCCGACAGCCGCTCGGGGGTGAGCTCCCGCTCGACGATCATCAGCCCGGCCCCGGCCTTCTGGAATGCCTCGGCGTTCTTCCTCTGGTGGTCGTCGGTCGCGAAGGGGAAGGGGACGAAGATCGCCGCCTTCCCGGCCGCAGCGACCTCGGCCGCCGTGGTCGCGCCAGCGCGGCAGATGAGCAGGTCGGCCCGCTCGAAGTGCCGGGCCATGTCCTGGATGAACGGCTTCACGTCAGCGTCCGCGAAGCCCGCGTCTTCGTACCCTCTCTTCACCGCCTCGAACTCCTTCTCCCCCGTCTGGTGCGTGATCGAGAGCCTGTCGCGGAAGCCCGCGAGCCGGGGCAGGGCCGCGACCATCGCGTTGTTGATCGCGCGCGCGCCCTGGCTGCCTCCGAATATCAGGACGGAGAGCTTGTCGCCGCGCGCCTTCTTCGCGAGCCCCGCGAAGTCCCCGCGGACCGGGTTCCCCGTGACCACCCCGCGCCCCCGGAAAAAGGCCAGCGCCTCGGAGAACGTGAGGGCCGCCGCGTCGACGAACCGCGCGAGGACGCGGTTGGTGAAGCCGGGCATCGCGTTCGGCTCGACGACCATGGTCGGGATGCGCGAGAGCGCGGCCATCAGCAGCGTCGGCCCCGACGAGTAGCCGCCGACCCCGATCACCACGTCGGGCTTGAACCGCCTCAGGATCCGGAGCGCGCTCGCGAAGCTCAGGGGGAGCTGGGAGAACGACCTGATCCTCTGAGCCATCGAGATGCCCTTGAGCGCGCCGACCTGAATCATCTCAAGGTCGAAGCCCTCGCGCGGGACGATCTTCGATTCGAGGCCGCGCGGCGTGCCGACGAACAGGATGGTGGTGTCCGGGTCGCGCCGCCTGAACTCGCGCGCGATGGCAACGCCGGGAAATATGTGTCCGCCTGTTCCGCCCGCCGATATGATCACTCTCAATTTCGCCTCACCCGAATTTCGGTTTGACCGCCTTCATTCCTTACTGTGCTTCGAGATGTTCAGGAGCATGCCCGCCGCGAAGAGGCTTATCGCGAGCGACGAGCCCCCGTAGCTGATGAACGGCAGGGTGATGCCTTTCGTCGGCACGAGCGACAGGGTCACGCTCACGTTGAAGAGGGCCTGCGCCGTGATCATCACCGTGAGCCCCATCGCGAGCAACTGCCCGAACAGGTCGGGCGCGCACCTCGCCGCCTTGAAGCCTCTCCACGCGAGCAGCGCGAACAGCAGGACGAGCGTGAACCCCCCGATCAGCCCCAGCTCTTCGCCTATCACCGCGAATATGAAATCCGTGTGAGGCGCGGGGAGGTAGAAGAGCTTCTGCCTGCTCTGCGCGAACCCCACCCCGCTCGACCCCCCGCTCCCGATGGCGATGATCGACTGGACCACCTGGAAGCTCGAAGTCGTCTGGTTCTTCCACGGGTCGAGGAAATCGAGCAGCCTCTGCAGACGCCACGGCACGAACAGGAGCATGTAGGCCAGGGCGGGCAGGGCCGGGATCGCGAGGGTCGCGAGGTGCCGCATGCGCATGCCGGCGTGGAAGGCCATCACGAGGAAGACGAGGCTCAGGGTCAGGGCCGTGCCGAGGTCGGGCTGCAACGCGACGAGAGCGATCATCGCGCCCGCCACGCCCGCCGCGGGGAGGAAGGCGCGTTTGTAATCCTCGACCTCCGGGAGCCTCCTTTCCAGGAAGAAGCCCAGGAAGATTATCAGGGCCAGCTTCGCGACCTCCGAGGGCTGGAGCGAGAAGAAGCCCCCGTAGGTTATCCACCTGTTCGTGCCATTGATCTCCGGGAAGAAGAGCACCGCGACCAGCAGCGCGAGGGTGACGCCCCCGCTCGCCGCCACGACGAAGGGCCGCTTGTAATGCCTGTAATCGACCCGCATCGCCACCGCCATCGCGACCAGCCCGACGAGCCCCCACCGCGCCTGCCGCGCGAGGAAGTAGAACTGGCTCCCGTAATTCTTCTCCGCGAGAATCGCCGACGCGCTGTAGACCATGACGGCCCCGAACAGCGTGAGCCCCAGCACTATCGCGAGCATGAACTTATCGACCGGAAGCTCGCGCCCGGACAGGCCGCGGTTGACCGGCCTGCGCCCCAGGCTCTCCGCCTCGCGCCTCCATCTCGGACTCGATACCCTGTAGCTTGTCGCCATAACTTTTTTGCTCCGGGAAGCTCGGACGAAACGCCCGCGCCCCCGGCACTTCCCCCTTTACCCTCAGGTCGTCAATCGCCCGGTCCAGCCGCTGTGGATGCGGCTCGCCAGCTTGAACACCGCCTCTTTGAACACCCGCCCGCGCTGCTCGTAGTTGTCGAACATGTCGAAACTCGCGCAGGCGGGCGCGAGCAGAACGGTGTCTCCTGCAACCGCCGCTTCGAAGGATTTCAGCACGGCATCCTCCATCGAGCCGGCTCGGGTCATGGGGGATGACCCTTCGAGGTGCGCGGCGATCTTATCGCTCGCGGCCCCGATCAACACGACCTGCTTGACCCGCTCCCGGACGAGCGGGGCGAGCATCCTGTAGTCGCTGCCCTTGTCTTTCCCTCCGAGTATCACGACCACGTTGCGGTCGAAGGCTTCGAGCGCCTTGACCGTCGAATCGACGTTGGTCGCCTTCGAGTCGTTGTAGAACCTGACCCCTTCGATCTCCGTGACGAACTCGATGCGGTGCTCGACGCCTTTGAACCGCCTGATGCACGCGCGGAGGGCTTCGAGCCCGCCCTCGCGCGTCGACATCGCGCAGAAGGTAGCCGCGAGCGAGGCCATCACGTTCTCGACGTTATGCATGCCGCGCAGAGTTATCTCGTCGGTCGGGATCACCTCGACCTCGCCCCCGCCGTCGGAGACCATAGAGGTGTATACCCGCCCGTCGCGCACGTAGATGTCGGCCCGCCCACCAGACCGCAGGTCGCGCCCGCGGGAGCTGAAGTAAACCTTGCGCGCCCGCGTGCCGAGCAGGTCGGAGAGGCTATCGGTCACCGGGTCCTGCCCGTTGAGCACGGCCCAGTCGGATTCCGACTGGCTCATGAATATCCTCTGTTTGGCGCGGGCGTAATTTTCGAGGGAGCCGTGCCGGTCCAGGTGGTCGGGCGTGATGTTGGTTATGACCGCCACGTTCGCGCGCAGGCTCTCGACCGTCTCAAGCTGGAAGCTGGAAAGCTCGGCCACGGTCCATGTCTCGTCCGAAGACAGCTCGGCGAT
>DASQDI010000082.1:0-7747 GCA_035634255.1 Blastocatellia bacterium
TTGCTCGCCCGTTCGTTTGCGTCTATGATTGGGAGCGTCATTACCTGTAGTCCCGCGGTTTCCCCTCCTGTTCAAAAATAACCCACGCTCACGAGAGGTGAGATGCTTTTCAAGACAATCAGCGCCGCCGTTTACGGCATCGATGCGTACGTGGTTGATGTCGAGATTGATTTGAGCGCGAGGGCCGGGGACGGAACGTCGCCCAGCTTCACTATGGTCGGGCTGCCCGACACGGCCGTGCGCGAGAGCCGCGAGCGGATCAGGGCGGCAATCAATAATTCCGGACTCTTTTTCCCCATCCATAAAGTGACGGTCAACCTCGCCCCGGCCAACGTCAAGAAGGAAGGGTCGAGCTTCGACCTGCCGATAGCCGTCGGGATACTGGGAGCCAACGGCGACCTGAAGGCCGAAGAACTCGACGACACTTTGATCGTCGGGGAACTATCTCTCGATGGCCGAGTGCGCCCGGTCAAAGGGGCGCTTTCGATTGCGGTCGCCGCGCGGGACAGGGGGGCGAAGAGGGTTCTGATGCCCGAAGAGAACGCGCGCGAGGCGGCGGTGGTGAGCGGCCTGAGCGTCTTTGCCGTCTCTTCACTCAGGGCCGTGATCGACCTGCTCAACGCGGAGTCGCCGCCCGCGCGCGTCGAAATAAACGGCGGCTCCCTGCTTTCGAGCCTGAGCCAATACCCGGTCGATTTCTCCGAAGTCAAGGGGCAGCTTCACGCCAAGCGCGCGCTCGAAGTCGCGACGAGCGGGGGGCATAACATAATTCTCATAGGCCCCCCGGGCTCGGGGAAGACGATGCTGGCGAAACGGATCCCTACCATCCTCCCACCCCTTACCTTCGAGGAGTCGATTGAGGTGACTAAAATACACTCGGTCTCGGGCCTGACCGAGAGCCTAGGCCTGGTCACTTCGAGGCCGTTCCGCTCGCCGCACCATACGATCTCCGACGCGGGGCTGATCGGCGGAGGGAGCGTGCCGCGCCCCGGCGAAGTCTCGCTCGCGCACAACGGGGTGCTCTTCCTCGACGAATTGCCGGAGTTCGAGAGGAACGTGCTTGAGGTGCTGAGGCAGCCGCTCGAAGACGGAAAGGTTACGATCAGCCGCGCGTCGATGTCTCTGACGTTCCCCTCAAGCTTCATGCTCGCCGCCGCGATGAACCCCTGCGCGTGCGGGTTCTACAACGACCCGACGAGGGAGTGCAAGTGCTCGCCCGTACAGATACAGAGGTACGTCTCGAAGGTCTCGGGCCCGCTGCTCGACCGCATCGACATACACATAGACGTGCCGGCCGTGAAGTTTAAGGAACTGGCGGGGGACTCCCCCGGGGAGTCGTCGGAGGAGGTCCGAGCCCGCGTTGTGAAGGCCAGGAAGGTTCAACTGGAGAGATTCAGGGGCGAGCGGGTGTTCTGCAACGCGCAGATGAGCCCGCGGCTGATCCGAAAGTTCTGCCGGATCGACGCGGCGTCGAAGGGGCTGCTTGAGAATGCGATCACGCGGCTGGGGCTGTCGGCGCGGGCCTACGACCGCATCCTGAAGGTGAGCCGCACGCTTGCGGACCTCGAAGAGCGCGAGCACATCTCGACAGAGCACGTGGGCGAGGCTATACAGTACCGCTCGTTGGATAGGAACTTCTGGACGTAAGGAGCGGGATTCAAAAGCCTTCGTTCCTGGCTGTAAGCGAACATTGGTGGCGCTGCCCATATATAGGGTCGGCTTTCCCTTATGCCACAACACAGAGAGGGGTAAGGGTGGGAATATCAATTGCCTGTTACAAGTTTGCCTTTGTTGACCCATCCGCTCCAATTTGCGTATACACAGTTACAGATGCTTGCAACTGCAAATGTAAAAGCGCTGAGGTAATACTCGATCCTAAAGGTGTAAACTGTTCAATCAACCGGTTCTTAATAGACAAGGAGGGGATACGATGAGAAGGAAAGGTTCACTAGTTATCATCGTCCTTGCGGTGATGCTTCTGTTCGTGAGCAGCATCAGCTTCAAATCGAACACCGCGCAGGCGTTCGGCTGCACGCAGTTTTGCGCCAACGCCTACAACGCCTGCATGCTCGAATGCAATGGCGACGCCAATTGTCAGCGCAGTTGCTGGGTCGATTGGGAATGCTGCAAGTTTATGTGCGACGGCAGCGGCACCTGCTGGTAGCTGATTGAAAAAGCGGATGCGCGGGGCCGGCGGATTTCATGAAGGCGGCAATGCGGAAAGAGGGGTGCCCGTCGCCCGGTCTTTAGGCAGGCACCCCCCACGGGCGTCCTTACTTGTTGCCGCTCGCGGCTTGTGATTTCTCGGCCTTCACGCGGGCGTCGAACCATGCGAGCTGGCGGCCCACCAGATCGATTATGTGGTTCGGCTCGGTTATGCCGTGGCCTTCGCGCGGGTACCGGACGAAGACGACCTCGACACCTCGCTTCCTGAGCGCGCGGTAGTATTGTTCCGCCTGCGCGATGGGGACCCTCCGGTCCTGCTCGCCGTGAGTTATCATCAACGGGGTCTTCACGCGGTCGACATGGCTCATCGGAGAGTACTTCGTGTAGGTTTCGCGCGCGACCCAGGGCAGGCCGCCGAAGCCGTACTCCATCAAGCCGGGGATGTCGCTCTGGCCGTGGAAGCTGTACCAGTCGCTGATGCCCGCGTGCCCGATGGCGGCTTTGAAGCGGTCGGTCTGCGTCACGACCCAGAAAGTCATGAAGCCGCCGTAGCTGCCTCCCATCACCGCCAGCCTGTCCTGATCGGCCACCCCCATCTTGATCACTTCATCGACGCCCAGCATCAAATCCTGATAATCCTTGCCGCCCCAGTCCTTCACGTTCGAGGTGGTGAACCGGTTGCCGTACCCGGTCGAGCCCCTCGGGTTCGGCATCAACACGGCGTACCCGTTCGCGGCGAAAATCTGCGCGCGGGGTTCAAAGCCGTAGGTGAACCGGCTGTATGGCCCCCCGTGAATCTGTAGGATCAGCGGGTACCGCTTGCCCCGTTCGTACCCCGAGGGCTTGACGAGCATGCCTTCGATCTCAAGCCCGTCCGCGCCTTTCCACCTGATGACATCGATGTCGCCGAGGGCGAGGTCTTTGACCTGGGGGTTCAGGTCGGTCAGTTGTTTCGCGTCCCTGCCCCCGCTCGTGGCGACCCATATGTCTTCGGCTTTCGTCTCGTCTTCGAACGTGAAGGCTATCCTGCTGCCGTCGGGCGAGAGGTCGAACAATCCGTAGCCCGCGGGCTTATCAAACACGGCTTCGGGATTCCCCCCGCTCACGGGGAACCTGAGAAGCTGGCCATAAACTCCGACGGCCCCGCTCGCGAGAATCGTCCTGCCGTCGCCCGTCCATTCAATAGAGCCGGAGACCGATTCGGGATAATTCGCCGTGAGGTTCTTCGGCGCGCCGCCTTCGACCGGGACGACCAGCAGGTCGGTCTTCGCCGCCCAGGAATTCGGGTCGGAGTAAGAGAGGAAGGCCAGATGCCTGCCGTCGGGCGACCAGCGCGGGGTGGAGTCCGGCCCGACGCCCGTCGTAAGCTGCCGGGGCGCGCCGCCGGAGGCGGAGACCAGATAGATGTCCGTGTTGCGGTCCTCAGAGATGTCCGTGAATGACGAGTCCTGCGCGCCCGAGCGGCTCCGCACGAACGCCAGCCAGCGCCCATCCGGAGACCACTGCGGGTCGGAGGCCGAGAACGGGCCTTCCGTTATTCGCTTCTTCTCTTTTTTCTCGGGGTCTATCACCCAGACGTGCGAGTAGGTGTAATCGCTGTCGACCACTATCGCGTCGAACTTCTCTTTCTTTCGCTTGTCGCGCTCGGCCTTGTCCTTTGCCGTATCGCGGACGACGTAGGCGATTGCCTTGCCGTCGGGCGACCACCGGAACTGCGACACCCCCACCTCTTCGTCCGTGATTCGCTCGGCCTCGCCGCCCTGCACGGGGATGACCCAGAGCTGATTGCCGCGCGGGGTCGAGCCCGCCGACTGCGCGTCGCGGTTCGCGAGGAAGGCGATGCGCGTGCCGTCGGGCGACCACTGCGGGGAGGTCTCCCCGCGCTCACCGTTAGTGAGCTTGGTGACCCGGCCTCCGGAGGCCGCGACGAGGTGGATGTGCGAGTCCCGGCGATTCTCCTTCCTGTTCCACTCGCTCACCGTGAAGGCGATCCATTTGCCATCCGGGGACCAGTTGGGCACGGTGACGGTTTTGATCGCGAGGGCGTCTTCGACCGTAATCTTCCGGCTGCCCGCGGCCATCGCTGAAGTGACGATCAGAGCCAGCAGTAAAGCGGTAATAGGAGCGCGTTTAAACATGAGTCCTCCCCTCCTGTCAGAGCTTTTAAAGGGGGCCGGCGGAAGCGCGGGGCGCTCGCGTCGGCCTGCCCGGTCAATCTTCCACTGTCCAGCGGTGAATCGGAAGCGACAAAACAGGGTAGCGGTCGCGCAAGGCCGCGACGAGCGCCGGGTAGTCGGCTTTCGGGATCTGGCCCGAGCGCATGCGGTCGCGCAGCTTGCGGATCTCGAAAAGGTATAGGTCGTTCACGAACTCTCTGACCAGGGCCGGGGGCGTGTCCGGCCCCGGCTTCACGCCGTGGCGGCTCAGGGCATCGATGACCGTCGCTCTGTACTTGATGACCACGTCGAGCCCCGCCCTCTGAATGATCCCGTCAACCTATCGGCATGCCGGGGAGCTTCTTAAGCGCGCCCCTGATGATGAGGTCGACCTTCTCCTTCTGACCGTTACTGAAGTCTCGGTCCGAGAGCATGAAGTCTATCTTTCGCGACCCCTGCACCACGGTGAAGAATAACTTTCCGCTCGCCTCATCGTAAAAAGAGCGCTGGACTATGACACCCGGCGCGATGCTTCTCACAGTCGTCTCAACGCCCGAAATCTTCTTTTTAATATCGTCCATCCTGCCTCCTGGGAATCTGGTTCGACTCCATACTTTACCGTAAAAAAGCTGTCAGGCAAGCCCCGCGCGCACTTATTGGACCGGGCGACGCGGGGCGAAGCGGCCCCGATAAGGGCTTGACTATTCGGCAGGAACGGATAGAATCGGCCCCCCAGGTCGCCCTTTCAATTCGATTTTACATTCGCTTTCACGTCGGAGAAAACCCATTGGAATCTGCCCTGTCAACCCGCGCCTGGGTCGCCCTGAGCTTCGTCAACGGGGTCGGGAGGAGGACCGCCGCGTCGCTCCTTGAGAAGTTCGGCTCCCCCACCGCCTGTTTCAACGCGAGCGAGAAAGCGCTCGAATCCGCCGGATTCAAACGCGAAACCATCGGAGCTCTGAGGGGCGACGGGCCGCACGAGCGCGCCGCCCGCGAGCTGGAAGAGTTGGGGCGGATGGGCGCGAGCGTCCTCGCGCTCGCGGACCCTTCCTACCCGGCCCTGCTCCGCGAGACCTACGACCCTCCGATCGTGCTCTACTGCCTCGGGGACGCGGCCCGCGCATTCGCCCAGCCCTGCGTCGCGATAGTCGGCTCGCGCCATTGCTCAACGTACGGCCGCAACGTGTCGGGCATGCTCGGCCGAGAGCTCGGGGAGCGCGGGGTCACCATAGTCTCCGGCCTCGCGCGCGGCATCGACACGGCCGCGCACCGGGGCGCAATCGAAGGGGGAGGGGTGACCGTCGCGGTGATGGGGACCGGCCTCGACATCATTTACCCTAAAGAGAACCGAAAGCTCTCGGAAGAGATCGTCAGGCAGGGCGCTCTGCTGACAGAGTTCCCGCTCGGCACGCCGCCGCTCCCGCAGAATTTCCCTTTCAGGAACCGGGTCATCAGCGGGGTGACGCTCGGGGTGCTCGTGGTGGAGGGGGCGGAGCGGAGCGGCTCGCTCATCACGGCGCGGATGGCTTACGAGCAGGGGCGCGACGTGTTCGCGGTCCCCGGCAACATAACTTCGTCCAAGAGCTTCGGCCCCAATTACCTGATCAAGGACGGGGCCCGGCTCGTGCAGACGTGGAGGGACGTGGTCGACGAGTTCCCGTCGGAGATCAAGTCGGGCATACTGGCGCAGGAGGGCCCGGAGCAGTTGAGCCTGAAGGTCGATCTCGACGAGTTCGGGCTCTCCGACCTTGAGCGCGAAGTGCTCGGTTCGCTCAGGTCGGACGAGCCGGTCCACATCGATCAATTGATCCTGAAGATGAATCCGAGCCCCGGCGAGTTGATGAGCGCGCTCCTGAGACTGGAGATGACGGAGCGCATAAAACAATTGCCGGGTAAGAGCTTTATTTTAAAGCTCTAATGTAAAACGCGGGCGCTGGCCGTCCGGGGGCATACTTGACACTGTGTAAGCGCGACTGTAAAGTCGATATTTTTAAGAGAGTGTCGATTCGCTGCATGTTGCAGAGGCTATCAGTCACTCGGCAGGCGTAAGCAATTATGGCTAAAGCATTAGTAGTAGTCGAATCCCCATCGAAGGCGAAGACGATAAACAAGTATCTCGGCCCGGAGTTCGAGGTGATTGCCTCAGTGGGTCACATCAAGGACCTGCCGAAGAAGGGAATCGGCATCGATTTCGACAACCAGTTCGAGCCGACCTACGAGGTGATTCCGGGGAAAGAGAAGGTCATCAGGCAGCTGAAGTCGGCGGCCAAGGACGCCGACACGATCTACGTGGCGACCGACCCCGACCGCGAGGGCGAGGCCATCGGCTGGCACATAAAGGAAGAGCTTGAAGGCCGGGGGAAGAGCCGCAAGACGGTCCGCCGCGTGCTCTTCAACGAGATCACCAAGTCGGCCATCCAGGAGTCTTTCAGGCACCCGACGGAGATCGACCAGAACCTCGTCGACGCGCAGCAGGCCCGCCGCCTGCTCGACCGGATCGTGGGGTACCAGGTGAGCCCTCTGCTCTGGGACAAGGTCAGGCGCGGGCTGTCCGCGGGCCGCGTTCAGTCGGTCGCCCTGCGCCTCGTGGTCGAGCGCGAGCGGGACATCCTCGCCTTCGTGCCGACCGAGTACTGGACGATAACCGCGAACCTGTCGGCGAAGCTGCCCCCGGCTTTCGACGCCCGGCTCTTCCGCGTCGACGAGAAGACCGTCAAGACCTCGGACTTCGGCGAAGACCTGAAGAAGAACGAGGTCCACATAAAGGAAGAGAAGCAGGCCAAAGAGATCCTCGCCGAGTTGAAGAGCCAGAGCTTCGTCGTCTCTTCCGTCACGACCAGGGAGAAGAAGCGGAACCCCGTGCCTCCCTTCATCACCTCGAAGCTACAGCAGGAGGCCTCGCGCAAGCTGCGCTTCCCGGTCAAGAAGGCCATGCAGCTCGCGCAGAAGCTATACGAAGGGATCGAGATCGGCAAGGAGGGGCTGGTCGGACTGATAACGTATATGAGGACCGACTCCACGCGGGTCGCGGACTCGGCGCTGGCCGAAGTCCGGGATTACGTCGGCGGCCAGTTCGGCGCGGACTACCTGCCGGAGAGGGCGATCCAGTACCGCTCGAAGAAGGACGCGCAGGACGCGCACGAAGCGATCCGCCCCACCTCCGTGCTCCGCACCCCGGACAGCGTCGCGCCTTTCCTCGGCAAGGACGAGCTCGCGCTCTACAAGCTCATCTGGCAGAGGTTCGTGGCCTCGCAGATGATGCCCGCCATCTTCGACCAGACGACGATAGACATCAAGGCGGGCCCGCGCTACCTCTTCAGGGCCACGGGCGCGGTCCTGAAGTTCAACGGGTTCCTCGCGGTCTACGAGGAGGGCAAGGACGAGAAGGACGAGGACGACGAGGAGCAGGCTTTGAAGCTCCCCCG
>DASQDI010000083.1:0-76036 GCA_035634255.1 Blastocatellia bacterium
GGCAGAGCTCGCCTCCGCTTCACGAGCCGGGGATGATCCTAAGGGAGATGAAACAGTTTGAGAAGTAGAATCTATTGAACGGCAAGTGTGCCAATTGAAAACTGTCTCAACCGAGGGGTTCACACCAGAAAACTGTGACAATAGTGTGCCAACTTACCCAAACGGGCTAAAACAGAGCCATACCCAAACAATATAGCTGAGTTCTATAAATCCAACTAGACCAAAGTTTAGTGCACCCAAGCAAAGACACCAGACCCGAAGTAAAGAGGCGTAATTTAGACTGCAAAACCTTTATTCATCGGTTCGATTCCGATCGCCGCCTCTTTCATTTTAATAGTTTACACCTTTTCTTGTGTCTCTCAATTTATAGTTGTAGTAGAAATCGTAGTAGCTTGCTTCTTCTCAAGTTCAGCTATTGCTCTGGCTATATTGTATTCCTCAAGGCTCCTCATAGCATCTTCTTGATGATCTTCAGTAGGATGGGCGTACCGCAATACCATCGAAGACGAGTGTGTAAGCCGAATAAGAAGGATTAGTGTGAAGGGCCGTAGCAGAGCCTTGTCAAGATTCACCTGCTCACTGCTAGACGTTGCCAGAGCCGGGACTGTTGATCGGTAGCCCTTAAATTAGCGGCGGGGGATGTCGTTGATAACCGGTCCACGACTGGAATCGCGGATGTCCCCCGCCTTCCATCTGGAAAGCAGGTTTGTAGCAGATGGCATCCTTATTTTATTTGAATCCCTATTCCTTGTCTGTTCCCCACTCGGGGGATTTTGCTTTTCGCTTGAGGAAACGCGCTCGCAAGAGTAACTCGCCTTGACGCCACTCTTCAAAAACTGCTGATCGAAATCCGCTTCGCGGCCTCCGCTGAATGCGGCTGTTAGCCCGCTGTTCTGACCCCCTTGGTCGCCTTCCATTTAGTTCTTATGTAATTAATGCCAACCCATACTGTGGGAACTTTTAGCTCATAGTCTGATGAAACGCTGCCCCACCTGTATTTTGCCGTTGGCGCTTTCCCTAAAGTTTTGCGCATCCATTCATCATGCCAAGCCTTCTTAATATCGAGGCTTCTATAGTCAGGACCAGGCATATCCGGTAAGCCGGCGTAATTCAGGGTAATCCACCATATTTCTGTTTTTGTAGGTGTATAGTCCCAGGGTGGCGGAGCTGCAGCATCCGAAAATAGTAAATCAACATAAAAGCAGTTACCTTCAGCATCCTCAGCTTTGAATCCATATAAATTCTCCTGGTAACGCTCATTTTCGTCTTGAGACTGTTCTTTAGAAACACTTTTAGATATAGGCAAAGATAGAAATTCCTCTTCGCTCATTGAAGGGCTTATTCTAATTCCCTCTGGATAAAGAATTAACTCTCCTGTCTCTTTATCAATCATGTTCGAACCTCCTGAGAGTATGGCGAAGCAGGCTAACGCTTCGCATCACCCGGCCCGCGCCGAGTACTTAAAGGAATCATATGAAATTCGCTCCGCGGGCTTGGGTGCATGCGTTTGTTGGACGGCGCGTGATGCAGAATCAGGCTCGATAAATCCAGGCGTTTGAGCTTACGTTATTGCTGCTATGATAGCCGCCGGCGATCAAAACTTGTCCATTCTGTAAGCGCGTTGCAGTTGCAAACAAGCGGGGTGTTCCCATATCGCCTGCCGCGTAAGAGAAAGTATTTCTCGATGGGTCGAAGACTTCCGCACGGTTCGCGCCACCTGCAATCAGAACTTTCCCGTTATTTAACAATACCCCCGTGCCTTGAAGTTTATAACGCGGCGAGTTCATGTTCCCTGTAGCAGTAAAAGTTCCTCCTCCTGGATTGTAAATCTCCGCGCTCGTATATGCGGGCCGCCCGTCGCGTTCGTCTGCGCCGCCGATGATGAGGACTCGACCGTCCGCCAGTAACACGGCTTCATGTTTATGACGTATCCGCGTCATGTCGCCGGTTACGGAGAATCTGCCCGTGGCGGGGTCGTAGATTTCCGCCGAGGAGTAAATCGTCATTGCCGCCCGCCTCCCTCTGTGACCGCCAGCGATAAGAACATTTCCGTTGGAGAGCAAAGTAGCAGTGTGAGACTCACGCGCCGCGAGCATACTGCCCGTTGCGGTAAAAGTGTTAGTGGCGGGATCATATAATTCAGCGTCGGCAAGAAACGCCCATCCTACGCCCACTCCGCCCGCGAGAAGAACTTTTCCGTTTGGCAGAAGGGTTGCTACATGCCCGCTGCGAGCTGTGACCATTCTGCTCGTTGACGTAAACGTGCGCGCTGCCGGATCATACAATTCAGCGCTCGCAAGATAATTTCCGTTGTAGCCGCCTGCAATCAGAACTTTCCCGGTAGAAAGCAGCGTTGCAGTATGACTGGCGCGAGGTGCCCTCATATCTCCTGCGGATGCGAAGATACTCGTCGCCAGATCAAATAATTCGGCGCTCGCAAGACTGTCTTCGTCACCAGCAAACCCACCTGCGACTAAAACCTTGCCGTCAGGCAGTAACGTTGCCGTGTGTGCCGCACGCTGTCTGGCCATGCCACGAATTGCGTTAATAACGCCTGCGTCCCGGAGACTGCTATTTTCACGCTGCTTCCCATTTGTGCCGATAGTATTGGCGTTGCAGCCTAGCGGTACCGAGAGAACGGTTAGCAGCAGAACGATAAGCAATGTTGTGCGGTTCGTATCCTTCATGGTCACCTCCCTAAGCTATTAGACGCGGGGAAGCGCGTTTTTCTTCGTTATTATCCGCGCGCCTAAGAGCGCGAAGCCGCTCGACGCTCCGTATCGGCGGGGCCGCGCAAAGCACTGAAGGATGCATGCGAAACTCGCTTGCGCGGCTCCTGCGCAACGACTTTCCGGCGCCATCTCTAGAGCCGTGCCCCTGAACACGAGTGCAGCCCTGTAACCTTACTCAGTGACCAAGTGCTACAGCAAATGACGCGCAGGCAACCAGGGACGCCCCTGCGCGAACGTGGTTCCACGCCGTCCACTCGGCCGCATACTTCACCCACGAACCCTCGCTGTTGGGGTCATCAGGCGTCACACGTGCCAGCGCCTCGTTGCGGGGCACATTACAGACGCCCGTCACCCCGAGGCAGCCAATCAGGTAGAGCAGGCTGCCAGCGGTAAGATACAACGAGCCCGCCTCCTGCCAGCGCAGTAGCGAAACGATCAGTGCCGCGCCGCATACAGCTGCCGTGCCGAGGAATGCTCCGAGGAACCACGCATTTAGCACGGCGACGTTAATCGACTGCATGGCAGCGATTGCCTCGGGTGAAGGGAGCCGACACAAGGCCCTCATTACGAAGCTGCTGAAGGCGAAGAAGACGCCGGCGATGAGCCCACAGCCCAGCGCCGCCACGAGCGTTATGCCAAAGATGAAGCTGCTATTCATTTCTCAGTTATCACTCGTCCGGTGCGCCGAACGTCCTGATTGACCGGGCCACTATGAAAGCCTTGGTTGAACTATACAAGCTCAGGTTTGCGGCTCCGGTCGGATCGGTTGTTAGACATGGTGCGAAAGACAAAGACTCATACGAATACCGCTCATCCTGCCTATGGGGCGAGCGGAACATAAATCGCCCGGCCCATTAAACTGGCCCAAAAGGAATGTATAAAGCAGCGCCGTAGAAGATGTAATTTGGGAGAGGAGCCTTGGCATACATCACCTCATACTCTCGTAACAGGAAGATGTCTAACGACCGAGTTAACCGGGCCGCGCCGAACACCGGAAGTAACGATTCAAAACTCGCTTCGCGGCCTCCGCTGCAGGCGGTTGTCAGGCGCGGCACGTTTACGGGCACGAATTTAAGGCTTCTCGTACCCCTTCGCCCGAAGCCGCAACTCATATTCCTTTGGGTCCAATGTAAAGTAAAGCCCTCCCTCCCTCTCGGAGTGTGACGGAACATACTCGATGGTGGTGTTGCTGGTTTCCACGCTCTCAATTCCGTTCCTCAGCTCTCCTTCAACAGTTAAGCCTTCGGCTGTCGAACCGCCTTCATTGACTACTCGAAACTTGACCAGATGACCGTTCCGAGTCGGGAGAATCAAATCCACACGCACCGTCACATCCGGCGGCGACGGATCACCCGCCACCGCCTCATACAGCATAAACCCTATCGATCCTACCACCATCGCCAACCCTACGAGCGCTATGCCCCACATCCAGAGAGGAGCATCTTTGAGTTTTTCCTCTTCCCCATGATCCTTTCCTGTCTGTTGACCATCCTGCCGACGTTCATCAGCAGAACCCTTCTCCTTACTAGATTCATGTGACACTATTCGGCCCTTCCTTCGCCTCGTTTTATTCTCTCCACCCGAAGTTACAGAATTATTCTGGCCGCCGATGCGCCTAGGGCGGCGGGGAAACCGAGCACGAGCGTTGCTATTACGAGTTCCGCGGGGGCCGCGCCATCCAGCCGCCCGAATGTCCAAAGCACGTAGAGGCTGATGAGGAGCGCGGCGGCGTACCCGACGATTGTGAAGCGAAGGAGCACGTTCCAGAAGAAACCGGCGGAGAAGATCGACGCCCCCCGCCTGCGCTCGACTGAACAGATGAACGACTGCATGATGCACAAAGAGACTACGGCCAGCGCGGCGGCGTGCCACCCGGTCATCCTATGCCCGATCAACACCATCTCCTCGGTCGGGGCGAGTTGGAAGGCGAGGAAGATGGCCCCCACGCCCATAAGGAATATTTTGGCTCCATACCCCTGTCGGCGCCTCTTCTCCTTCTTAGTCTCTTTAACGTCGAGTTGCCTTCGCGCCAGTATTGCTCCGATGCTACCAGGTACAGCGTGTAAAGAGATTTTGCCGATGATTTCGTCCGTGGACATGCCCGGCTTGATGATCCCAAACAGGGTGAGCATAATGCCCGAGACCGTGTACCCGGCGGCGCAGGCGACGAGTGCGTCAAGCATCTCGATCTTGAGAGTCTCCTCGCCGCCTTCGAAGTACGATAGCCCAATGACGATCGAAAAAGTGACCGCCAGGAAAAGAGCCAGGCGATAGCGGTCCATGTAGAATCCCAGCCACCACATCTCCATGGTCATCAGTAGGGGGAAGGAGAAGAGGATCGCACCGCCGAAATCATGAGCGAGATCAATGCCGAAGCTATGGTTGAAATTATGCCCCGACTCGGCGCGCCTGTGCCCTCCGTTTGGATCTTCAACCATGCCTTATTATTTATTGTCCTTAGCGGATTAACAACCCATGTAAAGCGAAGCGGCTAATGTTCTGGTCCGCCTGCTCGACAAGATATTCAAGATAAGCAGCGAACTTTAAGGCGCAGAAGCAATAAGCCACCAGATTTTCAGCAAGAAGTCTCGGCCAGTAGCACGGGAACTAGCGTCAATCACTTTGTAATCCGCTTTAGAGCCTCTCATAGATTCTGTGTAAATGGATTAGCCGCGAATCCGCTCATCGGGGCTCTCCCTCTTGGTGAGCTGCTGCAGGAGCCCGTCTTGGCCGAGGAGTTCATCAGGGCTGTCACATTCTTTCAGCAGTTGGTCAACGATCTCAGGCTTGATGGCCATCTCAGATTCTCCTTCCGTGAGGGGATAAGGTTGAGACCGCCATTTACACAAAATTATCTATAGGTTCGGAGCGGTTAAGTTATGCTTCCAAGCGAGTGAATCCTCTCGAATACGGCCGAGACCATGCGGTCACAACGCGACTGCCCGAACTGAAACGCTGACGCGGTGGCGGCCCCGGTCTGAGTGTATATCTCTTTGCGCAACAACGCCCGCGCGCGGTGCAGGCGGACTTTCACCGATTCTTCGCTGAGGTCGAGACACTCGGATGTCTCTGCCGTGCTCATCCCCTCGACCTCCCGCAGCATGAAAACTGACCGGTAAGTATCCGGCAACCTGTCAACGGCAGCTTCCAAAACCACTTTCAGTGTGTGGGTCAGCATTTCCTGTTCCGGCGATGCCGTCCTGGATTCCAATGCCATGCTGTCCTCCGCTGATCCTGATGCCGAATCGATGCCCACAAGCCTCTGGCGTTTGCGAAGTCTAGCCAGAGCTTCATTGACGGCAATCCTGGTGAGCCATGTCGAAAATTTGGCGCGGCCATCGAACTGATCCAGGTGTATGTAGGAACGGACGTAAGCGTCCTGCATCACGTCTTCGGCCTCGCCGTCCTCGCCGAGGATGGAGCGGGCGGCGCGGTACAGGCGCTGGTTGTGCCGCCTCATCAGCACTTCAAAAAGGGCCGTCTCCCCGGCGAGCACCCGCTCGACCACTTCCTCGTCGCTCATCTCGCTCGATGCAATCGTAATCGGTGCCATGCTAGCTATAGTCATTGTCATTCTAAACCTCCCCCATCTGTATAGAGTCACTTGCCGCGGAAAGGTTACAAACTTTTTTCGGCACCTCGGGACTGTAACCAATCCCCTCCTGCTTACTCTATTGGGGCAGGAGGAAAAAGTCATGCCGATACGGGAAAACAAACTCAACTCCGCCTGGTGGGCGCTCAGGGTAGGCCTGGGCGCGGCCGCGTTCCTTGCGGGGCTGGACAAATTCTTCAACCTTCTCACCAACTGGGAGATGTACCTGAGCCCCCTGACGCTCCGCCTGCTGCCTGTGAGCGGGGCGACCTTCATGCACGTCGTGGGCGTAATAGAGATGGTCGTAGGGCTGGCGATTCTCACGCGCTGGACCCGCGTCGGCGGTTACGTCGCCATGATCTGGCTCGCCTTGATCGCGGTCAGCCTCGTCTCAAGCGGCTCGTTCCTGGATGTCGCGGTGCGCGACCTGGAGATGGCCATCGCCGCTTACACGCTCGCGCGCCTCACGGAGGCGAGGCAGCCTGCCTCTGAAACGCAGCCGTCGCTCGGCGGCCATACTTCTTATGGCACGCTGGCCCGTTAGCCTGAACGAAAAATTATCGGGAGGAAGGGAATCATGCCTGTTAAGAAAGCTCTCTCACTAGCAGTAACTCTCCTGGCGCTGGTCGGCCTGGCTTTAATGCTCGTCATCGGAAGCCGCGCTCAGGACGATTCGGAACCGGGGGCCCGGTTGCAGGGCAAAAAAGCTAAAGGATTCGACAAAACGATCAACGCCAACATGGAGCAGATGATGGAGGAAGGGCGGGACATCTTCCGCAACGACACCTTCGGCGACGAGGCCTTCTGGAGCGACCTGCTTCAGCTTCACAAGGCGATAGAGGGCGCGCAGTTCGGGGGGGTCGGCCCCGGCGTGAGCCCTAAGACGGCGCTCGCCGTCGGGCTGAAAGTCGATTCGGAAGCCCTGCCCGATTCGCTCGTCAAGGCCCTGAGGAAAGGGCGCGTGGACTTAGACGACCCGGCCACGACGCTCGCCCTGATCAAACTCGATGCGGTCGTCGGCGTCAAAGGCTCTTTCAACGAGGATGGCAGCCTGCGCTCGATGGGGATCTCCTGCGCCCTCTGCCATTCGACCGTGGATGACTCGTTCGCGCCCGGCATCGGCAAGCGTCTGGACGGCTGGTCCAACCAGGACTTGAATGTCGGCGCGATCATCGCCCTCGCCCCCAACCTCAGGCCGGTGGCCGACCTGCTGGGGGTGGATGAGGCGACGGTGCGCGCCGTGGCCCAGAGCTGGGGGCCGGGCAAGTTCGACGCGGAGTTATTCCTGGACGGCAAGGCATTCAACCCGCGGCAGGTCTCGAACGGCGTCGTCACGGGCACGAACGTTTCGGCGGCCACGCTCATCCCTCCCGCCTTCGGGCTCGCGGGCGTGAACCTTCATACCTGGACCGGGTGGGGCGGGGTGACGCACTGGAACGCTTTCGTCGCTAACCTCGAAATGCACGGGCAGGGCACGTTCTACGACCCGAGGCTGAACGACCCGGTCAAGTTCCCAATCGCCGCGAGGAATGGGTTCGGGAACGTCCGCGCGACTCCCGATTTGATCACGTCAAAACTGGCGGCGCTTCAGATTTACCAGCTGGCCATCCCCGCGCCCGCCGCGCCCGACGGCAGCTTCGACAGGCAGGCGGCCGAGCGCGGCCAGGCGGTCTTCAACAGCAAGGCGAAATGCTCGACCTGCCACGTGCCGCCGATATTCACGGAGCCCGGGTGGAACATGCACAAAGCCTCCGAGATCGGCATCGATGATTTTCAGGCGAAACGCGCGCCCGACGAGGCGTACCGCACGGCCCCTCTCAAAGGGATATGGACCCACCAGAAGCGCGGGTTCTATCACGACGGGCGCTTCGCGTCGCTCGGGGATGTCGTCAACCACTACGACGGGTTCTTCAATCTGTCGCTCACGGAGCAGGAGAAGCTCGATCTGGTCGAGTACCTGAAGTCGCTTTAGAAGGTCTTCGAATCGGCATGACTCTTTATAAGGATGGCGTAACTAAAATGCAGAACATGATCCAAAATCAACCGGGAAGGCATGAGCGCGGGCGCGCGGGCCGGGGCACGGTCCGCAGGATTGCCGAGGCGAGGCTGCCGACTGAGTTCGGTGACTTTCAAATCCTCGGCTACCAGTCGCTCACTTCGCCCGAAGAGTTCGTCGCGCTGGTCAGGGGCGTCCCGCGCCCCTATCGCACGAACCTCGTCCGCATCCATTCGCAATGTATGACGGGGGACGTGTTCGGCTCGACCAGGTGCGACTGCGGCAGGCAGCTTCATGAAGCGATGAGGCTCATAGCCGCCGAGGGGCACGGCGCGATAGTCTATCAACAACAGGAAGGGCGCGGCATAGGCATCATCAACAAGATCCGCGCCTACGCACTGCAGGACGAAGGCGCGGACACCGTCGAGGCGAACGAGCGGCTGGGCCTCGACGTTGACAGCCGGCGCTACGAGCAATGCGCCGAGATACTGGGCGACCTTGGCCTGTGGAAGGTGCGCGTCCTGTCGAACAATCCGGCCAAGATTCGCGCGCTGGAACATTCGGGCCTGAAAGTCGTCGAGCGCGTCGCCCTGGAGGTGCAGCCGGCGGAGGCAGCAATCCGCTACCTCCGCACGAAGAAAGAGAAGATGGGTCACCTCATCAACGTTGCCTGAAGGGTGGCATAGCTAGCCGCAAAGCCTTCCCCGCGTGTTCAAAACAGAATAGGAGTAGAAGCTCATGGCATTCGCAGCACCCCCCAGGCCGCGTAGAGTCGATCTCTACGCGAACGCTGTTGTCCATCGCCGCGAGCGTGAAGACCACACCCTCGACCGCCACACCCGCGCTCACCGCGTAGACCTGTTATTCGGACTGAGTCAGGATGAGATGAGCCGTGTCATGGCCTGCGCGCGCAGCCTGCGCAAAACTCGGGGCGAATTCATTTACATGTCCGGGGACCGGGCCGATTCCGTCTACGTGCTGAAGCAGGGGAGGGTCAAGCTGTCCGTGCTGGCCGAGTCGGGCAAGGAGATCGCCATCGACATCATCGAGCCGGGCGAGATCTTCGGAGAGTTCGCGCTCGTGGACGAGTCCCTGCGCAGCAACATGACCCAGGCCCTCGACGACGTGACGATGCTGGTCTTCGACAAGGGCGACTTCGCGCGCCTCCTCGACCAGACGAAGCTGGCGATGAACTACATCCGTCTGGTCGGCGACCGCCGGCGGAGGATGGAGAAGAAGCTCTCCGACATCATGTCCAAAGACGTTTCAGCGCGCGTCTGCGAGCTGCTGCATGACCTCTCCTCCGACGCTTCCGGCACTTCCGGGATCGAAGCGGCGGCCCGCGAGCACCTCATCCCGCTCACCCATTACGATGTCGCCAGCCTGATCGGCGCGGCGCGCCAGACTACCACTTCCGTCCTCAACGAGCTTGAGCGGGGCGGCAGCATCGAGCTCGGGCGCGGCTGGATTCGCGTCAAGTGCCTGAAATCCCTCCGGGAGTGCGCGGGGTTGATCCCCCTCGCCGGCCTGCAAGCTTTTTTCCACCTGTGTCAGCTAGCTGACATACCTCTTATGTAAGTTCTGTCATATTACGCCCGCACTCAGGCAGAACGCCGGACAGTCCACCAAAGATCAAGGGGTAAAGCAAAGACTTACTCACGCGCACCTCGCGGAGGGGGAGCGGGAGTAAGTCGGGGGCGAAGTGTGCCCTGAGCAGTCCGCCGTGACGGACGGGGCTGTCGGACCGGAATTGATGACTTTCAACCCGATACCTTAAGGAGGATCCAATCATGAGGACGAGAAACAATACTTCACAGAGAGTCTTATGGCGCACCATCTTCGCGCTGGTGGCGCTGCTGGGCCTGACCTTCTACACCACCGGCCTCGCTAGCGGGGGGGACGACGACCTGGGCACGTCCCCGTTCGACTTCACCGACGCCGTCTACCGCGAGCACGGCATCGTGCCCGAAAACATCGTGCTGCGCGTAGGCGACGCGAGCCGCACCGGGGACTTCGTAGTCGATAACTCGAACTCCGACCCGAACCGCACGAACATCCGCACCGTCGAGACTACTCCCGGCACGACGGGCACGAGCGGGCTGACCTACGCCAACATCTTCGGCGTCCTCAACTCTTCCGGCTTCGAGCGTAACGCCTCGGGGGGCTTGACGGCGCGCGGGCAGGAGGCTTTCAACGCCGCCGAGGAGTTCCGCGTCTTCATCTTCCCGAAGGCGTCGAATGGCTCGATCCTCGACCCGTTCCTCCCGAACAAGAGGCAGGACAACGTATTCGACACGCGCAACGGCTACTTCAGCAACGACCCGCTCGGCCTCTGGGTCGCCGTCTGGGTCGTCTACACGCCGAAGGCATTCACCTCCGAGGGCCGGAAGGAACTCGACCCCATCGCCGCCACCAACGGGCGAGACCTCGACGGCACGCCCATCCTCACGAGCCCCTCACAGCTCGACAACCTTAAGGATAAGGGGCTGGTCGAATTCCGCACCCGCCCCGTGAATGACCCGGTCTTCCGGTGGGTGATCTGCCCGATCCCGGAAGACCCGCGCGATGGCTTCATCAGGCCCGACGCCTTCATCCGGGACGTGCGGCGCGCCAACGGCACCTCCGTCTTCCCGGCGCTGCGCAACAACTTCAACTGCCTCCGGCAGTCAGGCGACTGGTGTAACTAAAAGACCAGAAGGAGAACACATCATGGCGAATATCTCGAAGGTCAATAGGAAGGCGGAGAAGGAGAAGCAGCGGGCCGCGAAGAACAGGCGCGAGATCATCGCGGCGGGCCTGAGCCGGCGCGAGATGCTCAAGATGGGTCTGCTCACGACCGCCGGCCTGCTCGTGCCGATGTCGGGCCTGAGCGTGAGGGCGCGCAACAGCGCGGGCCACCTCTACGACAGCGGCCCCGGCAGCGGCCCGAGCAGCCCCCCGACCACTCCCTTCAGCCAGCCGTTCACGAGGATGACGGTCAAGCAGCCGGTCGCGTCGCTCAACCCCGCGCCGACCGTCCTGCCCAATATATCGGGGGGCGAGGGCCGCACCATCCCGCACCAGGCTTTAACCCAGTTCCCGCCGGTCAAGTTCTACGAGGTCGAGCAGCGCCTGGCGAACATCGTCACGCACCCCGACCTCCCCGTCCAGCCTCTGTGGGGCTTCGACGGGCTGGTGCCCGGCCCCCTTTACGTCGAGCGGTACGGCCGGCCGGTCCTCGTCCGCAACCGCAACAACCTGCCCATCAACAACGGGGGCTTCGGTAAGAACCTCGTCACGACGCACCTGCACAACGGGCACACCCCGGCGGAGTCGGACGGCAACCCGTGCAACAACTACGGGCGCGGGAAATTCTACGACCAGCACTACCCGAACGTTCTGGCCGGGGTGCTCTCGACGCACATAGACACGGGCGGCGACATCAACGAATCGATGAGCACGCTCTGGTATCACGACCACATGCACGACTTCACGTCGCAGAACGTCTACAAAGGGCTGGCAGGCATGTACCTCCTCTTCAACGACCACGACACCGGGGACGAGACGACCGGCTTCCACCTGCCCTCGTTCGGCGACGGCGTGAGCGACGACAGCAACTTCGACATCCCGATGCTGTTCAGCGATCACCTCTACGACTCGGAGACCGGCATCGTGACCTTCGACACCTTCAACTTCGACGGGGTGCTGGGCGACAAGTTCCTCGTCAACGGCAAGGTGCAGCCCGTCCTTCACGTCCACCCCCGGCGCTACCGGTTCCGCTGGCTCGACGCCGGGCCGTCGCGCTTCTACCAGTTATTCCTGACCGACCTGAACAACCGGAGCGCGCGCAACCGGTTCCACCAGATATCGACGGACGGGAACCTGCTGCCGCGCCCCGTCGAGGTCGAGAGCGTGCGCATCTCAGTGGCCGAGCGCGCCGACGTGATCATCGACTTCTCGAAGTACGCGGGCAAGACCCTCTACATCGAGAACCGCCTCGAGCAGGAGGATGGGCGCGGCCCCTCGGGCAAGGTGCTGTCCGCGGGGCAGGGGAACCTGATACTCAAGATCGTAGTCGACCTGCCTCCCATCGCGGACGACAGCGCCGACCCATCCGCGATCACCGGTTTCTACGCCCTGCCCGACAAGACGGCCGCGCCGCGCATCACGCGGACGTTCAACTTCGACAGGAGCAACGGGAACTGGACGATCAACGGCCGCTCGATGGACCCCGAGTGTGAGGAGGTGCGCGTCCGCGTGCAGAAGAACTCAGTCGAGCACTGGATCGTCAACAACAGCTCCGGCGGGTGGCAGCACCCGGCGCACATCCACTTCGAGGAGTTCCAGTTCCTCTCGATCAACGGCGCGCCCCCGGCCTCGACCGGCCTGATTCAGAACGGGCGCAAGGACGTGATTCGGCTCGAACACAACATGCAGACAAAGACGTTCTTCCGCTTCCGGGACTTCGAAGGTAAGTACCCGTTCCACTGCCACAACGTGGTTCACGAGGACCACGCCATGATGCTCATCTGGGAAATCGTCCCCGGCGAGGGCGACAACAAGACGAACCCATAAGCTCGCCCGGTCGCGCCGGCGTGCGCTCCGGGCGCGCGTCGGCCGCGGCGGCGGCGCGAGAAAGGAGATGCCGAATCATGAGAAGCACGTGTAGGAGAGCCTTCGTCGGACTGATCGCGCTTGCCCTGCTCGGGGCGGCCCCGCTCGCGGGCGGGCAGACGAAGCGGGTCAAGACTCCGAGGGAGAGGCTGGCGGAGCGCAGCTTCCCGAACGTCACCCTGACGACGCACGAGGGCAGGAAGGTCAGGTTCTACGACGATCTGATGAAGGGCAAGATCGTCCTCATCAATTTCATGTACGTGAAGTGCGAGGGGGTGTGCCCCGGCACGACGGCGAACCTGTTGAACGTGCAACGGCTGCTAGGCGACCGCGTGGGCAAAGACATCTTCATGTACTCGATCACGCTCAAGCCCGAGGAAGACACGCCCGACGTTCTCAACCGCTACGCCAAGGCGTACCAGACAAAGCCCGGCTGGCTGTTTCTGACCGGCGACCCAAAAGACGTTGAACTCCTGCGGCGCAGCCTCGGGTTCATTGACCGCGACCCGGCGCGCGACGCCAACAAGTCGAATCACATCGGGATGCTCAGGTTCGGAAACGAGCCGATGACGTTATGGGCGGGCTGCCCTGGGCTGCTCGGACCCCGCAAAATCGTGAAGGAGATCGGCCTGGTCGACTGGCCGACGGCCGAGGAGGCCGGGAGAGGAGGGAAGAGATGATTAAGAACCTACTGACAAACAAAACTCTGCTCGTCGCGCTGTGCATGGCGGTCGTCGCGGCCGCGGCGGCGCAGGCGGCGCCCGCGATTCAGGTGGACCGCGCGGCGTCGAGCGCGATCACCGTCGGCCAGGGGCCGGAGGGCGTGACCTCCGATGGCACGCACGTCTTCGTGGCCAACCAGTTCAGCGACAGCGTCACCAAGCTACGCGCGAGCGACGGCGCGGTGGCCGGCACCTTCGCCGTGGGCAGCCGCCCGGTCGCTCTGGCCTTCGATGGCAGGTACGTCTGGGTGGCGAACTACCTGAGCAACAGTGTGATGAAGCTGGACCCGAGCGGGGCTCTGGTCGGCACGTTCTCGGTGGGCGAGGGGCCGGGCGGGCTACTCTGCGCGGGCGGCAACGTCTGGGTGGCTAACCGCAATGGCAACACTGTCACCAAGCTCCGGGCGAGTGACGGTGCGACGCTCGGGACTTTCGAAGTGGGTACACGCCCGCTCTGCCTCACGACTGACGGCGCGCATGTCTACGTCACGAACAACAACAGCGACACCGTCACCAAGCTGCGTGAATCGAACGGCGCGGTCGTCGGCACTTACAGGGTCGGCGACGGCCCGTTCGGCATCGCCTTCGATGGGGCTAGCCTCTGGGTCGCCAACTTCGGCGACGGCAACGTGATGAAGCTGGCGACTGACGGGATCTTGTTGGGCACGTACTCGGTCGGAGACGGGCCGGTCTCGGCCATTCACAAGGACGGCGTGATCTTTGTGGTTAACAACGGAGGCGACAGCGTGACCGGGCTGCGCTCCCGCGACGGCGCGACTCTGGGGACGCTCCCCGTGGGCCGCAGCCCGATAGGAGTCACCATCGCCGGCTCCACTATCTGGGTGGCGAACTTCGGCAGCAATACCGTCACAAAGCGGTAACTCCATCATCCCGCGACCGCCGGGCGACGGATGAGCCCTGCGCGTGCCTGCCGAGCACGCGCAGGGCTCCAAAGCGAGAGAACGGAAGTCAGCCATGAGGGAAGCTGAAGGCCGCTCGATCATTGCCTCTCTTTCCATCGCGGATACCCGTTGTTCAGGTCACCACCTCGCGACCGACTGCGAGCCTTATTTTAAGGGCTACTGGCTTGAGCGGGCGGAGATGAATACAGGCTCAGCTTCACCTTAAGCTCAACGCTTTCTCTGTCTTTAACTGAAATGCGCTTTACGTACCTGAAAGCCCATTCAGCGCCGGTCGATAGCTCATACCTGCCCGGCTTCACACCCTCGAACACGAATACTCCTTCCTGATTCGAGGTCGCGTGCAAGGCCGTTCGATCCGTCAGGTTAGTCAGAGTCACAGAAGCATCAGGGATAACCATTTCGGCCGGGCCGAGAACCGTGCCTTGGATTCTGGTGACCGCTCCGTTACTTTGAGCAAAGTCAACGCTGAACAGGCAACAAACGAGCAGGATTGTTTTGAGCGCGGTCAATTTTGTGAACATAAAACCTCCAGTTACGCCACGCTTCATTTACCAGCCTAACACCTCGCTTCAGTAGGCGACAGCGACAGATAGCTGTTGTAAGTCTTCGGAACGATGATCGCTCACCCATAGTTATTTCTTTAGCCTATTGTCGAACGAGCTATGGTCAGAGTCTTGCAGCGATAGGCAGCATAAAGCAGGCCGCTCAAATCTTGTTTTGCAGCAGAAAGATTGTCATCAGGGAGCGCAGCGAAGTAGTATCTACTTACACTTCAGCGAAAGAGGACGACATGGGCAACAAGCAAAAAATTCTCAACCTCATCGAACAGGCGGCAAAGGAAGGTTGGACGGAACTCAACCTCAGCAACAATAAACTGACGAGCCTGCCGCCTGAGATCGCGAGGCTGACTAGCCTGACCGTCATCGACCTCAGCTTCAATCAACTGAAGACTCTGCCGCCTGAGGTCACGAAATTGACCAACCTGACCGAACTCAACCTCAGTCACAATCGACTGACGACTCTACCACCGGAGATCACGAAGTTGACCAACCTGGCCGACCTCGACCTCAGCGGCAACGAACTGACGAGCCTGCCGCCCGAGATCACGAGACTGACCGGCCTGACTAGGCTCGGCCTCAGAGGCAATAAACTGAAGATTGTGCCGCCTGAGATCGCGAGGCTGACCAGCCTAGCCGTCATCGACCTTAGCCTCAATCAACTGAAGACTCTGCCGCCTGAGATCGTGAGGTTGACCCGGTTGACCATCCTCTATCTCAGCAACAATAAACTGACGAGCCTGCCGCCTGAGATTATGAGGCTGACGAACCTGGTTTTCCTCGATGTCGTTGAAAATCAACTACCTATTCCGCCTGAGGCATTAGACAATCCGGGTGACGTAAAAGCGATTTTTGCCGCGCTGGCGGGAGTGGTGAGCGGAGAGCGGTTGAATGAGGCGAAGATGCTGGTGGTCGGAGACGGCAAGGTCGGCAAAAGCTCGGTGGTGGAGCGATTGCTTTACGACACATTCAATCCGCAGAAAGAGACCACGCTGGGCGTCGAGATCAATGACGAGATGAAGGTCGTCCAGAGTGAATTTAAAGGCGAAGGCGAGCCGGTCAAACTGAACATCTGGGATTTCGGCGGGCAGGAAATTCAGCACTCGACGCACCAGTTCTTTCTGACCACGCGCAGCCTTTACCTGCTGGTGGTGGATGCGCGCAAAGGCGACCAGCTCAGCAACATCGAATACTGGCTGAAGCTGATCGAAAGCTTCGGAGGCGCTTCGCCCATCCTCGTCGTCATTAACCAGATCGATCAGTTGAAAGGCCAGCGCGCGCTCAATCTGGATCGAAAGGCGTTGCAGGATAAATACAATATCCGGGATTTCATAGAAACTTCTTGCGCGACGGGTCAGGGCATTCCCGACCTGGACAGGGCGATTGCCCGCGAGGTCGAACAGTTGAAGCACGTGCGCGACATCTGGCCGCGCGAATGGCTCGCCATCAAACGGCGGCTGAAAGACATGCGGGCTGATTACATCCCGGTCGAGAGGTATCTGGAAATCTGCGACGATGAGGGATTGAAGGACAAAGACCTCCAAAGATCTCTGCTGGGACTGCTGCATGATCTGGGCGTGGTGATACGCTTTCCGGGCGACACGCAAGTGCTCAACCCGCGATGGGTGACACAGGGCGTGTACGGCCTTCTGACTTCGGCGCAACTGGTGAAAGCGCAGGGTCAGTTCGATCTGAAAGACGTGGGCAAAATTTTAGCTGGCTTGCCGGATTCCAGAGATCGTTACCCATCGCACACGCACCGCCGGCTGATCGACGTGATGAAGCATTTCGAGCTGTGCTTCGAGTTCACCGACCGTCCGGGGCATTACCTGATCCCGCGCCACCTGCACGATAACGAGCTTGACATCCCATGGGACGAGACGGATGCGCTGAGGTTTCAATACCATTACCCCGAGACGCTGCCCGATTCCATCATCTCGCGCTTCATCGTCCGCATGAACCAGTACATCACCAAGCAATATTACTGGAAGAACGGCGTCTTCCTTCACAGCGGCGAGAATCGGGCGAAGATCAAAGCAGATCTGGTGGACCGCAAAGTCTTCATCTCGATCACCGGCAAGGAACAGACGCGCCGCGCTTTCCTCGCGGTCATCCGCTCGGCCTTTGACGAAATCAACAGCAACTTCAAACTCGAGATCAGGCAGATGATCCCCGTGTCGGGCTTCCCGCACGTGCTGGTCTCGTACCAGGAGTTGCTAGTCCACGAAGAGATGAACGAATCGGAGATCGTCATCCCCGAATTGCGGAAGAAGTTCTCCGTCAGAGAATTGCTCGACGGGGTCGAAGAGTTGAGCGTACGCATGGAGCGCCGCGAGCGCGACCGAGACAAAAGGAGATTTCCGCAACCTGTGCCCGAAGACATTCAACCTAAACCGCACCCGCCGACCCCGACTCAACAGAATAATCCCTGGCGGTCGGGGTCGTTTTACCTTGTCAGTTATGTGGTGGTAATTCTCACGATCCTCGCCGCCATCATCGTGCTGAACACATACGGCGTCTCCTGGACGACCGCGACGGTTATCCCCTTCGTCCTGATCGGAGGATTGCTGAGCATCGGCATTATTGGAGCGAACCAACTGAAAAACGATGACCGGCTGTCGGATGAGAGTTACGTAAAGCTGATGATCGAGTCGTACAAGCGTTTGCCGCTGCTCAGGGGCAAGGGCGAATCGGATAACCTGCTGACCAAATAGGCAATCGGAAAAGAGAGGGTCATATCCTGCGGGACGGTCTGGTGGTATTGCGATCCGACGATTCGCCCGCACCCGAGCCCGCAATCAGGTTCCTCGTATTCGGCGGCCTCATCCGTCCGCGTCCCCAAGGTCGCTGTTCGCCGGCCCATTAACTACTCGCCCGTATCGGTCGAAGCGCGAGCCGTGACACGGACAGTCCCACGTCTTCTCAACGCTATCCCAACTCACGATGCACCCGAGGTGCGTACACACGGCCGAGCGTTCGTGCAGCGCCCCTTGCTGATCCCGGTAAACGGCAACCTTAGTCAGCCCGCGCCGGATTACAGCGCCTTCGTCCGGCGCGATCTCTTCGGCTGAGTCGACATCGCCGCCCGCCAGATAACCTTCCGCATACTGCGCGGCGACGTTGAGATTCTCTTTGGCGTATTCGCCAAGCGCGCCGAGCGTCTTGCGCGACGGATCGTAGAGCGACGCCCAGGAGCACTCGCGCCCCATGATCAGGTCCGTGATGAGGATTCCGGCGATGGTCCCATGCGTCATGCCCATTCCCGAATCGCCCGTCGCGATGTAGACGTTACGCGGGTCACCCGGATTGCGGCCGATGAAGGCCACGCCGTCGACAGGCTCCATGACCTGCCCGGACCAGCGGAACTCTATGCTCTCGATCATCGGGAACCGCTCTCTCGCCCATGCTTCGAGCCGGGAGTATCTCTCGGAGCCATCGTCCGCCTGCCCCGACTTATGGTCTTCGCCCCCCACTATCAACAGGTCGTAATCGTCGCCCCCGCCGGAAATGCTCTGAAGCCTTACGTAGTGATAGGGGTCGAGCGTATCCCAGTACAACGCCCTCGCGACCGAACCTCGCGGAACCCGCGCGCCCAGTACGTAGGTGGTATAAGGGGCCTGCTTGGTGTGGATCGTGACTATGTCGTTGACCGGAGTGTTCGTCGCAACCACAATCGCGTAGGCGGTCACCACATGCCCATCGCTGGTTTCGACCCTGGCGGACGCGCCGCCTTCCATACTGTTCGCGTGCGTCCCCGTGAAGATGCGGCCGCCATCCCGCTCGATAGCGCGCGCGAGTCCGGCGAGATACTTCAGGGGGTGGAACTGCGCCTGCTGCGGGAAGCGTAAGCACGTTCCCGTATCGAAGGAATCGACAGGCGCGCGCTCTACCAGCTCGACATCCGTGAGCCCCGCCCGGTGCGCCGCCTTGAGTTCGCGTTCGAGTACCTCCTTCGAGTCGTCCGGCGGAACAAAGAGATACCCTTCGAGCCGCTCAAACTCGCAGTCGATCCCCTCCTCGGCGACGATTGACTCGATGCGATCAATTGCCGCCGTGTGACTCAGGGCGGCGAGCCGCGCGCCCTTCTCGCCGTGCAAACGCTCGATCTCGAAGTAGCGGTCGTCGACCGCGTTGGAGAGGTGCGCCGTAGTGCGTTCCGTCATGCCTCCGCCGACGCGCCCATCGTCCAGCACAACCACCGCCTTACCTTCGCGCGTAAGCAGGTACGCGGTCGTCATCCCCGCTATCCCTGCGCCGACAATGCACACGTCGGCATGCGTGTTCTCAGTTAGTGACGAGTGGGCCGGCACTTCCGCCGTTGCCATCCAGATGGAGATAGATTCTCCGGAATTACTGTCCATCGCTTCTTGTTCTCCCAAAACGGATCGGTTTGACCAGTCTGGCCTTCAGAGACGCAAGCCGCGTCACACACATTTCCTGCGCCGCCTGACGGCCATCTTAACGTTTTTTCGCTTTGGGGTCTAACGCCCGTCAGACTGTGTGAAACCTCAATAGCCGTTCTGATCGGAGAAGGCGTCGGTGATTACGCCTCTGACGAAGACCCGGCGGGCTTCACCGGTGCTTTCAATGACGAGGCTATTAGAGAAGTCTGTCGTCAGCTCACCCCGCTTTGTAAGCGGCCGGATTTATTTTGCGGGGAATTACTTTTTAGGTACGAGTCTTACTCCCGATTCCGCGCTGAATTGCTCCAGTGACGCATCCAGATCCTTTGCGGGGTTAACGTGCGGGTGACCTGTTCCCAGGTGACCCTTCTTCAGCCACTCCATATAAAGACGCCGATGGTTCGGGTCCGGGAGTCTTGCGATTAATTCCGGAGACTGCTCAAGCTCAGGCTTGTCGTACCTATCACTAATCTTTTGTTTACTCGGCAGGTCATCGCCATCTCCCCTACTTCTCCGCGGCTTCTTCGTAGTAGCACCTTCCCCGGGGTCAAGTTCAGCAGCCGGTGGCCCTGAATTCTTTTTCAGCTTGGAGTCTGACGTTGGAGGCTTCTTGCCCATGCGAGTTGGGTTAGTGTTCTGACCGGTAGCGCCTGCGCCTTGCACGGGATCGATAGTTTGCCCGCGTGGGAGGTCTTTCGTCGCATTCACGGCCACCTTCGCAGCCTGATCCCGGGGCGGAGGCTGTGCGTCGTTCGCTGGCTGCTTGTTCTTAAAAACAGGGTGAGAGGTATCCACCTGTACGCCTCGCGAAGATGCGTCGGTATCGCGGAGCATTCCCGTGGGCTTCCCGGTGCCCTGGCCGCCCCCCTGCTTTACTGTAGGAGCCGGGACGGGCCTGCTCTTAACCGGCGGCGCGGGCGTCGATGTTTTGATAGGCATACGCGCTCGTGGGGCCCTCCCAGGAAGCCGGCCAAGAGACACCATGCCCAACATCTGAAGATGGATTTCATCCCAGTGCTTGATGTACTCCTGCCACGCCTCGCGCGGCCGCATGCCGAGTTCGATCATGAAGTAACGCATGGTGATTTTAGACGACTCATCGGCGTGATCCAGTCTGGTCGTCTCGTATGTGTAGTACCCATTTTCGCCCTTACCGTCCGTCTCCACACGCACCAGGTAGCCTTCCTGCTCCCAGACGAATACGTCCGGCGGATGCTCTACCGCATCCTTCGGGACCTGCTTCTTTTCGATATAAGCGCGTATGCCGGAAGGAACATCAGGCGCAATAGATTCTTCAGCCTCGGTATTCGCGTCCGCAATAGCCCCGAGTACGGGATGCTTAAACGCCGTGAGCGCATCTACTCCGATGACATGGGCTTGCCATATTGTGGTGGGCTCAGATGGGACCGGAAACAATTTCACCGTGCCTTCGCCGAGGTCGTTCTTGCCGAACAATGTGTCCATCACTTGGTCCCTGGTCATCGGTTTTTCGAACGCCAATTCATAGCCGTGCCCCTTCCCGAGTCCAAAGCCTGACCGCACGTGCCTGACGGGGGACTGCCCTTCATCAAGCCGGTAGTTTCTGGTTATTTTGAAGCCCAAATCATTCTTTAAATCCCTGCGCCTGGGCCCCGCGCCCGGTTTACTCGGACCGTCAGCCCACTCTACCGTAATTTCATGGGGGGGCGGCGGACTCCATTGCCCCGGAACCGGGGGGGCAGAGGGTTTCCCTGGAGAGACCGTCTCCGTGCGGGCCCTCATCCTGTTAACCGTCGCCTGCTGCCCCTCCAGGTCGAACGTCTGCAAGGTCCAGCTGTGGCCCCCAGGCCCCTGCACGAGCCTGGCTTCGTCAGGCACCTTGCCATCTACAAATAACACCTGCACCGCCTGTTCCCTGGTGATGGGGCGGCCGAAATCATATTGGTAACGGAGCTCCCCTAACTTGATGACCCTGGCCTTATTCGGCACGCCTTCACTCACCTTAGAGTCTCTTTGCATCCCCTGCGCGTGCCCCGCTCGCTGCTGGACGACATGAGTCAACTCATGGGCCAGTAATTTCCTCCCCTCGCGCGACCCCGGCTCAGGTTGATCGGCGCCGAACACAATGTCGTGACCTACTGTGTAGGCGTTGGCGTGCACGTCCTGTGCGGACCGCTCAGCGGCAGCCCCGGAATGCACCCGCACTTGGGAAAAGTCGTGGCCGAAGCGTTCCTCCATGTCCTGCCGTAACGGCGGCTCCAGCGGCCTGCCAGGTCCGGCGAGGGCCTCGCCTACACTGGCGGGCGCTGCATCCATCTGTCCGGTCGACTGCCCCGCGAAGCGCTGGATATTTAGCGGAGCGCCGCTAACGGCGTGATGGGCCGGCGTCGCCATCACCTGATCGGCGACCCGATCCGCTTCCTGCTCGTATTCGTCCCCAGGCGTGTTGATCGTCAGTTTAGTCTGCATCACTCCTTCTGCAAGAGAATGCATGGGAGTTGGGCTGAAATCGTCTCCGAAGCGAGGCGATGCCGCGGCCGTCGATCCGACACCGGGCTCTTCGGTATGGGCCTGCAACATCCGTAGCACAGCTTGATTACCAACCGTGCTCTGCAAATTGAGGATGGGATGCTCGCGATGGGCCTGCTGAGGGGTCGTCACATCAGGCTGATCAAGGCTGGAGGATACTGCCTTTTGAGGCTGCTGCTCTTGCGCAAAGGTTCGCATGCTCCATCTCCTATTTTTTTGTAGCAATGTTGCCTGAAGCAGGTGCCCGCATTAATGTTCGAAGGGGCGACCCGTTGACCTTCATTAAAAATTCATCCCGCCCGTTATTCATCGAAGCTGAATCTCTCGGCCTCTCTCGCCGCCCGCCCCGCGTGATCAGGTATCTTCATCCATGTCGCTATAGAGGTGAGCTCGCCGTCTTCGACCTCCCTGCTCAACCCTTCTTCCATCCGCCCCTTCAGCCGCTTCTTTAACCTCCACCCCGAAACGATCAGGGACGATATTAATAATGCGGTTGCCAGCAGACCTATGTGATCGACGAGAGGGGAGATGTCATTCAGGGCGAAAAAACAAACAGGCATTCCCAGAAGAATCAGGATCAGCCATATTATGATCTCTCTTTTACGCATTACCATTACAACCTCTGCTTCACTCCGTCAGGCGAGTCGGGCTTCGGCAAGTATACAGCGAGTGTCAAATTAACCTGCCGTACTTCAGTCCGTATAACGTGTCGCGCCGTTCCGGAATTATCCGGCATGCCTACCCTCTTACCCGGACGCGCGGGCGTCAGTGATGGAGAAAATTATCCATCCCGCCGGCGCGATGGCGGACTAAAAACTCCACCTTGGCCCTATGAAAAACTCGAAATCGCGGGCTTTTCGCGCCGCACTTCGCGGCACACGAACTGCTCTATGCTCAGCCGAGCCATAGGCGAAGGAGAGGCAGAGTAGAAGGTGGCAAATTTCCAAGTCATTGCAGCCGTGTCTGAAACTTTGGCGGTAGTGCTTACGGATGCGCTGAGCATACTGGACGGGCAGCCGAGGGCCGAGTTGCACGACCTTCAATTCGACACCCCGCCGGCCACCGCGCAGCTCACGCTCTTTCTCTTCGAGATCGGGGAGGACCCGAGCGCGCGCAATCGCCCCCGCATACGCAACATTGACCCGCCGGACTTCGAAGTCAGGAAGCCTCCGGTGGCCCTGCTGCTGCGTTACCTGCTCACGGCGTGGGGGGGCGATCAGGTGTCCGCGCAACTCATCCTTGGCCGGGCGATACAGGTGCTCTACGACAAGGCAATCCTGAGCGGCCCGGACCTGAAAGGCGTGCTCGCGAACACCGACGAGGTGCTCAAGGTCACGATGTCTCCGCTCAGCCTTGAGGAGCGCACGCGCGTGTGGCACGCCGTACAAAAACCGTACCGGCTCTCGGTCTCCTACGAGGTGCGCGTCGTCGACCTCGATTCAGAGGACGTCACCCGCTTCAATCCCGTCACCCGCCGGACGCTGGATTTTGATGGGTTGGAGGGAGAGTGATGGTCAGGCGCAGCGAGTTGCCCGGCGAAGTGATCGAGATGTACAGCCCCATCGGGCTGCTCCCGGTGGACGCTTTCACCGGAGGCTCGCCCATCGGGTCGGTCAGCGCCTTTCTGGACGCGCAGGACGCCGCCGGCGTCTGGCGTAAGACGGGCGTCAGGGAGGTCAGGACGCCGAGCGGGGTGATCGCTTACCCGAGCCTCGCGAGGAGCGCCGAAGTTCCGGGCCAGCCGACCCGCTACCGGGTGCGGATCGAAGCCCAGTACTACCAGCCTCTCTACCTCAAAGATTCCGACGCAATCGAATTCGACGCCTTCCCTTACAACGACTCCAACCCGCCGGAGGATTACCCGAAAAAGCCCGAGGATTTCCCCGATTACCTCAACAAATTCCTGATGAAAGTGATGCTGACGCCCGCGCCCAATTACCCGTTCCCGAACCACATCTTCGTGCTGCGCGGGGCGGTGGTCGACAAGGAGACGGCGGAGCCCGTCGTCAGGGCCGAGGTCTTCTGGGGGAACAAGGAGAACACTCTGACGACCGGGCCGCCCGACGAGCTTTATGACCGAAAGCGGGTCCTGACCGTAACGAAGGGCGTCTTCGCCCTGCCCCTGCGAATCACGGAGAAAGAGCAGCTTGGGAACAAGCAGACCATCGACGCCTTCGATCACAGGACGGAACGCGAAGGAGAGATCCAGATCAGCATCCCCCAGGACCTGGGGAGGAACCAAATCATCCCTATTGAAAAATGAGAGGACGAAACAATGGCTGAATATTTAAGTCCGGGTGTTTATGTCGAAGAGATTGACGCGGGGCCGAAGCCGATTGAAGGCGTGAGCACGAGCACCGCCGGCGCGGTCGGCGTCACCGCCCTCGGGCCGACTTCCGGGAAGCCGGAGCTGGTCACCAGCTTCACCGAGTTCGTTCGGAAATTCGGCGGGGTGCTGCCCGACCCGCCGCCCGACCAGATGAACAGCTGGGTCGGGAATGCGACGGAGGGCGGGCGCTGGTGGCAGTTCCCCCTGGCCGTCAAAGGCTTCTTTGACAACGGCGGGCAGCGCCTTTACGTCAAGCGCGTTTTCGCCGGCGGCGGCCTCCCGGCCAGCGCCCAGACCACTTCGAACTCCGCGGTGGCGTCCAGCGGCTCGTTCCAGAGGGGCCTGGTTTCAGAGATCGAGGGCGACGCCACGGCCGGCGCGAACCCCGCCTCGATCAAGGTGCGCCACCTGTTCGGCATCTCCGCCGCGGGACCGGGGGGCGCGGGCCCCGGCTCCACCGTCACGTTGCGGAATGGCGAGACGGGCCAGCAGATCGGCGGCGATTTTCAGGTCGAGTCTTACGACCCGACGACGCGGCGGATTACTCTGGATGCGCCTTTGCCTCCGAGCACAGACCTTCGGGCCGCGCGCGGCGATGTCGTCGTCATTCACCAGCCGGCGGCCGTGACCGCCCCCGGCCTGCCCCTGCGGGTCAGGGCCAAGGCTCGCGGGATGTGGGGCGACGACATCTTCGTCAGGTCCCGGCCCGTGACCGGCGCGAACCTCGCCCTTCTCTTCGATCCCGTGAACGGAGGCCCCGCCGCGCGCGCCACCATCCAGTCGGTTACGGCCGCGGGGGTCGTCACCGTGGCCGCCGCGGCCGCCCCGCCGCCCGAGTCGCTCGCCGGTTTCGCCGATGGCGACCACGTCCTGATCAACGGCAACGAGTACGCGATCACGAGCGTCGACGAGGCCGCCAACACGTTTGAAGTGGTCGACTTCCCTCCGGGCACTACGTGGCCCGCGGGCACGCAGGTCCAGAGGCTGCGCCCGGCCCATGACCACGGGGCCGACGTTAACGAAGTCCGCGTGTGGGGCGCCTCCTCGCTCTACAACAACGCGGTGCTCGAATTCGACAACGGGCGGAGCAAGGAGATACTCCGGGTCGATAGCATGAGCGGCGATCTCGTTACCCTGTCCGGCGACCTCGTCAACGACTACTACGAGGGCAGCAAGATCCGCGTGATCGAGATGGAAGTCAACGTTCAATACCGGCCCAACAACACCCTCGCGGCGGAGGAGACTTTCTCCAACCTCCGGCTGGTCGGGCGGACTACGGACCCGAATTACATAGTCTCCCGAGTGAACGCCGCGTCCAGACTGATCGAGCTCGACGACAGCAACGCCGACCTGCCCACCGACCTCGACGCGCTCCCAATCGCGCCGGAGGGGCGGTGGCTGAAGCTGGGCGGGGGGAATGACAATTACGCCGCGCTCACCCCGGACGACTTTGTCGGCATCGACGGCGGCAGCGGGCTGCGCACGGGCATACAGGCTTTGGAGGACATCGACGAGATAAGCATCTGCGTAGTCCCCGGAGTATGGTCGCGCACGGTCCATAACGCGCTCATCCAGCACTGCGAGATTCTGAAGGACCGCTTCGCCATCATCGACCCGCGCGACAACCTGGACATCGAGGGGGTAAGGACTTTCCGCGAGGCCTTCGACACCAAGTACGCGGCGATCTATTACCCCTGGGTCGTGGTGCGGGACCCGCTCGCCAAGCGCGATGTCAGGGTCGCGCCCTCGGGCCACATCACGGGCATATACGCGCGGGTGGATGTCGAGCGCGGCGTGCATAAGGCCCCCGCCAACGAGGTGATCCGCGGCATCACGAAGATCGCGGACGACGTGGTCAAGCGCGAGCAGGACATGCTCAACCCGCGCAACATCAACGTGCTGCGCTTCTTCCCCGGCCGCGGCAACCGCGTGTGGGGCGCGCGCGTCCTCACCTCGGACAGCGCGTGGAAATACATCAACGTCCGGCGGCTCTTCATATTCGTTGAAGAGTCGATTGACGAAGGCACGCAGTGGGTGGTCTTCGAGCCGAACGACGAGGCGCTCTGGGCGCGCGTGCGCGCGTCGGTCACCAACTTCCTCACGACAGTATGGCGCAACGGCGCGCTCCAGGGCACGAAGCCGGACGAGGCGTTCTTCGTCAAGTGCGACCGCACCACCATGACTCAGGACGACATCGACAACGGGCGGTTGATCTGCCTCATCGGCATCGCGCCCGTCAAACCGGCTGAGTTCGTCATCTTCCGCATCCAGCAGAAGACGCTCGAAACCACGCTCAGCTAAAGCCCGGCCGCAACGGCGGAGCCATAACAAAGAGGTAGACTATGCCTGTATTCAGAGAAGACCCCTACGCTGGTTACAACTTTGAGGTTGTCGTCACCGGCATCAGCGACGACGGCAAGACGGTCAAAGGTTCATTCGCGGAAGTGTCCGGGCTGGAAGTCTCGATGGACCCGATTGAGTACCGCAACGGCAGCGAAGACATCACGGTGCGCAAGCTCCCCGGCCTCAAAAAATTCACCAACATCACGCTCAAGCGCGGGATAACGGGCGACCTCGCCTTCTGGAACTGGATCGTCCAGGGGATGAACGGGACCATCGTGCGCACGGAGGGCTCGATCATCCTGCTCAACGAGAGCAGGCAGGAGGTCATGCGCTGGAACTTCAAGCGGGCCTGGCCATGTAAGTTCACGGGGCCGGGGCTGAACTCAAAGAACAACGAGATCGCGATGGAGACCGTCGAAATCTGTCACGAAGGTCTCTCGATTGACGGGCAGGTCGGATGAACTCCGCTACTACCGCTCCCGGACTCTATTTCACGAGCGCCCCGCCCGCGGTGAAGCCGTCGCCCCTGCGTTCAGATGTCGCCGGCTTCATCGGGCGGACCAGGCGCGGCCCGGTCGGAGAGCTGGTCCGCGTCGAGGGCATGCGCTCGTACCTGCGCGTGTTCGGGGGGCTGGCCGCCGACGCCGTCATGACCTACGCGGTCCGCGGGTATTTCGAAAACGAGGGCGAGGTGGCGCACGTCATCCGGCTGTGCCACCCGTCGGCGACGGTCGCGGCGGCGGACTGGACGGTCGGTGAGCTCGATGGCGAGGGGCGGTGGACTCCGAACTCGCCCCAGTCGTTCGGGCACGCGAGCTACCGCATCGAGGCGAGCAGCCCCGGAGCCTGGGCCAACAACACCAGGGTCAGGATTCAATACCGCCTGCGCGGGTCGGCAGGCTCGCCCGTGGTCGACGTTGCCGTGATCGCGCCGGACGAGCCGGTCGAATACTTCACGGGGCTGTCGCCCGACAGGATCGTCGAGGAGGTGGCGGCGCGCTCTCAACTGGTTCGCCTCGTCCCGCATGGGGAAGTCGGGCGCGCCTGCGCGCTCAACCCCGGACCGCACGCGCTCAACCGGGAGTTCACACTCTCAGGCGGCGCGGACTCAACGTCGCGCCGGACGCCCGGCAAGCTCGATTACCTCGACGCCATCCGGAAAGTAGGCGACGAGGGCGAGGTAGCTCTGGTCGCGGCCCCCGGCCTCTACGACGACATAAGGGACGAAGCGGAGCAGGCGGAAATCCTGCTCGCGATGATCGAGCAGGCCGGGCAGCTTCGCGACCGCCTCGTGCTCGTCGACGTGCCGACGGACGGGGAGGACGCGGAGGACAGAGGCCTGGCCATCAAAGAAGTGAACAGGGCGTTGAGGTGGGCGGAGCGACTGCGCCTCTCCACGGACGACACGTCGATACGCGCCGCCGCCGTTTATCACCCGCGCCTGAGCGTGCCCGACCCGCTCGGCGGGGTCAGGCGGCCCCTTCGCAACGTCCCTCCTTCGGGCCACGTCGCCGGGGTCATCAGCCGCCTAGACCGCCAGCGCGGGGCGCACCACACGCCGGCGAATGCCCCGGTATATGAATCCGTCGACGTGACCCAGCGATTCGACCCGTCGGAGCAGGGTCGGTTCAACGCCGCCGGAATCAACCTGCTGCGCTGTTTCGCGGGGGACTGGCTACAGGTCTGGGGCGGGCGCACTCTCAGCCCCGAGCACCGCTTCCTGGCGCACAGGCGGCTGATTCACCGTCTGGTCCGGGCCATCCGCCGGGTCTCCGAGCCGCTCGTCTTCGACACCAACGGTCCCGAGCTGTGGCTGACCCTCGCGCGCTCGATCACGTCCGTGCTCGTCGAGGCATGGAGGGCCGGGGCCCTGAAGGGCGAGCGGCCCGAAGAGGCTTTTCGCGTGCGTTGCGACGAGTCGATCAACACCCCGGAAGAAGTGGACCTCGGCCGGCTCAACTGCGAGGTAGAGGTGGCGCCGGCGACGCCTATGGAATTTATCCTGCTGCGCATCGCGCTCAGCGGCGAGGGGCAGCTGGAGGTGTTTGAATCGTGAGTACCCCAAATCCACTGAGCCTTTTGACGGACCCGCTCACCGCCTATCGCTTCATCGTGACGCTCAATCCGGGGGACGCATACCTGCCGCCCCAGCAGGCCGTGCTCGTCAGAATGCTGGCCATCGGCCAGTTCCAGGAGGTCAAGGGGCTGGGCGCGGACCTTGAGGTGACTTCGTATTCGGAGGGCGGCGTCAACGACTTCGTGCATCAGCTCCCGGTCCGCCACTCGTGGACCCGGATCACGTTGCGGAGGGGGCTGACGGTCGGGAGGGGGCTGTGGGAATGGTACGAGGCGGGGCTGAGCCAATCGCTCGGGGCGCGGCGCGACGGCAGCGTCATCCTGCTTTCGCCGCCGGGGATCCCGATGGCCGCGTGGGAATTCCGGGGCGGCATCGCGGCCAAGTGGACCGGCCCCGAGTTCAGCGCCACGCAGAATGCCGTCGCCATCGAAGCGGTCGAGATAGCCCATCACGGCGTGCGCCAGGTGACGATCCTGTCGCCTTAACCGGTCTGGAGCCAGAGCATGGTCACGATAAACAACCTTGATGTGAGATTCGACGTTGAGGGCGAGGGCGACGAAGCCGCCTTCGCGCGGCTCTTCGAGAAGTACGCGAACAAGTGGGGCCGCAGGCAGGAAGAGGCGAGGGAGCGCGAGCGCAGGGCCGAGGCCGAGCGGTCGGTGGGCGACCGCCGGGAGGAGTATTAACGATGAGCACTCCGGTATCAAGTCTGGGCCAGGGGTCGCAGCGCGCAAAGCTCGTGATCGAATCGCCCGCGGTGAACCCCAGGGACCGCGTCATAGAGTTCCGCTTCAACCCGACCGAGTACCAGCTTCAGAAGGCGAACAACTTCGCTGAAATAGCCATTCCCGGATTGGAGACCCCGCCGATCCAGTTCGTGCGCGGCAACAGCGAGAAGCTGACCGTCGAGCTGCTGGCCGACACGTCGGACACGCTCAAGGACGTGCGCGTCGAGTACGTCAACAAGCTGCGCGGCCTGCTCAACATCAGGAGCGAATCGCACGCCCCGCCCATAGTCAGTTTCGTCTGGAGCACGAACGAGTTCAGGGGCGTGGTCGAGAGCCTCAACGTGACGTACACGCTCTTCACCCCGCAGGGCACGCCCCTGCGGGCGAAGCTCAGCCTGACGCTGAAGGAGTACCGCCCGGTCGAAATCCAGTTGAAGGAGAGGCCGAAGACTTCGCCCGACCTCGAAAAGACCTGGGTGGTCACCAGGGGCGAGACGCTCTCGAGCATCGCGGCGGCCGTCTACCGCGACCCTAGCGCGTGGCGCGACATCGCCAGGGCCAACGAGATTAAAGACCCGCGAAGGCTCGCGCCGGGCCTCGTGCTGACTCTGCCGAGATTGCGGTGAACCCGGAGGTGTCGAATGAGTAGCGATCTGGTCATGAATTCGAATGCGTCCCCCGGTCTCCCCTCGACCGATTACTACGCGCCTAATTTTAAGGTGATGGTCGAGGGCCGCGAGCTCGACGCGACGACCCACGGCGACATACTCGACCTTCAGGTGACGATGGACAGCGACAACCTGACCAACTTCAACTTAACGGTCAACAACTGGGACGACAGCAGCTTCGACTTCAAGTACAGCGACACCACGACGTTCGACATAGGCAAGCAGGTCCACATCCAGATGGGCTACGCCGACGAGCTCCGCTACATGGTGAGCGGCCTCATCCAGACCCTTTCGCCGCGCTTCCCCGACACGGGCCCGCCGACCATGGCCGTCTCCGGGGTCGAGAAGCGCATCAAGCTGCGCGACCGCAAGCCCGCTCCGGGGGACATAAAGAAATTCGTGAACAAGGCCGACTGGGAGATAGCCGAGATCATCGCGCAGCGCAACGGGCTGGAATCGCGCGTGACGAAGCAGGGCGAAAAGCACGCCCTCGTCATGCAGAAGAATCAGGACGACCTGACGTTTCTGATGGAGCGCGCGAAGCGGATGGATTTCGACTTCTACGTGCGCGTCGACCCGGCCACGGGCCGCGACAAGCTCTATTTCGTCAGCCCTACCGACAGCCGCGACGCGCGCCAGTCCTACCTCTACGTCTTCGAGTGGGGCAAGAACCTGATCAATTACAGCTCGCAGCTCACGCTCAACAATCAGGTCGGCAACGTCACGGTGCGGGGGTGGGACCCCGCGACCAAGCGGGCCATAACCTACACCGCGAAGCCGAGCGACCTGCCGCAGGCCGGCGGGGGGACGACCGGGGCCAAGGCGGCCGAGAAGCACCTGCCCAAGCGTAACGACCAGGTGGTCGACCTGCCGGTGACGAGCGCCCAGGAAGCGCGCGACCTCGCCATCAGCCTGCTGCGCGAGCGGGCCTACCAATTCCTCACGGGCAGCGGGCAGGTGATCGGCCTGCCCGACATGCGGCCGGGCGACCTGGCCGAGCTCCGCGGCCTCGGGCAGCGCTTCAGCGGCCCGCCCGGCAAGCCGATCCTGTACTACATAAAGAAAGTCACGCACTCAATCGGCGGCTCGGGGTACCTGACCCAGTTCGAAGTGCGCTCGACCGCCGACGGCGGGACGCGGCAAGGCGGAGGTGGAACCAGATGACGGCACAGGCTCGCTCGCGCACGACGGACAAGCGTTATTACGGCGTCTACGAGGCAATCGTCACCGACGTAAACGACCCCGCGAAGGAGGCCCGCGTCAAGGTGCGCTTCCCGTGGTTCGACGACGAGACGGTGAGCGAATGGTGCCGCGTGCGGCAGGCGTACGCGGGCAACGGTTACGGGGCGGTCTTCATCCCCGAGCCCGGCGACGAGGTCCTGATCGCCTTCATTCAGGGCGATATGAGACTGCCGATAATTCTCGGGGGGCTCTACAACGGGCAGGACAAGCCGCCGACGAGCCGGGCGAACGACAAGGACGAAAAGGTGATCCGCACCAGGGCCGGCCACCAGATCACGCTCGATGACACGGGCGGCAAGGAGAAGATCACCATCGTCGATTCGGAGGAGAAGAACCGGATCGAGATCGACACCGCGAACGACGAGATCAAGATCACCTCGACCACGGGGAAGCTGATAATCCAGGCCAACGAGATAGAGATTTCGGCCAGGGCCGGGATGAAGATCGACGCGGGCGCGGACTTGAAGCTCAAAGGGGCGACCATCAACCTCAATTGAAAGGGCGATTCCATGGGACAGCCGGCGGCGAAACAGGGCGATCAGATCACGGCCACCGACACGCACGTCGTGATGGTTCCGGCCCCGCCCGGCCCGCCCGTGCCGACTCCGCTGCCGCACCCTTTCGCGGGCGTCATCAACGGCGGGCTCAGCGGCGACGTGAAGGTCATGGGCAGGGCGTCGGCGACGGTCGGCAGCACGGCCGACAACACGCCCCCGCACATCCCGACGCCGCCGGGCACGGCTTTCCAGAACCCGCCCGCGAACCTGGCGACCATCAGGGTCGGCAGTCAGACCGTCAGGATAAACGGCAAGGCCGCCGCGCGTAACGGAGACACCGCGGATACCTGCAACGACCCGGCCGATTTGCCCATAGGGACCGTGATCGCCGTGGGCACGGTGTTGATCGGTTGATAGAAGGGGGCGACATAGAAGGAGACTACGATGAACTCAAAGATAGTCGGCACTGGTTGGCGCTTTCCGATCCTTCCCGACGCATCGGGCAGCCTCTCTTACGTCGATGGCGACGAGAATGTCGAGCAGTCGTTGAAGGTCTTACTGCTGACGCACCTCGGCCAGCGCGTGATGCGCCCCGACTTCGGCACCCGGTCGCGCAGCCTGGTCTTCTCGCCCGGCAGCCTTCAATACCTCGGCCTGCTCGAATCCACCATCCGCGACGCCGTCCGGGATTGGGAGCCGCGCATAAACCTCGAACAGGTGCGGGCCGAAGTCGACCAGGAGGACGAAACGCACGTGACCATTCACATAGGCTACCTCGTGCGGCAGACCAACACGCGCAGCAACCTCGTCTTCCCTTTCTACCTCGACACAGTGGAGCGTAGTTGATGGCCCTCGAACCGATCAAACTCGACGATCTCGCGTGGAGCGAAATGGTGGCCGCCATCAGGCGGCGCATCGCCGCCGCGTCGGGCGGAAGGTGGACCTTGCATGCCCCGGTCGACCCGGGCATCACCATGCTGGAACTCTTCGCGTGGCTGCTCGAACAGCGCGTCTACTGGATGGATCAACTGCCCGATTCGCTCGTCCGCGGGGCGCTCTCACTCCTCGGCGAAGCGCCGAAGCCGACGCAGGTCGCGGCGACGGTCATGCGCTTTTCGACGCCCAAACGCGCGCGGGCCCTGAAGAAGATGGAGAGGCTAAGGCTTGAGAGATCAAACCCGCCCCTCGTCTTTTCTACGGAGCACGAGATCACTCTGCTGCCGTTCGTGAGGCTGGACGAGCAGAGGGACAAGGTCGGCCTCTTCATCGACGGAACGGACCGCACGACAGACCTGGAGCAGGGCAAGGTGATGAGGCTCTTTCCGTCCGGCGGCGCCGCGGCCGAGGTTCGGATAGTGCTCTGGCTGCGCGAGCCTCTGCCCGCGAGCCTCGCCGGCAAAAAATTCTCTCTGCTCTTCGACCTGCGAGACACGTCCGGCATCGCGCCGCAGTGGTCGCCCGGCGCTCCGGCGGACGTGCCGCCGCCCGCGCCGGTCGAGTGGTTCTACGGAGGCCCCGGCGGCGGGCAGGTTCGATTCGGCGACGATGACGTTGACGACGGGACGGGAGGTCTGCGCAGGTCGGGCCTCGTGACGCTGCCGATCAAGGGCGACTGGCAGGCGGATAGCTCAAACGCCCCGAAGGAGATTCATCAATACTCGCTCTGGATGCGCGTCGGGCGGGCGAGCTTCACCGCCCCGCCGCGGCTTGAGCGCCTGATACCGAACGTGGTGATCGCCTCGCATAGGAGGAGGACCGGCAAGCATACTTTGCGGCGCGAGTGGCTCCCTCTGCCGGGCAACACTATTTCGCTCGCGGACCTGCCCGAGAGGGAAGCCGTGAAGGATCACCCGCCGATTGAGAACACCGTCAGCCTCAGGGTCAGAGAGCGCGACTCGGAATGGCACGAGTGGCAGGTGACCCCCGACCTGAACTTTCACGGGCCGACGGATCGGGTCTTCACGGTTGACCGCCTGCGCGGTGAGGTGCGCTTCGGCGATGGCCTGACCGGGCGCTTACCCGTTCTGGCCGTGAGTTTCAAAATTACCGAACAGACTTTAGAGAGGCTCAGATCGGCGGCCGTCGCGGAGCTCGTTCTGCAAAGGCTCGAAACGCTGAAAGGCGAAGAATTCTCGGGAGAGAAAGTTTTCCTCGACGCCATCAAGACCGCCGTCGGGGCCGACGACGCGGAAAGGATCAAGCCTCTGGCCCTGAAGCACGGCGCAGCGCCGCAGTTGGAAGTTCGCTACTGCGTGGGCGGAGGGGCTGCGGGCAGGCTCGGCGCTAACCTCGGATGGAGCCTCGAAGAATTTCAGAACGAAGGCGCGGATGATTCCACCGGCGAACAGCCCGAAATCGACCCCCAGGCCGAAGAGTTGAAGGCCATAAACGTGGTGCGCGCCGAAGGCGGGGATGAGCCGGAAACGATCTCAAGCGCGCGCGAGCGCATGTCGTCCGCGCTCAGGCAGCGCACGCGCGCCGTCACGCGCGAGGATTACGAAGAGATAGCGCGCACGACTCCGGGCGTGGCCATCAGGCGGGCGCACGCCGCAGTCGGTTTTCACCCGAACCACCCATGCGCGGCGGTGCCGGGGGCGGTCACGGTGTTCATAGTGCCCGACGCACCGCGGCCTGATCTGCTCAGTGAAGACTCGGAAGAATTCGACGGGATGCTGGTCGAGAGCGCCTTCGTCGCCGCGCCCATGCCGGACCCCGGCGCGCTCGACTCCGTTCGCGCTCGTCTGGACGAAACGCGGCTGGTCGCGAGCGAGGTCTTTGTTCTGGCCCCGCGCTACAGGCGGGTGGCGATCACGGTCGAGGTGGAATCCGACTCGGCCGACAACACCAAACTCGGCCGGGCGATAAAACAGAAGCTCCGCACGTTCTTCGACCCGCTGACCGGCGGCGACGAAGGGGAGGGCTGGCCCTTCGGCGAGCCGTTGCGCCCCTCGGCGATCCTGCGCGAAGCACAGCGCGCGCTCGGCAATCAGGGCACCGTCGTCCAACTCTTCGTCGATCTGCCCGGCGAGTCGAAGCCGAATTTAGAGATGGACGGGCGCGACCCGTTCACGGGCGATTGCGCTTTACTGCGCCGGGTTGAGCAGGGTGTGAGCTGCGGGGCGATCTCTCTCGGGGCTTCCGAGGAGGCGGAGTTCCGCCGCCGTTTCAGTAAAGAGATTTCGCAAGGCGCTCAGGCGGGGCGGGAGCCGGCCTGCGCGGATGTCGCCATCGGGAAACACGAACTGGTTGAGGTCGGCCAGCTCACGGTCAATTTCAAGCGCGCGACCGAGGGGCAGGGAGGTCTGCGATGAGCGAAGTCTGGTGGGGCAAAGAGTCGCGGCGCAATCTTCAGGCGGGGGTAAAACGCTCGGGCGGATCATCGGCCGCGCAGCCCGAGCTTCTGCCGTCTTCGCGCCAGGAAGTCACGGACGAGTTGCGCGCCCGGACGAAGAACTTCACGCCGGAATGGACGAACCTGCGCGCGACTGACGCGGGTTTCGCGCTCACGCGGCTGTTCGGCGAGCAGATGGAGCCCGTGATCGAGCGATTGAATCGGCTGCCGGAGAAAGCCTTGATCGAGTTTCTCGGCATGGCGGGCGTCCAGCCTCTACAGGCATCGCCCGCCTCGGCCCTGCTCGAATTCGAGGTCTCTGACAGCGCGCCCCAATCGGTCCTCGTCAGCAGGGGCTTCCAGGTCGGCGCGCAGCCCGCAGATGGCGGAGGCGATCTGGTGATCTTCGAAACCGAGCGCGACCTGCTCGCCGCGCCCGCGAAGATCGATGAGATGCACGTACAGCTCGACAATCTCTTTCAAGCGATAGACGTGCAGGCCGAAGGCGACGACGCGCGCTTTCTCCCCTTCGGTGATCGCCCCGAGCCGGGCCGCGCGCTCTTCATAGGTCTGTCGGGTGACATCGCTCCGGGGCCGACGCTCTCGCTCGGCATCCGTGTAGCCGCGCCGCCGGGCTCGCCTCCCCCCGTGCCCGGCGGCGGCGTCGCGCCCCTGCCCGTGCCGAGCGCGCCCCTGCTCGAATGGAGTGTGCTCGATGGGTCTAAGTTTGAATCGGTCGAAGTCAACTTCGACGAGACCGGCGCGCTGGCCCACAGCGGGGTCATCGAGTTGCGGCTGCCGCGACAATGGAGACCCGGACGGCCCGCGGGCCTCGATAAGACTCTGCGCTGGCTGCGGCTGCAAATCACGTTCGGCAGCTTCGAGCAGAGCCCCGTGCTCACGTCGGTGAAGTTGAACATGGCGCGGGCCATCGCCGCGCGGACCATATTCAACGAAGCGCTGGAGCCATTGCCGCAGAGCCGCAACCGACAGATGCGCCTGAGCCAGAGGCCCGTCCTGCCCGACTCACTGATTCTCGAAGTGGACGAGGGCGGGTTCGACACGGCGAGCGAGCCCGAAGTCGATCTGCCGGTCGCGTCCGACGGGATCGATCAAAGCTCGCCCGGCGCGCAGGGCAGGTCGAAGACGAGAAGGTGGCGGCAGGTTGACGACCTGTCGCTCTTCGGCCCCGAGGATGAGGTCTACGTGCTCGACCCGCTCGAAGCCATAGTCACGTTCGGCGACGGAGTTAAAGGGGCCGAAGTGCCTCAGGGATTCCGCAACGTGCGCGCGGCGCGCTACAGGGTCGGCGGGGGGAAGGCGGGCGCGGTCGCGGCAGAAGCCATAAGCACTCTGCTCTCGTCAGCGCCCTTCATAAAGAAGGTCTCTAACCCGTGGCCCGCGACCGGCGGCGCTGATCGCGAGAGCCAGCAGCAGGCGATAAAGCGAGGGCCGCAGGAGATTCGCACACGTTCGCGCGCGGTGACGGTGGCCGATTACGCTCTGCTCGCGCGCAGGGCACAGGGCGCGTTGGTAGAACGCGCGCACGCGGTCGCGGGCCTGCACCCCGCCTTCCCCGGACGGCCCATCCCCGGAGTCGTGGCGGTCTTCGTCGTGCCGCCTGATCGCAACGAAGGGCCGCCGACTCCCGACGAGGATACGTTGCGCGCGGTGTCTTCGTACCTGAGCGCCGAGGCCGCGCCGGCGGGCGTGGAAGTCGTGGCCGCCGCGCCGCGCTACCACAGGGTGAAGATCGAAGCCGCCCTCATAATCCGTTCCGGCGTCGATTCGGGCGAGACCGTGCGGCGCGCGATCAAGGCAATCGACGATTTCATCAACCCGCTGACGGGCGGCTCGGACCGCGGCGGGTGGCCGTTCGGCGGCGCGTTGCGCTACCAGGCCTTGCTGCGCCGCCTGACCGACGTTTATGGCGTGAGCGCGGTGCCGACGCTCAGCATCATCGCCGATGGCTTCAGGTTTCTTGCCTGTCAGGACTTCGTGCCCGAAGCCAACGCCCTGCTGTGGCCCGAAGTCCACCAGATTGTAGTGCGGGAGCGAGAGGAGAGTAGATGAGCTGCGGCGATAGGGGACAGAATTTCAGACTGCTCGATGGCTTTGTCGGCTGGGACGAGGCACACAGCGCGAGGCTGGCCGGGCTCGCCTTCGACGACGCGGAAGGCTTGCGTCTAGATCAGATCAACCCCGACGCCGTTCCGGCCGGTGACGTGCTGGCCTACCTGCCGCCGCCGCGGCTTGCGCGAGGCTGTGGGCGATGCGACTGGTTCCTCGTCCACAAGTCGAGCCTCCTGCGACGTGATTGCTGCGCTCCGGGATGGGTGCCGGTGTGGGGCGAGGACTGCGATCAGAGATTGCTTCGGGACACGGGCGCTGTTGCGGCGCGGGGCCATCGCGTAGCCATCTCGGACGCGGGCGCGCGGAGGGTCTGGATGTGGGCGCGCGACGGCGAGCAGCTCGTCGCCGCGATCAGGACAGATCGATTGATCCCGGAGCCCGGATGCGACCAGCCAGGCGGCGTGAATAAGATTGAACGGCCGGGGCCGCTCGCTTTCACTCCGTGGGGCGAGCTGCTCGTCGCTGACACCGGGAAAAATAGTATCTGGAGATTCGGCCCGGCGGGCGAAGCTCGCGGCAGGCTCCGCGTCGCCATGCCCGATCTGGCTTACGGCGAAACGATTGATCGACTGGCGGCGAGCGATGACTGTTCGATCTGGCTCGTTACGAAGACCGCCGACGGCAGCCTGAGATTATGGCGCGCCGCGCGGGGCGGGGAGAGATTCGAGAAGGCTTCGGTAGAAGAGCTTAAAAAAGCTTTCAAGCCTACGGGGCTGACGGCGTCGGACGAAGAGAAGGGCTTCTGCATTGAAGAATGCGGCCCCGAGGGCCTGCCGGTGCCTAACTGCTTCGCCTGGGATGGCGGGCCGCTTGAGGAAGAGATTGAACCGCCTCCGGCCCCGCCGCGTCACGAGCGGGGGACGCTTCTGACGCGGGCGATTGACAGCGGAATCCCGCGCTGTCGCTGGCACCGCGTGCGGATCGATGCGGACATCCCTTCGGGGACGATGCTCTCGATAGCTGTCGCCACGAGCGAGACGGCGCGGGAGATGGACCCGGAGATCAAGAGTCAGGATGAGGAGTGGGCGGATGACCCGGCAGGCGTCCCGCACCCGCTTGACTGGCAAACCGCTCAGCCGGGCGCGCTCGACTTCCTGATCGACCAGCCGCCGGGCCGTTACCTCTACCTGCGTTTGAGGCTCAAGGGGGATGGCACGGCCACCCCGTTCGTGCGGCGTGTGCGGCTAGATTTCCCGCGCGTGACGAGCCTCGATTTCCTCCCGACCGTTTACCGCGACACCCCGGAGGCGGAGGATTTCACCGAACGCTTTCTCGCGCTCTTCGATGCGTCGATAGGCGACCTAGACCGCGCGATAGAGCGCGCGCCCGCTCTGCTCGACCCCGAAGGAGTGCCCGACGATGTTCTGCCCTGGCTCGGCAGCTTTCTGGACCTCGCCTTCGACCCGGCGTGGGGGCCGGACCTGCGCCGAAAAGTTTTGGCGGCTCTGCCGGAGCTTTACCGCCGTCGCGGGACGGTCGCGGGGCTGGTCGAGGCGATCAAGCTCATAGTCGGGGTGGAGCCCGCGATTCAGGAGATGGCTTCGGAACGCAACTGGGGCAGCCTGTCCGGGGGCGGCGACGCGCCGCGACAGAACGGGGCTTTTCTCGGGGCGATGCGCCTCTTCGGCAGATCGCAGGCCCGTTTCCGGCTCAACACTTCGGCGTTAGGCCGCGCGCCGCTTCGCAGTTACGGCAACCCCGATCATGATCCGCTGCTCGCGCAGGTCTTCCGCTTCCGCGTGCTCGTGCCGCCGCATGGCCTGACCTCGGAGAACGCCCGCAGGCAGTTAGAGCGATTGGTGACCAGCCAGAAGCCCGCGCACACGATTGCCACGATCCGCGTCGGCGGCGAGGGCTTCATTCTCGGCAACACGTCCGCGGTCGGCGTCGACACTCTGATCGGGTTACTGCCGCCGCCCGTGCTCGGGAAGGAAGGCAACGTGCGGCTGCGCAGGGCGAGCCTTCTGTGGCACGGGAAACAGGGGGCCCGCAAAGGGGTGACGCTCGGGGAGACTTCGGTCGTAGGGGTTCAAACGATTGTCGAATGAGATTGCAGAGGAGTGAAAACAACATGGAAAGCTCGGAAAACAAGATGACCACGACGCAGCAACACTCGGCTGAAACGCCGCGAAACGCCGCATGCGAATCGATGCCGGATTTAACGCGGCTGAGGTACTTCCACGGGCAGATGCTCGTCGCAAACGATTTGCAGACGGAGCAGGATTATTTTCACGAGAAGCTCAAGCTGCACAATCGCTGCCTTCACGGGTACGGCACGGTCTGCGGGCTGAAGGTTGTGGCAGTCGCGAACGAACCCGATTGCCCTCCGAGCGCCGGGCAGTATTCGGAGCAGGCGTCCGCCTGCGTGCGGATCGAATGCGGCATGGCAATCGACTGCGAAGGCAACGAGCTCGTCGTGCGCCAGGCGCGTACGGTCGACCTTTGGGACGAGTTGAGCGAAGCCGACAGGAACCGGATCGAGAGGGCCGAGGGCAAGAAGGGCAGGCTATACCTGAGCATCTGTTATTGCGTGCAGCCGATTGACCCCGTGCGCCCCGTCCTGCCCGACGCCTGCGGCAGCGTCTCCGAATGCGTCTACAGCAAGCTGCGCGACTCGGTGCGCGTGAGAGTCACGACCGAGCGGCGGCAGAAGAATCACTGCCGCAACAACTGCTGCGAAAAGTGCTCGGACAAGTGCCTGCTGCTTGCGGCGATTGATTTCGAGCAGGGCAAGGCGGTGGCCGACGAGGACATCCGCAACGACCTGCGCCGGTGGGTAAGCCTCTACGAGCCGGTGACGATCACGGGCGTCAACTGGGTCCACGACGCCGAGAACTACACGGTGGAGGAGGCGAGGAAAATCCTACAGGACGAGGGCCTGACGATCAGGTTCTCACGCCCCGTGCTGCCGGAGACGGTCAGCAAAGGTGTCTTCGACGTGTGGGTGCTGGAAGGCGGGAAGGGGCGCCGCGCCAACTTCTACTACCTCGACGGAGAGGTGACTCTCGACGACCGCTACCTCAGCTTCAGGCAGACTTCGGGGGAGAAGTTTCAGGATGGGGACCGCGTGATGATCACCGTCCGCACGGATTTCATCCTCGACGAATGCTGCCGCCCCGTGGACGGGAATAACGTCGGCGGCCGCGTGCCTCTGCTCGAGGAATACGAGGCCAACAGGCCCGGCCAGGGGGAGAGGCCCGCGCCCGCAAAATGCGCGCACCCGCCGAACCGTTACGGGCCGTGGACCTCGGGCAATGGCTCGCCGGGCGGCAATTTCGAAAGCTGGTTCTACATCCATGAGCCGCAGGGCGCGTACAAACAGCCTAACACCGGGCAGTACCAACGCGGCGGAAAGGGCCCGCAACAGGAAACCGATATTGAATAGACCGTAGACTGAGTCGTGGCGGGACCGACGAGTTATGTTCCGGCCCGACGCAGCGGAGGAAATCTGATGATCGCCAACTCCAGTAACAAAAGCTCAGGCTGCGGCTGCGGCGGGACTACTTCCGCCGCGCTGTGCGGTTGCGGCGGCGCCGGGTGCGCTTCCTGTCAGGGGCAGGGGATTGTCCGCCCGCGATTCTTCGCGGGGCAGCTCCTGACCGAAGACGACCTTCAATTGCTGACCAATTACGTCGGCCACAAGAACCGCCTGCACAACCGCCACCTGTTCGGGGCGGGCGTGGTCTGCGGGCTGGAAGTGACCTGCCACCCGTGCGGCAACGGCCAGGTGATAGTGCATCCGGGTTACGCGCTCGATTGCTGCGGCAACGACCTGACGCTCGATTGCGCGACGACGCTCGACATCAACGCGATGGTTCGCGACCTGCGCCGCGACAAGCTGGGCGGCTTCGACTGCGTCGACCCATGCCCCGACCCTCCGAAGCCTAAGGCCGGCTTCAACGTGGAGACCGGCGCCCGCGCGAACATCAATCGCGAGAACATCGATCAGGAGGTGGCGGCCCCCAATCAGCCGAAGCCCGGCCCTCAGCCGCCCCCTCTCAGGTATTGCCTTTACGTCCGCTATTGCGAGCAGCAGTCCGACCCCGTGATGCCTTACTCGACGGGGGAGGACTGCGGGCGGCAATCGTGCGAGGCGACCCGCGTGCGCGAGGGGGTGAAGTTCGAGCTGCGCTGCATGCCCCCGAACGATTCGGCGCACCCTCTGATCAAGCGGCTCTGTGAGTGCCTCGGCGATTTGAACAAGCTACAGAGGACCGTCGCGGCGGCGCAGCAGCTTAACCGGGCCACCGACCTGAGCGCGAACACCCTGATAACCGACTTTAAAGTCTTTACCGATGATGAAGTCGTTACTCTGGGTCAGAAAGTCAGCAGCCTGAATAATGTGTTTAACGTCTCGGCCGGCGTGCCCGTCAACATCCCGGCCAACGCACCCGTGAACAGTCCGGCCAACGCGCCCACCTCCGCGCCCGGCGTCGCGGCCTCCGACGTTTCCGGCACGGACCCGAACATGGGCGCGCGCTTCGCGATCACGCCCGAACTCCTGCAATCAGTCAATCAGGTCGCGCTCGCCGTAAACCGATTCGAGGCCCTCAAGCAGGAAGAGAAGACCCGTCTGCTTCAATCCAATCCGGGCTTCACGGAGAACCTGCGCGCGGGGCAGGAGGTAATCGGGAGGGCGAGGAGTATCGCCGTCGGAATTTCGAGGTCCGCTTTCGCGCAGGTGCGCGACTGGTTGATCGAGCGGCTCGACAACGCTCCCTATCTGTCCGACTGCACCCTGCGCCAGCGCGTCTCCGCGATGGTGATGCCCGAGTTCGGGCGGCAGCCGGGCGAAGCCGGCACGCGGGCGGTCGTCGGCGCGAACAGGCCGCTGCTCGAAGCATTCATCACATACCTGCGCGATTGCGCATGCCGGGCTCTGAACCCGGCATGCGAGCCGTGCGACGACACGGGCGTGCTGCTGGCCTGTTTCGAGGTCAAGGACTGCGCGGTCGTCAGCATATGTAACCTTGAGCGCACCTTCGTCCTGTCGCCCGCCGCCGTGCGCTACTGGCTGCCGCCTCTGCGCTTGATCGGCAATCTCGCCGAGAGACTCTGCTGCGCCCCGTTCGATTCTCTGCTGGGCACGGTTCCGGGGACGTTTCAAAAGCGTTTCGATTTCGGAGACCTGTTGAAGCAGGAAGTCGCGCGGATATTGAACGACTCGCTTTGCGATTTCAGGGGCGCGGACATGCTCGGGGATGTTATGTCGAACATCGACAAGTTCTTTAGAAGCCTCTCGGGCAGCCCGACGCGGGCTCCTTTCGCCCAACCGGCGGAGGCACCCGGAGCGACGGGGACGGCCCAGCCGGCGGGCGCGGTCACGGGAGGCGCGGTCGCCCCTGCGAACGAGGACAGTGAGCGCGCGGCTGTAGCTAACCCGGAGGCGAGGCGCGAAGGGTCGGAAGGGTCGGAAGGCTCGGAAGATTCGGGGCGGGAAGAGAAAAGGCCGGGCCGCGGCAGACAGCCGAAGCCGAAGCCGGAAAGGAGGTAGCAAGTGAGCAACAGGGTTGAGCGACCAGTATTTTTCGAAAACCAGATTCTCGGCGCTGCCGACCTGACCGCGACGGTGGATCACAGCCGGGGCCAGTTGGCCCGCCACGAGCGTTACCTACACCTCTGGGGCATCGCGCAAGGCCTGAAACTTGAAGCGAAAGAAAAAGAGGAGGGCGGCAAGAAGTACAAACAGATTACCCTGACCGCGGGCGTGGCGATTGACGGCACGGGCCGCGAGATAGTCGTGCCGCAACCCGAGACGCTGAGCGAGAACACCTTCTCTCTATTCAATCTGACCGGGGGGCTGGACCTGACGGAAGCGTGGTTCCCGGTCTTCCTCGTCGGCAGGAGTAAGGCGGCACCTCAACAGCCCTTCGCGACGGGCGGCTGTGACAACTCGCTCCCTTCCCGCGAGGTCGAGGGCTATGAACTGGCGTTCGGCAGGCCCGGCACCGCGCGCGATCTGGACGATCAGACCGGAGGAGGTACCGCCGACGGGCCGGGTAAGGGTGACTGGAAGATTCTGCTCGGCTACGTCAAGTACGACGACACAATCAACAGATTCACCGACCTCAAGGTCGATAACTTCAAAGCCACCGAGATCGGCCTGCGCTATGCGGGGGTGCGGGCGGACGTGGTGGCGGCGCGCGGCGGCTCGCTAAAACTCCGCACCCGGACGAAGGACGAGTCCAACAAGCCCGCGCTCGTCCTGAACGAGAAGAATGATGGCTTACTGCAATTCGGCCCGCTCGATTCGCTCGGGAACGTCGCGGCGGTTTTCACGGTTGACGCTCAGGGCAACGTCAAAGCCGAGGGCAAGATCAGCGGGGCCCTGACCACGGGCGGGGTGCAGGTTGAGTCCGGCATCGCGACCGATGGCATGATTCTCCCCCTGCCGCCGGGCGTAACTAAAAAGCAGGTTGACGCGGGCGAGGCAATCGTTCAAACGCAAATCTCACCTCGGCTCACGGGAGAGACATTCCCCCCCGGATTCTCGGGCGAATGGGGAGTCTTCCCGCTTGAGGCCTGGGTGGATGCCGAGCGGCGAGTCCACTGCCGGGTGCGGTGGTTCCAGCTTCTCGGAGGGTCCGCCATTCTGGATCGCCCCGGCGTTTGCACCTACGTCGTCCTGGCTTCCTTAAAGGATGAATGAACATGAGCAGCAAGATGCAGGTCCTGTTCGTTAAACAAACCGGCCATGTGCTGGCGGCATTCACGCGCACGGCTGACCCGGAGGGCGCGCCCAATATCACCGATCTGATCGGGAGCGGGTTGCTTGTCCGCAACACGACGACCCTCGCGGCCCCTTCACCCGGCGGCGAGATACTGGTCGTGCCCCCCGAGCCGCTGAACGTAGCCGTGGTCGATTATGACCCGGACGTTTTTATCTCCCCTCTGGATTTTGTGGCGGGCGGAGGCAGAGTCTCGAAGCTGGGGCCGAACGTGGCAGACCTCGCGTTATCGACGGACCCTATTCCTCCTCCGCCCCCACCGCAAGCGCCGACGGAATCGCCGCCCCTGGTCCACTTCAGCACCCAGAGAGTCACCGTGCAGCTTGACGGCGATGCGACCGACGACAAGGGCGTCTGCGTGGTCCTGCAAGAGGCGCAGCCATTGCCCGGCAACGAGCCCGAACGCAGGGTAGCGCATGGCTCGATTAAGAGCGGGACGCATTTCGTGTCGCTCGACCTGAAGGCGACTCCGGACGGCCCGGTGGTCTCCATCGACAGTAAAGACTTTTTTATCATGGCGCTGATCGCAGGCTACCGGCCTCTATTCGGGATGCGGCTGCCTGCTCCGTAAGCGACCGCCGAGACTTATGGCTGACGTTACCATCAATCGCTGCACTCTGCGCGTAGTGCGACGCGGAGGCTGGTCATGGGGGCCGGAGCCGAGAAGGCTCCTGCAATGCGTGATCAACGCCCTGCCCGCACTGCTCGCGCGGGAGCTTGCGGCGCTCTTCCCCGACGACGCCGAGCGCGAAGTCTCCGCGCCCGTTCGGATCAACGTCAGGATGAGTATCGGGGAATTGCTCGCTCTCGCGGGCGAAGGCTTCGGCGAAGAGGCGATTCAAAGCGCGCCGGCTCTGAAGGCAATCGGCGAGCGAATCGCTCGGGCGGCGCGCTCGGCTGTTGATCTGGATGAGATAGTCGATCCCGCCCCCGCGGAGAGCCCTTCGTTTGAAGCTCGGGCCGTGGCCGAAGATGACGAACCCGGTAGCGAATCCGGGCAAGGTTTTTCGCCGCGCGGCGCCGTATTGCAAACGCTGATGTCATGGCAAGCGGCCGGCGTGCTCGAATTACGTCTGGCGGCTTTCTCCAATGCCGCCCTGGAAGCGTGGCACCGCCGCGCGATCAGCGGCGTTGAACCATTCGATTCGCAATCAACTTCTCGGGAGGCGATTGATAATCTCGTCGACCAAGTGTCACGGCCTTACCTCTCATCTCTGCGCGACCGGCAGCAGGTCTTGCGTCTGCGACTGATCGCGCTGGCCGAAGCGATGACGAAGCTACGCATCCGCGCAATCACTCCGATGCTTTTAGCGGCGATGAATCGCGCGCTTCCGGAGGTTCTTGATGGTGAAGTTGAAACGGAGCGGGGTGATCTGGGGAACGGCCGCGCGATTGAATCGGCGAGCGCGAGTTCTGACCGGCAGAGCGATTCGCATGGCCTCGGATCGCTCGGGCCGCTGTCGCGGGTCAGGGTCAATCGCGGAAGGCGGCGCGTAACAGACTGCCGCGTTGCGTCGGCCCTGCCTTTCCTGTTGCTCGGGCCGCTTTCGCGGATCGGTTACCTGAAGACTCTGGCGGCAACGATGGAGGCGGCGGATTGCCGGGATGATCTGCCTCTGTTCGCCTCCGCGCTCGCCTACAAGGTGCTCGAACCGCCCGCGCGCGGCTGGCTGCGCAACCCTGCGATGAGTATGACCGCTTCAGCATTCGCGGCGCTGGGAGAGCCGGTCGAGGAGCCCGGTCTCGCGGCATTCGCGCGACGAATATCGCCCCACCTGTCTCCGCTCGATTGCGTCATCTCGGGCGCGTTGATCGCGGGCCACGATCCTCGCCAGCCGATCCTGTTGCACCGCGCCGGGGGCGGTGCGGACGAAGGATTATTGCTGGTCGATGTCGAAGGGTGTTTTCCGATCTCATGGTCATCGAGCCCGGACGGGCTTCGCCAGTCTTTGATCCAGCTCGATTCTTCGGCCGTTCTCATCCCGCAGGCGGCAGCCGGGACCGGGCTGTTGAGCTGGATGGGCGCGGAAGGTTTTCGGTTCATCGCCGAAGGCGCTCCCACGCGCGGCGAGCGCTGGCGGGTGTTGAGGCATGCCGAGCGGCGCTGGTCTTCGAACGACGAGATGACGCCGGAGGCCGCGCTCGTTCGAATGGCGCGCGCGATGCAGCCGACGGACGAAGATGCCGAGACGCTCTGGCGATCCCTGGCGGTCGAGCGCCCGAGCATCCCTCTGGCCGATGACGTTACGCTCGACCGCCACATCACTCTGGCCGCGTCAGTCGCGCTCGGGACGATTGCGTGGGAGTTGTGGCGGCACCGCGAGCAGACGGCCCCGCACCTCGCGCTCGAAAGATTTCACGATCTGGACGCGCGCGTCTCCTATTCGCGGGATTCGGTGCGCGTGAGCCTCCCGCTCGGGCGGCGCTTTGAAGACCTGCGCGACCACGGCTTACTCGACAACGTTTTTGATGCCCCCTGGCTGGACGGCCGCGCGTTGATTTTTTCCGTGTGAGTCCGGCGCGTGTGCCCGCGACGGCGCGAGAGCCGAACATGAATCTTTGCGGAGTCAGAGCATGACAAATGTGCCTGCCATCGAACATCTGCTGTTGCGGCTGCGCCCGCTCAATCGCGCCCTGCGCGCGGCTGTCGAAAATCAGGGCCGGGCCGCCGCGCGACTGTTCCGCCCCGACGTTACTCCGCTCTGCGTCACGCAGGAGCAGGTGCAGGTGTTGCTCGGCGATGTTGATGAATTGCTCGATTGCCGGATAACGGCCGGGACGCCGGCGGCTATGACCGAGGAAGAACGGGCGGCCGAAGACAGATTGCGCGAAGGCTGTGGGGCGACGCAGACCGCCCTGCCGCTTGATCGCCTGTCTGAGTCCCTAGGCCTCTCACCCTTCGAGCAGGAAGCGGTGCTGCTCTGTGCGGCGGTCGAGGTGGACCGCTCGTACGAGCGCATCTATGCTTTCATCCTCGATGATCTGAACCGCCGCTACCCCTGCGTCGAATTGCTCTGCACTCTGACGGCGGGCGATCTCGCGGAACGTTGCGAGCGCCGGCAGGCGCTCAGCCCTTACGGGAAGCTGCGGCGCACGGGCGTGCTGCAAGCTTTCGGCGAGCCCGCCACCGAGATGCGCCAAGACCTGCGCCTCGCGCCCGGTTTGTTCTCCTACCTCACCGGGGCCGAGACAGACATGGCGGGCCTGTTCCGCGACCGCGCCGAAGTCGCGCGCCCGTACAATTTCGACGAGACTGACCTGCCATCGGGGATTGATCCCGAGACCATAAGGCGTTCGGCCCTCGCCCTGCGCGAGCGCCGGGTCGCCGCGCTCGGCATCTGGGGGCCGCGCCACAGCGGGAAGAGCGAGGCCGCCATCGCTATCGCTTCGGCGGCCGGCCTTCCGTTGCGCAGGTGGCTTTTTGCGGAGGCGTTGCCGCAAGGCGCGACTCACGCGCAGCAGATCGCCGAATCGATCCACACCGCCGCGACGCTGGGCGCGATTCTGTGGGTCGATACCGCCCCCCTGACCGGGCCGGGCGGCGAAAGCTTGAACGCCCTCGGCGCGACCCTTGCCGATCACCTCGCAGCCTCGCAGCTCCCGATCATTCTCACCGGAGTACACCCCTGGAGGCCGACCGAATTGCTCGAAGCGCGCCCGTACGCCGAGATCGAGATCGACGCGCCGACTTACTCCGAGCGGCAGGCCATGTGGGAGCGTGCACTGCCCGAAGTGAGCACAGAGCAGCGCGACGATTTCGCCGCGCGCTTTCGCCTTCACAGGCTCGAATTGCGCGCGGTGGCGCAGGTCGCGCGCGCGCAGGCATCGCTCGCGGAAAACGGCCGCCCCGCGACTGTCGGCGAACAACTGGAACAGGCGTGCGCCGCCGTCACGCGCAGGAACAGCCATCACTTCTCCACCATAATCAAGCCTCGGCGCGGCCCCGACGATTTGATCCTGCCCTCTGCCTTGCACCGGCAGGTCACGGAAGTCGGGCACTTTTTCAAGGCATGGCCGCGCGTGGCGGAGGGCTGGGGCTTCGGCCGCCTCGTCACGGGGGAGGGCGGCATCAAGGTGTTGTTCACGGGTGATTCGGGCACGGGCAAGACTCTGGCGGCGGAGGTCATCGCCGGCCAGTTGCGCATGCCTTTGCTCAAGATCGACCTTTCGCGCATCGTCTCGAAGTGGGTGGGCGAGACCGAAAAGCATTTGGAGCAGGCCTTCAGCGAGGCCGAAGACAGCCATGCGGTGCTATTCTTTGACGAGGCCGACGCGCTCTTCGGCAAACGCGGCGAAGTGCGGCACGGGGTAGACCGCTATGCGAACCTCGAAGTGAGTTACCTGTTGCAACGGCTCGAAGCCTATTACGGTTTGGTGATTCTGGCGAGCAACCTGCGCAGCAACATCGACCCGGCCTTCACGCGGCGCTTCCAGATCGTGCTCAATTTCCCTCGGCCCGAGCCGGCCGAACGGCGGCGCATCTGGGAGCTGGCCTTCCCTAAGACCGCGCCGCTCGAACCGGGGATCGATTTCAAGCTCCTTTCGCGGCTCGACCTGACCGGGGCGGGCATCGTCGCCTCGGCGCAGACGGCAGCCCTGTTAGCCATCGAATCGGCGGGTAGCAGTCGTTACGAGGGCGATGCTGTGATAACTAAATCGCACATCGTGCATGCCATCTCGCGGCAGTACCGGCGCGAGGGGAGAGTGCTGACTTCGTCTGAGCTTGGGCCGTACGCGCCTCTGTTGCAGGAGGCGAGATGAGCCGCCACAGGCTCGGAGAATCCGAAGACAGGCGCGAGGACGAGGCCTTAAAGCCCGTCACCATTCAGCGCGCGCCGGAGCCGGGCGCGTCCGACCCCTCGGGCCTTCAGTCGAGTTTCGGCAACGCGGCCGTGGCTCAATCGCTCACGCAGGGTAAAGCCACAACGCCCGCGCAGGGCCTGATCGTAGACGACGCGGCGGAGGCGCTTGAGCCGGGGCAGATGAAAAAGAGCGCCTTCCTCGCTCAGCTACGGGCGTCAGCGTCGAAAGTGGCGGACGAAGTTCTGTCGGGCACGCTCTCGTCTGTGGGGGCATCGATCTACATCGACCAGTGGCTAGGCAAATACACCGGGCAAAGCGGCCAGCAGATCGAGCAGGAGGCGCGCAAATACGCGCCGGGCGCGAAGTCCGCGGGCGATTACATAGGAGCCATCGCGGGGCGGGTGCGCCAGGAATTGACGACGTGGGCGAATACAGGTGAGAGCCCCGGCGAAGGCGCGGCCTCTGGGGGCGGAAGCATCATCGGGGACGCGGCGTCCGCCATCGGCGGCATTTTCTTCAAAGACCGCGAGGGGGGCGGGGGAAGAGACGCCGACCCGAGGGCGGTACAAGCACGGCTGGGCGCGGGGCAAACGCTGGACGGCGGCGTGAGGTCGAGGATGGAGTCGGCCTTCGGCGAGAGCTTCGCGGGGGTCGAAGTACACGCGGATACAAAAGGCGCGGAACTCTCCTCGGGTTTGAAGGCGCGTGCGTTCACCGTGGGCGAGCACATAGCATTCGGGGCGGGAGAATACCAGCCGGGGACATTGATCGGGGATGCATTGATCGCGCACGAGCTGGCCCACGTCATGCAGCAACGCGGCGGTAAAGCGGCAGAAGCTCCGGCCCATAAAGGGGCATCGGAATATGGGGCGTTAGAGGAGGATGCTGACCGTGCCGCCGTCGGCGCGGTCGTTTCGGCATTGGGCGGCGCCAAAAAGGGCCTGGCCAACATATCCAAGAACGCGCTGCCGAGTCTGAAGTCGGGGCTGCGACTCCAGAGGTGCGAGAGTAAAGAGTCCAAAGAGAAGAAGAGGCTGGCGGGGCTCCAATTCGACCTCATGGAGAAGAAGAGAAAAGAGAAAGAGGACCAGATGCGCAAGGAGGCCGAGGAAGCGGCCAAGAAGAGGGGCGTGGAGAATCCGAAAATCGAAGTCAAGATGAATATGGAAGACGTTATGGCGGACGACCTGAAGGAGGCCAAGTTCGTCAGGGCATCGACCGACCCGTGGTTGAAGGATATTGATGATAAGGCCCGCGAGAATTATAGAAAAGTGCGAGCGCCGGGGGCGTGGGCTAAAATTCTGACGAGCGTTAAAGACACTGAGATAGAACCTCTCATGCAGGGGAAGACGTACGAGTTCGACCCCGAAAAGGCCCTGAGTAAGGGCTGGTATGCCTGGCGGTCCGGCACCACGCTCGGCTTCGGGATGGCGTTTGTCCACTCCGTCGAAGCTGGCGCCAAAAACGTGTGGCCTATCCTGGTTCACGAAATGGGCGGGCATTTCGAGTACGGCACGACCCACGCCGAAGAGATCATGAACATCGTCCTTGAAATGATGCCCGAGGCCGAGCGAAAGAAGTTGCAAGGCGACGAAAATAAGATGCAGGACTTCCGAGACACGTATACATACGCCGAGACGGAAATATATTCGGCCCTGCGCCAGCGCCGTTATGATAAACCACCGGATGGGAGCCCAGCGCCGCAGCACGGCGGCCTGCTCCCCGATGAAAACATTGACATCAGGCTCAAACAGATAGAAGAAGTATTACACCCGGATGTGGCGAAAGCGGTCCTGCTCCACCTCAAAGCGCGCGTCCATGCGTCACCCGACATCCTAGACCGTGACAAGGAGCTTTTCGACCTGAAAGTCAAAAAATTCGGCATCTGAGCCCTTGAAGGGGAGCGGCAATGAGTAACCAAGATAAAGACCTGCTAGTGAAGGAACAACTCATAAGACTGGCGAGCGATGGCCCCGGAGCGTATGAGGCGGCCCGGTCCTGGTTCGAGCAGCAGGGTCCGGGGATCGCCGCCGCTCTGGCAGGCGGGTTGGAAGACGCGGGCCTCGGCTCGGTAGCCCACTGGCGCATACTTCGTCTGCTCGCCTATTTCGCCAGGGAGGAGACCCTGCCCGCAATTCTCAAAGCGTTCCACCGCGCGCGGGCCCCCTACGACCCTATCGTGCTTCCCGGGGCGATGGAAGCTCTGGCGGCATTTCGCACGCCGGAAGCCTCCGGCCCCTTAATCGCGCTTCTACAGGAAAGTAACCTGGACATCGTGATGAGCGCCGCCGCCCTGGTCGGGTACACAGGCGATCTAAATGCGGTCGAGCCGCTGTTGCGTCTCTTGAGCAGCGATAATTCTTCTTTACGTTACAGCGCTACCAGAGGGCTCATTCACTTTGATACCCCGACGGTCCGCGCCGCCCTGGAAAAACATTTAGAGACCGAGACGGAGTCGGGGGTTCGTGAATTGATCTTGTCTGCTCAGGGCGGAGGAGGCAACAAGGATGCTAAATAAAAATCTTGATAAACTAGCCCGCACTGATCTTCAGAGGTTTGGCAAGAGCTGGCCCGCGTTTAGGGTGTGCGGATACGCGGGACTGTTATTCGCCGTCGTTCTCTCTATAACGCTGGTTAATCGCCTCAACCTGTCGCTTCGGGTTATAGCCGTAATCCTGACAGCCTCTACGCTGACATTTCTGGCGGTAGCCATGGCGACCAAGATCATCACAGGCACAGAACGGCTCATCTTCTATCACGACTTCATCGGAGTGGTGGCGGTGACCTCGGCCCTGCTGTGGCTGCTGGGTCAGCCTGTACTGCCGTATCTGGACGTTACGGTCCTTGGCGTCGGCGCGTTCCTGGCTTGCGGGCGCGTCGGGTGCCTGATGGTTGGCTGTTGTCACGGGCGGCCTTCGCGGCTGGGCATCTGCTACGGAGAAGCACACGCCGCCGCCGGATTTACACGGCACCTTGTCGGCGTGCGGCTCTTCCCGGTTCAGGCGGTCGAATCGCTCTGGGTGTTATGTATCGTGCTCGCGGGCTGCGGGTTGATCTGGCTTAATCGCACGCCGGGCGAGGCGACCGCCTTGTTCGTCATGGCTTACTGCCCCGCGCGATTCTTCTTCGAGGTCGCGAGGTGGCGTCCGGCCCGCGAATATTTCCGGGGGCTGACACAGCCCCAGTGGACGTCGCCCATCCTGATGGCTTTCGTCGCGGGGGCCGAACTGTCAGGCGTGTTGCCGCTGCATCAATGGCATGTCGTGTTGGCGGCCTGCATGATCGCGACCACGATCTACTTCGCGGTTAGGGGAGGCTCACCAAAAGCAGACAGGTATCAGCTTCTCGACTCGGGCCATGTCACCGAGCTGGCCGAAGCAATTGAAGTCGCGTCACGTTTTACAACCGGCATCCATGTGGGCTGCACTTCGCTCGGCATAAAAATATCGACGGGCAAGCTGAAGGTCGATACGGGCGAAATTCATCATTATGCCCTGTCGTGCCGGAACGAAAGTCTGGATGAAGAGGCCGCCGGAATACTGGCGCAATTGATCCTGCAAATGAAGCAGAGGGCCGCGTCGGGTGAACTGATCAGCGGTGGGCATGGCCTGTTTCATCTGCTCGTGCGTCCCCATGCGGGTTTGTTTCAGGAGAGGATATGGGTTGCTGCAACGCCGAAAGTTCAAGAGACCAACACGAGCCGCTGACTGCCGGCACTCCCCAGCCGCAGCTGTCGGCCAGAGCTGAGCCGAGGGACGAGAATTCGACGATCCAATCGAGCCTTGGCAATGCGGCCATGGCGGCCTGCGCCGCAAGCAACCCGCACGGGGATTGCTCTAACATGTTGTCGCTGCAATCGAGCTACGGGAATGCGGCGGTGGCGCGGGGACTGATCCAACGCAAGGCGGCGGGGGAAGGGTACGCCGGCGGGGTAGGCGCAGCGGCAGGCGATCAAGAGGCAACTGCCGGAGCAACGCCCGCGCAGGGTGTGATCGTGGAAGACACGGCGGCAACGCTTCAGCCGGGGCAGATGAAGAAGAGTGATTTCCTGTCGCAGTTGCGTGCCGCTGTAACACAAGTGGCGGAGGAATCGTCCGGGGCGGTCGGGGCCGTCGGAGCTTCGGTCTACATAAGCCAGTGGTACGACAGATATAGCGGGCAAAGCGGCAGGCAAATCGAGCAGGCGGTCCGGGCGCAGGTGCCGGAAGCGGCCGGGGCAAATAGTGCGGGCGGTTACATAGCAGCCGTCACGGCCAGGGTGCGGCGGGAATTATCCCCTCAGCCGGGCACCGGCGAAGGCTCCGGCTCCACGGGCGGAGGGCTTGTTGAAGGCGTGGCATCGGCAATCGGCGGGATTCTATTCAAGGAGCGCAGCGGCGGGGCGAGAGGTGCTAACGACCCGCAGGCGATCCGGGCCCAGTTGGGCGAGGGGCGGGCGCTCGATGGGGTTTTAAGGTCGAGGATGGAATCATCATTCGGCGAGGACTTTTCCCACGTCCGCGTGCACACTGACGCCAGGGCCGCCGGGCTCTCCTCGGGTCTGAACGCGCGGGCGTTCACGATTGGGGAGCATGTCGCTTTCGGCTCGGGAGAGTATCAACCGGGGACTCTGATCGGCGATGCCCTAATCGCCCATGAGCTGGCCCACACGATCCAACAGGGATCAGGGGCCTCCGGGGCTTTAACCTCAGCGACCTCTCCAGGCTCATCGAGCGGGTTGGAGCAGGAGGCGGATCAGGCCGCCTTCGACATGTTAAAGACGGGGAGGGCCCGCGTACGCCCCGGTCGCAGCCGAGGGTTGAGCTTGCAGCGGTGCGGGTTCGGGCTGCCGGGCGCCGGCTTCAGCCCCCTGCTTTTCGCCTTCCACACCGTCCTGCCGAACCCAACTCCGGGACAACCGGGCGGCTGGCAGGAAACGTCGGTCGTGACTCTAAGATTTTCGGACGGTCGTACCGGGAATACATGGAGCTGTAGGTTGATAGTAGGCGCGCCCGTCGAGAGTTACCTTGGCCCCGTCGATCCCACGGCGGCGGCGGTAAGCGCGGCGACGGCGGCGACGACCGCCTCCACCGTCGTGATGCACAGCAGGCCTGCCTGGCTCGGCGAAGCCGACTACTGCCCCGCGTTCCGCACGGCTATGCAAGCCACGCTCGCCGGGCTTCTTCCGGGAGCCAGAGTAAGCTCGCCCTCCGGTGGCGCGCGCGGAAGGTAGCATGATAGAAAAGGGTCAGTGTTAAGGCGAAGGGCGGTTGAAGGATGGAAAAAGAATTAATAGAGGAGATGCGCGGCATCATTCACTCCTACTACCCAAGGGGCGTCCCGGTCGATGACCCGGCCTACTTCGACTCTGACGAGGCGCGGAGGCTGGAGGCGATGCGGCTACGCGCGGTTAAGAATGATCACGATTGGAATCGCCTGCTTGAAGCGTTGCGGGCGGCATCACCGGACTGCCGGATCGAAGACTGGACTCATCTGGCAACCGATAAGGACGCATCCTACCGTTGCCGCGTCGAGATGCCGCCGGGCGAGTCCCTGCACGCGGTCGTGGCATGCGTGAGCATACTCGTGCCCTTCTACCTCGTCTATTCTTCTCAGGTTCGCCGGTTGCAGGACCGGTTCGCGCCGCCCGAGGTTCGCTACGAGCTTACCGATGAGGAGGCTGGGTATGGGCAGGTGGTGACGAGCAACATCGAGGCGATCTTCGGATACTCTCCCATGCCTCCTGACATAGGAATGCAGCCCGTGTCGGATGTCGCGGTTGGGAACGTGGAGATAGGGAAGGCAACGCTTTATGATTGCCTGTTCACCGACGACCGCTGGTAAACCGACGGGATTCCCGACCTGACGGCCGGATTACTGTAAAGACCCGCTCTAAAGCATGTAATCCTCCGCCTTGATGCCGTGCTTGCGCATTATCTCGAAGAAGACCCGTCGAGGCTTGCCGCTCTGCCGCGCCGCCGCCGCGATGTTGCCGCCGCTCCGTCGCAAAGCGTCCTCGACGTATTCGCGCTCGAACCCGTCGACTAAATCGCGCTTGGCTTCGTTGTAAGGCCGCGTCGCCAGCTCCGCGCCCGCGTCGGTCGCGTGCCCGTTGGCATGCCCATTCGAATTCCCGTTTCCGTTCCCGTTCCCTTCGACATTAAGCAGGGGCAAGTCTGCCGGCTGGATGGGCCGATTCAGTTGCCTGCACGTCAAGTAGTTGATGCAGTTCTCAAGCTCGCGGATGTTGCCGGGCCATGAATAGCAGGCCAGCTTCTCCAACGCCGCGGGGCTGAAACTGGCCCTCGGCAACTGGTAGGTCTCCGCGAAACGGTTCGCGAACTCTTCGATCAGCACCGGGATGTCACAGGCGCGCTCGCGCAGGGGCGGGACTTCTATGGGGATGACGCGGAGCCGGAAGAAGAGGTCCTCGCGGAAAAGGCCCTCGCGGACGGCGGCGAGCAGGTCGGTGTTGGTCGCGGCGATTATGCGCACGTTCGCCCGCCGCAACCGCGTCTCCCCAAGGCGGCGGTACTCCTTCCCCTGAAGGAATCGCAGCAGCTTGACCTGAGCGATCATGGCGAGCGAATCGACTTCATCGAGAAAGAGCGTGCCGCCTTCCGCCGTCGCCACGAGCCCTTCGCTCTGCGGGCGGGCCCCTGTAAAAGCGCCGCCGACGTGTCCGAACAATTCATTCTCGATCAACTCGGGCGGCAACGCGCCGCAGTTGACCGGCACGAAGGCGGCCCCGCTTCGCGGGCTGCACCTGTGAGCATATTGCGCGTACAACTCCTTGCCTACCCCGCTCGGCCCGCTGATTAAAATCTCCGCGTCGGTGCGGGCGACCTTGTCGATCCGGTTGAGAAGCTGAACATGGGCTTCGCTGCACCCAAAGAGCGGTGAATCAAACATCCGATATTCCTCCGCAATAAAACAGGAGCGCACTCGCTGGCGACGCTAATATTGAATGAGGCTCAAGGAAAAACTATTTTAAAGACCCTGGCACGGGGCAGGACTTGCGCGAAGGAGGTTACAGCGAGGCCGTCGAGTGACAAACCCGGTGTTCAACTCTCACCGTCAAAGCAATTTCCGTTTCTGACCCCGCGACATGCAATGTGTGATTGAATGAAGGGGATGAAGCGCTTTGGCTTAAGGGTCTCAGAGTTTGTGATCCCGGAATCCTTTTGATCCGGCTGGTTGTTTTCGTCTTACTGCTCCCACTCGGGCCGGGAGGGACGTAGCGAGGATGCCTCCCGGCTTAATGAGAAGTGGCCGTTTCAATCGTGCGAAAAACTACTAACCCATACCAATAGACGTGCCGTGGGAAGGATTTTTTGCAAGATTCTTCTGGCCGGACGGATTTTAACGCCGGCGCGGCAATAAAGCGTCAAGGCGGGGGATTTACGACCCGGCCGACGGCGCGCACTCTTTGACGAAAGCTGACAGGTCTGACGCGAATCGTTCGGGCTCCTCCCAGTGAAGCGCGTGCCCGGCCCCTTCATACACGACGAGGCGCGAGCCCGAAATCTCCGCAAGCAACGTCTCCTGGTCGCCGCCGGGGCAGAATGAGTCCCGGTCGCCCCAGACGATGAGGGTGGGCGCTTTGATCTTTTCGAGGTCCTCCGAATAATCGTCTCTCATGAACCCCCCGAACACCGCCCTCCACACGCGCGCGGGGACCTTCAGGCTCTCCTGAATTACGGTCTCTAAAAATGCGGGGGGCACGGGCCGGGCGAGCGTGCTCTCCTGAAACTCGCGCGCGATACCCGGATCGACCGGGTCGGACAGGTTCGATACGACCGAGTCCCAGAATTCGCGCACGCCCTGATTCGTCTGAAAAGTTGCGAAGGCTCCGACGAGCACAAGCCCCAGAGTGCGCTCGGGGTAGTCTATCGCGAAGCGCTTCCCGACCCCGCTGCCCATCGAATGGCCCACGACGACCGCGGCTTCAATCTGAAGCGCGTCCATGAACCCCGCCACGTCTCCGGCGAAATCGGGGAAGCGGTAGCCGTCGGCGGGGTGAGAGGAGTCTCCGTGACCCCTCTGAGTCAGAGCGAATGCATGGATCGATTCCGGCAGGTGAGGCAGCACCGGCTCGAACGAGTACCAGGAGTCCGTGACGCCGTGCAGAAGGATCACGGGAACGCCGGCAGGGTCACCCTGCTCGACGTACTGAAGCGTGACCTGATTGGGAAGCTCAACCGATTTGATAATCCGTGTCATGATCGCCTCCGGAGGTCAGGATGGCCCCGACCTCTTCACAATTATTAAACACCCATGCGCAGGATTGTATAATACTCGCCGAGGTTTTCGCAGCCCGACATCGCCTGAAAAGAGGAGTGCGACCCGATAGCCGGAGCATCAGGCTATGATTTCGTTGAAGAGCGAGGCCCTATAGACCGGGGAGGTAATCCGAGGAAATACGAGCGGCAGTCCTGCCCGTTTTGCGGCGCGAGCGTAAATGAGGATTTCGATCATTGCCCCAAATGCGGGAAAGACATTCGAACATAGTGCAGACAACGCCAGCGTTTTGAATGCGGAGGTGTCAGTTCAAAACGCTCAGGGCCATCTTCCTGAGGCGAAGCCGGTACAGGGCTTCTTCCATCTGCGTCATCACCGCATCGGATGATTCGTCGTCCGCCCTGTAGCTTCGCAAATGCATCATCTCGTCTGATAGAGCTCGTATGAGCATCTCCACCGCATCAAGCTCGTGGCTAGGGTCCGGCCTGTTTAGCATGAGTTTTCACCTTTAGTTGTTTAAGCTGAGGGTGCCGGGAATCCGGCGATATAGACCGACCCTGAAGGGGCGACGCAGCCCCCGTTGCCTCACCCCTTCAGGTCAAATCATTACGGTCGCTTCTTGCGTTTTTCCGATCACCGGCGGAGCCCCCGTTCCCCCTTGATCGCCTGCCGCTCGAAGCTGCGCCGATCAACATCGCAACGCCCGTGCCAGTCCTTTCGGGCCATGCCGCCCCTCGTAAATATTGGTTTTTAATAAAGCCCATAACGCATTACCCGTGCAGGTAGCAAATTATGTCGGGGCAATTATGACAAAACGTGTGACTCCTGCTTGCCTTCGATTTGAGTATGAAGCTATTCTGCTCGCCGGAGATCGGGAGGCTCCGACCACAGCATGCGCAGAACGGGTTTTCTATTCACCTCTGTTATTGCCTTGATGTCATGCCTTTCGCCGGCGAGCTACGGGCAGAGCGGAACGGTCGAGAGTAATCTCGAAATCTTCGACACAGGCTCGGGCAGGCGAAGGGTCGTTCATCGAGAGTCGAAGCGCTTCGAGGCTCCCAACTGGACGAGGGACGGCAAACACCTCATCTTCAATCAGCAGGGGCTCCTCTACAAAATCCCGGTCGCGGGAGGGAAAGCGGTCGAGATCAATACCGGATTCGCAAGGTCGAATAATAACGACCACGGCATCTCTCCCGATGGCAGGTGGCTCGTGATCAGCCACCACAACGGGAGCGCGTCCGCGGGCGGAGACTCGACGATTTACATCCTGCCGATTCAAGGCGGGGAGCCGCGACAGGTGACATCGAAGGCCCCCTCCTACTGGCACGGCTGGTCGCCTGATGGGAAGACGCTCGCTTACGTCGGGCTGCGGAACGGGGATTATGATATTTACTCGATCCCCACGGAAGGAGGGGACGAGAAGCGGCTCACAACCTCTCCCGGCCTTGATGACGGACCCGACTACTCGCCGGATGGTAGGTACATTTATTACAACTCGGTGCGAAGCGGAAGAATGCAGATATGGCGGATGAGGGCCGACGGCAGCGAGCAGAAGCAGCTAACCGACGACCGGTACAACAACTGGTTCCCGCACCCGTCGCCCGATGGCAGGAAGCTCGTCTTCCTGACCTACGTGGACTCCGTCGACCCGAGCGATCACCCTCCCGACAGGAACGTGATGCTCAGATTGATGGACGTCGGCACCGGGAGGGTGGACGAGTTATGCCGCTTCACGGGGGGGCAGGGAACGATCAACGTCCCGAGCTGGTCGCCCGACAGTAAGCAATTTGCTTTCGTCTCGTACAAACTGCCTCAGGCAACTCGGGACGATCAACGGGCGGTCTACAGGCCCGTGCGGGCGCAGGAGCCCGCCGAGGACCGGGCTCTGGTATGGAGCGATGAGTTCAACGGGCCGAAGGGGTCGGCGGTCGATCCCTCGAAGTGGGTCTTCGACACAGGCGGCGGCGGCTGGGGCAATAAAGAATTGCAGTTCTACACGGCGAGTACCCGCAACGCCGCGATGAATGGCAAGGGGCATCTGGTTATCACCGCCATAAGAGAGAACCTCCCGCGCAAGAACCGATGCTGGTACGGCCGGTGCCGGTACAGCTCCGCGCGCATAAAGACGCGGGGTAAATTCGAGCGGGCTTACGGTCGATTCGAAGCACGCATGAAGCTTCCGAAGGGGCAGGGAATATGGCCGGCCTTCTGGATGCTCGGGAACAACATCGACGAGGCGGGGTGGCCCGCGTGCGGAGAGATCGACGTGATGGAGAACATAGGCCGCGAGCCTTCCACCGCGCACGGGACTCTTCACGGGCCGGGCTACTCGGGGGGCGATGGGGTCGGGGCCTCTTACGAGCTACGGGGCGCCACCTTCTCGGAAGACTTTCACGTGTTCGCGGTCGAGTGGGAGCCGGGCTCGATCCGCTGGTACGTCGATGGTAATCTCTACCAGACCCGCACGCCCGCGGACCTTCCGCAGGGCAGGGAATGGGTTTTCGATCATCCGTTCTTCCTGCTGCTGAACGTGGCGGTGGGCGGGGAGTGGCCGGGAAGCCCCGACGCCACGACCCGTTTCCCGCAGAAGATGTTTGTCGATTATGTTCGAGTTTATCAGTAATCTTTTTTCCCGCGCTCGCGCATCCCGAGCGAGCAACGCACGATTTCGCAGGGTAAACGCAAAGGAAATCAACTATGAAGAGATCGATAGGTCGTCGAAGTTTCCTGAAACAATCGGCTCAGGTGGCGGCGGGGCTCGCCCTGCTCGACGTGGCGGGCGAGCAGTCGTGGGCCTCCAAGCCCGCGCCTCTTTTTCAAATCTCGCTCGCCCAATGGTCGCTCCACAGGGCCATCCAGTCCGGGCAACTGAACAATCTGGACTTCGCCAGGGCCTCCAAAAATGATTACGGCATAGACGCGATAGAGTACGTTAACCAATTCTTCAAAGACAAAGCGACGGACAGGAATTACCTGGCCGAGATGAAGAAGCGGGCGCGCGATCACGGCGTTAAGAGCCGGCTGATCATGATCGACGGGGAAGGCGCTCTGGGTGACGCCGACGAAGCAAAGCGGAAGCAGGCCGTCGAAAATCACTACAAGTGGGTCGAAGCCGCGAAGTTCCTCGGCTGCTACTGCATTCGCGTGAATGCCCAAAGCTCGGGCAGTTACGACGAGCAGGTCGAGCGGGCGGCGGACGGCCTGCGCCGACTAACCGAGTTCGGCGCGGGCCATAAGATCAGCGTCATCGTGGAGAATCACGGGGGGCTCTCGTCTAACGGGCAGTGGCTGGCCTCGGTCATCAGGAAGGTGAATCATCCGGGGTGCGGCACCCTGCCCGACTTCGGGAATTTCAACCTTGGCAACGGCCAGCAGTATGACCGTTACAAAGGGGTCACGGAGTTGATGCCTTTCGCGAAGGCCGTCAGCGCGAAGTCGCATGACTTCGACGCGCAGGGGAACGAGACGCATACAGACTACCGCAGGATGATGAAGATCGTCATCGACGCGGGCTACAAGGGCTACGTCGGCATCGAGTACGAAGGCGACACCCTGAGCGAGCCGGACGGCATCCGGGCCACGAAGAGATTACTGGAGAGGGTGCGGACTGATCTATCTCGCTCCGGCGCCCGTTGAATCCGTGTTCGCCCTGCTCACTGACGGCGCAAAAAAAACAGGGCCGAGGCTGAACGGAGCCGGGCCGGAGATCACTCCGACCCGCTTCGACTGCTCAGCCCCGGCCTTTCTCGAAATACTTCAAGGCTCCCAGTTTCTGATGATCGCCTTCGCCTGAATCTTCTTCAGCAGCGCCGCGTCAATCCTGGCATTCCTGGCCGCCTGTGTGGTCTGGGCCGCCGGTCTCCGGCGTGACGGCCACGCCGACCTTTTACCCGTCGCGGGTGGGAGTGCGACTCCATTGGCGTGTCCCCGCGCGCGTGAGCCATCGCCGCCGGAAATCCTGCGAAATGGAGTTTTCAAACGGAAGTACGGTCTACGGTTTTTCGTCCCCTCGCCTTACGGGCTCGTCACGAAATTAGACCCGAATATCACAAATGCAATACCCGATTCCGAATACTCTTATAGATTGGTCGCGTTCAAATTTCGGGGGCGGCCTTCCGCCGTCGGAAACCGTAAGCAAAAAGATGAGGCGCAGAATCCTCAATTATAAAAGCACCTGACTTAAGAGAAGACGGGACCCGAACAGAAAGATTTCTTCAACTCTGTGGCGACGCCACGGACGGGGTAGGGGGATGAGCAATGAAGAGATCGAGGTCCCTGAATGCATTTTTATTCATCTGTGTGACGACAATCATAAGCTCCGACCCCGGCCTGCTCGCGGCCGGGCAGTTCGGGGCGGCAGGGAGACCGGAGCCGGAAGCCGCGCCCCTCTCGCCTGCGGGCGGCGCGAGTAAGAGGGCGGAGGCGAGCGCCGGCCCGCCCATCAGCAGGGTCGGGCTCAGGCCCTCGCCGGGCGTCGTCCTGTTCGAGATGTCCAGAATCAACGTCGAAGTGATCAGGGAGTTCAAGAAGGTCTGGAGAATCTCGGGCCTCGGCATCAACAACGTCGAGGGTTTCGTCCGGGTGCTGTTGAGGCCCGACGGGACCTACGAGGCGCAGTCGCTCGGCATGTCGAACGAGTTCAAAAAATTCACCTTCAAGTGGGACCCGCAGACGGTAGCGATTGCGCACACGCACCCTAACAATAACGACCCGAGGCCGTCGGGGCAGGACCTCGACCTGTCCAACAGGTTTCGGATTCCGATATTCACCCTTACGAACAGGGGGATGTACATGTATGATCCGCTGACCCGGAAGATCACGCTTGTGCATCAAGGGCTCGACTGGCTGAACCCTTCGAAGTGGGCCTCCGTTAAGTTCGTTTAGTTCCCTGGGAGGAGGTTCGCGGGGAGGATTCGGCGCGGAGGCGGGTCGGCGACAGCGTTGCTAGCCCGCCTTCCCAAAAGCGTAGATTGGCAGAGTGGGCGCTTCCGAGCCCCCTTCGGGCTCAAGCGTGATGGCCGCCGCGTCGAGGCCCCCGATCTCTGGCGGGACGTTGATGACGCTGAAGCCGTAGCCCTTATCGTCCAGCCTGATCAAACCCGCGTTGATCTTCGCGTCGGGCTTTACGAACCATAGCTGGTAGACCTTCCCCGGAGGAGGGCGGGGCAGGTTGACCGCCACCACCCAGTTGTTATTCGCCTTGTCCCAATATATCCGCCCGGATGAGTCGGGCGCGGCCGGCTGCCCGTCGAGCTGGATCACCCTCGGATCACTCGGGGGCTCGTTCAACTCAGCCCTCAACTCCTGCGCCTCGCTGCTCACGGAGGCGAGCTGCCGCCGGGTAGAGTCCGCCTCCTGCCTCGTCTGCCTCCATGAAACGAAGAGAGCGATGGCCGCGATTGCGAATGCGGCGGCGACGGCCCACGGGATGATCCCGCCCCGCCTGGGAGCGGCAGGGATGGCCGGGGCAACCTCGCGCGGAATGGCGTCGGTCCGGGGCGATCTCTGAGGGGTTTCTTTCGGTGAAGTTTCCTGCGGCTCGCGACTGATCCGGACCGCGAGCAGGTCCCGGAGGTAGGGGGGCGGTGTCTCTTCGGCAAATCCCGAGTCGAGGGCTCCGACGACATCCTGAAATTCGGATAATTCGGCCGCGCACACGTCGCACCCTTCCCGCAAATGAACTTCAAACGCCCGAGCCTCAAGCTGGCTCAATGATCCGAGCGCGTACAGCGCGGCCCTCTCCCTGGTCTCTTCCGATACTTCCTGATGCTTCAATGCCCTTGTCCCTTCCTGCCTGATGACTGCGATGGTCTAATCCAGGAACTCGTACGTCACGGGTGCAATCAGTAAAAAGGTCGTCCCCCCGACGGTGTAGGTCGTGTCGTGGATGCTGCCCTCTTCGGCCCTGTGATAGTCGCCCGGCCCGAGCCTCACGTCCTGAATGTAGCAGTCGCCCTCAAGGATGAATAACTGCTCAGGCCCGCTGTGCCTGTGTCGCGCGAGCCTCTTGCCCGGCGCCATCTTCACGAGCGAAGTGGCGAGGCCCGACCCTTCGTCCACGGACAACCTCTTTATGAATATCCCCGCGTTTACTTCGTGCCATGCGAGTTCTTCGGTCCGGATAGACCTCGTCTTATGAGATGAAGAAAGGGCTGGTTCGGGTGCCTCCGCCGCCGGCGGGGCTTCCGATGCGATCCGGGCGGAGAGCCTCTCGCGGGTCCCCTGGGAAGGCGTCTCCATCTCCGCGGCGAATCCGAGGTCAACTACGACCGACTCGTAAGCGGTGACCTCCCGCGAACAGAGCTCGCACCCTTCGACCAGATGGGTCTCGAAGACTCGCGCTTCCTTCTCGTCGAGCATGCCGAGAGCGTACAGCGCAGCAGTCTCTGTGAATTCGTCTTCAGCTTCGCTGTGCTTCATAATTGCCCCCAAGCACCGGCTTCAGAAGCTCCCGCAGCTTCATCATCCCCAGCCGGGTGCGCGTCTTGACTGTACCGAGAGGCTGCCCCAGCTTGAGGGCGATCTCGCTGTGGCTCAGGCCGGAAAAATAGGCGAGCTCTAAAACCTCCCTCTGCTCGGCGGACAGGGTGTCGAGCGCCTCGCGCACGATCTTCTGCCGCTCGGAAATTTCCGTGGCCTCCTCCGGGCTCTGCGCTTTCGACCTCAACTCTCCGACGGTCTCAATCGGCTCCTTATGCTGGTGCTCCTGCCTGCCCGCCCTGAGCCGGTCAATCGCGCGGCTCCGCGCGATGGTCATCATCCAGGCCAGAGGCGCTCCCCGCTTGCTGTCATACGTCGACGCCTGCCTCCACACCTGCGTGTAGACATCGAGCAGCACCTCTTCCGCCGCCGAACGGTCGCTGAGTATCCGGAGGACAAGCCCGAATACCAGCCTGCTCGTCGCGTCGTAAAGCGTCGTCAAAGCAGACTGATCCCCATCAGCGACATGTCCGAGAAGGGCGACAAAATCATGTTCGGACGTTTGAGTTGCTATGAAATTCCGGGGTGGACCCAATTCTGCTCCCTTCCACTCTTAATCTACGCGGTCTTAGAGGCGTGTGGATTCACCTTGCCTTATCTTTAACCCCGACTCGCACCCTGAAGAGACCAAAACGCTGCTATATTACTACCAACGCCCGACGCTGAAAAGCTCTTTCGCCCCTTTAATTGATCCTTACCATGACCGCCCACCCGCCTCACGACCCGGCGGAGAATCATTAGAGTAGTAAAATTTTACGGGTTCGTGTGTTTCATACTTGAAACAATCTTGCGCGCATGTTATATTAGAAGCCGCTAAAAAATAGCGGAGTCGCGGAGGAAAGCATGAGCACGAGTGCAGTTGAAGAGAGAAATTTCGAAGAGATTCTGGCCGAGCTGTCGCGGCCGCTCCCGGAGAACGTGGTCAGGCAGAGGGTCGGGTGGAGAGACAACACGGGCGAGGAGCGGTGGGTCGATTACATCGACTGGCACACGGCGGCCGACATTCTGGACCGTGCCTGCCCCGACTGGTCGCACGAGGTGCGAGATATAACGGTCATCGGCGACCTGGTCGCCGTCACGGCCGCCATCACGATCAAGGGCATAACGCGGTGCGGGGTGGGGGTCGATTCGTCGCTTGACGAGAAGGGGATCAAGAGCGCCGAGCACGACGCGCTCAAGCGCGCGGCGGTGAAGTTCGGGCTCGCCCGCTCGCTCTACAGGGGCGGGCAGAAGGCGAAAAAGAACGGGTCGGGCGCGGATTCTCAGAAGAAGAAGACCAACGAGCCGGTTACGGAAAAACAGTTGTCCGCCATCTACGCCATAGCCAAGGCCAAGTCTTTAGACCCGCAGCTCGAATCGATGGCCCTGTTCAGGTGCGACCCCGAAGAGTTGAGCCGGTCATCGGCCAGCGAACTGATAGATCATTTAAGGAACGTGCGGATAAGCGCATAAATAATCTTACGAGTCATACGAGTGGGGCACGAGCAATCGGGGTTTCTTCGTGCCACAGGCCAGGGCCGGGGTTAAATTCCCGGCCCTGGTAATAAAGGCTTAAGATGGCGGTCTCTCATATCACAACCGAGTGCAAGCGATATGGGTGCATGAAAAACCTGCTCGCCTGCTACGCCAATTGCAGGTTCACGACCCGGTGTGACGAGCTGAGGAATGAAATAATCGAAAAGCCCGATCAGGCTACGACCGACATCAATTCGTACCTGGGCGAGCGCGGACAGCGGCTAATCCAGATACAGTTCCCGAAGCGCGGCGTGAAGTTTATCGAGGCGGGCAAGCAGGCGTCGGAGACCCGCCCGGCAAAGAGCCTGCTCAGGATCGACAGGAAAGAGATGCCGGAGATGCCACAGATGAAGAATGCGCCTCCGACATTCACGCGGACGCGCGCGCGGGCGGCTTTACCGAATGAGCCGGCCATGACGACTCTTCCGCCCGTCCCTTTCGGGGGTGAAGGCCGCTTGCCCCGCCCGAAGCGCCGCCTGAAAGCCATCAAAAAAAGCGCCGTAGTACGGCCCGGCGAGCCGAAGCCCAAAATATTTAAGGCCGAAGCGCAGGGGCCTCGCAAAGAGCCTGCGTTAAAGAAGCGCGCCTCCGTGAAGAAGCCGCCTCGGGCCACGGCCGCGGCGCTCGCGGCCATGAAAGAGGCTCCGGGAGCCGATCTTAAGGCTTCAGGCGCGAAGAAGCCGGGCAGGAAAAAGGCTGAGAGAAAAATTGCCGCGGCGGTGCCCGATAAATCGAGCAGGCCGGGCAAGGCCGCCCCGGCCGAAATCAGAAAGGCAGTGAGTCAGAGTACCGAGATGAGCGAACAATTGACCGATAAAGAAAAAAGTGTGAAGCCGAAGAAGAGCTCTTCGAACAAGCGCGGCGCGTCGCCCGCGTCCCGCTCGGGGCGCAAGCAGGGGAAGAAGTTCATCATCCTCGAAGGCAAATCAGCCAGCCTCGTCGATGAGCACGGGTTGATGCTGCATATTATGTCGGGCTCATCGCCCGAAGCGCGGTACTTCGAGGTTAACGAAGTCGAAGCCCGCGTGCAGATCGTCACGAAGAAGTGATGATTAATTAGCGGGCCTTATCGCCCATCAATTATCACTTCTTCACGATCTCCCTCAGACCACCCGGAATTCGCGCCAGCCTGTAAACCGGGAAGTGAACCGGCGAGCCGTCCTTGCTCGCCTTATCCAACTCTTCGTCGAAGTAATTCCATGTTGCCAGCCCGTCGTCGCTCTGCGGTTCGAGCAGGTAAAAGACGAGGGCCGCCTTCGCCTGGTGGACCGGCACGATGAACGACCCGGCGGGGAAGGTCTCGCGCCCCTGCTCCGCCTCGACGGTCAACTTGACTTCCTTCTGCCCCTGAAACACCCTCTGCGCCCGCGAAACATCTTTGACCAGATACCTCTCCACGTCGAGCGCACTCTCCTCTTTCAACTCTTCCACCGTGACGCCGTGTGCCAGCAGCATGTCAACAATGTCCCTCTGGCCCTGCTTCAGGATGTACGCCTGCGGCGGGTTGAGCCGCGCCGTCGGGCGGAACTCTCCGAACTCGGTCATCTTCACAGGGCGCGCCTCTTTGGTGGCCTTAAACCTCGGCTTGTTGGTCCGGGCGTCGATCTCCCGCGTGACGGAGCCGACCAGAATCTCGACGGGTTTGGGAGAGGGGGCGAGTTCGAAGCTGACCCCGAACCCCGACTCGTTCCCCTGAGTGGTCCCTTTCTCTATCGCGTGCCGGTCGGCTTCGCGGACCAGCGTGAGGATGTCGGACGGGTGGTCCGACACGTACTGCAACACCGCGCGCACGAACTTGTCGGTCACGTCCACGCGGGCCTTGAAGTCGAGGTATGAGTAAGCCTCGCTGAGGATCGCGACCCTGTTCCTGAGTCCGGCGTAGTTCGTCCCGAAGCGCGGGCGGTTATCGAAAGTCGCCCACGCCTTCGGGTCGCCCTTGTCTTCCGGGCTCGATTCGCGGAACGGGTTCTGCTGGTCCACGAAGTTGCCGTAGTAGTAGATTCGGTAATCGTGTTTCGACCTCATCGTCCGGGTCACGTCCGCGAGGAGCTTTTCACGGACGTAGGAAGTGATCCGCCTGTCGGTGTTCGGGTTGAGCGACGGGGAGTAGGTCAGGGCGTAGCCGTGAAACGAGCCGTTCGTCGTGTGGAGGTCGAGTATGACGTGAGGGTCCCACCGGTTGAACACGCCTTCGACCAGCCCGCGGGCCTCGGGCGATTTCAGCTTGATGAAATCCCGGTTGAGGTCGAGGCGCTGGGCGTTCTCGCGCGTCCCGACCCCGGTGGCGGGGCCGTTCTGCGCCGTGCGGTTGTTGATGTCGATCTTCTCGTTGCCGTCCGCGTTATAGATCGGCGCGACGAGAATGATCATCCTGTCGAGCACGTGGGCGAGAGGGCCGGTCGCTATGTCCCGCATCAGGTGTTGGGAAGCCTCTTTGCCCTCGACTTCCCCCGCGTGAATGTTCGCCATTATGAAAACGATTGGCTTGCCGGTCGAGATGGCTTCCGCCGGGCTGTTCACCGCCGGTTTCGAAAGGATGACGAGAGGCAGGGCGCGCCCCTCGTTCGACCGCCCGAACGTCTCCAGTTTGACGCCAGGGCTCACCCTCTGAAGCTCAGAGATGAAGTCCATGACATCCGAGTACCGCGAAGTCTCGGAGTAGCCGGTCCTCTCGGCGCGGCTTTGAAGGTCAGGTCGTTGTGCGTTGATCGACATAGGCATTGATAAGAGAACAAGGCAGCCGAAAGCAAGAAGATGCTTCACTCTTTCCTCCCAGACAGTTTCGTATCTATTCGCGCGGGCGAGAAGTCTATGGCGTCGGCGCTGGCGAGAAAATACTCTGTGGAGTTCCTCGCGCCCGTGAACGTGCGCCTGATCGCTTCGCCGTGAACGTGACCGAAGACGCAGATGTCCGCGCGGGCCTCGTCGATCAGCTCGGTGAACCCACTGGTCTCGTGCTTGTCGTTCATCGGGGGGTAATGCATCGCGACTATCAACTTATCGTACTCGTCCCTGCGGCCTTCCAGCGATTGCAGGGCCACCCTGAGCCTGCCGACCTCTCTCAGGTAGATCGGCCCGTCCTCTTCTTCTTTAAAATAATCGTCGTTCGGGCACAACCACCCGCGCGTCCCGGCTATCGCGATGCGGTCTTTTATGAACGCGCTGGCGTGGATCAGTTTGATCGAGGGGGGCAGGGCCTTCCGCATTTTGCTCACGGTCTGCCACCAGTAGTCGTGGTTCCCTTTGAGCATGAGTTTCAGCCCCTTCATCCGCCCGATCCGTTCGAGGTCCGGCCTCGCCTCCTCGAACCGCATCGCCCACGTGATGTCGCCGACGAGCAGCAGGAGGTCGTCTTCGTCCCCGACCCTCTCCCACGACTCGAATATCTTCCTGTCGTGGTCGACCCAGTTCTCTCCGAACCGGTCCATGCGCTTGCCCGTGCCGCCCTCAAGATGTAGATCGCCTATCGCGAATACTCTCATTCCGGTCCCGTGCTCAATTATAGAAATACCGCGGATGCTCAATCATACAATCCCGCGTCGCCGGTTGAGAAACGGAATTTTTCGGGCGGGCCCCGGTCGGGTGAAGGGCGGCGACCAATGTCACTTCTAAGCGAACTAATCCATCATGCTTTCATAACAATAAATGTCTCGAATATAATACAGGATCAAAGTAGATAAAAACCTGAGATATTGTTGGATAAAGAAGGGTGGTCAAAATCCTATGAAACAAGCCTCACTCTTTAAAGGTGGAGAGCAAGGCAAGAGGAAAGCCGGCAGGTATTACTCTTCACAATTTGAAACCTATCGCGATCTTTGGCAGAGCTTACAAGCATTGAAATTCGCAGGGGATGCATTATGGGAGAGGGTAAGCCTTGCAAACATAATAAATTTTGCAAATCAGTTGAGAGAAACAGGAGCGCAAATTGATATGGGTGCAGTTTTTTTTGAAGAGGAAGATTATACAGAGCTTAAAGCACTTCTCGAAGCATTTGGTCGGTTTAAAATGGGAAAATACCGTTTACTGCAAATTCACTCTCGGGAGGACTCTAAGAAAATTGACAGTGATACTGCTAGTGATCAAATCAGGCAAAACTATCAATACAAAGACGAATACGAAAGACTGCTTGATAGAATAAGAGTCTCATTCAGAACACGGCTCTCAAGCGTGGCCCATGATGAGTGAGGTCTATACTATACTTGAGATTCAAGCACTCCCTATCAATTAACATTCGTATGTGTGGAGGATAGGAGAACAAATGACAGCCCAAAACAAAGCGGAAGAAATTGTTAAAGGATTAAAAGACCTTCAGCAGCGACTTTCAAAGATATTTGAAATGGCTGAGTCCGAACAGGATTTTGATACAGCACATGAACGGCTTAGGCGATGGAAGGAGCGCGCCGTCCGCTTTATTAGAGAAAACGTATCGGATAAAGAGGCCAACATTCTGGAACAAACTGAATTAGGCTCATTCATAGCTGGTGAGGTTTTACATAATCTGGGACGTGAAATGAGTCTCTACGATGGTATTTTGCGGGCACTTGTTGAGGAAGTTGAAGAAGATCCATCTATATTGGCGCAAGCCAATGTCTCACAACAAGCGCAGACAACACATTCACGGGTCTCAGGGGAAAGGGCAGCCACCAGACAGTACGTATTCATTGTCCATGGTAGAAATCATACCGTGCGCGATAAGATAGACTTGTATCTTACAAAAGACTTGAGGCTCCATACACAAGTAATGCAGGCTGGCCCGCATTTAGGACGTACGCTGCCGGAAAAGTTCGAAGAAATGGCCAATATATGTCAATTCGCAGTTTTTATACTGACTGCGGATGATGCTCTAATAGAGGAGTCATCAGGCAGAAGGATAAAGCGCGCACGACAAAATGTAATACTTGAAATCGGTTATTTCTGGGGGGCATTAGGCCGTCGTGGGAAAATAGCCTTTCTTGTAGAGAGTGACCCTGAAATGGAATTGCCATCTGACATTCAGGGAATAGGCTGGATTCCAATTACACAGGATTTAGCAGAGACAAAAATGCAGCTTCACCGAGAACTTAAAGTTGCTGGGTTAGTGCGGTAATTTTTGTAAGACAGCCTAACAAACGCATACACCGTAGCCGCGAATCAGATTTGGTATGTTTCGTCCGGCGTCACCTCGCAGCACGGTGATGCGAAGCGGTCGGCGCCCGGCCCTCACAGGGGGAGGCGGAGTTTGGCCTCGCACCCTCTGACGCCTTCGCGGTTTTCGAGGTCGAGAGTCCCCCCGTGCGCCTCGGCGATCTGCCTGCTCAGGACGAGCCCGATGCCCGAGCCGCCCTGCTTGGTCGTGAAGAACGGCACGAAGAGGTTTGACGTGTTGGAAAGGCCGGGGCCTTCGTCGTCGACCCTGATCTCGACGCGGCCATTCTGCTTCGCCCACCCGACCTCCACGTCCCCGCCCGTCTCAAGCGCGGCATCGACCGCGTTGCGCAGGAGGTTGATCAACAGCTGCTCGATCTGATCCCCGTCGGCCCTGATGGTCAGGTCGGGGCCTTCGCGCAGGCGGATGTTCAACCGCGTCTCAAGGCTGACCACCCGTCGCATGAGGTCGCCGAGGTTCAGAGCCTGAAACTTCGGCTGGGGGAGCCTGGCCAGGCGCGCGTATGCGTCCATGAAGCGGCTCAGGGAAGCGGCTCGCGACCCGATCACTCCGAGGCCGCGCTGCATATCCTCTTTCCAGTCGATGGGCTTCGGCTCCCGGATGACGAGGCTCTCAAGGCTGCCCGCGAGGGACTTGATCGGCGCGAGCGAGTTGTTCAGTTCGTGCCCGAGGACGCGCACGAGCCTCTGCCATGCCTGGCGCTCTTCTTCCCGCAGCGCGCGACTCAAGTCCGACAGGACGAGCAACTGGTGGGCGACGCCGCGCTCGCGGAAGCTGCTCCGCCGCAACTCCCACCGAGACACGACTCCGGGGAATGACATCTGCACGATCCGCGTGGGCTCGCCTTCCAGACAGTCGGATAGGCCGAGTTCTTCGGCCCTCCTCCCTATCAGCCTCTCGAATGACTGGTCGAGGAGTCGCTCGCCCGCGCGGTTGACCAGGCGCAGGCGGTCGTCGCTGTCGAAGGCGAAGATCGCCACGTCGATTTCGCCCATGACCGTCCGCAGCAGGGCGTTGGCTTCCAAAGCCCCGAGGCGCTGCTCGCGCAGAATCTCCCCGAGCGAATTGACTTCGAGCATGGCCTCGCCGAGCGGGTCGAGGTGATTCGCCCCGCGCGCCCTGATGGAGAAGTCGCCCTCGCGCAGGGCCGCGAGCAGGTTGGAGAGGGTCTGAAGCGGGTAGACCACGCGCTCGCGGACGGCGGCGGCGAACCCGAGCCACACCCCGATGATCAACACCGAAAGGGTCCATTGAACCTTGGGCGTGTAGTCACCCAGCCAGAGGAGCAGGAGCGAGATCAGGACTCCGGGCAGGCCGGAGGCTATGGCCAGGACGAGGATGCGGAGGTCGTGGCGGTGCCGGGCGGCCGGAGGGTGCGAATCTTTCACCTTATGGAAAGACCCGGAAGGCTCTAAATCTATTTTGGATTCTTTAGTGGACATTGTTCAATAGAGCCGCAAAGTCGTAAGAGAACGGCTCTACCATTCTGTGGCCGCCGAGCCGGCGAACGCAAGCGTTATTCTCGGGAGACCGCTCCCCATCACTTACAGGCCGAACCTCTGGAGCCTGCGGTACAGGGCGCTCCGGCTCAGGCCGAGTTTCTCCGCCGCTTTGCTCACGTTGCCATCGCACTGGGCGAGGGTCTTCTGGATCAGGAACCCTTCCACCTCTTCCAGGCTCATGTCTTCGAGCCGCCGCGAGACCTCCTTGCCCGAGCGCAGCCCCAGGTCCGCCGCTTCCAGCTCCTCCCCCTGAGCCATCAGCACCGCGCGCTCGATGGCGTGGTCGAGTTCCCTCACGTTGCCGGGCCACGGGTGCTTCATGAGCGCCTGCATGCCGGAGGTCGTGAACCCCGAGAGGTTCTTGCGGTAGCGCTGGGAGTGCTGTCGGAGGAAGAACATCGCGAGCAGGGGTATGTCCTCGCGCCGGTCGCGCAGGGGCGGGAGCCTGATCTCCACCGTGTTCAAACGGAACAGAAGGTCCTGGCGGAAGCGCCCGGCCGAAACCTCTTCGCTGAGGTCCGAGTTCGTGGCCGAGATTATGCGAACGTTCGAGCGCCGCGTCTTGGACGAGCCGACCCGCTCGAACTCTCCGGTCTCAAGAACTCGCAGGAGCTTCGGCTGCTGGGTCACGGGAAGGTTCGCGATCTCGTCGAGGAAGAGGGTGCCGCCCTCGGCCATCTCGAACCGCCCGACCCTGTCGGCCTTGGCGTCCGTGAACGCGCCCTTGACGTGGCCGAACAGCTCGCTCTCAAACACGCCCTCGGACAGCCCCCCGATGTTGACTGTGACCAGAGGGCGCGAGGCCCGGTCCGATATGGCGTGGAGCGTGGCCGCCACGACCCCTTTGCCCGTCCCATTCTCCCCGGTGACCATCACGTTGGCATTCGACGGGCCGACCCGCGAGATCATCTGCAAGACGGGCTGCATCGCGGGCGATTCGGCGATCATCGTGGGCCGGTCCTGATTGCGGAGCAGGCGGTTCTCCGCTTCAAGCCTCTGCCCTTTCTTCAGGGCATGCCCGAGCTCTACCTGCGTGCTCAGTATAGAGAGCAGGCGCGCGTTGTCCCACGGCTTCTGGATGAAATCCCTCGCGCCGCGCCTCATCGCCTCGACCGCGAGGTCTACGCTGCCCCACGCCGTCATCACGACGACCGGGAGCGAGTTGTCCAGGGCCGAGATCCTCGTCAGCAGGTCGAGCCCCTCCTGCCCCGAGGTCGTGTCGCGGGCGTAGTTCAGGTCCATGAGCAGGACATCGAAATCGTCGTCTTCCAACGCCTGCATGATCGCGGCGGGGGAATTCACGGTCTGGATTTGATAACCCTCGCCCTTGAGCAAAAGGCGGAGCGCTTCCAGAACGTCCGGCTGGTCGTCCGCGATCAGAACTTTCGGGTTACCCGATTCGTGCCTCTTCATCATGATTTTCTTCGCCGCCCAATAATAGCCGACTCCCGGCGCATTCGCCTCGCCCGCGCCTCACTCGTACCGCAGAGCGACGATTGGGTCCACCTTCACGGCCCTGCGCGCGGGGATGTAAGTGGCCGCCAGAGCCACTCCTGTCAGGAGGGCCGCCGTCACGCAGAAGGTGGCCGGGTCGGAGCCGCTGACCCCGAACAGGACGCTCGACATGACCGCGCCCATCACCGCCGCCCCGACGAGCCCTATGATAACCCCGATGATGGTGAGCTTGAAGCCCTGGCCCACGACCATCCTTATAACGTCCCCCTCCTTAGCCCCGAGCGCCATGCGTATCCCTATCTCGTGGGTCCTCTGCGCGACGGAGTAGGACATCACCCCGTAGATCCCGACCGACGCGAGGGCCAGGGCCACGACCGCGAAGACCAGAAGGAGCATGCTGATCGTCCTCGAAACTATCAGGCGGTCCGAGACCATCTGCTCCATCGTGATGACTCTCGTGATCGGCTGGTCGGGGTCGATGGCGAGTATCTCTTTCCTCACGGCCGCGATTAACCCTGCGGGCTCGGCCGACGCCTTGATGACCAGACCCATGAAGGAGGAGGGGAGCTGGGCGTAAGGAACGTACATCTGCATCCGCGCCGCGTCGTCAACCTGAAAGTGTTTGACCTCCTTGACGACTCCGACGATCACTCTCGGCAGGGACTGCCCTCTCCTGGTGACGACGACTTTCCCGAGCGGGTCTTCGTTCGGGAACATTCTCTCCGCGAAGACATCGTTGACGATCATGACGTTCTGCCCGCCAGCCCGGTCGCTTTCGGTGAACGCGCGCCCGGCTTTCAGAGCCACTTGCATGGTCGAGAAATAATCCGGGCTCACCATGCGGATCTGCGCGAAGAGGGGCTCGCCGTCCGTCGGGGCGGGCCGCCCTTCGACGGAGAAGGCCGCCGACGTGTTGGAGCCCGAGAAGGGAAGAGTGTTTACGCCCCCGACCGATTCGACTCCCGGCAGTCCCTTGATCCGCTCGATGGCCTGGTCGAAGAAGGACAGAATCTTCTGCGGCTCGTTATACCGCCTCACCGGCAGGTTGACCGAGACCGTCAGCAGGTTCTCCGGGTTGAACCCGACATCGACGCTTTGAAGTCGGGCGAAGCTCTTCATCATGAGGCCCGCGCAGACCAGGAGGATCAGGGCGATGGCCACCTCCGCGACGACGAGGGCGTTGCGGAGCCTCTTCTGTTGCGAGCTCCCGCTCGCCTTGCCGCCGCCCTCCTTGAGAGCTTCGCTCAGGTTCGGCTTTGAGGAGCTGAGGGCAGGGAACAGCCCGAACACGACCCCGGAGATCAGAGACACCAGCAGGGTGAATCCCAGAACGGCGAAGTCGATCTCCACCCGCCCGAACTTCGGGACCGAGCCGCGAATGTCGGCAGGGATCGACGAAGTCAAAAGGTCCACGCCCCACATCGCCATGAGCAGCCCGAGCGCGCCTCCGAGGGCGGAGAGTATACAGCTTTCGGTCAGCAGTTGCCGGACGAGCCTCAGGCGGCCCGCGCCCAGAGCCACGCGCACGGCTAGCTCCTTCTGCCTCGCCGAGGCGCGCACGAGCAACAGGTTGGCGACGTTCGCGCACGCGATCAGGAGCACGAAGCCCACGGCCCCGAGCAGCAGGGATATGAGGGTGCGGTTGCCCATCGGCCCCGCCGCTTCGTCCGTCAGGGAGGTGACGCGCACGCCCCAATCGCGGTTGGTGTCGGGGTAGGTTTCCTGAAGGCCCCGCGCTATCACGCCCATCTCCGCCTGCGCGGCCTCGATTGTCACGCCGGGCTTCAGGCGGGCGACCACGTAAGCCCACCGGTCGTTTCGCCGCGCGAGGTCTTCGGGCGTGAAGGCGAAGGGGGTCAGGATTTCCGCGCGCCCCAGGTGGACGAATTGAAAGTCGGGCTGAAGCACCCCGATGACGGTCACCGGCTGGTCGTTCAAAGTGATCCTGCTGCCGATGACGGAACCGTCCCCGCCGAACCTTCTCTGCCATAGGCCGTGGCTGATCACGGCTACGCGCTCGGCCCCGGCCCGGTCGTCGTCCGGCGAGATCAGGCGGCCCTCCGCGGGCGTGGCCCCCAGCAGGCTCAGAAAATTTCCCGAGACGCGGGCGCTCGTGATCTGCTCCGGGTCGCCCGCCCCGGTGAGGTTGAACGCCGCATGCCTGTAAGCGGCGATGCCTTCGAAGACATTATTCTGCTCACGCCAGTCGTTGACATCGACGGGAGAGACCTCGTGATGGTTGGCGAACTCGGCGCTCAATTGCGGGTTGGTCGCCCACAGCTGCACGAGCCTTTCCGGGTCGTTGAATACCAGAGGGTTGAAGACCAGGGCATTGACCAGGCTGAAGATCGCGGTGTTCGCGCCGATGCCGAGGGCTAAAGTCGCTACCGCGACGAGGGTGAATCCCGGACTCTTGAGCAGCATTCGCAAGCCCGACTTGAGGTCCTGGAGCAGTTTTTCCATCTCTTCCGTCCCGTCTGTAGAGCAGGTTCAGGATATCTTCGGCAGGCGACACGAACGATAATCCGCCAGTTTAACCCCCTGGCGGATTGTCTCGTGTATGTATGGGCTGGTCTTGATTTCGAAAAAGAGGTCGCGGGCAGCTCGAAGGAGGATTAGACCACCTTGTAGTTGCTCCCCTGAACCTCCGACTCCTTCTTCGCGGCCTCATCTTCGGTAACGACGCGGCCGTCGAAAAGGTGGATGGTCTTGTCGGCGTGGCGAGCGTACCTCTGGTCGTGCGTCACCATGCAGATGGTCGCACCCGCCCTGTGCAACTCCCTCAGCAACTCCATCACGGCCTCACCGTT
>DASQDI010000084.1:0-9757 GCA_035634255.1 Blastocatellia bacterium
GGCAGAGCTCGCCTCCGCTTCACGAGCCGGGGATGATCCTAAGGGAGATGAAACAGTTTGAGAAGTAGAATCTATTGAACGGCAAGTGTGCCAATTGAAAACTGTCTCAACCGAGGGGTTCACACCAGAAAACTGTGACAAATTTGTGACAATCTTAAACAGAAATACGCATAAATCAGCACTAATCCTCGCAGTGGTCGATGGCTAGCTTGCGTAGAGATTTCAACCAGTTGCAGCTAATCGCAGCCCGGTTCAAGGTTGAACTATTGTCCTCATAATCCTTTGGTTGGAGGTTCGAATCCTCCAGGGGCCACCAATAAGCTTTTATAACAGGCGAGTTTACAAGCTCGTCTTTCGCTTTATCCGCTCCGCTGTCGTTCAAATAGCACATTCAATAAGATTGCTATCCCCCTTTTGCTTCTGACCTTCGTTTTCCGAAACAGCAAGACCACCCAAGTTTTTGAGCGGGCAATTTCTCACCCGAATTTTATTGGCGAGCCCTAGCGTTACTGATTCCGAGAGCCCGCCGGTTCGTTGATATGTAAGTAATTTACTCACAACTGTCCGTATGATATATTACCTGTGCCTTCGTAGCTTATTCAGCCCGGTTGTTTAAACAACCGGTTTCTCAAACGGACTGGACTGCCCTGGGCTTTTAAAGGTGGTTCAGAGGTCCTGGTATCATAATTTTTCAGCCCTACTAACCTCATAAGCCATCGTGAAGCCGAAGGTAGTCTGGCGTTGTTTGCGCTCATGTTTTTTGAGGCTACAAGGGGGCGGCCTGATCGCGACTGGCTGGTGATGCGTAGACTTTGAAGGGTTCTACAGAACGACACACTGCTTAAAAGGGGGTAGGCTAAATGAAGGATCACCCTGACGGTATAAGGCCTGCCAGGTATGACTTCGACAGGATCGACCGCCTGTTTAATTCAATCGCTCCTCCTCAATTATATTCTGCTAATACAGCTTTATTCGAACAGGGCTCAGCGGCCGTGGAAGTCTATTTTATTAAAACCGGATTGATCAAGCTGCACAGAATAGTTAGAGAGGGTAAGGAATTTATTGTCGACTTGCGGTTCCCGGGGGCGCTACTCGGTGCCTCCTCCGTAATCGCTCAGAGACCTTATCAGTTCACCGCCATAACCCTGGTCAGGTCTCGACTATATCGCATCCCGGCCGCAGTTTTTCTTGAACTGTTGAGAACCGACAACAACTTCTCCTGGGCGATTCAACGAATGCAAAGCAACGAGATTTGCGACCAGAGCGAACGCATCGTGCAGCTGGCCTGCCTGTCGGCACAACAGCGGGTCGAAGAGTTACTATGGCAACTGATCTCAGCCCTGGAACCTGAGGGCTTGCAAAAGGAGATCCGATTCCAGCTCTTACTCAAGCATTGGGAGGTGTCTCAACTGATCGCGATCACGCCGCAGCATCTCAGCCGGGTGTTTAAAGACATGCAGCAGAAAGGGATCATTCGCCAGGAGAAAGGCTGGACCATCGTGCCTAATCCGATAAGGCTTTTCCACCAGGTGAAAGCGAGCTGAACGAACATGTGTTAATAACGATCCCCATATTTGTTAATGACACACACTCGATTGGCCTATAGAATTTTGCCTACAGTTGCGCGGAGCAACTGTGAGCGTTGCGAGTCAGGTTTTTGTCAGTGCCGGTCAGTATCGTAGGCAGAACATATAATACCTGTCCCATTACAACTACAGATTTCACCGGCTTCCTCACGCCTGACAGAGAGTTAAATTATGAGCCAGGGGTGTGGGTATAAAGCATTTTTCACACTTAGATTCCAAGTACTTACCATTACACACCACGCAACAGCTGCCTCGAAGAGTCGGTAAGTTGTCTCCTGCTCTGGAGGCGGCATAAGAGCGCGCCGAGGTTTGGGGAAGTGTTCTGTGCCGACTAGGCTATGAGCTAATTTCTGCGTTGTTAGACATAATTTCGGAGAGGTTTCCTTGACAAGCCATATGGTCCAACTCAACTCATTCGACGATTTATTGTCTCTGTCGGGTCACCCGCATATCGGAGTCAGTGACATATACAAGCGTCTTATTGACCACGCTATTGACGTCAGCAGCTCGGAGGTTGCCGTAGCGCTGTTTAACTCGTCGGAGTGGAAATCCCAGGGGGAGAGCGACCCCGATCTCGTCAGAGTAGAATCTCCGGCGGCGATTGAGAGGGCCTGGAAATCATCACGCGCATGGGCGGGGGCCAGCCGGATGGCGGCAGCTTCGTGGGTTGCGGAAAATACCGGGGACTACCTGCCTTATATGTATGGGCGCTCGATACGAGAGAAGTCCGCCAGGGCCGAAGCGCCGCTCCTCGGTCAACTGGCTGACTCTGCCTCCTCTTTGTGGCTCCCTTTATTGGACGGCGAGGCGGTTACCGGTTGGGTAGGCCTTGGGACGAGCAGGGCCAACGCTTACACCCCTTTTATAATCAGATCGCTTGAGCCGTTGATCTCTTCCGCGGTCCTGGCGCTCAATCGGTTGCGCTTTCGACAGTATGCGGGGAAGCGAGGGCTCGAGATCAACTGGATAGGCGGCAGCCAGAAGTTCCTCGGGCTGGAGCGGGCAATCAAGCAAGTCGCCGATCAGAACAGGGTCCCCGTCCTGATCCGGGGCGAGCGTGGTAGTGGCAAAGAGCTTGCTGCTTATGCCGTGCATTACTTCAGCAGGCGGAGAGACAATCCTTTCGTGCCTGTTCTGGCCTCCGCGCTATCCGAGACACTACAGGTAGACGAGCTTTTCGGCCATGAAAAGAATTCGTTCACCGGCGCGAGTACGTTCAGGAAAGGGAAATTCCTTTCGGCCGAAGGCGGGACGCTCTTTCTCGATGAAGTGGCAGACCTCCCCCCGACATTACAGGTGGCTTTGCTCAGGGTGCTCGATCAGGGTGAGATTCAGCCCATCGGGCGAGACCTGCCGATCCGGGTCGATGTCCGTATCATTGCGGCGACAAACAGGGACCTTGAGAAGATGGTCGCCGAGGGGCGTTTCCGAGATGACCTGTACGACCGGCTTAATGTCTTAAAGCTGAACGTGCCGCCTTTGAGAGAAAGGGTCGAAGACATCCCGCTTCTGGCTCGGTACTTTCTGCTGGAACAGTGCGTGGAGATGAACCGCCGCAGAAGGATCGATCAATCTTCAATATGTCACACGTGCGACCTCGAAATGAACGCGGGCTGTGCGACCGAAAACTTCTACGGAATGCTGAAGGGGTATGGCTGGCCTGGGAACGTGCGCGAATTACGAAATCTGGTCATTCAGCTTTCAACCATGTCGTACGATAAAATTTTAGACCCAGGTCATCTGCCGGTCCATCTCGTCAGCGGGCTCGACAAGGAGCCGACTTTTCCGGTCTCGGCCGATGCGAATATGACTCTTGATAGCGTCATCCGCTCCCACATCGAAAAGATACTTGAGACGACGGGGAATAACCAGACCCAGGCCGCGAAGATGCTCGGCATCGCCCGCACCACTCTTCAGGGCAAGATGAGGAAACTCGGCATGGCTGGAGGCACCGACCCCATTGTTTATGACAGCCGGAACAACTGATCTCGTACCTGCCCAAATGAAAGCGGCCTGCCCATATTCGGGCGGTGAGATTACCATAATTTAAGCCCTAAACACTGGCCGCTCGCCGCCCGGCTGCCGACAGGCCGGCGGACGCGGCCGGGTACGTCATCACCTGCCCAGGGTCGACCGGGCATCCCTGAGTAGGTTCAATCACTTAGCGTCTTCACAAGGCACCCTCATTCGCGGAATGGAGATTGCCTGACTGTGCCCTGACTTTCTCACGTTCGTGAGGAAGATCACACCGTTAAAAATCACAGTCAGGAGGAAAGTTGGAATGTCTAATCTTGCTACTTTGAAGCCAATTATTCTCGTACCGTTAGTTGTTCAGGTGCAGCCGGACCAGCCCGCAGAGGGCGGCAGCTGCGGCTGTGGCGCGGCTCACGGGCAAGGGTCCGGCGGCGGTTGTAAATGCGCGTCGGAGAGCGGCTGCGGCGCCGGCCACGACGAGCTTCTCTAAAATCATCACCGGCCTGGTGCTGATTGCCCAGTCTTCGCACCGGAACATGGCTCACGGATGGCGACATCGGAGGCATGACAGTCAGCACCATTTTTAATCCTCTGATTGACCTTTAAAGAAGTTACTTACGACGAATCTTATAAGCTTGAGGCCATTTATTTTAGTGCCGCTCGTCCAACGGCAGCCATCCGAGCCGGCCTTCTGTTGCACCTGTAATGCGACCACTGGCTCCGGCGAAGGGTGCCCCGAAACCTGCGCGTGTGGGTGACAGCAGGTCGTGGCGGTGGAAGCGTCGAACTTCTTTAGGCGGCCGTGCCGCGGGCCTCGAAAGATGGCTCACAAGCCAGCCGCGTTCATGCTGACGTTCGGGCTGTCGGGGTAAACGATGAGCATTTCGCATGGAGGATTTATGACAGGGAAACGATACAATCTGCCGACTGAATATCATGTTTTCGAGCGCGATGAAGAGTACCTGATTTTCGACCCGCGGAACTTCATCTGGTTCAAGACTGACGCTTTTGGGAAAACGGTCTTCGAAGGCCTCGCGAAGGATGGCAGGCCCGAGGACGCGGCGCGCGAACTGGCCGCGCTAATAGGCGCGAGCCCCACGGACCCCCTCGTGGTTGATTACGTGTCCCAGTACGTCCAGCACCTGATCGATTTCAGGTTCCTGTTTGAAGGCGAGTATGAGCAGATTCAATGGGCCCCGACCTGGCTGGAGCGGCCCAAGCTCTTATACCTTCACCTGACTGCCAAATGCAATCTCAAGTGCCCGTACTGTTATAACCAGGAGCACCGCTTCCAGTTTATTCAGCTGAGTCGCAAAAAGGATTTGAAAGAGACTCGCGCCGAAGGGTCCAAAGAGGATTTCTTTAACATTATAGACGAAGCGGCGCGGTTGGGGTTCGGCGAAGTCAAGATAACAGGCGGCGAGGCCCTGCTCAATAAAGACGCGATAGAGATCGCGGCGCGGGCGAAGTCGCGCGGACTGCACGTCAACTTACTGACCAACGCTACGCTCATAACACCAGAGATGGCCCGCAGTATCGCCAAGGCCGTCGACTCGATCTCGATAAGCCTCGACAGCGCCCACCCGGAAGAACACGACGCCGTGCGCGGCAGGGGCACGCACGCGAAGGTGCTTGAGGCGATCCGGATGCTGAGAGACGCCGGCGTCAAACAGATTCACCTGAACTCCGTGGTCACGCCCGTGAATATGGACAGCGTGGGCGAATTCCTCGACTATGCCTACAACTCTCTACAGGCGAGAGAGGTGACCATCGCCGGATCGACCATGGAAGTGGATGACCCGGCCGACCGCTGGCGCGCCAAGGAGCACACTCTGGACGGGGAGCAGTTCAGGCACGTCTTCGAGCAGGAGCGCAAGTTTTATCAACAGAGGAGGAAATCGCAGAAGGAGTTGCCGGTGGTGCAGGCGGGGAACCTCCGCAGGTCGCAGTGCGGCGTGGGCAACGGCCTCGTGAGCATCGAATCCAATGGGGACGTTTACCCTTGCCAGACGATGCACCAGCCCGAGTTCCTGTGCGGGAATGCTTTTGAGAGCGGGCTCGAACACATTCTGGCGACCTCGGGCCTTCTCAGGGAGATGAAAGACCTTCAGGTTGACATTCTGCCTGAGTGCAACGTGTGCCCGGTGCGGTACGTCTGCGCGGGCGGGTGCAGAAAGGAAGCCTACACGAGAGAGGGCGACCTGACGGCGCGCAATCGGATGATGTGCCCGATCTACTTTGAAAACGCGGTGGACCAGCTCTGGGCAGCGGCCAACATCCCCATCGAGAGGCTGGGCGAAGTCGCGCAATCCAACGTGCATCATCATAGCTGTCACTAGGGGCTTCTAATTACGGCAGGAGTATGCTCAAACAATTCGCATCGCTCGCGCATCAGTACTTCAGCGGGTGGGTGAAAGTGGCGAAGTTCGCGAGCCGCTTTCGGACGCTCTGGCGCAAAGTGTTGTTGTCGAATGTCTGCGGCGCGCTCTCCAGCGCGTTGCAGCTCATCGTCCCCCTGGCGACGGTCGTCATAATCAACGACGTGCTGCCTAACAAAAACTTCCCTCTGTTGATCAAGGTGAGCCTGGCGATGGGGGGGGCGACTCTCGGCTCGATAGTCACCTCCTACCTGGAATTCTACCACGCCTCGGTTTACAGAGAGCGGGTCTCTTTGATCCTGGGGTTGGAGCTGTTCGAGCACATTCAATCCCAACCCTACCTCTTCTTCAAGAGCAACGAGAGCGGCTACATCATGTCGAGGATATCCAATGACGCCAGCGCCGCTCTCGACGCCGTGTCGGTCCTGACCGGAATCGGCAGGACCGCCGTCTGGCTGTTGAGCGGCCTTGTCCTGCTTCCCGCCTTCAACATGGAGCTGGGGTTGATTATCCTCTCTTCGGTGCCGGTTTATTTCGGGCTGTTGTTATATTTTAACCGGCGGACCAAAGAGGCTTTCACAGAGGTTTCGGAAAAGACGGCCCTACAGTCGCGGGAGCTTCACGAATCCCTGGCCGGCATCTACGAGACTAAAGCATGCGGCGCGCAAAAATACCGCGCGCGAAGGTACGCGAAAACTTCGGTTGAAAAAGCCCGCATTTTAATCAAGGCCCGCCTGCTTATGACCGGGGGGGCGCAGACCACTCAGGTCATAACCCTACTCATTTCGTTGCTGGTGATCGCTTACGGGGGGGCGGCGGTAATCTCGGGGGACCTTTCTTTGGGCGCCCTGATAGGCATAAACACGCTCGCGGCGTACCTGCTCATGCCTATAAATCGTATCATCCAGCAGTCGCTCCAGATTCAGCAGGCGCTGGCTTCAATCGAGCGGGTCGAGCAGTTGAAATCGTTTGAGCCCGAACAGGACGTGAAGTGTTTGATCGCCCCCCCGAGAGTTCGCGGGCACATCCGATACCGGGACGTGGGCTTCGCCTACCCCGAGCGCCCGCCGGTGTTTTGCGGCGTCGATTTCGAGATCAGGCCCGGAGAGACCGTCCTCCTGTCCGGGTCGAGCGGCATAGGCAAAACGACTCTGGTGAATCTGTTGCTGCGGTTTCTCGAACCGACCGCCGGCAAGGTGTACGTGGACGGGGCGGTCGCAAGTGATCTCCCGTTAAGCTACCTGAGAAAACACATAGCGCTCGTTTCGCAGGACGTATTCTTATTCTCCGACTCCATAAGGAATAACATCCGCATAGGAAACCTCGCGGCAAGCGACGAAGCCGTAACGGAAGCCGCCCGGCTCGCCAACGCTCTGGACTTCATAGAGGAGCTGCCGCAGGGGTTAGATACGCAGGTCGGGGAGCGCGGGGCGAAGTTGTCCGGGGGGCAGCGCCAGCGCATCGCCATCGCGCGCGCTCTCATACGAAACGCGCCGATTCTGATTTTAGATGAAGCGACCTCGGCGGTGGACCAGGAGACGGAGCTTGCGGTTCACGACGCCCTGAGGCGCTTAATGAAAGATCGCACGACGATAATCATCGCCCACCATGCGACAGCATTCATCGAGCAGGTGGACCGGGTCTTTACGCTCGAAGACGGCCGACTGAGGGTAGGCCCCGCGCACACCTTTATGCCCGCCGCGCCGGGCGATTTCAGGGCGGCCGTGCCCGAGGCCGCGGCGGTCGATTCGGCCGCCGGTTGAGACTCAGAGAGATTGCTTCAGGGTTACGGAAGATTATGACAAGCGAGGGAAATAATATGATCTATAAGGCGCGCGTACTTAACGTAGTGGCCGCGATTCTACTCTGCTGCCTGCCAACTCCGTCGAGCCAGAAGGCCGCCGGGGCACCCGGCAAGCTGCTTAACGACGTCATACAGGCACATGGCTCGCAGAAGGCTTTATCATGTGACTCTATTTTATTGAACATTGATGTCCTGCTCGACCCGAAGGACGGCAGATCGGCGAAAGGGGCGATTGCCGTTAAACCCGACAGGTTCCGGCTCGAATACGAGATAGCGCCGGGCAACAAATATCGGATGGGCTATGACGGCTCTCAAGCCTGGCTCATCTCTTCCGCTACCGCCAGAGCCGCGAAGCGTTTGGACCTCTTACAGGTAGGGCTGTTCCAGTTCTACTCGCTGGCCTTCTCGTCGCGCTGGCTCGGGCACCTGAAGGCGCAGGCCGCCAGCCTGAAGCACGCGGGCCGGGAGACGTACCGCGGGGCTCCGGCGGAAGTCCTGCAAGCGAACATCGAGCCCATCGGCAACGTCGATTTTTTGATCGACGCGAAGACCAGTTTACTGAAGGGCGTCAGGTTCATCTTCCCCGCGGAGGGGCAGCCCGATTACGAAATAACTTATGACTCTTACATGGATAAAGATGGGATGAAGGTTCCGGGGGTGATAGACATCTACAGAAATAATTCGCACTACCGCCAATACAAAGTAAGGGAAGTGCGAGTCTGCGAAAACATCTCCGACGACCTCTTCGCTCCCGATATAAAACGGTAGTCCCATCCCGAAAGAACAGGCAGGTTTTAGGGCAGAGTTATGAATAAGCACGGCGTTTCAGTTGCCATAGCCATTTTGATCGTGAGCTGCGTCGGCGTCACCGGCGGCACGGCCCAGAACGCGAATCCCGCGACAGAATCTCAGGCCCTGTGGCAATACGACACTCACGGCTGAGTGGTTTCTACTCCCGAGGTTTCGGGAGATCTGCTTTTCATCGGCTCGTGCGCGGGCGTTTTTTATGCCCTGGATAAAAACACGGGCGGGGTTCGCTGGAGTTACGACGCTGGCAAGGACCAGAGGAAGGTCGGGTTTCACGGCAACCCCATAATATTAGACGACCTGATAGTGATCGGCACAGATATAAACGAAGCGCCGAGCGGGGCGGGGTACGTCTACGCCTTTGAAAGGGCCAGCGGTAAGCTGCGGTGGAGGGTCGCCGCCGGCCGCGGCGTGGCGTCCGACATTGTCCGCGCCGGGTCGTCGCTCTACGGCGTGACTTTATCCGACGAACTGGTCTCAATCGACCCGGCTACGGCGAGCGTCAGCTGGGCCTTCTCCTCCCGGTCGGGCAGAGGCGACCGCATCCCCTCTGCTCCGGTGACGGCGGGAGGCCGCGTCTTCTACGGCGACCGCGACGGGGGCGTGTACGCCCTCGACAACGAGACCGGCCGCGTCGACTGGAAGCGCGAATTCACGACCCCGGTATCCACCTCGCTCGCCGTCTTTGGCGAATCGGTGTTCCTCGGGGCGGCCAACCACATCTACCGCATCAGTCAGAAAACGGGAGCCATCGAAGCCCACTACCTGGCGGACGGCTGGTCGTCCGGCAGGCCGGTGATTTCCGGGAATTCGCTCCTGGTTTTCATAGGTAACACGGTTGCGTCCATCGACCTGTCTCTCAATAAGATAAATTGGAGGCAGAAGACGTCCAGCAGATGGACAACGCCCAGGCCGTTATTAGTAGGCGATGTTATTCTGGCCGGGACCGAGATCGGCGAAGTGATCGCCTTCCGAATTACGGACGGCTCGCGCCGGTGGTCGCATAAATTCAGCGGCACCATACGCAGCATCGCGAACTCAGGCGGGGTGCTTTATATCGGCACGCGCGAAGGCACCGTATACGCTTATCGCGCGCCCGACCTCGGCGACAAAGCTCCCGACGGCGCTGCCGCGGCTAAGAGCGGGGCCGGGCTCTAGCTGCCTGGCTGTGGAGGATCACATGAAGTCCCTGAAAAATTTATATATCT
>DASQDI010000085.1:0-67064 GCA_035634255.1 Blastocatellia bacterium
AGTCAGGCGTCGCCCCAAATATTGGGCGACGCCTGACCGCGCTTCGCTCGATGCTTTGCGCGCTCTACAGAGTCCCCGGTTCGTGAAAGCCCCGCTAACGGTTTCGATCAAACCCCTGCTAACCGGAGAATCGAAGGTCTATGAATCGACTTAAGGTATTACTGTTCGGGGTCCTGCTGTCGCTGGCCGCGCCGCTGGCGGCTTTAGGCCAGGACCAGTCCAAGCCGCAGCTTGATGACATAACCATATCCCCGTCCCGAGTCGAACTGGTCATGGCACCCGGCACCGAAAGGACCGTGACCGTCAAGCTCATCTACACCTCCGTCTCCGGGCAGGCCCCGCCCGCGAGGATCAGGGCCTACATCGGCGACTGGGACATGACGCGGGAAGGGGAGGTCACTTTCCACAAGGCCGGGACGCTGCCGAACTCCGCCAGCCCGTGGATGATCCACACCCCCGGCGAGATGACCGTGGAGCCGGGGAACGTCCACGTCATCAGGGTCACCGTCTCCGTCCCGAAGGACGCGACGCCCGGCGATCACCTCGCCGTGCTGTTCGTCGAGCCGCGCCCCGAAGACCTGAAGCTGCTCGGCAACACGAAGCAGGTGCAGGTCAAGTTCAGGATGGGCGCCATCTTCTACGTGATGGTGCCGGAGCTGGCGCGGAAGCCCGCCCTTGAGAACCTCAAAGCGGAGATGGGGCAGAAGGGCATACTCGTGACCCCGAGGCTCACCAATCAGGGCAACAGTCACGTGAGGCCCTTGCACTCGATACAGGTGACCGACCGCGCGGGCGCTGTGGTCGCGGAACTCTCGGATGTCGAATCGATCCCGGTGCTCGCCGGGAAAGAATTGGAGGCCCCGGTCCTTATCGAACAGTCCCTGCCCGAAGGGAGCTATTCGGTCCGGTATCGGGTGAGGTTCGGGGAGCGCGAGGCCCTGACTGAAGGGGTGACGGACCTGATCGTCAGGAAAGAAGTCGCGGAGAAGAAAGAGCCCGAGACGAAAACAGCTTCCCCCGCGAGACCGGCTCAGCCCACAAAACAATCGGGGGGCCTGAAGCAGTGACCGTCGGCGGATTCTCGGCCCCGGCCCGCACCCGAACAGGGGAGGGAAACCCACCTCAAGGTTGAAAAAAGTATTGACCCGATTCGAAAATACTGAATAATAGACGGGACTCTCTCAGCACCCCCTCGTGTTGTAATCCCCCATCAGAATGTCGAACAACTCAACACGGCGTCAGACCGTGGCGCGTCCTTTCAAGGTTGGCTTGAGAGGATTGAAGGATAGCTTGCATGAAACTTAGCACTGGACAGCTTGTGAGACCGGCCTTCGTGTTTCTCCTCACCTTACTCACGGCGGCGGCGGCCTCAGCGCAGACGAATGATACGGGCTCAATATCGCTTCAGGGCAGCGTCTCGGGCTTCGTGGAAGTCAGGGCCGGGGGCGCGGCGACCATCACCGGAGGGGGGACGATCACGAACAACAAGGCCAAGGGGGACCGGCTCGACAGCCCTACGACCCTGACCATAAATTTCGGGGACGTGGGGCCGAGCAACGCCAACAACTTCGTCACGGCCGTCGTGCCTTTGCGACTGAGGAGCAACGTCTCCTACACCCTGAGGATGAGCGCGGCGGCCATGACGTACGGGAGCGGCACGCCTGATGCCAGCTCCGTCACCCTCGCGGACATAGGCTTCGGGGTCACCTCAGCCGTCCGGGACAGCGGGAGCGGGGTCGCCTCCGGCACGGACACGATTGCGGCGACCGCCAGCGGCGACCCGACCTCGGCGGCGAGGGGCTCGGTGAACGCGACCACGGGTAGGTACACCTACGTCACGGGGGCCTCGCTCGCGAATTACACGACGAGCACGACAATCGTGAGCGGGCCTCGAATTATGAACGCGATGGTCCCGACCGGCAACACCAGCGGGCTGGTCATCCTGACGACCTTCGCGATCAAGCCGCAATTTTTCACGCCCGGCAGTTTCTCGACTTCCGTGACGTTCACGGTCTCGAACCCGTAGGCGCGGCGGCTTTCGACTGATCTGAGAAAGAATGAAAGGAAGACTCTCTTTAATAATCTCTCTGATCGGCGTGATGGTCCTCGCGTCTTCACTCCCCGCCGCGGCCGACCCCGACAAGCACGACATAGGGAGCGGCGGCCTGGCGACGATCTCAAGCACCGCGTTCGGCGGCTCGGTCACCGGCAATCCGGGCCTGCACGCGGACCTTCTTGTGACCGTGGATTTCGGAGAGATCACGCCGATAAACACCGCCCCGATCATCAAGGTCGTCGTCCCGGTCGCCATCAGGAGCAGGGATGATTACCAGATATCGGTCGCGGTCACGGGCACTCTGGGCACCGAGCCGGACGCTCTGAAACTGTCGGACATCGGGTTCGGCATCCAGAACCTGCGCTCCCTCGGCGACAGGGCGAGGCCATGCGGAATTAATTCGGTGATCCGCACCCCGTACAACAACGACCCCACCACGTCCGTGACGATCAACCCCACGACCGGCAGGGCGCAATACCCTTCGTCCCTGGCAAACCTCGCGACCACGCCCATCATCATGAATGGCCCGGAGCTTTCATCCTCCCAGGGCAATTGGAGGCGCGGCGCGGACAACGGGTACGCCTTCGACGTGATAATTGCCGTCGTGCCTCAATGGTTCGCGGCCGGGGCCTTCAACCTGACTCTGACTTTCACCATGTCGAGCGGGCCGAATTTTAACTGTTGACCCCGACCCTCAATCCTTCGGAGATCGATAGCAGATGCTCAAGCTCAAACAATTGTTCGTCGCCCTGCTGCTCGGCCTCGCGACCCAGCAGGCGGTCCTCGCCCAGGAGCGCGCGCCCTCGGCACCGCTTCAGACGCCCGAGCCGAGCGCCTCTGAAGGCGCGAAGGATGACGCCATCGGGTTGGCTCCCGCGCGCTTCGAGCTCGCGATGGTTCCGGGGACCGAGCGCACGGTAATAGTCAATATAATCTACAGCTCCGCCTCGGGAGAGGCGGAGCCGTGCAGGCTCGTGGCATCGACGGGCGACTGGAGCATCCTGAATGGCGGAGACGTCGAGTATTACAAAGCGGGCACACGGCCCGGCTCCGCGGCCCCGTGGATGATCTACACGCCCGGCGAGGTGACGGTCGCGCCGGGGAAGGTTCACCCGATTCGCGTCACCATCTCCGTCCCTAAAGATGCCGCTCCGGGCGATCACCTCGCGGCGCTCTTCGTGGAGTCGCGGCCTGATAACATAAAGCTGGATCAAAACAGGCGGCAGGTGATCCTGCGCTTTCGCATGGCGGCCCTGTTCTACATCATGGTCCCTCAGATCACTCAGAAAGGCTCGCTCGAAGGATTATCCGCCGAGGCGGGCGAGGGCGGAATAATCGTGACCCCGAGCCTCAGGAACAGCGGTAACAGTCACATCAGGCCCGCGCACGCGATCAGGGTATTGAACGGCGAGAATTCCGTGGTCGCCGACATGCCGGAAAGCGAATCTTTGCCCGTGCTCGGGAACTCCGAGCTGCGGCGACCCCTGCTGATCGAGAAGGCTCTGCCGCCGGGCCTCTACACCGTGCAATACCGCGTGAACTTCAAGGACGGGGGCCCGATTGTCGAAGGTCAGACCGAGCTGAGAGTGAGTGGGGGTGGGGGGCAGGGGCAGCCGCCACCCCATTTCTAGCCCAACGATTGTGCTGCGTACGCGGTCATCTCTTTCCAGGAGTCGATGGCTACATCAAGGTCCATCCGTTGGAGCACACCGCCTAATTCTTCATCGCCCGCTTTTTTCAAGTCGGCAGCAGTCGCGTCATATTCCGTCGTCAGATTAAGCATCTTTCCCAGAAGGTTCGCCAGAGCCATTTCCGCCTGCTCGTTATCCGTCTTCAAGCCTCTTATCGCCTCCCGCAATTTATTCAGTTGGGAGAGTACACTGTAATCCACGAACATATGGCTGACGCTTGATCCGGGCAGGCGCTGCTGGATTTTATTTATCAACCTGGTCAGCCTCGCGTCGTCTTGCGAAAGGCTGTCACGTTCCGACCCTATAGCCGACAGATAGGAGTTCAGCAGCTCTACCGAGCTCTTCAGAATGTCGCTGCTGCCCGCTTCCAGGCGGCCTTTGAGCCCCACGATGATGCCTATCACATCATCACGCTGTCGGAGATTATTGCGGCCGGGCCCCGGACCTTTCCATGTTGCCTGGATGTGCCTTGCCTGCGCCTCTAACTCGGCGCTGAAATTGCCCAGAGAATTTACCCAGTCGAGCAGGCGCTGGTCACCCGCCGTGAAGAGGTCCGTGTCGGACCGGGCCGCTCCAACGGTCCCTTCGAGCGCGACAAAATCTGCCCATCCCCCCGCCGCCTCAATGACTTTCACGAAATCGGCGTAGCTCACTGTGTTCCCGGCTTCTTCGCCGGTCTTCAGGAAAGCCGAGAAATCGACGACCGCCGAAGCGTACGCTCTGACCGGAGCCAGCGCGCCCTTCGCAATCGATATGTCTGTTTTCACCTCCGCTGAATTAGGTGCAAGCATTTGAGCCTCCTTTTACAGCCTGTTGTAGGTGCCCGACAGGCGCATGCGTATTGCCTTCAGGTTGGCCAGAGACCCCGCGTCTTTCACGGCGAGGGTCCACTGGGTGAAAGGGGTGGGCGTCAGGTAGCTGGCCTTGACGGTTGAAGCGGGTTTCCAGGGCGTGCGCGGGTCATCAACTCCGCCGCCCGCCTCCCCGCTGTAAATGAAATCCGTCTCCAGAGGCGACGAGACGAAGTACTTCCTCCCGGAAGAGTCATCGCCGTATGCGTTGGCGTAATAGCCGGAGGTGGAAACGGTAAGACTTATGCTCTTGCCACCGTTGGGCTCTGCCCCTTCGAGATAGAACCAGCCTTCTTCAACGAAGAAGCCTATTGCGCCGCCGTTCGGGACGCTCCCTTTGAAGGGCGGCTCCTCAATCGATATGCCCCAGCTCAGAGTAGGCGTTCGGGCTGACGTGTCGAGCACCACGTAAGGGCACCCGCTCGCGGGCGCGCCTCCGTTCTTACTCTCGCCCGACTTTACGACGGGGATGAGGTAGTACCCCGTATCGAAGGGCTGCGCGGGCGGCTTGGAACTGAGCAACTGCTCGATGCCGAGCTTCATACGGTCGAACTGCTGTTGGAGCTCGTTGTAGCCCATCCCCAGGCTAACGTTGAAGGTAGGCTCGTCGAGCCACCGGTAGAGATAGGCGGCCCGGTAGTAGCGGGCTGAGACCAGTAAAGACCGCTTCGTGTTAACGCATTGCTGAAGCAGAAGGGCCTTCAACGCGCTCTTCTTCTGCTCGTCGTCTTTCGACTCCTGTTCGAGCCGGGACCACCTCTGTTGCGACAAGGCCGTACACGGTGGTTTCGGAAAGTGCAGCTGGCGGAGTCAGGCCCGGAGTCAGTTACAAGAACCCCTGCGTCCCGATATTCCTGGGCCAGACGCGCATTGATTGAGGGATTTGCCGGAGCGGCGGGCATTCATGGAGTGGCCGAAGGGAATCTCTTAACTTTCACTTCCTGCGGCTTGGGGGTCACGGGGAGGTTCACGTCGCCGGTTTCGAGCCCCGCCTTCACGATTGCCTGGACCGAGCCTATGGCCGACTTCATATTTTCCGGCAAGGTCTTTTCGTCCAGCAGGATCACGTGCTCGCCGGGAGGCAGGTCGCCCAGGATGAACTCGCCGTCGCCGTCCGTCAGAGTGTCGCGGCCGCTGCCGGTCAGGACTCTAACGTTCGACATCCTCTGCTCGCCTTCGTCGATCTTCCCGTTCGCGTTTTCGTCCAGCCACACGACCCCTCTGATGCGCCCCGTGCGGACGAGGCGGAAGTCTACGACCGCGTCCCGTCCGGGCCGCATCACGGCGATTTGCCGCGCGCTGTCGAGCAGAGTCAGGTCCGCGCGCACGGTGAGCAAGTCCATGTAGACTTCGTGCTCCCCGGCTTTTATGTTGTCTACCCTGAAGTCGCCCCTCTCGTCGGTCTCCGCGAAGTAATTCCCGTCTATCCGTATCTGGACCCTCGCCTGCGGCAGATCGACGCCCGTGTCGAACCGGCCATTGAGATTTACATCCTGATAGACCCTCCCATAAAACGAGCCGATGGACCGCATCTCGGAGAGCGGCGCGTTCACTACCGAATCATGGTTGCGCCCGACGAGGAGCGGCCCCTGAATTTGCAGGGTCATCTGCGGCCCGTTCGGAGTCCTCGAATACGTGAATTGTAGGTTGTGCCTCCCCGGAAGCTGGATGGCCGTGAGAAAGCGTTCCGTGGTCATCATCTGGTTCGGGCTGTAAGAGTACCCGAACCCGGCCCCGAAGCTCACCCTGTTGGTGAACAGAGACGATGTCATCCAGTCGATTGAGCCGCTGAGGCTGCCGCCGCTGCCGAAAGACTGGTTCGCCTGTAACGTGTGATCCGAGTTTAACCTGAGCATCGCGCCGACGGAGAGGTTGAGGCTCGGCTGTACGGGCGGGCGCACCACGTGGGTCAAAGTGTCGAAATGCCGCGCGATCTTTATGCGCGTGAAGTTCCCGAAAAGCCTCAGATCCTTGAACTCCTTCGTCGCGTTGAGCAGGGAGTAGGAACTGCCCCCTGCGACGGAGTTCTCCGTCGCCGTGTGCGTGAAGATCATGGTGGGCCACTGCCCGCGCGGCGTGAGGCTCACCGTCGCCGTAACCGAATTGTCTTTCTGGCCGACGCCCGGCCGGGTCCTCGTCATGCCGCTCAGGGACGTTCCCAGCCAGTCCACGGGCCTCCACCCGACGCCGCCCGAGTAGAGGGTGGATGCCACGAAGGCCCCGCTGCCCTGAGGGCTCAGGAAATTCGCGCCGATGTGCGTGAACCTGCCTTGCAGCCTGATGCCCCCGCTGAGGTTGAATACTTCCGAGAAATCGAGCATCGGCGCGAACCCGCTCACGGGCACGCCTTCCTGATTTATGCCGGAAAAATTGCCCACGCCCATGTCTCCGATGAACTGGTGCCGCTCGGACGCATACTTGACTCCGCTCGTCAGCATCTCGCCCCTCGACTCGGGCCCGTCGAAGTACAGAAAGCCCGAAGAGTAGAGGGTCGAGGGCGTCTGCGAGGGGTTGCTGATCGACGGGCCGAACGAGGCGTACGAGCCCAGGATGCTCGTGTCGTAGGCGGGCTGGAATCTTGTGAAGGGAAGCTCGGGCTCTTCGTGAGGCAGCCGCGCTTCCGCGAACCCGTTCGACATGGCGCGGCCCGCGAAGGCCGTCATGCGCATCCCGGCGAACGGCTGCTGCGCCCATGCCCCGCGGACGGATGAAGCCATGAAAGACAGGTCGGTCCCCGTGCCGAAGTCTCCGGCGATGAACTTCTGCCCGTTGGGTCTCTCGAAGGAGAATGACCCGCTCTGGAAAGTCACGGCCTCTTTCTGGGAGCTGCCGTAAAGATTGGTCGTGAGGTTGAACCGGCCATCGCCTATTCGCCCGGTGGAATTCATAAGGAAATTATGGCCGAACGAGGCGGAGTACATGTTCAGGTTGTACGAATAATTTATCTGATGAAATTCCCACTGGGCGTGTTGAGTTCCGTCCCTGACGCTCCCCGAACCCGGCTTCCCGCGCGTTATTCTAACGGTCAGAGCGTCGACGATGATCGATACGTCCAGCAGCGGCGCGATTATCTCGACCGGCAGCATGAGGTCTTCCGGGTCGGGTGTGAAGACGACGTCCGCGGTGTTGGAGACGACTAGTATGACCGCTCCGTTCTCGCGCACCTGATTGAGCGGGGAGTTGAAGTCGGCGAGCACTCCGGTCTGCCTGCGCACCTCGACCCTGCGGCTCTGTATGGCTACGCTGATCTGGTCCCCGAGGGCTCGGGCTATGGCCGTGACGGGGAGGAAGAGCCTCGCGCCTCTCTGCTGAGGAAGGCTCACGCGCCCGCTCAGAGGGCGGTCCCCGACTATTATCGTCATCTGTCTGGTCGGGTCGGGGGTGCCCGCGCCGTTGATCGCGTCGTTGCTCGCGTCGTTACTCGTGTCTTTGCTTGTATGATGCGCGGCGGCCGGGGCGGAGTCTTCCTCGCGAATGCCGGACGACGCGAGGGCCGAGGCCCTGGACATGAGTGCGGCAGCGCACGGCACCAGTGCCCAGAAGAGGCACAGAGCGCCAAGCACTCTTAACGATCTTGCGTTCAGCATACCGGCTCAGAAACCAATCTGATGGGGATTAATTACGTTAGGGGATTAATGAGAAGCAGGCCGATTATAGGTAGATGGCGTCGCGCGCGCAATAGTTTTCTTTGAAAGAATGATCAATTACAGTACACGGCGCGTTCATCCAAAAACGCCCGCCCGAATCGGAGGTTGCCACCCGATCAAAATCAGGTGCTATAATTTATGTCGAGTAAATCGATTCATTCTCGAAATATTTCTGGAGGCAGCTTGTTAAGATTCGTAATCAATTCCATTCTCCTGTCTATCGTCGTGACCATGGCATCGCAGGGCGCGCAGGGCTCCGCGCAGGAGGCGGGCGACAATCAGCAGGCGAAGGCCGAAGCGTTGATCCGCGAGGCGATCAAGGCGCGCGGGGGCGACGTTTATCTAAACACCCGCTCAAGCGTCAGCCGCGGGAATTACACCCCTTTCGATAAAGGGGTCTCGACCGTGCCCGACTCTTTCGTCGATTACATCGTCTACCCCGACCGCGAGCGAACGGAGTTCGGCAAAGGCAAGCGCAGGTTCGTTCAGGTGAATTCCGGGAAGAACGGGTGGGTCTACGAAGCCGCGAACAACATGATTCGGGACCAGACGGAAGAACAGGTCAACAGATTTCAGCAGGGGCTCTCTTACGACCTCGACTATTTATTGAGGCGCGGCTGGCAGGAGCCCGGCGCGAAGCTGTCCTACCTGGGGAGGCGCGAGCCCTGGCGCAACACTTTCTCCGAGGCGGTCCGTATTGAATACAAGGGCGGGGGCTCGGCGACCCTCCATTTAGACCCGCGCACGAAGCTCCCGATCATGACCGAATACAAGATCGTGGTCGACGGAGCGCCCACCGAAAATCAGGCGCGCTTCTTCAGGTGGGTTGAGTTCGAGGGGCGGCTGGTCCCGACCATAATCGATTACTACCGCGACGGAAAACAGACGGCCCGCGCCAGCTTCGATTCTTTCAGCTTCAACACAGACATACCTGAGAAGCTGTTCGCGAAACCTTCCGACGTGAAAGAGGTGAAGTAGCACGGGCAGGAGTCAGGGGCCGGGGCGGGGGACGGCAGCCCCCGCCCCATTAATGATTTCAAACTCCCTTCATTGAATCCCTTTTCTTCTCCGACCCCCGGCCACCGGCCCCTACGCAATCGTTATCTCCTTGGCCAAATACACGTCCTGAATCGCGTTGAGAATCTTGACCCCTTCAGGCATCGGCTTCTGGAAGGCTTTGCGCCCCGAGATCAGGCCCGTGCCGCCCGCGCGCTTGTTGATTACGGCCGTGCGCACCGCCTGCTGAACGTCGTTCTCGCCGGAGGCTCCCCCGGAATTGATCAGGCCCGAGCGCCCCATGTAGCAATTCGCCACCTGATACCGCGTGAGGTCAATCGGGTGGTCCGTCGTAAGCTCGGTGTACACCTTGTTGGACGTTTTGCCGTAAGGGTTCTCTTTCGTATTCAGGGCCAGATAGCCGCCGTTGTTTTCGGGGAGCTTCTGCTTGATGATGTCTGCTTCGATTGTGACGCCCATATGGTTCGCCTGCCCGGAGAGGTCGGCCGCCACGTGAAAATCTTTCTCCTTGGTCTTGAAGAGGGGGTTCCTCAGATAGCACCACAGGACCGTGAACATCCCGAGCTCGTGCGCGTGCGCGAATGCCTGAGTGATTTCCTGAATCTGCCGCTTTGACTCTTCCGAGCCGAAGTAGACCGTCGCCCCCACGCCCACGCAGCCCTGCTCGAATGCCTGATCGACGGAGCCGAATATTATCTGGTCGAAAGCGTTAGGGTAAGATATGAATTCGTTATGATTGAACTTGAGAATGAACGGAATCTTGTGCGCGTACTTGCGCGCGACCGAGCCCAGCACGCCCAGAGTGGTGGCGACTGCGTTGCAACCGCCTTCGATGGCGAGCCTGCAAATATTCTCGGGGTCGAAGTACTCGGGGTTCGGGGCGAACGACGCTCCGGCCGAGTGCTCTATGCCCTGATCGACCGGGAGTATCGACAGGTAGCCGGTGCCCGCGAGCCTCCCGTGGTTGAACATCGTAGAGAGGTTGCGCAGCACGGTAGCCGAGCGGTCCGAGTAGACCATGACCCGGTCTATGAAGTCAGGGCCGGGCAGGTGCAGCAGCTCTTTAGGTATCGTCCGGCTCTGGTAGTTCAATAAATCTTCCGCCTCGTCCCCGAGTATCGACTCTATCTCCTCTATTCCTTTGAGCATCTCGCCCTCCTGTCCTCATCTTTTATTAATAGACTTTGCGCCTTTCCAGGTACTCAATTTTATAGAGCTAAGTAGGGCAGGTCAACGCCGCAGAAAGACGGCCATGGTAAAAAAAAGGGGCGAGATTCGGCCAACGCCCCTTAAGAAGGAACTCAATTGATTACCCTTATCTAATAAGAGCAGAAAATTCGGAAAAAAATACCAGAGGGTGTGATCAGCGGTTGCCGCCCGCGGCTTTCCTGAGGCGCTTGCGGACTTCTTTTTGCGCGTCGTCGACGGCCTTCTCGGTCTCCCGCATCAACTTCTTCGCCTTGTCCTGGAGGTCCTCGTCGTCTTCGGGGAATTCGAACGGTAAGAGGGGATCGGGCGTCTCGCCTTCGTGCGCCTGGCAACTCTCCTGCGGCTCCGTCCCCTCGATGAAGTACTCCGTGCGCTTCAGGCTGCACCTGTCCGTCGCGAGCAGGCCGGTCGAGGGGTCTATCTCGGCCGTAGAGATGTTGTTCGGCTTCGGGAAGCTGTCGCCCCCGAGGTCGGGCCTCAGGGCGAGCGCCTGTTTCATGAACGCCGCCCATATCGGCAGGGCGGATTTGGAGCCTTCGAGCCCGAGCTCCGAGTTGTCGTCGAAGCCCACCCACACGACGCACACGAGGTTGGGCGTATAGCCCGCGAACCACCCGTCGCGGGAAGTGCCCGTCTTGCCCGCGCCAAGGCTCGTAAAGCCCATCGCGCGCGCGCGCGCGGCGGTGCCCCTGTTCAACACGTCCTGCATCATGCTGGTCATCAGCCAGCTTATTTGCGGCTGAAGGACTGCCCGCGTGTCCGGCCTCGGCTCCGAAATGCTTACGCCGTCCGCGTTAGTGACGCGCTTGAGCGAGCGGGTCTCGGCCAGCTGCCCCGCGTTGGCGAAGGCCGTGTAGGCCCGCGCGACTTCGAGCGGCGTCGCCTCCGCCGTCCCGAGCGCCAGGGCGGGGAAGGGGCGGGACTTCGGCAGCCCGAGCCGCTCCCCAAGGCGGGCCACTTTCGAGTAGCCTACGCGCTCGGCTATGCGGACCGTCACCACGTTCAGGGAGTGGGCGAGCGCGTCCCGGACGGAGACATCGCGCTGCGAATAGACCTTGCCGAAGTTTTCGGGCGAGTAGGTCTCCCCGCGCCCGTACAGGAACGTTTCGGGCGCGTCCATAAAGACGGTCGCGGGAGTTATGACCCCGCCCTCCGAATCCTCGTAAGCCGTATTGAGCGCGGCCGCGTAGACTATCGGCTTATAGACCGAGCCCGGCTGCCTGTGCGCGTCGACGGCGCGGTTCAGCTGGCTCTGGCTGTAGTCCCTGCCGCCGACCATCGCCAGAATCTCCCCGGTCTTGGGGTTCATCGCGACGAGGGCGGCCTGAAGGGTGCCCGGAGGGACCGGGTTCTTCTTGCGCTTCGCAAAAATCTGGTCGAGCGAGGCGAGGGTCTCGTTGACGGCCTTATCCGCGGCCCTTTGCAGGGGAAGGTCGATGGTCGAGTAGACCCTGTAGGACTGGCGCGAGAGGTCGCGCGCGACGAGCCCGGTCGCGAGCTGCTGTTGCAGGTAGTCCACGAAGAAGGGGGCGTCGCTGTTGAGCGCGGCACTCTTCGCTTGAATCTTCAGGTCGGTGGCCCTGGCCTGCGCCGCGCGCTCCGGGGTCAGAAGGCCGGCCTCCTCCATGGAGTCGAGCACCTGATTGCGGCGGGCCTTCGCCCTCTCGGGGTCGCGGTAAGGCGAGTAGAGGCTCGGCCCGCGAATGATCCCCGCGAGGAAGGCGCATTCGGGCAGGGTCAGGTTGACCACGTCTTTATTGAAATAGGTCGAGGCCGCCTCACCCACCCCGTTGATCGAGTAGTTGCCGGACTGGCCCATGTAGACTTCATTGGCGTATAGCTGGAAAATCTCCTCTTTCGACAGCTTGGTTTCGAGCACGAGGGCGATCATCATCTCCTGCAGCTTGCGCTTGAAGGTGCGCTCGGGCGTGAGGAAGAAGTTCTTCACGAGCTGCTGGGTTACGGACGAGCCGCCCTGATGAATCTCGCTCTCTTCGACGTTGCGCCACAGCGCGCGGAAGATGCCCCGGAAATTGATCCCCGAATGATCGAAGAATTGCCTGTCCTCTATCGCCACGACCGCGTTGATGTAATCTTTGGGCAGGTCTTTGAAGGAGACGAGCTTCTGCTTCTGCCGCTTCTCGCTCGATATCGCGGTCATCATTTCGGGCTCAAGCAGGGCGCTGTCGAGTTGGCGCTTCGTCTCAAGGTCGGTGATCCTGCTGATGCTCTTGCCGCCCGACCCGAAGGCGATGCTGACGCTCGGGAACTGGCGCGCGCCGTTTATGATCGCGTCACCGCTCGTGTAAATATCTATCGTCGTACCCTTGACCTGATACCTGCCGCGCCTTGAGTCCGCCTCCTTGCTGGACTCGACGTAGCCGATGCCGTCGAGGTAGCTCTTTATGTATTGCGGCGTCAACCCCTGACCCACGCGAATCGTCCGGGGGGCCGCGTAAATCCCCGTGGTCCTTATCAATACGTCCCCGCGGAAGCGGGCGTCGATCATCCGCGAGTACTTGAAATAGAAGAAGGCGAACCCCGAGAAGGCGATCAGGGCGAGAATGCCCAGCAGAACCATGCGCGTGGGGGTGAAGATGCGGCTCAACAGGCTCTCACGGCGTTCTTGCCTCTTTATGACCCGCGTCTTCGGTTTTCTGGTTACGGTTGCCAAATAGAATGAACTCGCGATCTGTTGAATTCCTACGAGCGGTTAGATTCCTGCCTGCGCCAATAGGTTTGTTTGCTTTTTCAAAGCCGCGGGAGCAATTAAGACTCTAGCATAGGTGTGGACCGGGAGAAAAATGGATTCTATAAAGAGAATTTCGGCTGATTCCTGCGGGCGCGGGCCTCCGGCGCGCATTCTTTCGGGCGCTCGGATTCAAAATATAACTTTTATTTTGGGCAACCGGGCTCCCCGAGGCGGCGAGCGGGAGGCCCTCGCTCTCACGCCTTGCTCGCTAACAGGCCGCCGACCCGAAGCCCCTGGCCCCTGACGCCTGCCCCTGCAACTCGACCCTCGCGTCGGAGAATATCTGCGTGATCGCGTTCGTGAGATCGGGCGAGACCTTTATGCGGACGAATTGATTCGGCTGTACGCGCGCGATGGAGCCATCGGGCATCAGGATATCGAACCGGAGGTTGCAATCCCCCCTGTGGCCGTCCAGCAGCCCGTACAATCGTTCGAGCCTCCCGTTGTCGATGGAGTCCACGTTCAGGTGAATTATCATAGTGCGCGCCAGCCGCTCGCGGATGTTTTCGAGCGCCTGTATCTCGTCGGCGATGACGGTCATCGACCCGCCGTCGTCGACCTCAAGGCGGCCCTTCACCAGAACGGCCGTGTCGTTGTTCATGATGCCATTCGCTTTGCCGAACGGCTCGGGCCACGCGACGACCTTCACGGTCCCGAACTGGTCTTCGAGCTGGAGGAGGCCGAAGCGGTCCCCCTTCTTCGTCGTGCGCACGTTCAGGTCCGTGACTATGCCCCCGATCACCACCTGCGCCCCGTGGTGCGCATTCGAGAGGCGGTCCACGTCGACGTTGGCGAAGTCGGACAGGACCCCGTCATAACGCATGAGCGGGTGGCCCGAGATGTAGAAGCCGAGGGTCTCTTTCTCGCCCTTGAGGAGCTCCTGAGTGGTCCACTCCTCGGCGTGCGGCAGGGGCAGTTCGGCCGCCGGAGCGGCCTCGGCTAGGGCCCCGAAGAGGTCGGCCTGCCCGGTGGCCCGAGAGCGGTGAGACCTCTGGCCGGTCTCAATCGCGATGTCGATGGCGGCGAACAGCCGCGCGCGGCTCTGCCCTAGGGAGTCGAAGGCCCCGGCGCGGATCAGGCTTTCGAGGACTCGCTTGTTGACCGCCTTCGAGTCGACCCGCTCGGTGAAGTCGTAGATCGAGCGGAAGCCCGCGCCCGTGTCGCGCGCCTCGATGATCGAGGAGACGGCCGACTGCCCGATGCCTTTGATGGCCGCGAGGCCGAACCTGATCGTGTTGCCGCTGGCCGTGAAGCTGTCGAAGCTCGCATTAACGTCGGGCGGCAAAATCTGAATCCCCTGCGTGCGCGCTTCGTTGATGTACTTCACGACCTTCGCGGTGTTGTTCAACTCGTTCGACAGCACGGCGGCCCAGAAGTGGGTCGAGTAATGGGCCTTCAGGTAAGCGGTCTGGTAGGCGAGGTAGCCGTAAGAGAAAGAGTGCGCGCGGTTGAAGGCGTAGTCCGCGAACCCCTCGAAGCTCTGCCACAGCTTCTCCAGCTTGCCCTTGTCGTGGCCGCGCTCGGACGCCTGATTCAGGAACTTCACCTTGTGCTTGTCCAACTCCTCGCGCTTCTTCTTCCCCATCGCGCGGCGGACGAGGTCGGCCTCCCCGAGGGAGTAGCCCGCGAGCTTCTGGAATACGGCCATCAATTGTTCCTGATAGACGCAGATTCCCAGAGTGTTGCCCATGACTTCCTTCAGTTCCGGGAAGTCATAGCGCACCTTCTTCCTCCCGTGGCGGCGCTCGATGAAATCATCCACCATGCCGCTGTCTATCGGGCCGGGGCGGTAGAGAGCGTTGAGCGCGGAGAGGTCTTCCAGCCCGTCCGGCTTGAGCCTGCGGCAGATGTCCTTCATGCCTTCCGACTCGAACTGGAAGATCGCCTCCGTCTTGCCATCGGCGAAGAGCTGGAGCGACGCCTTATCGTCGAGCGGGATCTTGGAGAGGTCGAGGTCGATGCCCAGCTCGCGCCTGATCGACTTCAGGGCGTCGTCGATGATCGTGAGCGTCGTGAGAGCCAGGAAGTCCATCTTCAGCATCCCGGTCTTCTCAAGGTCCGTCATCGTGTACTGCGTCGTGATTTCATCGCGGGAGGTCTTCGAGACCGGCACCAGCTCGTAGATCGGCCTGGGCGAGATGACCACGCCCGCCGCGTGGACCGAGGAGTGGCGCGAGCAGCCTTCCAGACGCTTCGCTATCTCGATGACATCCTTGACGCGCGGGTCGCTGTCGATGGCCTTCTTGAGGTCCGAGTTCTGCTTGATCGCGTCTTCGATTGAGACGTTGCGCCCGCGCACGGGCGGCGGGATCATCTTTGCGATCTTGTCCACTTCCGCGTACGGCATTTCGAGCGCGCGGCCCACGTCTTTGATCGCCGCCTTGGAAGCCATCGTGCCGAACGTGCTGATCTGGGCGACGTGGTCGCGGCCATAATAATCGGCGACGTAATCGATGACCTGCTGCCTGCCCCGCACGCAGAAGTCGATGTCTATGTCGGGCATCGACACGCGCTCGGGGTTGAGGAACCTCTCGAAGAGCAGGTCATACTGGAGAGGGTCGATGTCGGTGATCTGCAGAGAGTAGGCCACCAGAGAGCCCGCCGCCGAGCCCCTGCCCGGCCCGACCGGTATCGAGGCCTTCTTCGCGTAGCGGATGAAGTCCCACACGATCAGAAAGTATCCGGGGAAGCCCATCTGGGTGATGACCTTGATCTCAAGCTCCAGCCGCGCCTTGTAGTCGTCGAGGTCGCACTTGCGGTCCGGCCTGTCTTTGATCGCGGACCACCTCTCTTCGAGGCCCTCCCTCGCCATCTTCGCGAAGTAGCTGTCGATGGTCTCGCCTTCGGGGACCCGGTAAATGGGGAGGTGGTTCTCTCCCATCGGTATGTCAAGGTCGCACATCTCGGCTATCGCGACCGTGTTCAGGAGGGCCTCCGGCATGTCCTTGCCGAAGAGCAGCCACATCTCTTTCGCGGTGCGGAAATAGAACTCGCCCTCCTTGTACTTTACGCCGCGCTTCTCGTTGACGGTCTTCCCCGCGCCGATGCAGACGAGTATGTCGTGCGCCCGCCAGTCGTCCTGCATCAGGTAGTGGCAGTCGTTGGTCGCGACCAGAGGGATGCCCGTGCGCCGGGACAGCTCCATCATTCCGGGGATGACCGTCCTCGTCTCTTCGTCCAGCCCGTGGTTCTGCACTTCGAGGTAGTAATTCCCCTTGCCCAGAATGTCCTCGAACTCCTTCGCCTGCCTGCCCGCTTCGTCGAATTTGTCCGTCAGCAGAAGGGAAGAGGGGACACCCGATAAGCAGGCGGAGAGGGCGACTAAGCCTTCGCTGTGCTCGGCGAGGAGTTCCTTGTCGATCCGGGGCTTGTAGTAATAGCCGCGGGTGAACGCGAAAGAGGATAATTTGGTGAGGTTCTGATAGCCCTTGAGGTTCTTCGCTAGCAGGATGATGTGATTCATCCCGCGCTCGGTGCCCTCCTCGCCCCGGTCCGTGTGCCTGCCCTTCGCGATGTAAGCCTCCATCCCGACTATCGGCTTCACCCCGGAGCCCTTCATCTGGTTGTAGAAAGAGAGCGCGCCATACATGTTGCCGTGGTCCGTGACCGCGACCGCGCGCGCGCCCGTCTCCTTGGCCCTCTGGGCCAGCGGCTTTATCTTTATCGCCCCGTCCAGGAGGCTGAAATCAGTGTGGAGGTGAAGGTGTACAAAGTCTTTTTCGTTCATCTTGTCTCTTCGGAGAAGGGCTTCGCTGACACGATTGGAGGCGCTCGTCCCAGACGGTTTGTCCGAACCTGTTTTCCTTGTCCCGATTTTAGGCGACGCTGTCTTTCACCCGCGCGTCACGGGCCGCAATATAGCACAACGAAAGCCGGGGTGTACACCACAAATTGTGGGGAAATAATTGTAATGCCCAAGATATTGAGCAACAGGTAATTACCTTGTGGAAAACATGTGGAAAATCTGTGGAAAACGGGATGGGGTGAAAGTCGGGGCGGGCGGGATCATTCAGAGGGGGCCGAGTCTCCCCACTCCTCGTACAGTTTTTCGAGGCGCGAGGTGATTTCGTTCTGCCGAACGTCGATGCCCGCGTACTGCTCCGGCCCCCAGTCCTGCGCGGGGTTGGCGAGCTTGTTCGACAGGTCTGAAAGCTCGGCCTCAAGCCCCGCGATCTCCGCCTCAATCTCCTGCACGGGGCGCTTGCGAGGCTTGGAATTCGAGCGGGGCTTCTCACTTTTGACCGGCTGCCTGCGCTTCGCCGGGAACTCTTCGACCGCCTGCGGCTTCGCATGGCGGACGGCGTAGTAATCGGAGTAGCTGCCCGTGTGGTAGGTGGCCGTGCGGTCTTCGAAGTGCAGTATCTCCGTCGCTATGCGGTCGAGGAAATACCTGTCGTGTGACACGGTGATGATGGTGCCGGAGTATTCTGTGAGGGCACGTTCCAAGGCTTCGCGCGAAGGTATGTCGAGGTGATTGGTCGGCTCGTCGAGCACGAGGACGTTGGCCCGGCTATAGATCAGCTTCGCCAGAGCCACGCGGCTCTTTTCGCCCCCCGAAAGCGCGGCGACGGGTTTATAAATGTCGTCCCCGGTGAAGAGGAACCTCGCGAGGTAACCGCGCAGCTCGCCGGGGGTGGCGCGCGGCGCGGCGACCGCGACCTCTTCTATGACCGTCGCGGAGTAGTCGAGCCCCGAAAGCTCCTGGTCGAAGTAAGACACGTCGACGTTCGCGCCCCAGGTCAGGCCGCCTTCCAGAGGGTCGAGGTCGCCCACGATGGTTTTGAGGAAGGTCGTCTTGCCCGAGCCGTTCGGCCCGATGATGCCGAGACGCTCCGAGCGGCGCAGCAGGAACGAGATGCCCGACGCGAGCTTCGTCGTGTTGTAGCCCACTGACAGGTCCGAGACCGCGAGGACGTTGTCGCCCGCGCGGGCTATGCTTTGCAGCCCGAAGTTGCTCGTGCTCTCCTCGCGGACCGACTCCACCCGGTCCAGCTTCTCAAGCATCTTGCGGCGCGACTTGGCCTGCTTCGTCTTCTGGCCCGCGATGTTGCGGCGGATGAAATCCTCCGTGCGCGCTATCATCTCCTGCTGCTGCTCGTACTCCCGCGCCTGCGCTAGCCTGCGCTCCTCGCGCTGCCTCACGTAGGCCGAGTAATTTCCCGTGTAGGTGTTTGCCCGCCCGCCCGACACCTCGACTATCCTTGAGCAGGTGCGGTCGAGCAGGAACCGGTCGTGCGAGATTATCACGAACGCCGACTTGTACTCGGAGAGGAAGTCTTCCAGCCACTCGACCGCGTTGACGTCGAGGTGGTTGGTCGGCTCGTCGAGGAGCAGCACGTCGGGCTCGGAGAGCAGCAGCTTTGCGAGGGCCAGGCGCGCCTTCTGCCCCCCGCTCAACTGATCCGCGGGCCTGTGCAGGTCCTCGCTTTTGAAGCCGAGCCCCACGAGCACCGACTCTGCGCGCGCGTGGTAGGTGAAGCCGCCGTTCAGCTCGTAGCTGTGCTGGAGGTCGCTGTAAGAGTGCATGGTCTCGTCGAGCTCTTTGCCCGACAGCTCTCCCATCAGGTGTTCGAGTCGCCCGATCTCCTCCTCCATCCTCGCGAGTTCGGTGAACACGCTCAGGGCCTCTCCCCTCACGCTCTTTTCGCCGGAGAAGGTGGGCTGTTGTTCCAGCACGCCGAGGCGCAGCCCCCGGAGCAGTATGACCTGCCCGCGGTCGGGCTCCTCCCGGCCCGCGACCAGGCGGAAGACGGTCGTCTTGCCCGCGCCGTTGCGCCCGACCAGCCCGACGCGCTCGCCGGGGTTTATCTGGAAGGTCGCGCCGTACAGAACGTCGTGCGCGCCATATGACTTATGAACGTCATCGAGCCGGAAAAGCATTTTTGATATTACCGGTAAAGCGACGGAGGACAGGCCGGAGACGGACGGGGGGCGGAATCGAGTGTGGTCGCTTCCGCCCCGTCTTCTCTAACCTGTCCTCTTCGATTCGGCGCTCGTACTTATCGATTGGCATTCGAGCGGTTGGCGTTAGCTCCGTTCGACCGATTGGCATTCGACGCGGCCGCTTGATTCGAGTTCGCGGGCGGCGCGGCAGACTGATTCGCGTTCTCGAAACGCTGCTGCGGCTGCGCCTGGCGGGCCGGGGTGCTCGTCTGGAGCAGGGCCGACGGCTGCAACTCGACTATGGCCTTCGGGTTTTCGACAAGCCGTTTGGCGAAGATGTTATCGACTTCCGCGTCGGCGGTTGCGACGAGGACCAGGGCGTTCAGAAGCACCTGCTGGCGCTGCTGCGTGATGGTGTCGACGATGGTCTGCCGGACGTCGTCGAGCGAGAGGTTGCGCGGCTGTTCGAGCTTGTCGTTGAGCTTCAGGATGACCCAGGCCCCGGACAGGTTGTCCTTGATCGGCTCCGTGTACTGCCCCGGAGTCATGGCCATGAGGCGCTGCGGAATCTCCGGCCGGGAAGGGAAGAACTGCCTGAGCGTGGCCTCCGTCCTGAAGCCGAGCGAGCCGCCCCGCACGGCCGAAGCGTCCTCCGACCTCTGGGCCGCGACGGTGGCGAAATCGGTCCCGGTCCTCAACTGCTCGTAGACCGCTTTGATCTTGGTCTCCGCCGCGGCCTCGCCGACGGCGTCCCCAGGGATCTGGTTGTCGCGAGGGTCGGTGAAGATGACGGATATGTCCGCGCCGCGGTCCGCGACGAACGAGGTCTTGTTGTCGTTGTAGTACTTCTCGATCTCGGCGGTGGTCGGCGGCTCTACCCCCTTGTTGATCTTGTCGTTGAGCGACCTGATGGCGAGGTCCCTCTTCACCTGATCGCGCCACTCCGCCTCGCTCAGGCCGGACTCCTTCAGCTGGGTCTCGTACTGCTCCTTGCTTATCTTCGCCTCCTGAACGCGCCGCTGAATCTCCTCGGTCACCTTGGCCTCGTCCGGGACGAGGTTCTCTTTCTGGGCCTTCTGGTAAAGGGCCTCTTCGCGTATCAGGTTGTCGAGCACGGTCAGCCGCGCGTTGGCGAGCTCGGCCGACGTGAGCGACGCGCCGGTCCGCCCGCTCGCGTCGATCTGCTGCTTGATGAGCCTGTCTATCTGCTCGGTCTTTATCTCGCGCGACCCGACCTTGGCCGCCACCTGACCTTCCGGGTTATTTTTGTTGCCGTTGCATGAGACTCCAAGTAAGGAGGTCAGAACGAGAAATATCACTGCCGAAAATTTGTGAGAACGAAACACAGCGATGCTCCTTCGCAAAAAAGGTTTGACGGTTAATTGGCCGTCCGTGTTAAACTTCAGGTTTGATTTCATAACAAAATTCTCATCGGAGGTATCCAACAATGTCTAAACGGTGCGACGTATGCGGCAAGGGGCCGCAGTTCGGTCACAAGGTCAGCCACGCCAATAACAGGACCAATCGCCGCTTCGATCCCAATCTTCAGGCCGTGCGCGCGCTGATCAGCGGGCGTGCCCAGCGCGTCCGCGTCTGCACGCGCTGCTTGAAAGCGGGGAAGATAGTCAAGGCTGCTTGAGCCTACGCCGACAACCTGTCTGTCCGGGTTTTAGGTTTCGCCCCATCGGAGGGGGCGAAACCTAAAACCCAAACCGGCCTTTAAATTCATCAGGCCCGCCGAACGGAAACGAAAGCGCAGTCCTCCCCGCCGAGCCCGGCCACTACTTTTCAAGAGCGATCACGTCGATCTCCACGCGCGCGTCGCGTGGCAGCCGCGCCACCTCGACTGTGGACCTGGCCGGGGGCGCGTCTCCGAAAAAGCGCCCATACGCCTCGTTCATCTCGTTGAAGTCCGATAGGTCGGCCAGAAAAACGGTCGTCTTCACCACGCGGTCGAGAGAGCTGCCGGACGCTTCGAGCACGGCCTTGAGATTTTCGAACACGCGCTCGGTCTGCTCTTTGACCCCGCCCTCGATCATCTGGCCCGTGGCCGGGTCGAGCGGGATCTGCCCGGAGGCGAATATGAATCCGCCCGCCCTTATCGCCTGTGAGTACGGGCCTATCGCTTTGGGCGCGTTGTCGGTTTGGGTTCGCTCTTTCATCCTTCGGACCTGACCTCACAGGGAAGAATCACTCACCTCACTGAAATTGCAAATTATCTCAGATGTAAGTGTGATTGTCCACCGCAAGCGCCTTCCGCGCGGGTATGGGAGGGTTTATTTCGTCGTCGGGCCTGTCATGCCTCGGCGGGCTCACCGGTCATCCGCTCCACGTCGAAGACGCCTTTGACGGACTTCAACGCCCCGGTGATCTTCTCAAGGTGTTTGAGGTCGAATATCTCCGCGGTGAGGACGAGCTGCCCGCGCCCTTCGTCGTCGAGCGAAGCCCTTATGTCGCGGATGTTGGTGCCGACCCCGGCGATGGCCTGCGTCACGTCGGCCACCATGCCGGGCCGCTCCTCGGTGATGAGGCGGAGCGTGATCGGGTAGGCCGAGGGGTTCGACCCGTCCGACTTCATCCACTCCACTTCGATCACGCGCTCAGGGTTCACGAGCAGGGCCGGGGCATTCGGGCACCTCGTCGAGTGGACGGCCACCCCTTTGCCCCGCGTGATGTAGCCCATGATCTGTTCGCCGCGGATCGGGTTACAGCAGCGGGCGCGGTAAACCATTATGTCGTCGATGCCCTTGACCACTATGCGGTCCTGAAGCCCGAGCGCCTTCTTCACGACCTGCTTGAAGGTCGGCCTCTTCTCGACCTCAAGCTCGCCCGCCCGCTCGGGCGGCAGGAGCTTGGCTATGACGGCGCGCGGCAGCACCTTCCCGTAGCCGATGGCCGCGAGCAGGTCGTCGGCGCGGGCGCACCCGTAATCGGGCGCTATGCGGTCGAAGTCGCCGTTCGACAGTATCTTTCTGGTGTTGAGCCGGAAGCGGTCGGCCTCCTTCTCGAAGAGCTTCTTCCCGACATCGATGGCCGTGGCGCGCTCGCTCTCCGCGAGGTAGTGCCGAATCTTCGAGCGCGCGCGCGAGGTCTTCACGAAGTTCATCCAGTCGTGCGACGGGTGGGCCGACGGGGATGTCATGATCTCCACGACATCCCCGTTCCTGAGCTGGTACTTGAGCGGCACGATGCGGCCGTTGGCTTTCGCGCCGACGCACGAGAGCCCGACCTGCGTGTGGATGAGGAAGGCGAAGTCTATGGGCGTCGCGCCGCGCGGCAGCTCGATCACCTTCCCCTTGGGCGTGAAGCAGTAGACCTCCTTGGGGTAGAGGTCCAGCTTAAGCGAGTCGAGGAATTCGCGCGAGTCCTTGACCTCCTGCTGCCACTCGACGAGGCGCTTGAGCCACATGAAGGCCTCATCCTCGTCCGTGTGCGTGCCGCGCCGCCCCTCCTTGTACTTCCAGTGCGCGGCGATGCCCTCTTCGGCGATGCGGTGCATGTCCTCGGTCCGAAGCTGCACCTCGAAGGGCTGGCCCCCGTCGCCCACGACCGAGGTGTGGAGCGACTGGTAGAAGTTCTCGCGGGGTATCGCGATCCAGTCCTTGAACCTGCCGGGTATCGGCTTCCACGCGGCGTGGATCACCCCGAGCGCCGCGTAACAGTCCCTCACGGACTCGGTGATTATGCGGACCGCGATCATGTCGTAGACCTGATCGATTGATATGTGCTGCCTCTTGAGCTTCTGGTAGATGGAGAACAGGCGCTTCATCCGGCCTTCGATGTGGACGACCCTGATGTCCTGCTCCGAGAGCATCTCCTGTATCCGCTTCTGGAGCTCGACGAGCGAAGCTTCGAGCCTCCCGCGGCGGCTCTCGACCAGCTCGGTCAGCTTGCTGTACTCCTCGGGCTCAAGGTACTTGAAGGCGAGGTCTTCCAGCTCGCCCCGGACGCGGCTCATGCCGAGCCTGTGGGCTATGGGCGCATAAACGTCGAGCGTCTCCTGCGCGATGCGGCGGCGCTTCTCCCCCGGCAGGTATTCGAGCGTGCGCATGTTGTGCAGGCGGTCGGCCAGCTTCACCAGTACCACCCGGACGTCGTCGACCATGGCCAGGAGCATCTTGCGCATGTTGAGCGCCTGCCGCTCCTCGTGCGAGGCGTGGTCCAGCTTGGATATTTTAGTCAGGCCGTCCACGAGGTGCGCCACCTCGGGGCCGAAGTACTCTTCGATCACCTGGAGGGAGATGTTGGTGTCTTCGACTATGTCGTGCAGGAGCCCGGTGGCGATGCAGACGGGGTCGAGTTTCAGCTCGGCTAGTATGTTCGCGACTTCGAGCGGGTGGACGAGGTACGGCTCCCCCGACTTCCGTATCTGCCCCCTATGTTCCCGCGCGGAAAACAGGTAGGCCCGGCGGAGCAGGTCCTCGTCCGCGCCGGGGTGGTTCTGGCGAACCTTCTCCAAAATGGTCTCGAATCGAATCATATGTCGAACTGATGGGAGGACCGAGAGCCCCACGAGATTTCAAACCTGAGATTTGAGACTTCACTGGTCTGACCCCCGGCCCAGAATATAACCCCGAAAATAAAAAAGGTGACAACCGCATTCGGGTGTCACCTTGAATTCTAGCACACTGGGGAAGCCCCTTACTACGAACCGGACGGGGCGTCCTGGCTGCGCTTCTGGATCTCGACGTACTTGTCCTGGAACTCCTTCTGCTTCGCGACCATCTCTTTCTTCTTGGCCGGGTCGGGCTCCAGGTATGCGTCCTGAATGTAGGTCAGCTTCTCGTAGAAGTAAGCGTTCGCGTAGTCGGGCTTGACCGAGATGGCCCTCTGGAAGTTCTCGTGAGCCTTCTGGACGAGCGGCTTGAGCTTCTGCACCACGTCGGGCGGGATGGGCTGCCTGAGGCTGCCGTCGGCGTAGGTGTAGGCGCGGCTGGTCTGGAATGCCTCGTCCCAGTAGCTGTGGCCGAGGGTGTAGTAGACGTCGGCCTTGGTCTGGTCGGTGGCCGTGGGCAGCTCGGCCCGCTTGAGCACCGTCTCGCGCCGCTTGGCCTTGTACTCTTCGGCCTTCTCGGGGGTGATCACGGCGAGCTTCTCGTAGACGCCGCTCATGAAAGCGAGCGCCTGGTCGATGGCCTGAGGGTTGTTCTGATTGCTCTTGATTATCTCCTCGTAGGCCTGAAGGGTCTTGAGCCCGACGTCCTCGGTCTGGCTCTGCTCGAACCTCTGGTTGAGGGCCCTCGCATGGAAGAGCTGCGCGTTGGCGTTCTCGGGGTCGAGGTCCAGGGCCTTCGCGAACCTGCGCTCCGCCTCCTCGTACTTGCCCCTGTTGAATTCGCGCACGCCGTTGTTAAGGTTGTCCTTGGCGCGCAGGTTGTTGATTACGCCGCAGCCGGACGTCGCCGCCGTCAGGGCGAGCAGGCCCAGCAGGAGTGTGAGATTGCTGTTTTTCTTCAAGGCTTGTCCCTCCTATGCCCCTACTGTAAGAAGTCCACCTGGAGCCCGATGGGTTGCGCCCCCGAGCCCTTCATCACGTCTATGACCTTGACGATGTCGTCGTAGGGCTTGTCCTTGGGCGCTTTCAGGAAGACCGCCTTGTCGGGCCGCTGTTCGAGCAGGCTCTTGAGCGTTTCGCCCAGCTCCATCAGGGACATCGGCTTCGAGTTGAGCTCCACGGTCTGCTCCATGCCGATGCCCGACTTCACGTCCACCATCAGCAGGTCGGAGGGCGGAACCGGCGCGTTCTCCTGATTCTCCTGCGGCTTCTGCGGGATTTGAGATTCGAACTTGGCCTCCCTCTGAGGCTGGATAACAAAGAAGATGATGAGCAGCACCAGAAGGACATCGACCAGAGGGGTCACGTTGATGTCCGGCGGCGCAAGGCCGAGCCCTCTCCTCTGCGGAACTCCTTCGTCTACAGAACCGTGTGCCATATTTTTTTAAGCCGCCGGCCGCGCCCCGCGCTCTCCGTCGGGCGGGGGCATGCGACCGGCAACATCCTCCTAATTTCAAATATGAAGACTTGCGGGTGCTTCGGGGAGCACCCGCGTTTTCGGACGGGCTTTATCCACCTTCTTCGGCGGTCCTCTCCCTCTCGGAGACGAGGCCGATGCGGTCGAAACCGCTGTCCCTGACGGCGTTGATAACTTCGACCACCGTGCCGTACTTGACCTTCTGGCCGCTCTTTATGTAGACGACCTGGTCCGCGGCGGGCTTGTCCTTCAGGGCCCTCTCGACCGCCTTCGGTATGTCGCCGAGGGCGATCTTGTCGCGGCCGATGTAGTACTCGCCGTCGTTCGGGATGGCGAGCACGACCGAAGTGTCTTTGACGATGTTCGGGTCAGGGTCGGGGTATTTCGATCTCGGCAGCGCAACGCTGACGCCGCTCTGCAACATGGGCGCAACCACCATCATGATGATGAGCAGGCAAAGCATCACGTCCACCAGCGGAGTGACATTGATATCGGAGACGAGATTCTTATCGCCCCCTACAGCCATTCCCATAATTATTTACCTCAGCTCGCGACGTTTAATGAAGTAGTCGATAAGCTCCGAGGACGAGTTGTCCATCTCGATGGTGAAAGCTTCGACCTTGTTCTGGAAGATGTTGAACGCCCACACGGCCGGGATAGCCACGAGCAACCCGAACGCGGTTTCGATCAGCGCCTCGGAGATGCCGCCCGCGACCGCCGAGATCCCGGTCCCGGCGGCGGCCGACATGCCCTGGAACGCCGAGATGATGCCGATGACGGTCCCGAGCAGCCCCACGAACGGGGCGGTCGAGCCGATGGTCGCGAGGCCGGAGAGCCCGCGCTTGAGCTCGGCCGTCTTCAGGGCCGTCGCGCGCTGGAGAGCGCGACGCGCGGCGTCCATGGTAGTGCCCGGAATGTCCGCGCCCGCCTGGTGCGCCTGGAACTCCTGAAGGCCGGCGTTGACGACCATGGCCAGGTGCGACTTCTTATGACGGTCCGATATCGCTATCGCTTCGTCAATACGGTTGTCGCGCAGGGCCGCCGCGACCTTGGGGGCGAACTGGCGCGACTGGTTGCGCGCGGCGTTGTAGGTGAGCCAGCGCTCGACCATGATGGCTATCGAGTACATGCTCATGAGCGCGAGCACGACGGCCACCGTGATAGCGGGCCATTCCATCTTCTGGATCATTCCCCACAGCGACAAATCTTCGCCGCCCGTCGGGCTTTCGGCACCGCCCTCCTGCAACATGAAGAAAGCAAGCTTGTAGCCCGCCAGCGACAGAGTAGTTAATATCATCGGTTAAAGCCCTCCAAATCGATTTAGAATGATTTTCCGCATGGGCCCGCAATCCGCGGGGGCCGCGGGCCCGCACATCTTGAATGTAAAGGTCACAGAGTGAAGTTGAACGTGATCGTTCCGATGACCGACACGGCCTGCCCGCTTAGGAGGGTCGGGTTCCACCTCCACCCTCGCGCCGCGGCCTGGGCCGCTTCCTTGAGCAGCGGGTGGCCGGAGATGGCCCTCGCCGACTTCACCCTCCCGTCCTCGCCGATGGTGACTTCGACGACCACCGAGCCGGAGACGCGGGCCGCCTTCGCGAGCGGGGGGTAGGCCGGGGCCGGCTTGGCGATGGCCGAGCCTTGCAGCACGCCGCCGGACCTGCGGACGACCTTTGGGATCTCCTTCGTCGGCTCGGGCGCGGGGGGAGGAGGAGGCGGCGGCGGCGGGTCGCCAGCGCCCGTGCCCCCGATGATGCCGCCCACGACGCCTCCGGGCACTCCGCCCGGCACGCCTCCGGGCACTCCACCCGGCACCCCGCCTTCGACGCCTCCGGTCACTCCACCGCTGGAGATGACGGGCGGGGTCGCTGAAGGCGGCTTGATCTCTTTAGGCGCTTCCTTGGCGGCGACGAATCCTGTGGGCGCTTCGACCTTGACCGTCTTGGGCTGGGTCGCTCCCGGCGGAGGCGGAGGCGGAGGCGGCGGAGGCGGCGGAGGCGGGGCGAGCAACGTCAGCGCCTCGAACTGCTCGTTTAACTTCGCGTCATAGGCGTAGATGCCCCACGCTATGACGGAGGTGAGCAGCGTGATCCAGATCGCCGCCGTCACTGTGAAGTAGACCCAGGTGTTGGATTTTTTTCTGTTTGACGACGATTCGACTAGTTGATCAAACATTGGACTGATACCTCCGATAATTATCGATGGGTCAGAGAGGTAGTCGAATCAGACTATCGCTTAAAATCCCGGTCTCCGGCTCGTCAGAACCGGCGGATTAAACAACGAGTGCCCAATCCCTACCACCAGAAAGGAGTCGCCACCGTCCCAGGACGAAACGGCTAACCAAGCAGACTTAAATACCGGCTAGCATATGCTTTTTGCTAAAGTCAGGCTGAAATCCGGCTGAGTCTACTACTCGCCTTCCCATCAAGTCAAGAAGTTTTGATTCTTCCAAACACTTAGACACCGCTGCAGCGGTGTTTGTTCCCCCGGGGTGTTCGCCCGCGCGGCGAACACCCCATATCTTAGAACGCCTAAACCTTAGCAAGATTGCGTTCGGTAGCACGGGCTCTCGTTCCGCCACTCGGAGGTCCCGCCTTGCCCTTCCTGTTCGTTATGTACTCCCACCACAGCATGATCGGGCTCGCGATGCCTATCGTGGAGTAGCTGCCGACCACGATGCCGATGGTGAGCGCGAGGGCGAACCCTCTGAGAACCTCGCCCCCGAATAATAGTATCGCAACTACGGAGAGAAATGTCAGCCCCGAGGTTATGATAGTCCGCGAAAGGGTCTCGTTGATCGCGTCATTCGTGATGCGGACCAGGGGGTCGCGCCTCCTCAGCCTGAGCAACTCCCGGATGCGGTCGAAGATCACAATCGTGTCGTTCATGGAGTAGCCGACCAGCGTCAGCAGGGCCGCGATCACCGTGAGGCTGATCTCTTCCCGGACGAGGCTGAAGAAGCCGAGCGTGACGAGCACGTCGTGGAAGACGGCGATCACCGCCGCCACCCCGTAAATCCACTCGAACCTGAAGGCGATAAAGATCAGCATGCCGCCGAGCGCCGCGAGCGTCACGTATATCGCGCGGTTCCTGAGGTCTTCGCCCACCTGCGGGCCGACCACGTCCGCCGAGACCACCGTGAAATTGCCGGTCGTGAAGTACGGCTCCATCTTCGCCAGCAGGTCCGCCGACACGTCCTGCACCTGGATGTCTCCGAGGCTCGCGATGACGCCGTCGCGGTCCGTGCGGTACTGGCCTATGGCCTTGGCCGCCTTCGTGTAGGTGTCGTCCGACGTCTGGAGGGGGTTGATGCGGTAGAGCGCGTCTTCGATCTCTTTGGTGCTGACGAGGTTCAGGTCGATCTTCCCGGCGTAGAACCTCTGCGTCAGAACCTCCTTGACCTTCGCCTGATCGAACCCCTCCATGTTGGGCGCGGTGAGGTTCAGGCCCGCGAGGGCCGAGATGTCTTGGATGTAACCCTTGCTCTGCTGGTCGCGGAAGGCCACGATCTGGTCCCCGACCTGGCGGTAAGGGTGCGGCCCGGCGAACTGCCTGTCGTTGATCCCAAGCGGGTCGTCCAGGCGAAGCTCGACCTCCACGCCCTCGGAGTTGACCCTGTTGATGTTGACCCTGCCCGCCTGCACGTCGCCGGGAGCGCCCAGCTGCTGAAGCGCCTGCGTGATCAGGCGGACATCCTGAAACTCGTTGCCCGAGCTCGGGTAACGTACCTGGTACTCGTTCGAACGGCCCAGAACGCTCTGAATGGTCACCTTGGAAGTGTCTACGCTGCCCGAAGAGAGCGCGGAGCGGATCTGATCAGGCGTCACCGCCTCTTTGAACCTCACGGTCATCAGGGTGCCCCCTGTGAAGTCGACGCCGAGGTTGAAGCCGCGCACCTGCACCGAGATCGCGCCGAGCAGGAGCAGGAAGATCGTAATATAGATGAAGTACTTCTTGTTGCCGATCCAGTCGACCTTGGGATTCTTTAATAGCTCTATCATATTACCTTCGGTTATTAATTAAGATGTAAGGGGCCGGGTGTCAGTCCCGGCCCCGGTCCGCCTGCGCCTCGCCCGCCTATATGCTGAGCGTTTCCGCGCGCGGGTTGCGACTCAGGTGCCACATGAAGATCGTCCTCGACACGAAGACCGCCGTGAAGATGTTCGCGAGCAGGCCCGCGACCAAGGTGACGGCGAACCCGCGGATCGGCCCCGTGCCGAACACGAAGAGGAACACCGCCGAAACGATTGTGGTCACGTGCGTGTCGATGATCGTCAGGAACGCCTTGTTGAACCCTACGTCGACGGCCGACGCCACGACCTTCCCTTTGCGCAGCTCTTCGCGGATCCGCTCGAAGATGAGCACGTTGGAATCCACCGCCATGCCGATGGTCAGGATCACGCCCGCTATGCCCGGAAGCGTGAGCGTCGCGTCGAAGACCACGAGCGCCGCCAGTAGCAGGATCAGGTTCAGGATGAGCGCGAGCACGGCGTTCACGCCGGCCCCGCGGTAGTACCAGAGCATGAAGAGGACGACCGCGAGCAGCCCCGCGACCGAGGCGGTCACGCCCTGCCGGATCGAGTCGGCCCCGAGCGAGGGCCCGACCGTCCTCTGCTCGATGTAGCTCACCTTGGCCGGGAGCGCGCCCGACCTGAGCGTCAGGGCGAGGTCCTCCGCCGACTGCTTCGTGAAGCCCCCGGTGATCTGCCCCCGGTCCGTGATCTGGCTGTTGATGGTAGGGGCGGACTTCACTTCGTTGTTCAGGACGATGGCGAGGTTGTTGCCGACGTTCGCGCCGGTCGCTTCGCCGAAGGCCTTGGCCCCCTTGTTGGTGAGGCTGAAGTCGATCTCGTAATTGGTGGAGTCGTACTGCGAGGCCATAGCCTTGGCGTCGCGCATGTCGAGGCCGGTCACGACCGGCTTCTTCTCAAGCACGACCCACCCTTCCACGGCCGGGCCGCCGTTATCCGCCCGCGAGCGGTAAAGCACCACCTCGTAGGTGTCGAGCCCGCCGGGCAGGCCCCTGGCCGCGGTCTCGGCCGCCTCCCTGGTGGGGTAGGGCAGTTGCGTGCCCCTGGCGACCATCTTCAACTCAAGGTTCGAGTCCGCGTTGAGAGTGTTCTTGACGCGCTCCGGGTCGTCGAGGCCGGGCATCTGGACTAGGATCTGGTAACGCCCCTCGCCCCCATGCCTCTGGATGGTCGGCTCGGTCACGCCGAAGGCGTCGACGCGCTCGGTTATGACCTGCTGGGCGAGCTGGGTCGCTCGCTCGCGCTCGGCATTCTGCACCGACTGATCGAGCTTCAATACGATGGAGTTGCCCGTTTCGGTGGCGGACCAGCCCGTCCCGTTTGTCATCTGGCTGTTGAAGTCGCCCTCAAGCTCGTTGATGATGTCGGAGTTGCGAGTCCTGTCCGGCACGGTGATCGTGATCTGGTCCACGCCCGTCTGCCTGACCTCGGTCGCGGGCCAGCCCTTCTCCTGAAGCTTCGCCTGCGCGGATTCGAGGTTCTTCTGGGTGATGCCGTTGATCACGTCGTCGGTCTTCACCTGAAGGACCAGTTGGCTGCCCCCGCGCAGGTCGAGCCCGAGCCGGATGTTGTCCGATAGGTTCTGCTTGACCCTGGACCAGCTGGTGAAATCCGCCAGCCCCGGGCGGCGGTCGTGGGGCATCAGGACTATGTACAGGCCGAAGAGCGTGACTAAGGTGATTATGATGGTTCGGGATCTAATCTTGCTTCGCATAATAGCGCTTTCCTATATGAGTCGGCTTAATCAGGCCGCCGGTTCTTTCCCTTCAGACTGTGGCCCCGCAATCGCCGCGCGCTGTATCTCTATGGAGACAGACTGGGCGATCCTCAGCTGGACGGAAGCCTCTTTGACCGCGACGATGGTGCCGTAGATGCCGCCGCTGGTTATGACTTTATCGCCGGGCTTGAGGGAACTGAGCAACTGCTCCCGCTCCATCTGGGCCTGGCGCTGCTTTTTCTGTTGGGGTCTTATTACGAGGACGTAGAAGATGGCAAAGATGATGATCATCATCAGCGGTAAGCTTAACGCGCCGCCATTCTGCAGAATGAAAAGAAGACCGAGGGCTATTTTCATGTCCATTGATTACTCGCCGGCACCCCTAGTGGGAGGTCGCGCCCGCGTCCGAATCCTCGCTGAAGATTCAGTCCTGTCCGCGCGTAAGGTCTACTAGAAAATGCTTACGAAACTCATTAAAAGTGCCAAGCTTGATAGCTTGCCTCATTCGTTCCATCGTGTCAAGATAGAAGCGGATGTTGTGATTCGAAGACAAGACCGACGCAAGAATCTCCCCGCTCATGTACAGGTGCCTCACGTACGCGCGCGAATATCTCGAACAGGTCGAGCACTCGCAGGCCTCGTCTATGGGCCGCGAGTCGTCCCTGTACCGCGCGTTCTTGATGTTGAGGCGGCCCCTGCCCGTGAAGAGGTACCCGTTGCGCGCGTTGCGGGTCGGCATCACGCAGTCGAACATATCGACCCCGCGGGCGACCGCTTCCACGAGGTCTTCTGGCGTGCCGACGCCCATCAGGTAGCGCGGCTTGTCCTCCGGCATAAGGGGCGCGATGCGCGAGACGACATCGAACATCGCTTCCTTCTCCTCCCCGACCGACAGCCCCCCGATGGCGTAGCCGTCGAAGCCGATCTCGACCAGCTCTTCCAGGCTCCGCTCGCGCAGGTCAGGGAAGACGCTTCCCTGATTGATCCCGAAGAGCGACTGCCCCGCATTCACGACACCTATCCCGGCCCCTTCCGCCGCGCCGCGTTCGAGGCGGAGGCGCGCGAAAGCCTCCTTCGACCTGCGGGCCCACCGCCCGGTCAACTCAAGCGACCGGGTCGCCTCTTCGCGGGTCGCGGGGTAGGGGGTGCATTCGTCGAAGGCCATCACGATGTCGCTGCCGAGCGCGGTCTGAATCTCCATCGACTTTTCGGGCGAGAGGAAGTGGCGCGAGCCGTCTATGTGCGATTGGAACTCGACGCCCTCTTCGCGCATCCGTCGCAGAGGCCCGAGGCTGAAGACCTGAAAGCCCCCGCTGTCGGTAAGGATTGGGCGGTCCCACGAGATGAATCCGTGCAGCCCCCCCAGGCGGTTAATGATCCGGTGTCCGGGCCTTAGATAAAGGTGGTAAGTGTTGCCGAGGATGATTCGGGCCCCCGCCTCTTCGAGCATACCCTGAGTGAGGGCCTTCACCGTCCCCTGAGTGCCCACGGGCATGAAGACCGGCGTCTCGAAAGAGCCGTGGGGCGTGGTGATCCGCCCGGCTCGCGCGCGAGTCTCGGGGTCGACGGCCAGCCTTTCGAAGTGAAGCCCTTTGTCGCTTAAATCTGAAATCATTTTTAATAACGCGAACGTTAATGTTGCCCGGTTTGTCCGCAACCTTGCAAGCTCTCCGCGCCGGGTGAGAGAATCGGCTGGCCGATCAGGAGGCGGAGTTTGCTAATACTTTTTTACTTTTTCGCCGCGCTTCTCATCATTCAGGGCCTCGTCTCTCTGCTCGAAGGGCTGCGCTTTCGATCCTTCGTCCGAAGCTCTCTCCGAAAGAGCCCCGGCCCGTTCGCCCCGCCCGCCTCAATCATCGCGCCGTGCAAAGGGATGGAGGCGGGCCTTGAGCGGAACCTCGAAGCGCTCTTCGCGCAGGACTACCCTGACTACGAGATCATCTTCGTCATCGCCTCGCCCGACGACCCGGCGCGGCCTGTGATCGAGAGATTGATCGAGAGGCACAAAGGTCAGCCGGCGCGCCTTGTCATTGCGGGACCCGCGAGCGGGCGCGGCGAGAAGGTGAACAACCTGCTCTCCGCGCTCGATCACGTGAGGCCCGGCTCCGAGGCATTCGCCTTCTCGGATTCCGACGCGCGGGCGCGGGCAGGGTGGCTCCGCGCGCTCGTGGCTCCGCTCGAAGGTGACGGGGTGGGGGCCGCCACCGGCTACCGCTGGTACCTTCCCGAGCGGGCCGAACGCGCGGGCTTCCGGGCGGCCCTCCTCTCCGCGTGGAACGGCTCGATAGCGACCTCGCTCGGAGACCACGGGCGCAACTTCACCTGGGGAGGCTCGACGGCGATCCTTAGAAAAACCTTCGAGGGGATCAATGTCAGAGCGCGTTGGGAGAATGCCGTGAGCGACGACTACGCGCTCACGAAAGCCGTGCGGGACGCGGGGCTCGACATCAGGTTCGTGCCGCGGTGCCTGGTGGTGGCGCGGGAGAATCCCGGCCTTGCGTCCCTGCTCGAATTTACGACTCGGCAGATCATCATCACGCGCGTCTATAACCCGCGCCTCTGGCGGGTGGGCCTCATCTCTCACCTCTGGTTTTGCTCGACCTTCTTCGGCGGCCTCGCACTCGTCGCGGGCGGAGCTTTGGCGGGCGGGCCGTTTACCCTCGCGGCGGTGATGCTCGGAACGATCTACGCTCTCGGGTCCCTGAAAGGCATCCTCAGGCTCGTCGCGGCGAGGGAAGCTCTCGCGCCCGTCCGCGACGAGATCATGCGGCTCTGGTGGATGCTCTGCCTTTTATGGCCCCTCGTCTCGATCCTCTTCTCATACAATTTCGTCAGATCGGCGACCACGCGGCGGATCACGTGGAGGGGCGTGACCTACGAGATGCGCTCGCCCGACAGCACGGTCATCATCAGCCCCGCGCGACTGGCCCGCGCATCTGAATTGATGTAGGATTGCGACGTTTGAAATCAAAAGCCGTCTTCGGCTGACTCGGGTAAAGAACGAAATGGAAAACGGTGATCGGATGCCCGGAGCTCTGGAAGGCATTCGCGTGCTGGACCTGTCGCGACTGCTTCCCGGCCCATACGCTTCGATGATGCTCGGGGACCTGGGGGCCGAGGTCATCAAAATAGAGGACACGAAGACCGGAGACCCCACGCGCTGGACCCCGCCCCTGATCGGCGAACAGAGCGCCGCCTTCCTACAGGTCAATCGCAACAAGAAGTCGGTCGCGCTCGACCTCAAGCACCCGGACGGGCGGGAGATATTCCTGAAAATGGCCGCCAGAGCCGATGTCGTGCTTGAGCAGTTCCGCCCGGGGGTGATGGACCGGCTCGGGATAGGCTACGGGGACCTCGCGAAGGTGAGCCCGCGAATCGTCTATTGCTCCCTCACGGGCTACGGGCAGGACGGCCCTCTGCGCGGGCGGGTGGGGCACGACCTCAACTACATCGCGCTCTCGGGCGTACTCGGCCTGACGGCCGGCGACGACGGAAGGCCCGCGATACCCGGAGTGCAGATCGCGGACCTCGCGGGCGGGATGATGGCGGCCCTCGCCATCCTCGCCGCGCTCGTGGCCCGCGACCGCACGGGGCGCGGCCAGTGCATCGACCTCTCCATGTTCGACGTGATGATGTCGATGCTGCCGATCCCGGCGGCGAGCCGGTTCGCCGGAAGGGACCTCGGGGTGGGCGGCAGGTACGGGCTCAACGGGGCCTACCCTTTCTACCATATTTATGAGACGAGCGACGGCAGGTTCATGACTTTGAGCGCGCTTGAGCCGAAGTTCTGGGAGAGCTTCTGTAAGAGGATCGGGCGGGAGGACCTGATCGCGCGGCAGTTCGAAGAAGGCGAGGGGCGCGAGTCGCTCTTCGAAGAGATGCGGCGCACTTTCAAATCTCGCACGCAGGCCGAATGGGTAGAGTTGATGGGCGACACGGAAGCATGTTGCGAGCCGGTGCTCTCCCTCTCGGAGGCTTTCGAGCACCCGCAGGCGCGCGCGCGCGGGAACGTCCGCGATTTCGAACTGCCCTCGGGGGAGAAGCTGAAGCAGCTCGGCTTCGCCTACAGGATGAGCGGCACGCCATTGCGGACGAAGCTGCCCCCTCCCGCTCTCGGCCAGCACACCGGCGAGATACTCAGGGAGCTCGGCATAAGCGAACAGGACCGCGAGCGATTGATCTCCGCGGGCGTCGTCAGGCAGGCGGGCGCGGGCCGCCCGCGAGCGGACGGCGGGGGCGAGAAGGGGACCTTGAGAATATCGGATTAATTTCGGAGGCAGGCATGGATTACAGGATGGATTACACGCTGACGGAAGAACAGGAGCAGTTGCGGAGGCTCGTCGAAGAGTTCGTAAACGGAGACGTTCGGCCCTACTGGGAGAAGCATAGTCACGAAGATTTCCCCTGGCCTCTCTTCCGCAAGCTCGGGGAGCTGGGCCTTGCCGCGATCCCTTTCTCGCCCGAGTACGGGGGCGGCGGCCTGGATTACTCCACCTACGCCCTCGTGCTCGAAGAGCTGTCCCGGCTTGAGAGCAATCTGGGCGGGGTGCTCGCGGTCCATGGGCTGCCTCAGCTTATCCTGAATCAATTCGGCACCGAAGCGCAGAAGAAGAAATACCTCCCCCCGATGGCCCGCGCGGAACTGCTCGGAGCGTTCGCCCTCACCGAGCCTCACGCGGGGTCGGACGCGGCCTCGATCCACACCCGCGCCGAGCTTCGCGGGGACAGGTACATCCTGAGAGGCCAGAAGATATGGATCACGCACGGCGGGTTGGCCGACGTTTACGTCGTGATGGCCGTGACCGAAAAAGGGAAGGGCGCGAAGGGCGTGAGCTCGTTCATAGTCGAGAAGGACGCGGCCGGGCTGGCGTTCGGCAAACGCGAGCGGCCGATGGGCCTGCCTCACCAGACGCGGGAGGTCTTTTTCGAGGATTGCGAAGTGCCGCGCGAGAACCTGATCGGGCGCGAGGGCGACGGCTTCAAGGTGGCTATGACCGCTCTCGATTCGGGGCGCATCACAGTCGCGGCCACGTCTGTAGGGCTCGCGCAGGCCGCGTTCGACCACGCCCTCAGGTACTCGTCGGAGCGGCGCGCGTTCGGCCAGCCCATCTCGGATTTTCAGGGGATACAGTTCATGCTCGCGGACATGGCCGCGGCCATCGAAGCCGCGCGCTGCGTGGTGCGGAAGGCCGCCTACCTCCGCGACCGGGGCCTGCCCTTCAACACCATCGCCTCTATGGCGAAGCTGCTCGCGACCGACGCCGCGATGAAGGTGACGACCGACGCCGTGCAGATTTACGGAGGCTACGGGACCAGCGAGGACTATCCGGTACAGGTCCTGATGCGCGAGGCCAAGATAGGGCAGATAGTCGAAGGCACCAACCAGATCCAGCGCATGATAATTGCCCGCGAGCTTCTGAAAAAATTCAGGCAGTAGCGGCGGGGCCTTCAACCGCGCCCTAAATAATTAAAGGCCTCAAACTTTATCAGTTTGAGGCCTTTGATCACTCAACAAAATTTCGCGTGATTCAATTATGCCTTGAGCGGTCGCGCTTGGCGCTCCTGCGAATATCCGGGCCAACTTGATTCCGACCCCGCGTGTGCCGCGCCGAGACGATCTTGGCTATGACCGTGAGGAAATTGTCGAACTCAATCGGCTTCTGGTAAACGGCGACTGCCCCGAGTTCCTTCGCCCGGTTGAGCTGCTGCTTCTCGACCGCGCTCATCGCCACGATGGGTACGCCCGCCAGCTTGCCGTCTTCCTTCACCAGCCTGATTAGATCTAGCCCGCTGACCTTGGGCATGTTGATGTCCGTCACGATCAGGTCTGGCTCATCCGACAGGGCCCTTAAATAAGCCTCCTGGCCGTCGCAGGCCGACAGCACCTCGAACCCTTCCATCTCAAACAGCAGGGAAAGCGCGTATCGCGTGTCTGCGTCGTCTTCCACCAGAAGTATTTTGTTTTTAGATCCGCTCACCATCTTGCACTTCCCGGCTTCTCAAACTCAACTAATATGCAGATACGGAAAATACGCTTCCGCTGTTCATCTCCCTATCTGTAACTCTTCAATACGGGCTCTACTTACATTTATATATACTTGCAAGCCTAATGCCAATTCGCCAGACGGCGCTTCGATCTGATTAACTACCTTAAACACCCGCCTTTATCTAGAAAGATGATACACCAAAAGAGGCCGGGTGGTGACATAATCTGTCACACGATCCCATTTAGCGGGAGTCAGGCGAATTCCAATTCGACCGGGCGCGGGATGATTCCGGCCTCGTGCGCGCGCTTAAGCAGCAGTTTGACGGCCTCGCGGCCCTGCTCGCCGTAGTCGATTGTGTAATCGTTCACGTACATGCCGACGAATTGATCGGTAAGCTCCGCCTCCATCCCGCGGCCGTAGGCCATGCTGTGGCGCACTGCATCAGAGCGATGCGTAAGCCCGTATTCAATCGATTCCCTGAGCAGCCTTGAGACTTTCTCTATCATCTCGGGTCCGAGCGACTTTCTGATGGCGTTGCCTCCCAGAGGGAGCGGCAGGCCCGTCTCCTCCTTCCACCACTCGCCCAGGTCAACGACCTTGTGAAAGCCGCGGGCGCGGTAGGTCAGCTGGCCCTCGTGGATCAGCAACCCGGCTTCGACATCCCCGCGCTCGACCGCGTCCATTATCCGGTCGAAAGGTATCACCACGGTCTTCGGGTCCCCGAGGCGCAGGCGCAGGGCGAGGTAAGCCGTCGTCATCTCCCCCGGAATCGCGATGGTAACGCCCGAAAGCTGCTCGACGCTCATCGGCTCGCGCGCGATCACGAGCGGCCCGTAGTTGTCACCCATCGACGCGCCGGAGGTGAGCAGGGCGTATTGATCGAGTACGTACGCATACGCATGGATCGAGATGGCCGTGACATCAAGCTCCGCGTTCATCGCCCGGCGGTTGAGCGTCTCTATGTCTTCTATGACGTGGCGGAAATCGAGGCCTTCGGTGTCCATCTTGTCCGAGGCGAGGGCGTAGAACATGAAGGCGTCGTCCGGGTCGGGACTGTGTCCAAGTGTGATCTCTCGTTTATCCATATATCCACTGCGCTCTGGCGCGCACTCCTTATAATCAAGTTAGCCTCCGTGCGGGCGGCGGTCAATCCGCGGCCCCTCCCAAACGGCAAACTATAGCCAGCCCCGGCAAGCTTTCGCAAGCTCGCGCGGCTGCGCTATACTAGCCGATTAATTTTGAGCGGGGATGCGGCACAGTGAAAGCCGGTCGGACGTTTCGCCCCCGCCGACAGACGGAGAGAATCTCAATATGATAAAAGTAGGTTTGCTGGTCGGGCGCGAGCGCTCGTTCCCGGACGCGCTCATAGAGGAGATAAACCGGCGCGGTAAGGGGGTGACGGCGGATTACATCAAGGTCGGCCACGTCACGAGCGCCGACGCGCGTGGTTATGATCTGATAATCGACCGCATCTCGCACGAGGTCGTCTTCTATCAGCCCTTCCTGAAAGCGGCGGCGCTTTCGGGCACGACCGTCATCAACAACACGTTCTGGCGCAACGCGGACGACAAGTTCTTCGGCACGGCTCTGGTCGAACGCCTCGGGGTCGCGGTGCCGAAGACGCTGATCCTCCCCTCTCATTCCTACCCGGACTCGATCATTTCCCAGAGCCTCAGCAACCTGAAGCACCCTCTGGATTGGGAGGCCATCGTCGAGTACACGGGCCTGCCCGCCATCCTCAAGCCGCATTCCGGCGGCGGGTGGAAGGATGTCTACAAGGTGAACTCGATTGACGAACTGCTCTCCGCGTACAACAGGACCGGGCAGCTCGTGATGATGCTTCAGGAGTTCATCGGCTGGCAGCAGTACGTGCGCTGCATATGCATCGGCAGGAGGAACGTGCTCATCACCAACTGGGACCCGACCCGGCCGCACTTCGAGCGTTACCGCAACGTCGATCAGACCCTCGACCCCTCCCTGGCCGAACGGATCGAGGCGGACGCGATCAGGATCAACGAGGCGCTCGGCTACGACATGAACACGGTCGAGTTCGCGATCCGAGACTCCGTCCCGTACGCCATCGACTTCACGAACTCGGCCCCCGACTTCGACATCTCTTCGCTCACCGAAGCCTACTTCCCTTGGGTCGTGAACGCGATGGCCGATTACGTTATCGAGCGCGCCGCCGGGAAGCCCGGCCGGCCGGAGCCCCGGCGCTGGGACGCGCTCCTGAATCAAGGCTGAGGGGCCGCGGGGGAAGCCATGCCTTTTGCTCAATCACGTGAGGCAATCGATTTTTATAACGAGCTGCTCGAAGGCCGCCACTTCGACAGCACGCGCGAGATCCTCGCGCGCGCTTCCGAGCGGCACAAGCTCTTTTTCGGGGCGCGGCCGGTCTGCACGGTGCTGCGGCCTTACCTGATCGACGAGGCCCTCTACTCGGAGGTCAGGCGAATCTCCGCGCTCGTTATGCGCGGCATCTCGGCCCTCGGCAAGCGGCTCTTTCAGGACGCCCGGCTCAGAGGCGAGCTGGACCTCACTCGGGAAGAAGAGGAGCTGTCGATGATCCCTTCTGGCTATGGGGCTCCCGACGTGAGCGCGCGGCTGGACGGCTTCCTGAGCCCCGGAGGCGAATTCAACTTCGTCGAGTACAACGCCGAGTCTCCGGGCGGGCTCGCTTACGGGGCGGTGCTCGGGGAAGCCTTCGCCTCGATGCCGGTCATGCAGGAGTTCGCGTCGCGGTACGACTTTCGCTCGCTCCCGATCCGCGATTACGTCTTCGAAGCCCTGATCGATTCTTACCACAGGTGGGGCGGCCGGGGGCTTCCGAACGTCGGCATCGTCGATTGGAGGGGGGTCAGCACCTACAGCGAATTCGTCCTGATGAAGGAGCACTTCGAGTCTAAGGGCTGCCGCGTCCGCATCGCGGACCCGGACGAACTGGAATACAGGAACGGCCGGCTCTTCGCCGGCGACTTCCCGGTGGACCTCGTCTACAAGCGGGTCGTCATCGGGGAGCTGCTCGCGAAAGTCGGCGCGCGGCACCCGCTCGTCGAAGCGGTCAAGGAGGGGGCGGTCTGCATGTCCAACGGCTTCGGCGTGCAGATGCTTTATAAGAAGGGCATATTCGCGATGCTGAGCGACGAGGCCAACTCGTACCTGTTCGAGCCCCGAGTCTCGGAGGCCCTCGCGAAGCACATCCCCTGGACCCGCAAAGTCCGCGAGTGCGAAACGAATTACCGCGGGCGGAGTGTGGACCTCCTGCCTTTCATCGAAGAGAACCGCGAGAACCTCGTGCTGAAGCCTAACGGGGAGTACGGCGGCAAAGGCGTGGTGCTCGGCTGGGAGAGCGACGGCGCGGTCTGGGGCGCGGCGCTCAGGGAGGCGCTCTCGGGGTCGTACATCGTGCAGGAGAGGGTGCCCCTCGGGCGCGAGCCCTTCCCCTCCGTGGTCGACGGGAAGCTCAGTTTCGACGAGCGGTACTTCGACCTCGACCCATACGTCTGGAGAGGCGAGCAGGTCGAAGGGGCCGGCGTCCGCCTCTCGTCGCTCGCCCTGCTCAACGTGTCGGCGGGCGGCGGCTCCGCCACCCCCATGTTCATCATCAGCGAGCGGGATCAGGGGCGAAGGCTTTGAGCCCCGGCTTGCTTCCGCCGCGCGGGCGCGGCTAATATAGCCGGTTCCGGCGTGCGGCCCGGTAAACCAGTTAGAATGGAGCGACCATGACAGTCATCGAAAGAGTAAGCGCGAGAGAGATTCTCGACTCGCGAGGCAACCCGACGGTCGAAGCCGAAGTCACCCTGTCGAGCGGCATCGTCGGTCGCGCCGCCGTCCCTTCGGGGGCGAGCACGGGGGAGAATGAGGCTCTCGAACTGAGGGATAGCGACAAGAAAAGATACGGCGGCAAGGGGGTGCTGAAGGCGGTCGGCAATGTGAATGGGGCGATAGCCAAAGCGGTCGTAGGCCGCGACGCTCTCTCCCAGGCCGAGGTCGACAACGCGATGCTCGAGGCCGACGGGACTCCGAACAAGCGGAAGCTCGGCGCGAATGCCCTGCTCGCCGTCTCGCTCGCCAGCGCGCGCGCCGCGTCCGAAGTCCTCGACATTCCGCTCTACTCCTACATCGGAGGGGCGGGCGCGCGCACGCTGCCCGTGCCCCTGCTGAACATAATCAACGGGGGCGCGCACGCAGACAACAACGTCGATTTTCAGGAGTTCATGATAGTCCCCGCGGGGTTCCCGAAATTCTCCGAGGCCCTGCGCGCCGGCGTGGAAGTCTTCCACGCCCTGAAGTCCGTCCTGAAGAAGCGCGGCCTGTCGACGACCGTCGGCGACGAGGGGGGATTCGCGCCCAACTTAAAGTCGAACGAAGAGGCGATAGAGTCAATACTGGAAGCCATAAACCTGTCGGGCTACAGGGCGGGCGAGCAGGTCGCGCTCGCGCTCGACGCGGCGTCGAGCGAGCTCTACAAGCAGGGCAGGTACGTCTTTCACAAGTCCGGGGGCGAGGTCAAATCCTCCGAAGAGATGGTCGCGATGTTCTCCGGCTGGGTCGATAAATACCCGATAGTCTCGATTGAAGACGGGCTCGCGGAATCCGACTGGGCCGGCTGGGCGGTCCTGACCGCGGAACTCGGGGACCGCGTCCAACTGGTCGGGGACGACCTCTTCGTCACCAACGTCGAATACCTCGCGCGCGGCATCCGGGAGAAGGTCGCCAACTCGATACTCATCAAGGTCAACCAGATCGGGACCCTCTCGGAGACGCTCGACGCCATCGAGATGGCGAAGACGCACGCTTACACCTCGATCATCTCTCACCGGAGCGGCGAGACCGAAGACACCTTCATCGCGGACCTCGCGGTGGCGACGAATGCCGGGCAGATCAAGACCGGGTCGGCCAGCCGCACCGACCGGGTCGCGAAGTACAACCGCCTGCTCCGCATCGAGGAGGAGCTAGGGGGCGCGGCCCGCTTCCTGGGGTTCGATTCGTTCACGAGCGCGGACATCTCCCGGCGGATTAAGAAGCGCGCGGTCAAGGCCGCGGCGAAGAAGTAGGACCGCGCCCGCGATAATTTTTATGGCTACCGGTCACGCAGAATCTACAGTCGCCCGAGGCGTTCGGCCGCGCGTGCTCGACATCGGGTGCGGGAAGAACAAGGCCCCCGGCGCGGTCGGGATGGACGTCAACCCGCGCACCTCGGCCGACGTGATTCATGACCTCGACGACGTGCCGTACCCGTTCGGCGACGACGAATTCGACGAAGTGATCGGCCGCCATGTCATCGAGCACGTGCGCGACCCCATGTCGGTCATGTCGGAACTGCACAGGATCACGCGGCCGGGCGGGGTCGTCAGGCTGGTCGCGCCGCACTGGACGAACCCCGACTGGGCCACGGACCTCACCCACCGCAACCACCTGAACAGCTACTCGTTCCGCAACCTGACGAACGAGCGCGCCGTCTTCGATTTCTACACCCCGATCAGGTTCCGCCAGAGGGTCGTGCGCGTGTCGGTCCTGAACCTCTGGAAGCTTTTCGGGTTCGAGTTCCTGATAAACCTCGACAACAGGTTTCCGCGGATGCGATTCATCCGGAAGACGTGGGAGCACTACCTGAACGCGGTCGTGAGGGGCAAGGAGTTGTATTTCGAGCTTGAAGTCATAAAGGCGAGGGGGGCGGACGAGAGTTAGCCCGCGGGCGATTGAGGCGGGCGGGCGAAAGGGTCGCGGCGGAACTCCCGCGTCACGTGATCGCCTGCTACAATCTCTCAGGAGGTCATTACGATTTGGTAAGCAAACAGAACACGCCCCTGGCTTTAATAATTCTCGACGGGTTCGGCTGCTCGTCGGCCCGAGAGGGCAACGCGATTGCGCTCGCCGACACGCCCCACTTCGACGAGTGGTTCAAGCGGTACCCGAACACCCTGATCGATGGGTCCGGCAAGTCCGTGGGGCTGCCGGAGGGCCAGATGGGGAACAGCGAAGTCGGCCACCTCAACATCGGCGCGGGCCGCATCGTCCGCATGGACATATCGCGCATCGATTACGACATCGAGACGGGCGAGTTCTTCGGCAATACGGCCCTCGTGCAGGCGATGGAGCACGCGAAGTTGCAGAACTCGGACCTGCACCTGATGGGCCTCGTCTCGCATGGGGGCGTGCATTCCTGGGACGAGCACCTGTACGCCCTGCTCAGGATGGCTAAAGAGCGGAACGTCGAGCGCGTATACGTGCATGCCTTCCTGGACGGGCGCGACACCGACCCCAATTCGGGCGCGGGCTACCTTCAGGAGCTCATCGACAAGATGAACGAGTACGGCGTCGGGAAGATCGCCACCGTCGTCGGGCGTTACTACGCCATGGACCGCGACAAGCGGTGGGAGCGGATCGAGAAAGCCTACAGGCTTCTGGCTTATGGCGAAGGCCGCCCGGCCCGCGACCCCGTCGCGGCGGTCCGCGAGTACTACTCCGAAGCCATCACCGACGAGTTTATGCTCCCCATCGTGATAGTCGGGGACGACGGGAAGCCCGCCGCCACGGTCAAAGATAAAGACAGCGTGATCTTCTTCAACTTCCGCGCGGACCGCGCGCGACAGATCACGCGCGCCTTCACGGAAGAGGATTTTGACGGGTTCGACCGCGGGCCTAGGCCCGGCCTTCGCTTCACCTGCTTCACGCAGTACAACTACATGTACAACCTCCCCGTCGCCTTCGGGCCCGTGACCCATCAGGAGATTCTGGCCGACGTATTCACCGAAGCGGGCATCAGGAACCTCCGCATCGCCGAGACCGAAAAGTACGCGCACGTGACCTTCTTCTTCAACGGGGGCGTCGAGACCGAGTTCCCCGGCGAGAAGCGAATACTGATCCCTTCGCCCAAGGTCGCGACGTACGATCTGAAACCCGAGATGAGCGCGTTCGAGCTGACCGACGCTCTCATCAGGGAGATAGAGAGCGACGAGTTCGAGGTCTTCATCGTCAATTACGCGAACGCGGACATGGTCGGCCACACGGGGAAGCTCGACGCCACGATAAAGGCCGTCGAAGTGATCGACGCCTGCCTCGGGCGCGTCGTCGACGCGGTACTCGCGAAGGAAGGCACGGCCATAATCACGGCCGATCACGGGAATGCCGAGCAGATGATCGACCCGGAAGAGGGCCAGCCCTTCACCGCGCACACAACGAACCTCATCCCCTTCATCCTGATAAACGGCTACCGCGGCAGGCTGCGCGAGGGCGGCTCCCTGCAGGACATAGCGCCGACGATGCTCGCGATAATGGGCGTGCCGAAGCCTTCGCAGATGACCGGGCAGGATTTAAGGGCGGACGCCTGATTCCGTTCGACTTCAAGGAGATTGATGAAAGTAGGACTGGTAGGTTTCGCAGGGTCGGGTAAGACGACCATATTCAACACCCTGACGGGGCTGACCGCGGAAGTGGGCGGCTACGGCGCGCGGGAGAAGGCGAACGTCGGCGTCATCAAAGTGCCCGACGAGCGCGTGGACAGGCTCGGGGAACTGTTCAACCCCAAGAAGAAGACGTACGCGGAGATCAGCTTCGTCGACGTGGCGGGGCCGCAGTCGGAGGGGGGCGAGCGCTCCGAGTCGGGGCTCGACCCGAAGCTCGTCCAGCACATGCGCGAGGTCGAGGCGCTCGTTCACGTAGTCAGGGCATTCGACAACCCGATGCTGTTGCAGGCCGCCGACCCCGCGCGAGACATCCGCGCTTTCGACGACGAGCTGATGCTCACGGACCTCGTTCAGATCGAGACGAGGATCGCCCGGCTCAGGAAAGAGAAAGACTCGACCCGCGAGCGCGAGCTGCTCGAGCGGCTGAAGGGCGAGATCGAGGGCGAGCGGCCTCTGCGCGACCTAGAGATTTCGCCCGAGGAGATGGGCCTGATCGCGGGCTTTCGGTTCCTCAGCCTCAAGCCGCTGCTCCTGCTGCTCAACGTGGGCGAAGACTCTATCGCGTCCGAGCCTCCGGGCGAAGTGGAGGACCTCGCGGCTTCAAAGAACCTCAGCTTCATCGCGATGTCGGGGCAGACGGAGATGGAGATCGCGCAGCTAGCGCCCGAAGAGCAGCGCGATTTCCTTCAGGACCTCGGCATCTCCGAGCCGGCGCGCGACCGCTTCATCCGCGCGGCTTACACGCGGCTCGACCTGATAAGCTTCCTCACGGCGGGCGAGGACGAGTGCCGCGCGTGGCCGATCAGGCGCGGCACCTCGGCGCACAGGGCCGCGGGGAAGATTCACTCCGACATCGAGCGCGGCTTCATCCGCGCGGAGGTCGTCCGGTTCGAGGACCTGATCGAGCTGAAGAGCGAGGCCCGCTGCCGCGAGGCGGGGAAGCTCAGGCTGGAAGGCAAAGAGTACACCGTGCAGGACGGGGATGTGATTCACTTCAGGTTCAATGTCTGAAATCACGATTGAAAATAATAGGGCGGGCGGGCGCCCGCCCCTGTCCGAAAATTTTCGCGTGCTCCTGTTCGACATAGACGGCACGCTTATACGCACCGTGCGCCGCCCCGAGTACCGCGGCTTGATGCGCGAGATGCTGATGGAGGTATTCGGGACGTGCGGGCGGATCGCGGATGTCGATTTCGGGGGGAAGACCGACCTCGCCATATACCGCGAAGCGCTGGAGTGCGAAGGCGTAAGCTACGACCTGATTCGCGAGCGGCTTCCGGGGCTCGAAGCGCGAATGGTCGAGATCCTTAACGAACTGGCGAAGACGGGCGAGCTGTTCCGCCTCTGCCCCGGCGTGCGCGAGCTTCTCGACGCCTTGTCGGACCGGCCGCACCTCTTCCCCAGCCTCCTCACCGGGAACGTCGAGAAGCTCGCGGAGGCGAAGCTCCGGGTTGCGGGGATCTGGCACTACTTCCGGGGGCGCGGGGCCTTCGGAGGCGACGCCGAAGACCGCAACCACCTCCCGGCTTTCGCGGCGGAACGCCTGAGCGAGCACCTCGGGCACAGGCTCTCACCCGAGCGGTTCGTGATCGTCGGAGACACCCCGCGCGACATCCTCTGCGCGCGCCATTTCGGGGCGCGCGTCCTCGCGGTCGCTTCCGGCCAGCACACGATTGAACACCTCCGGCAGCACTCGCCCGACGCCCTGCTCCAGGACCTGAGCGACACCGAACGGGTGCTCGATATATTAAGCGCCGTGTGATTCGGCCCTGATCGCGCGGGCGTCTCGCCCGCATCTTTCGGGAAGCTGTATAATACTGCACATGTCATACGCGCCGCGTTCCATACTCGTGATCGACACCTCGCCCTTCGGCCGGTCCCTGTCGCTCTTGCCTTCGGTCAGGGCTCTGCGCGCCGCCTACCCGAAGACCTTCATCACGGTGGCCGTGAACCGGGGGATGAGCGAGCTGTTGACGGCGCAGAAGCTCGCCGATGAGGTGATCGATCTCGGCCAGATCAAGTCGGGGGAGCAGGGGCCTGGGGCCTCCCTCAAGCGACTGGCGCAGTTGGTAAGAAAGGCGCGGCGGGACGACTTCGACCTCGTGCTGGACTTCTCACCCCGCCTCGAAACGCAGGCGCTCACCCGGCTCTTCCTGAGGGGCCGCACGATCACCCCGTCGAAACTCTCTAATATTCTGGATTCGCTTCTCGGCCGGAGGGAGAGGGGTTGGCGGTCTGCCGACCACGGCTCCGAGTGCGAAAGCGTGCTGAGCCAGCTCGGCCTCAGGTGTCAGGAGCCCGGCCTGCTGATCGAGGTGCCGGAGGACGAGCACGCGAAATTCGAGCAGAACCTTGAGCGGCACGGGTCGCGCGGAGGCGAGCCCATCGTCATCCTGCATGCGTCGAACTCGGGCGAAACGTTCGAGTGGCCCGTCGCGCATTTCGCGGAGCTGGCCTCGCGGCTCGCGAGTAATTACGGGGCGAGGATAGTGGCGCTCGACGACCCCGCCTGCGACGGTTTTACGGATGCGGTCGGCAAGCTGATGCCGGGCGGAGGGATAAAGATGTGCGCGCCGCGGGCGCTCGAGCTGGCGGCTGCCTGCGCGCGCGCGAGCATCGTGGTCACGGACGACTCGGGACTTGCGGCGCTGTGCGGGACGGTCGGGACGCCCGTCATCGAGCTGGCGGACTTCCCGGCCCCTTCACACTCGCGCAGCCACCGCGTCGTGCAGGGCTCATCGCGCGGGAGGATCGAGGTGGAAGAGGTTTATTCGCTCGCCTGCGAGATGCTTCGGGAGAGCCGGACCGTCTCCCTCTTCCACAGGTGAGCGCGCGGCCACAATGGCCCGCGGGTGAAAGGTACGAGGGAGGGGGCGGCCTCCCGTTATCGCCGGGCGCGTCTTGGACATTCCCGAGTTTAATGTATAATTAGGGCGCAGGGCAGCACATAATCCGCACCGCATCTGAGATTGAGAAGTTAAGGCTTTATTCTTAATCAATCAAGGAGGGAGCCATGAAGCATCTACTCTGGGTGGTGGGACTGATTTCACTCGCGCTTGGGACCTACTTCATCTACCAGTACATGTACGACAAGGCCGGAAGTGCCGACAGAAGCAACCTGATCTACGGAGGCATCCTCTTCGGTATTTCGCTAATCTTCTGGGGCGTCTTCTTCTTCCGCAGGTTCCGGGAAGAAGGGGAGCAGGACATCAGCATTACGAAATTTTAGGCATTCAGACTCGCGCGCTGAGCAGGTAGTCTCGAAACCTGGTTTCGGTACCTGATGCCGGGCGAGAAGGGGACAGTGTTTTAACGCTAAGGCCGATCCGCCCGGCTTTTGCGTTAACGGGTAATTCAGATTCCGCCTCACCCCGTCCTTCCAGTTGGTAGCAGGTCTCCCCATGCTGGTAAAATATATCGCGTGACTATCGGCAAAATCGGATCGCTGTAGGACGCATCTTGTGGGCTGCCTTAAATTCATATGGGGTACCGGGGATTAGATGAACATATGTATGAGTTGCGGCTCGCCAGTCCCGTCTTCTGACGAGGAATGTCCGAGGTGCGGGGCGGTATCGAGGAACCGGCAGGACAGGCTGCTCGGGATAACCCTCGCGGACAAGTATCTGATCGAAGAGAAGCTCGGCGCGGGCGGCATGTGCGAGGTATACCGCGCCCGCCACGTACTGATCAACAAGCCCGTCGCCGTCAAAGTGCTCAGGCCGGAGCTGGCCTCCGACCCGCAGATCGCCCGGCGCTTCGAGCAGGAGGCGAAAGCCGCGAGCCTCATCCGCCACCCGAATGCGATTGACGTGACCGACTTCGGGTTAGCGAGGGGCAACACCCCGTTCATCGTGATGGAGCTCGTCGAAGGGCGAACCGTAGGCGAGCTGCTGCGCCAGGAGGGCGTGTTTTCCGTCGAGCGGACCATGAACATCCTCCGGCAGATATGCGGGGCGCTCGAATCGGCGCACGCGGCCGGGGTCATCCACCGCGACATCAAGCCCGACAACATAATCATCGCGGAGTACGAAGGCGGGGACTGGGTCGAAGTCTGCGACTTCGGCGTGGCGAAGATTCAGGAGGACGTGAACCGCAGGGCCGCGCTCACGGGCGCGAACCTGATCATCGGGACGCCGCGTTACATGTCCCCCGAGCAGTGCGAGGAGCGGCCGGTAGACGCCCGAAGCGACATCTACTCGCTCGGCGTCGTGCTCTACGAGATGCTCGCGGGCGAAGCGCCCTTCGGAGGAAACTCGACGCGCCAGATGATAGCCCACGCGGTCGAGACTCCCCCGCCGCTCAGGCTTAAGCGGCCCGACCTGTCGCCCGAGCTGGAAGCCGTCATAATGAGGGCTCTTGAGAAAGACCCCGCGCGCAGGCCGCAGAGCGCGCCCGAACTCTTTCAGGCTTTCGAAGCCGCGGCGAGCCCGAGCCGGGCCGTCCCCCTGGAGGCGCGGAGCGCGGGCGAAGGCCCCGGCCTCAGTATCCCGCTCACCCCGAATCAGGATTACCTTTTGACTCCCGCGGCCGCTGAAGCCGTCGGCCTAGATGACGAAGCGACCCTCGTGCGGTCGCGCGAGCGCTCTGAGGATTACGCGCCGGCGGGCGCTCCCCCTTTGCCCCACGACCGCCGGGGCGGGATCACGCATCCGGGGAACGTTCAGACGCAGAGCCCTCGGGTCGCTTCGCACAGGACGACCGGCGCGGGGCGCGAGGCGAGGCGCAAACCGAACCCCCTGATGATCGGGATCATACTCGGCGCGCTCGTCCTTTCGGCTCTTGCGGCGGTCCTTGTGCTCCGCGACAGGCGGGCGGGCGAGAGTACCGTGACGGCGGAGCGCGAGCCCGAACGCGAGGCGAGCGCTCAGCGCCCCTCTACCGCGGCCGCGCCGGCGGCCCCGGCACCCACCCCCATCCCGAAGATCGAGGATAATGTCGACAGCACTCCCGAATCGGTAGAGAGCGTGCCGCCCGCCGAAGGTAACGTCGACACTTCCGACGCGGAGGACGACGTGCCTCCGCCGCCCGAAGTCGATCAGGCCGCGATCCGGAGGCAGGTCATCGGCGTTCTAAACGGGTGGACCTCAAGCCTGTCGAAGCGAAACCTCAACGCGCACCTGCGCTACTTCGCCCCGTCGCTCCACACCTATTATCTGAAGCGGGGGGTGAACCGCAGTTACGTGCGGGGGGACATCGCGCGCGCGCTCGACACCTACTCGAAGCTGGATTTTTCTTTCGGCAATATCAGCGTCAGGCCCGACAGGACGGGGAAGCGCGCCGTGGCCACTTTCACGAAGATGTGGGATTTCGAAGGGGAGAAGAACGTCTCCGGATCGGTGCAGGAGAGGGTGTGGCTGGAGAACGTCTCGGGCAACTGGCGCATAACCGGCGTTAGAGACTTGCGGGTCAATTACGTTCAGCAGAATTAGACGGCCATGATCTCCCGAATGCCGAACGGCTCTACCTCGGCTGCTGTCTAGGGTCGAGGCGCTCCCGCAGTCCGTCGCCGATGAAGTTGAAGGCGAGGACCGAGAGGGCGATCATCAGGCCGGGGAAGATGAACAGGTGCGGGGCCGTGAACCAGAACTCGCGCGAGTCATCAATCATCTTTCCCCAGGAGGGGATCGGCTCCGGCACGCCGAGCCCGAGGAAGCTGAGCCCCGCCTCCGCCAGTATCGCGCCCGCCATGCCGAGCGAAGCCTGGACGATCAGGGGCTGGATCGAATTGGGAAGTATGTGCTTGATGAGTATGCGCGTGTCCTTCGCCCCGAGCGCGCGGGCCGCGGTCACGAAGTCGTACTCGCGGACCTTGAGCACCTGCGCGCGCATCAGGCGGGCGTACCCGACCCACCCGATTACCGAGAGCGCGATTATTAGATTCTTCAGGCTCGGGCCGAGAAACGCTACCATAGCGATGGCGAGCAGTATTCCGGGGAAGGAGAGAAATACGTTGAACAGGAACCCGGATATGATGCGGTCGGTCCAGCCGCCCCGGTAGCCCGCGAAGGCCCCGATCAGCACGCCCGCGATGGAGGAGATGGTGACGACGGAAAGCCCGACCAGCATGGAGACCCGCGCCCCGTAAATGATGCGGGCCATCATGTCGCGGCCCAGCTGGTCGCGGCCCATCGGGTGAGCGAGGTCAGGAGGGTCGAGCCGCGCGACGAGGTCCAGGCTTTGCACCTTGTCCCAGGAAGCGAGGAAGGGGGACAGGAGGGCCATCAGGACCATCACGCCCGCCACGACAAATCCGAATTTTGCCACGCGATTCATAATAAACCCGCCTGCTCAATCCACTTTGATTCTCGGGTCGAGAAAACGATAGACGATGTCGGTCAGCATGTTGACCAGAACGTAGGTCGCGGCTATCACCAGAATGCAGCCCTGGGTCAGCTTGTAGTCGCGCTCGCTGATGCTGTCCACGAGGAGGCTCCCGACGCCGGGCCATGAGAATACTCGCTCCGTGATGATCGCGCCGGCGAGCAGGACTCCGAACTGAAGCCCGAGGACCGTGACGACGGGGATGAGCCCGTTTTTAAGCACGTGCTTGTAGATCACGATTCTTTCGGGGAGGCCTTTGGCTCGGGCCGTGCGGACGTAATCTTCGCCGAGCTCTTCGAGCACGCTGGACCGGACTATCCTCGTGAGGATCGCTGAGAGTCCCGCCCCGAGCGTTATCGCGGGGAGGATCAGGTGGTCGAGCCCCCCGCCTCCTGACACGGGCGTGAGCCCCAGCTCGACGGAAAAGATGAGGATGAACAGGGGGCCGAGCGCGAAGCTGGGCAAAGAGATCCCCAGTAAAGCGATGAGCGTGGAGCCGCTGTCGATGAAACTGCCCCGGTTCGTGGCCGCCGTGACTCCGAGCGGGATCGACACGAGCACGGCTATGAAGAGGGAGGCGAAAGCCAGCTGTATCGTCGCCGGGTAACGGGAAGAGATGCGCGCGAGGACGGACTGCCGCGTCACCGGGTTTTCGCCCCAGTCCCCGCGCGCGAGGCCCTTCCAGTAATCGACATACTGGGTGAGTAGGGGCTTATCAAGGCCGAGCTCCGAGCGGGCCGCCTGGTACTGCTCTTCGGAGGCGTTTTCGCCCACGAGCTGGCGAGCGGGGTCTCCGGGGACTATGTGAATAAGCAGAAAAACGAGGGTCACGACGGCCCACAGGACCGGGATGAGCATTAAAATGCGCCGCACCACAGCGAAGGCGATTCCCCGCATAGGAGGTCATAATAGCAAAGCCCCTCGGGCCGCGCCAACGCGCTTTTCGGCGCGGGACTTTTGCTCTTGCAAAGAATAAGCGCGTTGCTTAATATCCTTTTTCCGCTAGAAAAGCCGGTGTAGCTCAGTTGGTAGAGCATCTGATTTGTAATCAGAGGGTCGGGGGTTCGAATCCCTTCACCGGCTCCATTTACTCCAAGCTTTTACTCACTGTCGGACTCGGGTTAAGAACACGTCCCAGGCCCAGCGCCCTAGCTGCTCGCCGCGCGAGTCGTAGACTCTGGCCCTGTAGCGGAACCAGTTGCCGTGCTCGTCTCGCTGCTTCTTCTCCTTGTAATCGAGATCGAACGAGGCCACGCCGAGCGAAGGCAGGGTGAAAAGCTCGCCCGCCTCCGAGGTGGCGTTGTGGTTTATGTCCTGCCAGAGTCGTAGGAAAGAGAAGATGGCATCGCGGCTATCTATGAGGCCATCATCGTTGCCGCCATTGGCGGGTTTGTCATACTCGGCAAGGGCAAGGAAACCGTTAGGCTCTGTTGAAGCGGGCTGAGGGGTGAAGTTGCCGAACAACTCTGCCCCGTTGTCGATAGCCCCATTGCCATTCCGGTCGAAAGCGAGCCAGGCATCGTCGGAGCCCAAACTGGTCCAGGCGAGGGTTTCAGCGGTTCCGTCACCGTTAATGTCAAAGCCGACGCCGTTGTGAGGGTCGGTGAGGTCGAACCCGTCGCCCCGGATGTCGATGAGAATGGGGCTAGGAGGATCAAAGAGCGGAGGCGTTACATCTCCGCCTCCGCCTCCCTCATCTCCGCCGGTGTCACATACATGCGTTATAAGAGAATCAGTTCTTCTCTGGACAAATGAACATGATTTTGCGGTCGTTTTATCTGATTCGAAAACCTTACGATCATCGACATTCTGCACCCAATAACCCCACTGAGCAATCGGGCAATAAAAAATAGGCCAGCAGAATGGATCGGTGCAGGTGAACATACCTGAAGCCTGCCCTTTGCCATGCGCTTCCCTTGGATTCCAGGTGGCACCGTCGGGAAAACTTACATGCCAGAAAGAGCTTTTCGTAAGCTCACAGTGGACTGTCCACACCTCACAGTCATCGTTAACAAGGCTGTAAGTCGGGACGCATGGCCCAGGCTCGGGACGTGAGCAAATATCGGTTCCGGTGCAATCATCGCTTTGAGCCGTGCGAAAGCTAAAGGTTAAACAAAATACGATGGACAACATGATTAATTTTTTGCATTTCATAGAAATCCTTCGCAGGCGCACGGCCCGGGCCAGAAGAGGGTATGGTGTCACGAAAGTGGGTTGGCGATTATAGCTTGGCTGCTCTTTTATTATTTAAATCCATGAGCTTGGTTAGCCCCTCGCGGACTGTTCTGCTGCCCTGAAGTTCGCCCGGGAGTACCGCGCTCCCTTTACTTTTACTCCACTGCTCAATATCTTCGATCTGTTTAAGCACATGCTGTTTCATATAATGAAGGCCAACCTGAAAGGCAATAGGTTCCCCTTCCGGTCTTTTTTCCGGGAGCGCCGCAACCCTGGATTTCAGCTTGCTGAGCGCGGAGAGTTGGTCGGTATCAGCCTCTTTGAATAACGATTGTATCTCACGATTAATCCGGTTCAATTGTACTTTCTGCCCTCGGCGATCATTCAGTATGAAGGTGCCGCTGTTGAAATCGCCCTCGATAGATTTATCCTCGAATACGACGGCGCTGATTGTAACGTCCTGGTATCCAACCCCCTGAGCGTCTCTTCTCACCAAATTACTGAGAGGGGTTTGGAACTCCTCCTCCTCCCCCGGGGCGACCGACTCATCCCCGAGGATATAATCTATCCCGGTTTCCCACCCATCGCTTGCGGAAATTCTGTATGCGGTAATCGATTTTCCGGAGGTGTTCCGCAACCGCAGTTGCAGCAGCCTTCCGACTCTTTCCACTCCGACAAGGTGAAAGGATTCGGTTCGGTTCTTTACCTCAGGGAGTTTGTCCTGTAGATCGTCAGACTGATTGCTTGAGGACCATGAGCTTGTGCTTAAAAAAACGCACCCGACGAGTACGAGGATTAAGGTAATGAAATTCCTGCTACCCGATAGGAGTTTATTGTTGCTCATAATTCTCCCTGGCATTGTAAAGCGGCTGTTCTAGTCCACTGGGGTAATGTACATATCATTACTTTCATCACCGCGTCAATAAAATCGTCCAAATCATTAAGCCGTACATGGTAAGCATGGTCTTGGTGTGCTTCTATAGGTCAAGGCGTAAATCGTGCGGCTTTCATGGGTTTCCACTTTAGGAAGCGCTTCAATTTCGATATGGCACTAATTAGATGCTATATGGAAAACATTGACGGAGCAGATATTCGAATAAGCTGAAATCGCCTGATTAAGGCAGTCATGAGGGTAGATTCTGGAAGAGATGGGGAGCCGGATGGTCATTTTGAAATATCTCTAGGATCGTTTCGATAATCGGCTTCCGAATCCGACCTATCGAGCAAGTCTGCTTCGGTAAACGCCTGGCTTCCGATTAAGATTTCTTAATTGGAAATAGAATTATTTTACACTTCTCCTGGAGGGCATAGAGTTCGCCTTCACATAGTTCGCCGCTGCGAAGCTCAATACCGTGATCACAATGGTTAACGGCAGGACGCGGCAAAAAGTGGCGCGCAATGGTTCCGGCACGAACCTGAATATGATCGTTATTCCCGCGCTCTATCTGAAATATGGTCGTAGTGAGGCCGGTGCGACATCCACCGAGTTCGCGACGGGCCGCGAGTCTATGGTGATGGGGGATTGATTTAGTGAGAAACAAAAAGCCCTGATTTGTGCAGAGAAAGAATTTGAATTCTAGTTTCAAGCCTTTGTATGATTGTTCATCATACCTGCGGGCGTGATTTGGCCTTCGCGCATTACTATTATGCGATTGGCTAGCGTTGATGCTTCGCTTTCATCGTGAGTAATGTAGATGGTTGTAATATTAAGCATCCGTCGCAGGGCCGCAAATTCTTTGAGCAAATCGCTCTTCAGGCGCGCATCAAGGTTGGACATCGGTTCGTCGAGCAAGAGTAGCCGGGGCCTCGAGATCAAAGCTCGCGCTATAGCTGCGCGCTGCTGCTCGCCTCCGGAGAGCTGGCCGGGATAGCTTTGGCCGAGGGATTCTATTCGCACTAATCTCAGTACCTCTGAGATTCGATCTGCCCGCTCGCGCTTTGGCACATCCGCCGAAGATAAAACAAAATCGAGACTTTCGGTTATGGTTAAGTGAGGCCACAAAGCAAGGTCTTGAAATACGAATCCGATCCCTCGCTTGCTCGGCTGCACAAGGTTTTGGCCGTCAGCCGCTACCTTATTGCTTTCGATCCAGACTTCGCCCTCATCCGGTTTCTCTAATCCGGCGATTATGCGTATCGTCGTTGTCTTGCCGGACCCGCTCGCGCCCAGCAGCGCCACGACCTCTCCTTGAGCAACATCGAGCGACACGCCCTTTAATATTACGCGATCACCGAACCGCTTCCTTACATTAATCAGTCGGACAAAGGGGCCATCCATTATCGCTTGCTCTCTCGAATTCGAGATAGACTGCCCAATATAATAAGCGGCAGCAGGACAATTCCCGCCTGCATGAGCGCAAGCGTAGCAACATGGCTTGAGGGGGCGTTGGCAATCATAGTGTAAACGTGAACGGGCAACGTATCCTTACCGGGAGGAGCTACAAGCACCACAACTCCAAGCTCGCCGAAGGCCAGAATGAATGATATGACCCAGGCGGCAGCAAGCCCCGATTGTATTTGAGGGAGAATGATGCGGGCAAAGGTTCGCAGCCAGCCCGCGCCTGAAACTTCGGCTGCTTCCTCAAAGGATGCGGGAACCTGGCGAATACTTGCTGCAAGAATGAGAGCGGCAATGGGCACAAATCTGGCAAGGTAAGCGATTATTATGATTGCCGAGCTTGTATAAACCTGACCCGGCAGGCCCGGCCTGTTCCACAAGCTGATAAGTCCTACTCCGATAACCGTGCCCGGCACAGCAAAGATCAATATAAATGAAAAATCCAAGAGATTACGAAATGATGACTTTATCCGGTTTCGCCAGTAACCAAGCAGGACAGATAGACCCACTATAAGCGTTGCTCCAAGGGCAGCAAACAGGATGCTATTAATGATGGGGCTGCCGGACGCTCTTATAGCGGAAACAACCCGATCCATTCGGCCCGCTTCAACTACGAGCACCGTCAGAGGTGATATGACAGCGGTAGCGATTACCAGTGCCATCCATCCGAGCATAGGCGCTTGCCAGCGACCGGCATTGATGGGCAGGCCCGGATGCGAGCTGCGCCTGGTTGTCAGGAGTCGCTCACCTGTAATGAGCTTGACCATGATTCCGGTCATCAGGGCAAGTAGCACCAGGGGAGCAGCAAGCGCGGTAGCCGCGCCGAAATCGTAGAGAGCGGAGAAGGTGGTAAAAACCTCTGTGGTAAAGACCGGCACCCGCAACAATCCCGGCACGCCGAATTCAGAGATGGCAAGAATGAAGATGATGAGAGCGGCGGCAGCCACGCTTGGAGTGATAAGCGGTAACGTAATACGCCGGACGACGCGGCTCATACCTGCGACTAGCAACCCGGCCTCCTCAAGGCGACCGTCAACACGCCGCGCCGCCGCTTCCGTCGCCAGCATTGAGAGGGGGTAGAAACCTAGCCCGAGTACGACAACCGCTCCAGGCAGGCTGTATGTCCAGCTTGAAAGAGCATCGTACCCTGATACCTGCGCGATCAAACCCGCAGACCCTCCGATGTAAATCCATGCGAGGGCCAAGATATAAGGTGGGATTACCAAAGGAGCAATAAGAACAATCCTCAGAAGTCGCTTTATTGGAAGATCGACCCGAGCCAAAAGCAGGCCGAGCGGGGCTCCTAGGGCTGTGGCAACGATTGTGCTGCCAGCCCCCAGCACCATGCTGTTGAATAGTAAGCTGCGCTGCCTGGGCTCAACGATAAGCCTGCCGTAGTTCTTTAAGCTAAAATTGTCAGCACTGTCCAGAAAGGAACCGCCGAGCATGTAGATGATCGGGAGCACGCATAGGATTATGAAAAATCCTGCGGCAAGGCCGATAGCTACAGAGCGAGACGATGGTAAGGTAAAAGCGCGCCGAAATATCTCCGTAGTCGCCCTCATCTCAATTATTGGAGCCCGTCTTTAAAGACCGAGAATATTCTGCAAGCGGCGCGTCACGTCTTCCACACGATCAGCGGCCTTGCCGTAGTCAAGAGTCATCGGCTTGAAGGAATTGATCGGAGGAATACTCTTCGGCGCTTCGACCCCCTGATGCAGGGGTATCTGCACGGCTTCCGACTGAGCGAGCAGTCGTTCAACCTCAGTCGATAGCAGATAATCTATCAGCCTCTTGCCTGCTTCTTGATGTGGGGCGCCCGCGATGAGCGAAATCATGTTAGGCATGACGGGAACGCCCACTCCGTTACTGTCAGGTAAAATCATAGCTACCGGCTGCTTATCTTCGAGAGCTACGTTTACATCGTCGGTATCCGTAAGCCCGACCTTGACCTCACCGCGAGCCACCATATCGCGCACGACTGAATTGCCGGGCACAATCTTCACGTCATTCGCCTTCAGTTTTCTAAAGAACTCATCTGCTTTATCGTCGCCCAACTCCGTATACAGCGCAGCCACATGAAAGGAAGTGGAACCGAAACGCGGATCGGCGATGGCCACCTGGCCTTTCCACTTCGGATCAGTCAGATCAAGGACAGATTTCGGCGCTTCTTCAGTCTTCACCAGATTGGTATTGTAGACGATTACACGCATGCGAGCCGAGAAGCCTGTCCAATAGGCTTCGACATCTTTGAATGTATCCGGTATGCCTTCAGCGCTCGGCGATTTATAAGGCGCGAGCACGCCCCTGCTTTTCAGGACTAAAGTTCGCACCGGCTCATTCGACCAGAAAACATCAGCCTGTGGGTTGTTTTTTTCAGCAAGCAGACGGTTAGCTAAACCGGTGCTTTTGGTTTCCTCAGAATCATAGACCGCGTTTACCTTCACGCCTGTCTTTTGCTCGTAGGCTTGCAATATCGGCTCGGAGAAGACGCGATCAGTCGAAACGTAGACCGTGACCTCGTCGGCTGCCTGCCCAATATTGCTGTTGCGAGCCGTGCCCTGCTGCGAGCCCGCACAGGCGGCAAGCAGCAGCGCAATGATCAGCCCGACAACTATCTTTGTCTCACTGTTTGCTTTGCGGGTCATCTCACCTCGCCTTTAGCCGAGTTGGTCTTATCGAGCGCAGCCTTTAACCCTCGCGCAAGTTTTACCGCGTCATCATTGGCCCAGAAGTGCATGAAGAACAAGCGCGGCTCCTCAGAGAGCATGTGAGAGTGCAGAGCTGTGACTTCAATACCGTTCTCTCGCAATGCGCGAATCACGGGATTAACTTCGCTTGCTGTCATTACGAAATCGCCGGTGATCGCCGCTTTGCCTCCGCCTGTCGGCTGGAAGTTTATGGCAGTCGCTAGGCCCATTGAAGGCGGAATATCCATACCGTGCTCCGTGATCTTTTCCGCGCGAGGGACGCCGAATTGATAGGTTCCTCCGTTTGCTTTACCGGCGAAACCGATGATCTGATCCAGTTGTTTTGTGTCTATACCCAGGTCCTGGGGCTGTGCTGCTCCAGCCGGTGCGCTGAGGGGAGTCTTGGTCAGGGCAAGCGCTGCGCGGATACTCTGAGCTATCTTGACCGGATCGCCATGCGCGCTGATATGCATGTACATAATGCGCGGAGACTCGTCGAGCACATGGTTGTGCAGCGCTGATTGCTCAACGCCACTTTGTTGCAGCTTCAACATGACCGGGTTTATTTCGTCTTCCAGCAGGACGAGATCACCCATCACCATCGCTTGATCGCCCATCTTCTTGAAGGCCACCCAGGAGCCTAGAGCGAGCGCGGGCTTGATCTGCACACCTCTTGCAGTCACCTTTAAATCACTTCTGGGGAAGCTGAATTTGAAGACATCGCCCGGCTGTATCGCTCCCGCTTTACCAATCGCCTGTTCAACTGCTTTCCACTCGGCGGGCGTGGGCGATTGCTGTCCTGTGATTTCGTATGAAGCGCCAGTCAATAGTAGTGTCAGCACCGATGTTAAAAGCAACTGTGCTGTCTTTGGTAATGACCGGCTCAGAATGCGCTGAATAAAGCTGTAAGGGTTAAATTCCATTTGATGAGATTGCTGTTTCATTGCCCCATTCTCCTTTTTCGTTCAATTTTACCGCCAGCGAGAAACACAAGAATGATATTTAGTGCTTTCATATAATGACATCCTCAAAATATCCTGCGCGATCCTCTTTAACGCGCAACAACCCGGAGGTCGTCAAAATGGGTTATCGAGTCCGCTTTCGTCCAGAGCCCAATCTTTCCCGCGTCTTTGAACGTGTCGTCCTCCACTTCATAAAGCGGCCTGTCGTTGAGGTAGACTTCAAAGAGGTTCCCTTTCGCTGTGACCTTCAGGATGCTCCACTGTGAAGAGGGCACTTCGGCCTTCTTCCCATAAGTGCGTCCTTCACCTTTCACAGGAAGATCGGTCCGCTTTCCATTCTCTACTTTATAAAGTACTACATTATTCTCAAGCGCGTTGGCGCGCACTATGTAGTAGTTATTCGCGTCCTTGAGTCGAAAGACCAGACCCGCCGCCTGATCCACTTTGCCGGAGATCGGCTTGAACCTTACGCTCAACTCAAGATCCTTGAAAATTCCATCGTCAGCGATGGCGAGCGGGAAGCGAGAGCTGGTGCTATCTGAAGAAACTTGAGCGAGCACATTAGGCTGCGAAGGGGCGCTCGGGTCCGCCTTGACCTGCCATTCCCCTGCCGCTCCTCCTCCTGTCAGCGCGCCGTGAAATCTTTCCGGCATCCGATCTACGGCGTCATTATCGAAATTGTAGATAAACTCTTTGCCAGCCGGTTGCAGAGGCGCTGGTGACTCAGGTGCAGCTTGGGGCTTTGACTGAGCGCATCCCGCAATAACAAGAGATGTAAAGAGCATGACTCCCAACGCTATTCTGAATTTATGTTCAACTCGCATATCTCTCCTCCACTGTTGCTGCGAAGACGATAGTACCGATAATGCCGATGACTCCCGCTGTGATGAACGGCGTTTGCGGCGCGATTTCCCAAAGCAGACCGCCGATGGCGGCTGCCGGTGTGATAGAGAGGCTTCGCACGAGGTAATAAAGCCCCACGGAGCGAGCCCGCAAGTTGGGCTCAGCAAAGTCTACTATCATGGCTTTCCGCGAAGGCTCGCCGATCTCTCGTAACCCTCCAATGATAAAGGCTACAACCAACGACGCGAAGCCGGAAGCAAATGCCACCGCGACGGGAAAGAGCGCGAAGCAAGCGAAGGTGGCTATTACGAACGGCTTGCGCCCGACGCGGTCAGCTATCCTTCCCGCCGGGATATAAACAATTATGGACGCTATGATCTGTATGGCAACCAGAACGCTATACTGCGCGATGCTTATGCCGAGCACGTTAGTCACATAGAGGACGACGAATATATCCGCCATACCTTCGCATGCTCGGATGATGATATCGGAGATGAGCAACCGCTTGAGGGCCGCGTGAAAGGATTGCCACACGCCCCGTATATTCACGGTATCGCGCGCGGCAACCGGCACGTTGACGGCAAGCACGATGACCGCCGTGAGCGCTGCGAGCGCCAGGGTTATGGCAAGGCCCGTGCGCATGCCCGCCTGAATACCTACGCCCGCGATTAAGGCCCCGCCGATCAGCGGCGAGACGACCATCGGCACCCGCTTCAACATGGACTGGAGCGTGAAACCCATCGCGCGGCGGCCCTTCGGGAGCGCATCGCCAATGACTGCGAAGATGGCGGGGGAGGCCATGCTGTGCCAGGCCATCGCGAATGCAAGCCCTATGAATATGAAAGGCCACGAAGGGCTGAGCATATAGATGAGGTATCCTGCTGAAGCAACCGCGATGAAAATAAGAAACGCATGGCGGCGTCCGAAGCGATCCGCGAGCCACCCGCCCGGATATTGATAGAGCGCGTCGAAGAAATCTTCCGCAGTCCCGAATAAACCGATCACGCCGGGGCCAGCGCCGAGCGACTCCATATATTTTGGAAGGAATTTCTTCCAAAGCTCCTCGCCCATTCCAAGAAGCAAGACCGCCATCGAAGCGGCAGCCACGTTGCGCTCAAGACCCAAAAAGTCAGCAACTCGCCCTCGCCATGTCGCGGCATCCCCCAGTGATTCTTGTTTGTCTCTCGCTACCAACCTCTACCTCAATTGCAGGACAGGGCATGTCTAGTTCAAATCATTCTCCCAGATTTAACACGACGCCCATTCCTGCTCTCATAGCTCTCTCATAGACAATCGCCGCCGCCGCCACGTCCTGCAATGCTGTCCCCGTGCTATCGAATATGATTATTTCGTCATCCGATGTGCGGCCTGCTTTCTTGCCTGCGATTACGTCGCCGAGTTCTGCGTACACATTCGATTTTGTAATCAATCTTTGCTCAAGCGCGTGATGAAGTTCCCCAATGGTCGCGCACTGTTCCAGTAAATCTACGACAACTTTGTTTGATGCCATGAGCGCAGGGTCTAGCTCTTGCTTCTCTTCGTTATCAGCTCCGACGGCAGCGATGAATGTACCCGGCGATACGTATTCGCGTTTTAGAAAGTACCGTTTTGACGGCGTGCAGGTGACGCAAATGTCGCTCTCTTTTACGGCTTTCGCCGGGTCACTCACAGCTCTCACTTCGATACCTGTCTCTTTTGAAAGTTCCTCTGCGAACCGCCTCGCGCAGCCTTCATCAATATCAAAGGCGTAAGCGCGCGTGAGTGGTCGTACATGCGCTAGAGCCTTAAGCGAGATTCGCCCCTGATTGCCGCAGCCGCAGATAGTCGCAACTTTCGCGTCAAGCCGGGCAAGATACTTTGCCGCCACGCCCGTCGCCGCCCCCGTTCGGATGATCGTAATCTCCATAGAATCCATCAGAGCCAGAGGGTATCCGTTTTCCCCATCGCACAGCATGACGATCCCCTGGATGAGAGGCAGCGCGAATCGATTGGGGTTTTGAGGGAAGTTGGCATTCAACTTCGCGGCGAAGTATGACCTATCAAGCTCAAGTAGTCCGGCCTTAATGTGAAAGCCTCCGTCTCGTGCGTGTGTTCCGAGCATTCCGGGCGGTTTGGTCTTGCCTTCCGCGTACAGCCTGAATGCTTGTTCGACGGCAGCGATACACTCTTCTATGCCGAGCAGTGATGCGATCTCGGAGCGCTTGAGCAGCAGTGTCCCCTCTGCTTTCATACACTTCTCCTACACGGCGGGCGAGACTAGATAGTTGAGCTGCGCGCCGGGTTCGATTTCAACAGGCTCGTACTCTTTGCGGAATAACCGAGCACCAGATATGCCTTTCAATTCGATGGAGCTCTCCTCGACACGCAGCATTGCGCCTTCGCGCAAGCCCACGACCGGCGTCGAGTTCTCTTCAAGGAATTGAATTATCCTCACCTCCCGTGTTTCGCCCATGTGCGTCGAATCGGGATCGGGGTCAAGGTAATGAGCGTTGATCTGGAAAGAGACTAGGCCGAGCGAATCAAAGGAAGGCGGCTGCACGATGGGCATGTCATTGGTTGTTTTGATCGTCGGGCACGCGACAATTGAGCCTGCGCTCGACCCAATATACGGCATGCCCTCCGCCACCCTTCGCCGGATTGGGAGTAGCAGGTCGAAATCGTAGAGCGCCTTCAAAAGCCGAAAAGTATTCCCTCCGCCGATGAAGAGGGCTTCCGCATCATTGATAGCCTGCCGCATGTCCGAGACATCGTGGATTGAATCAAGGTCATAACCCATAGCATTAAATCGCTCGCGCGCCGTCCCGGCATAGGCGGCGCGATCATATAATGCAAAAGGGACGAACAGGACACGCTTAACTTCTCCCAAAAAATCGCTGATCGCGCCTTCGGCATGATCAAGGTAACCGCTGCCATATAGCGTCGAGTTACTGATCAACAGAAGACGCTTGTTCAGGTTATTTCCTTCAAACATTTTTCTACCTCCGTTCACTCGAAAAGTACTATCCGCGCAAGGCCTATGACTCCGCCCGCCAGGACAACCCACAACACATCTATTTTGAATCGGTATAGCGCGAGGAAACCCGCGACCGTCATTGCGGCGGCAAACCAGTTTGTTCCGCCCTGCAATTGCTGAGGCCAGATCACCGCCGCGCCGAATACAAGCGCGAGGTTCAAGATCACGCCCACCACGGCGGCGGTTACGCCGGAGAGCGCTGAAGTCAAATTCTTATTTCCACGTAGCACCTCGATGTAAGGCGCTCCGAGGAAGATGAATATGAAACACGGGAGAAAAGTTGTATATGTGGTGACCAGAGCCCCGGTAACGGCGCTTGCCGTCTGACCCATGCCCCCTGGATCATTCCACCCGGCCATAAAGCCGATGAACTGCAAGACCATTATGAGCGGCCCAGGCGTCGTTTCCGCCAGAGCCAATCCGTCTATAGCTTGAGAGTGAGAAATCCAGCCATAGGTCTCCACGGCTGCTTGCGTCATATAAGCCAGTACGGCGTAAGCTCCGCCGAAAGTAACAAACGCGGCCTGAGTGAAGACTCGATATTCCTGGACATGGAGACTGCCCCACCCGCGCCATGCAACGAGCGCCAGCAGCGGCAGCAGCCAGAGCACAACTCCTATTGCGAGCACCTTCACCGCGCGCATGCTCGACGGGAGAGTGTGCGCAGGAGGTAGCGCGTCGTCGTCAATCACCGTCCTTGATTCTCTGTTTCTCAACTCACTCGCTTCGGGTGCCGATTCTTTTCCGGCTGTCTGTTTTGCCTCATCACTTTTGGCGATAAAAAGGCTCGGCCACGCTCGCGCGCCTGAAAGACCGACGACGGCAGCGGCGAGCACGATGAGCGGGAAGGGAACATGCAAGAAGTAGATGGCAATAAAAGCGGCTGCGGCTATGACAACGTGGGCTGCACTTTTGAGCGCGCGGCCTCCGATCTTTACTATTGCTTCAACGACGATGGCGACAACGACCGGCTTGAATCCGGCAACGATGCCGGCCACTGTCGGCAGATTGCCGTATGCTGCATATATGTAAGAGAGCGCCAGCAGAATGAAGATCGAAGGAATAACGAAGAAGGCTCCGGCGACTATGCCGCCGAGTGTGCGATGAAGCAGCCAGCCGATATAAATGGCGAGTTGTTGAGCCTCCGGCCCCGGCAGCAGCATGCAATAGTTAAGTGCGTGAAGAAATCGTTCTTCGCTAAGCCAGCGCCGCCGCTCAACTAGCTCGCGATGCATGATAGCAATCTGACCGGCAGGGCCGCCGAAAGATATAAAGCCCAGCTTGACCCAGAAACGAAGCGCCTCGGCAAATGGTACTCTACGCGGGCCAGGCTGAAATTCACTATCGCTAAGATCGCCTGCCTCGCTTTTTACCGCCACCCCTGGTTCGTTTTCCATCACCTTTTTCTCCCGCTGTCTTCTCATCTCGGCCCAACAGTTCGTATAAGCCGTCGAATATAGGGCCGGTTTGCTGGATGAGCTTACGGTCATCATTAAGGAGGTCGGCTAGTCCTCTGACGATTGTGTTGAGCCCCGCCGCTTCGAGCCGGTTGAACTTATTATCTTTGAGGTCAATGTCGTGAACGATCTCGGATAAAGCCCTGATGCCAGCATCATTGCTCAGGCCGAACTCTCTTATCATTGTCTCGAAGGTGCAATCTTCACCTCGATGCGTGAACTCAGCCCCATACATATCGAATCCGATGGCCCCATCGATTCTCTCGCCCTCCGAAACGAAGTAGAATCGAGGCCGCTTATCAATGAACCGTTTGATTAGCCAGATCGAAGCCAGACGGTCTATGAACAGATTGCGGCGAGTGACCCACCGACGCGCCTGATATTGGCCGAGACTGAGCGCTTGGCCGTTGGAGGGGTTGGATTGTGCGAGGCGTTCTTTCCTGTTTTGCGAAGCCCTGAGAACCTTTCGGCATCGCTCATAAGCCTCTACAGCAGCCGGTCGGCCAGGAGCTTCAAAGAAGTCAATGGAAATAATCCTATCCAGCTCTTTGTGCAGCTTATCAAGCTCTGCTTCGTGAGCACTGATCCGTCCGGCGGAGAGGTGGCCGCCCTTCTTTTGCTCGCGTATAGCTCCTGTTAGCCCATCTAACTCCGCTGTAACGAGCGCATATTCTTCATCGCGTGCGTTACGAAACAAGGTGATTATTTCCTCGTCGGTCGCGCCTTCGACCGCACCGGCACGGAATATGGTCGCCTCTCCGGCTGCCGACTCGATCTCCTGCTTGAGCCATTGAAAATCCTCATATGTTTTCTCGTTGAATGGGAGCACATATACGGAGTTCTTGATCGCGACCGAGCCCAGCTTCTGTAGCTTGCGCCAGGTTCTGACGCGCAAGTTAGTGGGCTTCGGTGGCAACTGATGGATGAGTAGAATCCAGTCTCTCATAAGTTCTTCACACTTGCTAATGTAACAAGGTATGTATAGTAACGAGTGTTAACTTATAAGCGCAAGCGCCTTAGCTTCATATTGTAAAATGGTGGGATCTTAAATTACGGCCTGTTACAGCGCCGCGCCTTGGGGCTGCGCGGGCTGGTAGCGACGATGACCTTAGAAGGAGCCGTCGATACGCTAGCCTTCGATGCCTATCTCAATGAAGTGCTTGCCGCGAAGCTCCGACGGGGCGACGTTGTGATACTCGACAACTTGAACGTGCACAAAGCTAGTCAGGTAGAACAGGTCGCAACGAGGCGAGGGGCGCGAGTGATATGGCTAGCGCCGTATTCACCTGACTATTCGCCGATAGAGCCGTGCTGGTCAAAGATCAAGCAATTGCTGAGGGCTGCCAAAGCTCGAACGCGAGAAGAACTGGAAACGGCACTGATAAGAGCGATGAACCAGGTCTCAAACTCTGACATTCGCGGCTGGTTTAATCGCTGCGGGTACTCAGTCGCATCCGGCTGAATACTGCTATAGGAGAGCGTTTAAGTCGTATGCCATTGCTGCCCACCGTTCATTAGAGAAAGTGATGGCTAGAACCTTCGCCTTGTCTTTCCATATCTGAGTGCGCCAGGAGTTTTCATTCTTGGACACGCCTTTGTAGACGGAAAAACCCCGGTGCTTTCTCATATTCATAGCATTGGTACTGTGATTTTATAGACGTAGATTGGAGCGGTGGCTATCAAGAGTATCACCATTTATATGATCTACCTGAACCCCTTTAGGGGCGTTTATTAGTACCCGGTGCATCAGAATGTGTTTGCCGTTTCCCTTATGTTCTACATAGCCACATTTATGGCGGTTTTTCTTATTTGAGTATCGGTGAAATCTACTCTGTTATCGCAGGCTTCATCTCAACTTCAACCTGGGCATTCCTGCCCACTCTAATTTGGATGTTTGGATAGTCTACCGTAGCAAATCCCTCTAACTGCGCTTCGAGGTTATAACTACCCGGCGAGAGGTTCGGAAATCTGAACCTTCCCTGAGCGTCTGTAGCCTGAACCTGTGGCGCTCCATGTCCTGTTAGCGTTACAGCCACTCCCGGAAGTGCCTGACCTTGATTATCTACCACTACACCATATAGATTGCCGGAATTTACCATGCTTTGTCTCCCTAGAGGGATTACCGAAACAAAGAGCGCATTCTACTTGATTGCTAAAGACTCTCCAACTTATACAAAGGCGAGTAAAAGAAAGACCTCTGATTTTGAGGGATGACCTTTGCGGGAAACATCCCCCAAACCAGAAGTCTTACGCAAAGTTTTGATTGGATTTGTAAGGTGCCTGCACTCAATATGGTAAATCTACAGAGCGTGTCAATGGCAGTTATCCGCAGGCCCTTTGCTATCTTTCCACCTCATCATTATCAGAGGGGTACTTGTTAGTTACGTGCTCGTCACTGTCGGATGGGTACTTAAGTGTGGCTCCGGCTTTCACGTCCGTCTTAACGCTGGGGAAATCTTGACCCTCAAGAAATCTCACGAAAAATGGCTTGTCTTTGGTGTCCATGTATCTCCTTTGAAATATCAATCTACCTACGAGATACATAGACGCAGTTTCAAACAAGAATAATTCAAGCGCGCAAAGATACCCTCTACATTACTGCTATGTCAATTACTTGGAATCTAATGGTTGATGGTAGGGGGAGAGGGAGTAAGGGTGAGGATACCCCCCTTAAATATGCTTTGTTCCCTACTACCCTGCATCCTCAGCATCAGAGGGGTATTTAAGGGTAGTACTAACATCCTCACTGTCAGAGGGGAACTTTTGGGTTGTGGGACCGGCCTTTATGTTTGTTTTTACATCAAGGCACTCCTGCCCCTCCAAGTACTTAGCGAAGAATGGCTGTTCGTTGGTATTCATAACTAACCTCCTTGTATCCACCGCATTGTTGCGATTTCAATTACTTAATATGCAAGCAGGGTGCCAATGTTCTAGGGGCGGTTAGAGCTGTGTTTCTCAACTGCTGTAATTAAAGAGGTCAGTCATTCGCTACGCCGGAGATTCTAATTGTAATCAGAGGGTCGGGGGTTAGACTCCCTTCACC
>DASQDI010000086.1:0-6536 GCA_035634255.1 Blastocatellia bacterium
TCGAGGATGACCGAGCCGCCGCGCCCGCCGTCCCCGCCGGAGGGGCCCCCGCGCGGGACGAATTTTTCACGGCGGAAGGCTGTAACGCCGTTGCCACCGTCTCCGCCCTTGACTACGATTCTGGCACGATCTAAGAACTGCATTTTTTTGGACTGCGGATTTCAGATTGCCGATTTTGGATTATGAAACTCAGAAGCCGTTTATAATTCCGCAATCCGAAATCCAAAATCGGCCGCCCTCTACTCCGCAGGGTAAACGCTGATGAACTTCCCTTTGCGCCCTTTTTCCTCGAACTTCACGTTCCCCGATACGAGCGCGAACAGAGTGTCATCGGACCCGCGCCCGACGTTCGTGCCCGGCTTAAACTTCGTGCCCCTCTGACGGACCAGAATCTCCCCGCCGTTGACGAGCTGGCCGCCGAACCTCTTCACGCCGAGGCGTTGCGCGTTTGAATCCCGCCCGTTACGCGAGCTGCCTACTCCCTTTTTATGTGCCATGATCCCCTCTAGTAACTCTGTTATTAAAATGCGGCCCGATCAGCCGAGAGACTCGATGCGGACGGCCGTGAAGTTCTGCCTGTGCCCGTGAGTCTTCTTATACTGCTTGCGGCGCTTCTTCTTAAAGACGATGATCTTCGGCCCGCGCCCGTGCTCGACGACTACGCCGGAGACGCGCAGGCCGTCGATGATCGGAGTGCCGATGTTCACGTTGCCGCCATCGCCCGAAGCGAGCACGTCAAAATCGACGGACGCGCCGACCTCCGCGTTGATCGAAGGGACTTTAACGACCTCGCCTTCGGTAACGCGGAACTGTTTTCCGCCACTCTGAATTACAGCGTATGCCACGGTTAGCTTCCTCCAAAAATATGCTATCGACGAAAGTCTAGGATTATAACTACCCGGTCCGAGCACTGTCAACAAGTCTGGGGGAACCTCGATGCGGGGCGGGCTCACGTCAACGGGCCGAGCGGTCGAAGGGGTTGATGTGAAGGAAGTTGATGAGGCTGGCGACGCCGGCCTTTTGCCGGCCCGAGGGCTTCGACTTTCGTGCTTTCACCCGGGCTTTAACGGTTAAAAGGGGGCTCAATGGCAAGGGAACCCTCTGGGCCGTATCGGAGATCATCCGGCTAAGAAGAGATCTTCTCAATACGTAGTCACTACCCTAGCCACTGAGCCACTCTTTATCCTCAACACAATAGTTGAGTCCGTCGCGGAACCCGCAAGATGAAACCGACTATTAAGCTTATCTCAACTGATCAGGTTCCCGGGTACAGCAGACGGTCCGGCTTCCGGCTGCCGGGCTGTCAGATTTATACCCATATCCAAAGTGGGCGCACGCGGGAGATTGTCGCAGGGCCGGTTAAAAATTTCTTAAGTCTCGATGAAAAACTTCGGGAGGCCGGGGGCAGGGAAGCGCGTCGGGGAAGCCGGGCTAGGGCGAAAGCTTATTCCCGGTATCCCTGGTGATGCGAAATGGGTAATTGCCGACAGGGACTGAGCCCCCGTCTTCGGTCACCCCCTCGACCGTGAGCAGAAAATTGCCGGGGCGGAATAGCGCCGAATTGAAGACCATCGACAGAGAGTTGTAACGGTTCGGCTTGGAATCGTTCTTTTTCCAGATGACTCGGTTATTGCTGAAGATCGTCACGCGGTAATTCTTATACTTCACGTCGCCTTCGAGCGGAATCGTAATCCCGAAGCCCGAGGGCGAGCCGGGGAGCGCGATTTCATTGGTCATCCCGCCGCCGCTTTCTCCTCCACCTCTGACCGCATGCAGGCTGTGGATCGGCAGGTCGGTCCCGGATTCCACCGATGTCGGGCCTTCCGCCCCGGCTCCCGGAGCCGGCTGGGTCTTCGGCTCATCTCCTTTCGCGAGGCGGGCTTCGAGCGTGCGGAGCTGCTCCGCGAAACTCCGCTCCGCCTCCTCGCGCTTCTGGTCGGACAGAGAAGCGGAGCTTCGCTCCTCCTCGTAGCGCCTCTCCCACTCGGCGGAGGCGCTTTTAGCTTCATTCACCTCGGAGCGCAGGCGTCGTATCTGACTGGTCATGAGTAGAGCGCCCGCTATAGTGACTAATAATAGAAAGCTGGCCGCCAGCGCGAGAGGCTTACTGCGAAAGGGCTGGAAGGAGGAAGACCACGACGGCCCCTTCGGGACGCCCTCGTCAGATTGAATCGCTTCCTGAGCCGTCAGTAATTTAAGGTCATGAATAAAATTCCCGGTCGTTTTCAACCGGTCGAGGCATTGCGGACAGTCTACAAAATGCTCCTCGAAGCGCGCGCTCTCTTCCGACGCCAGCCTCCCCATCAGGTACTGATCGACAAGATCGAATTGCTCAATATAATCGTGGTCCATCTAAGCTTTTGCGACCTCAATTAGAAAGTGTCATAAAGGGCCCGGTTATCGCATCACGCGAGGCGCGTCGAGGGGCGTTATCTCAGCTATCGCCCGTCATTTTAATATAAAGTTCCTTATACCGCTTGAGCGCCCTGAAGATTACGCGATTGAACTGGTCCCTGGGCAAGCCGAGGTCCGCGCATATCTGATCCTTGTCCTCCTCGGCGATGAAGTAGCGGTAGATGACCTCTCTGTCACGCTTAACTTTCAGTTCGCTGATGACCTGGCGGATGGCGCGGGTCCTCTCTTTTTGCAGGAGCTGCTCGAACGGGTCGGGCGTCGGGTCAGGAATCTGTTCGGCCTTCCCGATCTCTTCCTGATTCGTCTGCTTCCTCTGCTTTCGGGCGTAGTCGACGGCGAGGTTCCTGGCTATCCCGCAGATGAACCCTGAGATTCTTTCGGGCTCGCGAATCTCTTCGCGCCTCATCTTTTCCAGAGCTATCCTGAACGTCTCCTGGCATATGTCTTCATGGACGGAGTGGGTCTGAACGATTCGGTTTACGATGATTGAGATGCCCTGTCTGTAGCGGCGGACGACCTCCTCCTCGGCGTGCGAGTCCCCGGCGGCGACCCGTCTCACCAGTTCCGCCAAGTCCGTTTCGTTAGTGACCCTGACCACGCTCACACCTTACCTCCCCGACTTCAGGGCTTGCCGATGATGACGAAAGACGACCAGTAAAATGGGTGACTACCCTCCCCGCCACCTTTCAGCATTTGGAGCTTCGCCTGCCGGAGGGCGGCCGGGTTGCCGGTATTGGCCGTCATCTGCTGGTAGAAGCCCTTCATCAGTTTGCCGGCCGAGATGTCGCTCACATTCCACAGGCTCACCACGACGGACCGCGCGCCCGCGTAGAAAAACGCGCGACCCATGCCTAGAATGCCCTCCCCGGCCAGTAACTTCCCGCGCCCCGTCCGGCAGGCGCTCAGGACGACGAGGTCGCAATCCAGGTCGAGCTCGGCGATTTCGCTCACTTCCAGGAACCCATCTTCCTCGGGGTCGTCGTCGAGCGTAAGCACGACCGCCGACCTGAACGGGAGCTTTTCGTCGATCAGGCTGTGGGTGGCGAAATGCAAGCGCCGGTACTCGCGCAGCCGTTCCTTCTTCACGGCGTCTTCGGTGCTGGTTTTATGCAGGAATACCTTGCTCCTGTCGGGCGGGAAGAGGTTCGCAATGAACTGGACCTCGTTGCGAGTGCTCGGCAGGGAAGCCAGCTCGGGGCGGCCCGCCGCTCGAACCTGCCGGGCGGCGTAACCGTCGCCGGCTGCTTTGGGCTCCGGCCCGAAGATCGGGTCGCCGAAAGCGAGAAGCTCCATCTTATACTCCGGCTTACTCCCGCCGTCTGAATTCAGCCACAGCCCGAGCATGGTGGCCGATGGGAGGTAGCTGATCTCATGGTCTTCTATCAGGTAACGGCCCTTGCGGATCAGGGCCTCGACCGGCACGTAGTGAAGCACCCCATCGGGGACTACGATCAGCTTCCGGCCGGGCGGGATCCGCTCGAACATCCGGCCGAACATGGACGAGAAAAGCTCCGCCGCCCGGCCTTTCAGTCTGGCTAGGTCTCTGTCCATGTACAGGTTGTTGGGGGGGGCGGTCAATTCTCCGAGGAACTCCCCGACGCGCTTCTCAAGCTCTTTGCGGCCCGGCAGAACCTCTACGGATATGCCGCCGGGGGTGATGAGCCAGGCGAAAGAGCGGGCCTCTCCAAGAAAGAACTCGACCATCACGGCCTGCTCCTGGGCCAGCCTCTTCTGCATCTCGTCCGCGGTGGCGGGCTTAAACCAGGCCACGCGGTTCCTGGACTCCTCCAACTCGAACTTTAACCGCGCTTCCTCCAGAGCGTGCTGCGCCTCGACCATGTCCCTTTCCAGTTTCGCGCTCAGGGCGGCGCTGATCTGCGGGGAGAATGATTGGGTGCGGATGCGCGCGATGGAGCGGGAGATCTCCTGAATCCTCCCCTCCCGATCAGCGTTTTTCGGCCGCCCGCCCAGACGCCGGCCCTCCGTCAGACCCAGCGCGGTTCTAATCCGGGAACTCTCCGCCCAATTGTACGCCTCGGGTATGTTCCCTTCCTCGATTAAAAGGTCCGCGAGCTCTCGGAAAGGCGCGTGACGGTCTTCGCGGAAATTGACGGCGCTGTTTTCCGTGGATATGTAGACCATCCACCATAGCCCTTCGATGTGGTGGATCGCCCGCGTATAAGATTTTTTCGCGACCTCTCTATTGCCCGCGGCCCTCTGCGCGCGCGCGTCAGCGAGCCACGCGCGCCAGCGCAACTCCCTCGCCTTCAGTTTGTCGCCGTTGGTCTTCGCGCGCTTCCCCTCGCCCTCCGCCAACTCTACCGCCCGCCCGGCCCGCGCCGCCGCCTCGCGCACCTGACCGGAGTTCAGGTAGAGATTAGAGATCGAGCATAACACCTTGACCTGACCGCCGATGCTCCCGGCCCTTTTGTAGATCGCCTCGGCTTCCTCGAAAGCCTTCCCCGCCTGTTTCAGCAGACCCTTCTCCTGATCTATCTGGCCGGCGAGGTGTAGCAGATTCGCTTCGGCTTCTTCGTTCTTTTGCTTTTGGAGCAACGGCCGGGCCCGCGAAATGTATTCGCCCGCCCGCGCTATCGCTCCCTCTTGATGACCGATGTGGGCCAGACCCATCAGAGCGGCGGCCTGCTCCGCGACGGCCTTCGACTGTTGCGCCTCGGCCAGAGCTTTATTGAAGAAATTCGACGCGAGATCGCGGTGGTAGAGGTCGGCATAAGCCTGGGCTTTGGAGTTGAGCGCTCTCGCCTTCACCGCGCCGGGGATCGCTTTAACTTCGAGCGCCCGCTCGTAGTGGTACAACGTATCGAGGTAAACTCTGCCCTCTTTATAACTGTCGCCCATCCGAATCGCCGCCATCGCGGCCCTGCCCGGATCGCGCATCCTCACCCAGAGGTCCATAGCCTCCGACGACAGGAGCCGCGCCAGCTCGCGCTCTTTAGTGCCGGACAGGACCAGAGCTTCCCGCAAAAGCTCCTCCGGCTGCCTCGCGACCCCCTCGGGCGGGGGCACGCCTTTGTTCCTTTCGAATTGCCCGAAGGCGACGGTTAAGGAGAGCGTGAGCAGTAAGGCCCCCGTTGCGAAAGCGCTAGCGGATGTTCCTGATAAGATTGCGGCCGTCTTAATTCCCAATGTTTTTACTATCCTGTTGAAGAAGCTAACCCCCGACGAAGCGCGATTGTAACATCGAATTCGACTCGCGAGAATACGGGAAGTTCATTTATGAGTCGTAATACCGGCAGGCAGGGGGAGGCCCATCGGACGATCGACTCGTCCGATGGGCCTCGGGGAGACGCGCGCTCCTTCAGAGCGCTTCGCGGCTGAAGTAGTCGGGCGGGAAGGTTTGGTTGAGACGTATGCTCGTGAAAGCCAGCTCGTAGGCCGGCCGGCCGTTGACCGAGAGCCTCTGAATGAACGGGAGCCGGGCCCCTTCTACGGCGCGGTAGTCCGTATAGTCTATCCTCTTATCCCCGACTTCGATCCTGCTGACGAGGCGGCTCTGGTCGGCGTAAAGGACCCACCTGCCGGTGGCGAACCTGACCTCGAATTTATCTTCCGCCCCCGCACGCCCTAAGTAGACGACCGCCGTCGCCGGGTCGGAGAGCAGCCTGAGGACCGGGACCAGACCGAACGTTTCGACGCTGAAGTCGACGCCTTCGAACTGGATGCCTTCCGTTTGATTCACTTCCTCCACCAGCCTGCCCTGCTCATAGACGGCCTTACGATACGCCGAGCGGCCGTCAAACAGATCGAACCGTTCCCTCAGCCCCTTCGGGTCTACCGTATGCCTTTTGAAAGCCTTGCCATCCATAAAGACCGTCACCTTCCGATTAAAGCGGCCGGGCGCTTCAACGCCGCCGGCGGCGCTGAATGAAATTGTCTTCATTGCTTCGTTGAAGGAGGCCGACAGAGCGCCGCGGCCCTCTAAGACGTTATGCGCCCTCAGCAACTCCCGGATTAATTCTCTGGCAGCGGGGTCGTCCGTCTTTTCGATGGGCGGCGCCGCCGACGCGAGCCAGATGAGGGCAATTAAAAACAAGACATAGGTACAGTTCTTCATCATCTTCTCCTTTTCTGCCCATCAGGCTGATGAGCCTGACCGGGCG
>DASQDI010000087.1:0-50459 GCA_035634255.1 Blastocatellia bacterium
AGTTGTTAGGCTCCATAGCCGCCAGCCTCTACAGAAAGCCGCTCTCAAGGCGGGCCCATCGGCGGCGGGTCTCCCTGGTTGGGAAGCCAGGGGTTCTCTTCCGCGCTCAGTTCTAGAGCGTCCCGGTAAAACATCTCCGCTGTGGAATTATCGGCCGACACCTGTATGTCCAGCCTCCTGTTGATGACGTGATCGCTGCTCGCCCAGAGCACCTTCCCGTCGGACATGATCACGATGGACTCGCCGGGAGCGAGATCGTAATGGATGTCTATGTCGTGCGGGATCTCGCGCATCGTGCGCCTGTTACCCGTCGGCTGGTTCGTCAGGCGGGCGACCTCCTTGAACGCGCGCACTTTCACCTTAGACTCGCAGAAATGGCCGGAGCTGAACCGGAAGACCGAATGGTATCTGGTTCGGTCAATCGGAATTACCCTGCCATAAACCTCTCGCAGGCGCAGCAGGCTCGAAGGCAGTCCTTTCGAAAGCGTAACACCCTGCCCCAGATCATTGCCGCCCGCGTCCAGGTGTCGTATCTCGACGACCTTCCCTTTCGTGCCTATCTTCTTCGGCTTGATTCTGGCCAACTCCTGGCCGTCGCCGTAGAAGCGTATGTCGGGCCTGAAGTAGCCAACGTCCAGAGACGGGTATTCGGGGTCGCGAATCTCGTCGAGGAACGTGCCGCTGTCGAGCGTCAGAGTCACCTGTACCGGATGGCTCGGTTGAGGAGAAGCCTTTGCGCTAAGAAAAGAAGAAGCTGCGATAGCGCCAACTCCGAGAGTCGCATTTTTAATAGCCTCCCTTCGGGTCACTTTTCTTCTAGACATACCGTGTTCCCCTTTCAGGGTGTTCGGCGAGCAAGTTAGCTTTAACGGGCTGAATCAAGGTTTGTAAATCGAATCCTTGATGAGCGGGGTGATGACGCCGGTCAGGACCGTCGGCAAAGTCAAAACGATGAAAATAATTCTCGACTCGCTCAAGAAATGCGCGGTCTCGCCGGGCCTGCCGAAATAGAAGACATAAAATGCCACGACACATATTGTTCCCACGAAGCCGACGATCCCGCCGCCGATTGCGCTTAAATTTCCGATCCCGGTCGCCAGACCAATAAGCAAGCCGATAAAAGCGCAGCCGATGCCCACGAGAAGGCCGTAAACAAATGCCTCGGGCAGCTTATTGCCGCTCGAAATTGTCATCAGAAAGAACATTAAAAACCCGAGGGCCGCGCAAACGGATGCGCCGATCAAACCGCTCAAAAGAATCTTTGCAATACCCGGCATGTGAATCTCCCTGAGGCCAATAAGCCGCAGCGCACGGCGAAATTTAACTTTAATTCATCCGGCCAACTGCCGCTCAAGCTCTTTCACTTCACCATCGCGTCGATGATAGCCCATGCGCTCGATCATCTCTGTGGCAGTCGCAAGGTGTTCGCGAGCTTTGTCCCGGTCGCCTTGCGCCAGACGAAGCCGCGCCGATTCCAGGTGATAATCCGCGAGATGCAACCCCATCGGGCCGCGCGTGGCAATGCGCAACGTTTCGGCCAGATCGCGCTCAGCTTTCACATACTCGCCATTGAATCGGTGCAACTCCGCCCGCGCTAGCAGCCCGCGTGGTAGTTCATGCATTGTGCCTGCCTGTCGCAACCCGGCCACGGCACGTTGCAGATACTCTCCCGCTTGTATGGTATCGCCCGTGCCAGTCTGTTGCGCTTCAAGTAGCAATGCTCTCCCCAGTGAGAGATTGTCCAACGCAATTTCGAGCAACCCAAGCTGTTGTCTTGCCAAGTCAAGCATTCGGACAGCGCGTTCTTTCACTTGCTGCACCTGCCCCTGACTGAGCAGCAGATCACAGTACTGAAATCCCGAGAATGAGTAGAGGATGGGGTATTCAGATTTTTGCATCTCTTCGGCTTCACGGAAGACAGCGACGGCTTCCTCAGTGCGCTCCACTTGATGCAGCGCATCTGCCAGCCTTGCTTTCGCATGTGTTCGCAGAAACTTGTCGCCGCAGCGATCCGCAAATCCTATACTCTGTTGGGCAAGCTTGAGCACCTGTAACAGGTCGCCAATGGTCAGGTAGAGTTCGCTAAGGTTGATAGCTTGTATGGCAGCGTTTTTCCAATCCTGGCGTGTAATATTGATTTGCTGGCCAGCTTGTATTGCCTCTGCAGCTTCTTGCAATCGTCCCAGCGCACGCAGACAATAGCCCACCGAAGTCAGCACATAAGCTTTAGAAACATCACTAAGTCCTGCATCGGGTTGCTCCCAGACTGCTTCAAAGAAGTTGGAGAGCACCGCCAGATTGGCACCAATTGCGCCTAGCTTTTTGGTACTGAATGCCTCTTTCTCTCTCTGAATCCGCAGCCAGTAGACCTCTTCCAACGCCTCCTGATGCCTCCCCGCTGCACAACCATGAGAGACAGCAGCAAAGAGCGGCGACATCTCTTCCACCGTGTCAGGAAACTCTTTCGTCGTGCGCGTGAGGTGTTCGTAAAGGCGATTGTTTGCTTCGCGCCATCCTTCGGGGCACTCTCGTTTGAGTTGTTGTTTGAAATGTTCGCGCACTAGTGGATGGGCATCAAGCGGGTCTGGGTCATTTGCCAGCAGTTTGATCCGGCGCAGTTTTGACAATGCTTGTTGCCATTCACGCCCTTTCAGATTCTGCAAGGCTTCAGTCAGCCCCGGAATTGCGGGCGCGGCACGCAAAACAGCGATGGACGCGGATTCGGCCGGACGATCAAACAGCCCAAGCATGCGCAGGACCGCGAGTTCTACGCTTTCACCCAGCCACTTTTCATACGCGGCAATCATCTTTTGCGCGTTGTCTCCGTGCCGCGTGTCATCAAACAGGTTCTCAATCTCTTTGCGCCGCCGAATGTCGCCTTGCAAGACCTCATCGAGATAACTGCCCAACAAGGTCAGAGAGAAAGCGTGCCCGCCGAATTCTCTCGCCGCCTCTTCCAACTCTTCATCATCGCCTTTGACCTTCAACGCGCGCAAAAGCTGCGCGCCTGCTCGCAGCGACAGATGTTCAAGTTCGTGCTGTACGACCGCGCTGTCTTCAAATTCAACCAGATCGCCTACCCGCTCGCGCGTTGAGATGACGCAGAGTCCCGGTTGATGCGCCGCCAGCTCAACCAGAAGCGCCTGCAACGCCGCGTCCTTCAATCGCCCTTCATGCGTCCCCGGAGGATGTTGCAGCGGTTCGAGCCCGTCGAGAATAAGCAATGTGCGCGTTTGCCGGATGAAATGCGCCAGCCTCTCGCCTTTGTCCCACGGCGAGCCTTGCGTCGGGTCCGTGTCGCCGAACCAGCGCAACGCCTGATCGATGAACAGGTCGGCGGATGTCGCGCGCTCGCTCGTGCCCTGACTGAAGAACGACCAGCCGTAGATGCGCTCCGCGCCTCGGTAATTGTCCCGAGCCATGCGCTGCTTCAGCCAGTGATTGACCAGAGCCGTCTTGCCTACGCCGCCCCAGGCGACGAAGGCGATAATGTTTGTGCCGGGGTCCGCCCACGCATCGTCGAGTCGCTTCAATTCAGCATCGCGGCCGAAGAGTCCGGGGCCGCTGACGGGCAAGCGAGCTATAGAGATATTGTTCTGAGGCAGTGACGGCCTTGTGGTCTCGACGCCGCGCGTCCCCCCATGACTCGTGTTGATCGTGACTCCGGTAGCGTCTTGAATGATGATGTTATGGGTCCCTGTGGTTTCGACCCGAGTCTCTTTTTTTGCCGCCGCCCCCTTGGAGTCGAAGAATTCCGCGACTACGTCTTTGTGTTTTTTGACGAGCAGATCAAGCTCTGTGCGCGCCCAGAATTCACAGTCGTAGCCCTGGTCTCCGCAAAACTTGCGCACCTTCTCGCGAGCATCGGCGGAGAGCACGGCATTGGTGACGAATACAACGCCGAAAGGCTTTTTCGCCGGGTCAGTCTTGACCAGCTTGTTGTACTTCTCAACTTCTTCGATGAGCTTCGAGGCGCTGATGGTCTGGTAACGCTTGCACTGAAAATACCACAGTTGTTCGCCGCTGCCGGTCGCACGGTAAGCGATCACATCGCGTCCCTGCTCGCTTCCGGCTTCGCCAAGATGTTCCGGGCGCAGATAACCTTCGCGCTTGACCAGCCACAAACACAATCGCTCAAACTGTGCCGGAGATAATTCGCCGAAGGGCAAAACATGATTGCTTTTTGTAATGCCTGGCTTTTTCATCATAAGCCTCACGAGACCAGTGGAACAATCAGGGAGCCTCAGAGATAGTAATTGAATTTTAAGAACTGGCAAGCGGAATTAAACAATATTGGTTACATATGAAAAGCCTGCCCCGGAAGGCGCGAAACCGGGACAGGCTTTCTACAATACGACAGTATTGTTCGGTCAGGCTCACTCGGTATCGGTGACGTTTGCGCCCGCCTCGTCTTTGATCCAGACCGACTTGATATTGACGAATTCACGGATGCCGTAATAACCAAGCTCCCGCCCGTACCCTGACTGCTTCACGCCTCCGAAGGGCAGGCGAGGGTCGCTCGCGACCATGCCGTTTATGAACACCATGCCCGCTTCTATCTCATCTATGAATCGCCCGCGCTCGGCTTCGTCGTTTGTCCACACGCTGCTCCCCAGCCCGAAGTCGGTGTCGTTCGCGATGGCGATGGCTTCGTCGATGTCGCGCGCGCGAAAGAGCAAGGCCACGGGGCCGAACAGTTCTTCACAGTAAGCGGGAGAGTCTTTGGGAATGTCCGTGAGCACGGTTGGCAGGTAGTAATTTCCGGGCTGATCGACCCGCTTCCCGCCCGTCAGCACGCGCGCCCCTGCCTCGACGCTACTGCGGACCTGCTCTTCAAGGCCCGCGAGTATCTCGACGGTCGCGAGCGGGCCGATGTCGGTCGCCTCGTCCATCGGGTCGCCGACCTTCAGGGCTTCCATCCCCGCGACGAAGCGGCGCTCGAATTCATCGGCGATCTCTTCGGCGATGATGAATCGCTTGGCGGCGATGCAGGACTGGCCGTTGTTTATCGTGCGCGCTTTGACGGCGGTCCTGACCGCTCCTTCGAGGTTCGCGCTCGGCATGACGATGAAGGGGTCGCTGCCCCCGAGTTCAAGCACGGTCTTCTTGATCAGCTTCCCGGACTGGGAGGCCACCTTACTTCCGGCGGGCGTGCTGCCCGTGAGAGTCACGGCGTTCACTCGCGGGTCGTCGATCACCTTCGAGACTTTATCCGAGCCGATGAGCAAAGTCTGGAACGCGCCTTTATCGAAGCCCGCGCGTGAAAAGATTTCTTCGATGGCGAGCGCGCACTGCGGCACGTTCGACGCATGCTTGAGCACACCCACGTTGCCCGCCATTAACGCGGGCGCGGCGAATCGGAAGACCTGCCAGAACGGAAAATTCCACGGCATGATGGCGAGCACGACGCCGAGCGGCTGGTAGGTTATGTAGCTGCGCGATGCGTCCGTATCGACAACCTCGTCGGCGAGCATCCTCTCCGCGTTCTCCGCGTAGTAGCGGCAGGCCCGCGCGCATTTGACGGCCTCTTCCACGGCCGCCTTCAGAGGCTTCCCCATCTCCGTGGTCATCAAGCGGCCAAACTTCTCCTTCTCCGCTTCCAGAATATCGGCCGCGCGAGACATCTTCGCCGCGCGGTCCGCGAAGGGGGCGCGCCGGAGCTTCCGAAAGGTCTCCTGCGCGAGCCGCAGCTTCTCCTCGATCTCGGAGTCGGAGAGCGGCTCGAAAGACCTGAGGGCCTCGCCCGTTGCCGGGTTGATCGTTGCTATCGCCATTTCGTATACCTCTATGCATTCTGCTTTCGCGGGGACAGTAGCGCGAATCGCTTCACAAGCGCATGCGTACGCGAAAAGGTTATCACATCCTCTGAAGCTTTATCACCGCCGGGCGGGCGGCGATACTCCGCCACGCCGCCGCTTTCTGATCCGCGCGCGCTTTGATAGGATTGACGCCACGATGACCAGAGCAATCGACATGCACGTTCATCTGCCGACGGCGAGCTTTTTGGACGGGGCCATCAGGACTTACCGCCTGGCCGCCGAAAAGTTCTTTCGCAACACTGTCCCCGTGCGCGAGATGGATGAGGTCGCCCGGCTCTACGCGGGGCTCGACATAACGGGCGTCCTGCTCGCGTGGGACGCCGAGACCGCGACGGGCCTCCCTCCCCTCACCAACGACGAAGTCGCGGAAGTGGTAAAAAAGTACCCCGACCAGTTCATCGGCTTTGCCTGCGTGGACCCCTGGAAGGGCAAGCGTGCGGTTGAAGAGATGGAGCGCGCTATCGGCGAGCTCGGGCTGCGCGGCGCGAAGTTTCATCCCGGAGTCCAAGCCTTCTATCCGAGCGACACGCGATTCTATCCGCTTTACGAAAAGATCGTGGAGCTGGGAGTGCCCGCGCTCTTTCACACCGGCACGAACGGGCTGGGCGCGGGGGCCCCGGGCGGCATGGGGATCAAGCTTGATTACACTCGCCCGATATATCTGGACAGCGTCGCGGCGGACTTCCCCGAGCTCACCATCATCGGCGCGCACCCGGCATGGCCGTGGCATGAAGAGATGCTCGCCATCATCGGCCACAAGTCGAACGTCTTCATGGACCTGTCGGGATGGTCCCCAAAGTACATACCGAAAGAGATCATGGATGAAGCTCGAAACCGGCTCCAGGAGCGGGTTCTGTTCGGAAGCGACTACCCGTTCATAACGCCGGAGCGGTGGCTGAAGGACTTCGATTCTCTGGAAGGATTCTCACCCGAGGTTCGGCAGAAGATTTTGCATGACAATGCGGCGAGGATATTGAAGATCGAATGACGGGCGGCGAGTCTCGCGGCGGAAGTCTATCAATACTCCCGGCCCGCCGCCCGTCACCCGTCATCTCATCAGTGGTTGAAGAGCCATTGCTCGAAGACCCGCGCTTCTTCGGTCTTGCCGCTCCACCGCGCGCGATTGCGCCCGGTAAGGGCGAGCACCTCCGCGTGGTGCTGGCCGGCGCGGTCCCCGATGCGGTCGAAATAGTTATAGAGGCTCGCGATCCGCTCGACGGATTCACGCGCGGCCTCGACGGTCTTGAAGCTCAGGGTGTTGCGAAAATGGCGGCTGTACGTGTTCTGGTCGCGCGCAGTCGTCGTGTAAAGATCGAAATAGCCATGAATCAAGCCCGCGCTTTGAAGCACGCTGGCCACGTAACTCGGGCGAGTCTTGACCGTGCGGGCAAGGCTCAGAATGTCGGTCGTCCCGGCGGAAAAAAGCTCAAGAATCCTGAGCTTCTTCGAGTTCCTGACAACCCTTCGCTTGCGAGGCCGCGGCTGCGAATCATCGCCAGGGGCTGGCGGGGGTGGCCCGACAGATTGATTAAATAAAAGTTCCTGTTCCTGCATTTTATCCTCCAACTCTTTTCCGGCGGCAAGCCGGGGCTCGGTCGGAACTAGCCGGCGTGACGAATATCAACCGCGTCCGAACTCCTGTTCTTCAGATAATCTATGAAGGCGCTCGCGGCGCGGCGCGACAGTTCTTCGGGCCTGCACTTGACGACCTCCATGCACTCCCTCTCGGCGTTCAGCCTGTTGGCGTTGGCGATGGCGCGAATGGCGACCAGTTGCTTGGGAGTCACCAAGTCGGCCATAGTCTTGGCGACCGGGTCGCTCGGGAAATTCGGCTGCGACGAATCGCCGTTCCCGTTCTTCTGGGGCGCGGCCTCATCCTCCTTGCGGTACAGCTCGCGGGCCACCCCGAACTTCACGGCCGCCCGTTTGAGCGCGTCGTGCTCGGCCTTCTTGATCCCCTTCTCGTCGTAGGCGGAGCCCGTGCCGACGCCCTGTCGGGTCACCCCATGAATCGTGATCGACGCGGTGACCGCGACGAAATCGCCGATCTGCTTGATCTGGTTCACCTGATGCGACCAGTCGGGGCAGATGCGGTCGAGCAGGTCCGCGACGGTGTGCCATTCGACGTAATCCACCTCGTGCTCGCGGCCCGCGCGGTCCTTCCACCCGACCCGCTGCCTCACCATCTCCGGCGAGACAGCCTGAGACAGCTCTTTGAGCACGCCGGAGAACGGGGCGGGAACTCCTATCGTTTCGTCCGCCATCTCAGGCCCGGCCTCAATCGCGCCCCCTTCGAGCGTCTCCGCCTCAGGGCGATTCGCGTCGCTGCTGCCGTACTCGACGCCCATCTCTTCGGCGGGCGGCTCAAGGTGAAACTTCACGGCGAGGATGTGCTCGCAACGGAAGCGCGCCTCCTGCGCGGCCTTCTCCTCGAACTCGGGACAGGTGCACCTCACGCGCCCTTCCTCGTCGCGCCAGATTCGGAAGCTCTCTTTCCTGATGCCGGGAGAGATCACCGTGAACCCTTCGTAATCGCGCTCGATCAATCCCATCGCCGCGATTGCCTTGGCCCTGTTTACCACCAACTTTGACTCTTCGACTGCTGCGCTCATCTGGGCTTCTCCTTTAAGCTGATCTTGAGGTGACGCTGAATTCGTCTGCCGATTCCGTGCCGCCCTGAAATCCGCTTTCAGGCCCGGCTTCTTCCAGAAGCCGCAACCTGGCTTCCATCTCCCTTACGCGATCCGCGAGGCGCTGCACGTGCCTCCAGAGAGCGTCGTGGCTCTCCCATGTCTCATCAGAATGGGCGGACATCGTTCTCACGCTCCTTCCGGCATCCCGCCAAATCCTCGGGCGAAAACATCCCTTCCGCGCCTCCGGGCTCGTCCCACGGCTCCATCTCCGCCTCCACCTGAGACGACCAGAACTCGTAGCCGAGCCAAGCCTCTAAATCCTCCCAGTCCGTGTAGCTCAACCCCTCGCGGCCCCCCGCGTAAAGATGCTCTTGCTGTCTCACCTGCTGTTTCATACGTGAAACATTGTACCACCGCAATAGTCTCAGTTCAAGCAGAAATGTTTCAAGTGTAAAACATCGTTGCGGACAAGGAGAAAATTGTGTTATATAAAGGGCTAAGGATTTAGGAGGTCCTGACTTCCATGGTAGAAGCGACATTAGACATAGTAGAGCTGGGTGAGTACGTGAAACGGAAGAGGCAGGAAGAGAAGCTTTCGCTGCGTCAGGTCGCGCAGAACGTAAACGTTAGCGCGTCCACTCTTTCGCGTATAGAGAACGGCATAGGCACTCCGGACAGCGCGACGCTGGCGCGGCTGGCCGCGTGGCTCGGGATGCCGCTCGAGCGGTTGATGAAGGGGTCTTTGCTTGGGGATGCGGGAGAAGGGGGCCGGTCCGACGTTTTCATGGAGCCGGTCATCTACTATCCCACGGAGTCCACGCCCAATATTGTAGAGGCGCACCTGCGGGCGGACCGGAGCCTGAAGCCCGAGATGGCTAAGGCCCTGGCCGAGCTTTTCCGCGTTGCATACGGGCAGTACTCAACCATGCAGACCGACCGAAATGAGTGAAGACAGGCAGCAGGCTCAATCAAGCGACGAGATGCTACCTCCCACCGCGAAGCGCCGGGTCTACGAGCGCATAGCTCTGAAGATTCGCGAGTTCGCCGGGGCGCCTCTCGATAAACCGCTCAACCCCTGGAAGCTGGCTCCCTTCGTGAAGATTCGCGTCACCGACCTGAGGGCCATTCAGGGGCTTTCGGAAGAGAGCAAGAGGCTTTTACTGGGGGACAATGGGAAGAGTTGGTCCGGGGGAGCCACGCGCCCCCTGCCGGACGGGTGGCGTCTGGTCTTTCTGAACCCGAACCACACGCGGGAGCGGCAGGCGGCAACTCTGATGGAAGAGATATGCCACGTAATCCTGGGGCATTCTCCCACGCGGCTGATGCTCCGTGAAGACTCGGACACGGCGGTCCACTTTCGCAACTTCGACGAGAATCAGGAAGAGGTGGCCTACGCGGTCGGGGCGGCCGCCCTGATCCCATACTTCGCTTTGAGACATGCGGTCGCGGCCGGGATGCCGGCGGACAGAATCGCCCGGAGGTTCGCCGTGAGCCGCGACCTCGTCCAGTACCGCATAAAGGTCTGCCGCCTCTGGTCCGAGTACAAAGAAAAGTTGAAGCAGCCCGGATGAGCGGGCGAGCGCGCTCGGACACGTTCTTCGCGCCCAGAACCGGCCTCTGAATCACCCCTCCCTCAGAATCCCGCCCGAATTTTGCAATTGTAATGTAGACACCTCGATTTAATTTAAATATAATGCGGTCACCCCTTAGGTTGACTACTTTGAAGAGGAAGGACGGCAAAGTGGACAACCTTGTTCAGGTGCGGTTTTTGAGCGGACCGGTGAATTCGCGGTCAAGGGTCTGCTACCTGACCCGCCATACTTCAGCCCCAGACGGAAAGACCTGCCAGGCCGGGCCGCCCGTCGTATGCCTCCCAACCAGGCAAGGTGACATGATCCAGTTCATCGAGCTTGTGATCAGGGACATCTTTCGGACCCTTGAGCCTCCTGTTTCGCGACTCTCTCTTTCGAACCGCCGGAGGGTGTAACTCGAAATCCCAGCTCCCTGCATGGGACAATCCGGTGAGAAGGCTCCTATCTTTCGGACTACGGTTGCCGGTCGTGCTACGGAGGGAATCCAGACAGTGACAGAAAAAATCCTTGTTGTTGACGACAGCGACGACACGCGCGAGATGATGGCGAAGCTTCTAGAGTTGGAATCTTTTACTGTCGTAACGGCTGAAGACGGCGATATCGGGATTTGCAGGGCCAGGTCCGAGCGGCCGGACCTCATCATCACCGACATCAACATGCCGAACGTCAATGGCATCGAGATGATCAGGCTTTTGCGCGATCAGGACGACTTCAGCCTCGTGCCCATAATGGCGATCACCGCTTACGGAAGCAGCGTCGCCGCCGAGGCTCTGGAGGCGGGGGCCGATCACGCCATGACCAAGCCGGTCGAGTTCGACTCTCTGATCGAGGACATAAAGAGACTGCTCAACAAGTCGCGCAGCAGCGGGGTGCCTTTGACGTAACGGACCGGTCACAGATCATCCCTCTGCCCGCTCTCGCGGGTCGCCTCTCAAGCCCCCGTTCAACGCCTCGATTTAAACACCCTCGCCGTGACGCCGATGATCGTTTTGCGCGGCGCCAGCCTCTCGGATAAGACAAGAAGCTTATTCACCCACCCAGAAACTACGTGGCTTTTCGCGCGGGCGAGGCCGTCGAGTGCGGCCTCCACGACCTCGCCGGGCGTCTGCATTATCTTCTTCGGCGGGGCGTCCCGCATGCTGGCCGCGTCGAAAAAGCCTGTCTCGGTCACGCCGGGGCACAAGGCCATGACCGTCACGCCGTGACCGCGGGTTTCGGCCCAGAGGGCTTCGGAGAAGTTGAGCACGTAAGCTTTCGTGGCCGCGTAATTCGCCATGTATGGCATGGGCTGAAAGCCCGCCGTCGAGGCCACGTTGATGATGGCCCCGCTCCCGCGCTCGATCATGCGATTGAGGAACCTGTGGGTGAGGTCGGCCAGAGTTACCACGTTCAGGCGGAGCATCTGAAGCTCGCGCTCAAGGGGCAAGGCGGCGAACTCCCCGAAAGAGCCGAAGCCCGCGTTATTGATCAGGAGGTCTATCGCGAGGCCGCGACTCTCTACCCCCGCGTACAACTCCCCCGGCGCGCCTTCCGCCGACAGGTCGAGCGCGATGTAGCCCGCGCTTATGCCATGCCTGTTCGAGAGGTCCTCCGCCAGGGCTTGCAGCCTGGGCTCCGTTCGCGCGACGAGAAGGAGGTTGCTGCCGCGTTGGGCGAGGCGGCGCGCGAACTCTTCGCCGATCCCGCCCGAAGCGCCCGTTATCAAAGCCGTGCGTCCCCGAAACTCATTCATGGCAGGGATGCTAACGAGCGGGCCTCCGCGAGTCAATCGGAAGCAGGTGCGAGGCGGGGAGCGGGGGCGGGAAAAGAATCAGGCGGCTCCCGCGCTCGGTCGCGCAAGGGCCGCCTGAAAAAGCGTATCCATCGTTGTTATGAAATCTACTTCAGGATGTGAACGAGAACATCCTGCGAAAGGCTTCCGGTGATCTTTACGTCCACGTCGGTGTTCGCGATCCTGACGGAGTCGAGCGCTCCCGCAATCGGCGCGAGCTTCGGATCGCTCGACGACCCAAGGAACCCCTTCAGCATGCCGAAGAGCCCGTTGAGCTGGTCGCTGATCGCTTTGGCATGCTCGGCCGTGTCGTGGCGCAGGGTCGCGTTGATGTCTATGGACGACGTGACGTCGATTGTTCCGAAGACCATCTTGATCGACGAGAGGTCCGGGATAGGGACCCCGCCGGTTTGAATCCCCTGCGTCATGGCGGGGGTGACCTCGGCGGCGAAGCGGATGGCGGCCGCCGGGTTCTCCGCCATCACCGCCCCGAGCTTTGCGTTCTGGGCGATGCTCGGCCTGGCCCCCGAGCGGGCGTCTATCGAAGCCTGGACCCCGGCGAGGTTGCCGATTGCGATGGTCCCGGCGTCATAAAACGCGAAGTAGAACCCGTTATTTTTGGCCGCGGGCTTCGGCTCCGCCTGGGCGGTCGCTACTGCCTTAGGCGCGTCGTTGACCTGGAATATCTCGACGTTCTTGTAGGTCTCGGAGGTGACTTTGACGTTCTGTTTCGCGCGCAGGCGGGAAAGTATATCGTTCTGGTTGAACGAGCCGCTCACCACGCCCGTGAAATCCTTGGTGTTCCCGGAGGGTAAAACCACCGCGACCGTGCGCACGTCCGACAGCCTCAGACCGACGCCGGAGAGCTCGGTCTGCACTTTCTCGAAGGTGCCCCTAATCTTATCGTGCGAAGAAACGGTAGTCCAAAAGCTGCTCGTAAGCGTTCTCTGAACGTCCACGACCGCGACCGCGCCACCGTCGGGCAGCAGTCGCAGCAGGTCGCCGCCAGCCTGTGCGCCGGCGCGAGCCGACGCCCCGGTTAAGCTGATGCTTACGGCGAGCGCCAGCATCAATGACACAAAAGCGATTCTCTTCATTATTAACTTCCTTTCCTCTCTTCTTTCGTAATCCTATCCGCTAACGCTTTCGACCCTGGAAATCCGATGGTACTACAGATGACCGTTTAATTATATGCTTGAAAGCTTCCCTCTGGGAACTCCCACCAGCAGAAATTCACATACTAGAACGTCGCCGGAGCGCCCGAGGTTTACTATAAGACGATTTTTATTTTGCGGGGCCGGCCCGGCGGGCGCGCGGAAGTTCTAAACATCGGGCGTTGATGGCTGCTATAATCTCCGGGCAAGAATCTACTGTAAAAAAGGGAAAAGCACTGTGATAGAATCAATCGGCGTCATCGGGTCAGGGACTATGGGCAATGGCATAGCGCAGGCGGCGGCGCGGGCCGGGCTGTCGGTGGTCATGCGCGACCTCTCGGACGAGTTCCTCAGGCGGGGCCTCTCGACCATAGACAAGAGCCTCCAGAGGGACGTAGACAAAGAGCGCCTCGCCCCCGAAGCGAAACAGGAGATAATTTCGCGCATCAGGCTGACGACGGAGGTGGGAGACCTGAGCGGTGTCGATTTCGTCGTCGAAGCCGTAAACGAAGACCTCGGGGTGAAGGCCGACCTGTTTCGCCAGCTCGATAAAATCACGCGGCCCGGAGTCATCCTCGCAAGCAACACGAGCTCTATATCGATAACGAAGATCGCGGCGGTCACGTCCCGCCCCGACCGCTTCATAGGCATGCACTTCATGAATCCGGTGCCGGTGATGAAGCTGGTCGAAATAATCCGGGGCGTCGCCACTTCGGACGAGACTTTCGCCATCACGCGCGAGCTGGCGGAGAGGATGGGGAAGGTCCCGGTCGAAGTGAACGACGCGCCCGGTTTCGTGTCGAACCGGGTCCTGATGCCGATGATAAATGAGGCCATTTTCGCGCTCTACGAAGGCGTCGGGTCGGCCGAGGCGATAGACCAGATCATGAAGCTCGGCATGAACCACCCGATGGGGCCGCTCCAGCTCGCCGATTTTATCGGGCTTGATGTTTGCCTCGCGATAATGAATGTGCTATATGATGGTTTCAATGACCCGAAGTATAGGCCTTGCCCCCTGCTGAAGAAGTACGTCGACGCCGGATGGCTCGGCAGAAAAACGGGGAAAGGCTTCTATAGCTACTGAGGGTTGAAGTAAGATAGGCATAGTTTTCGATTCACTGCTGTGGCCCGGTTAGCGGTGTTGTTGAAGGCAGATGGCAGCATCAGATAGGTGGCCTGATAAACATGATTTTCTGTCAGCAATGCACACATCCAAATCCGTACAATAGCGAGACCTGCTCCAAGTGCGGCACGCGCCTGATGGTGATAACCAGCACGCGCACGGCCACGGCTTACGGGGGCGTCGAAAGCCTCCTGAGGCCCACCATCGAGGAACACCTGCTCGAAAGGATCAGCGCGCTGGAAGCCTCCCTCCAGCGCGCGCATGACAGACTGGAACTGATGCTCGACCTGGTCCACCGTCAGGCCACGAGCGGCCTCTATGACCACGCGATGCTCGACGCTCTGGTCGAACACCTGTCGGAGCGGGGCGCGGTCGAGGGGGTGAAGCTTGAGACCCTGTGGAGGGACCGGATAGCCGAGCACTACGAGGACGCGAGCGAGCAGGAAGAGTTCGAGCACCGCGTCGAGCGGATGCTGGCCGCCTTCACCGGGGAGAACCTGGACCTCTTCTCCCGCCTGCTCGACACCGGCGCGGACCTCTTCATCGCGGGCAATTCGAAGCGGGGGGTGCGCTATTTCGAAAAGGCGTTCCTGCTCGACCCCGCCAACGCGGTGCTCGCCTATTTCATCGGGGAGCATTTCTTCCGCATGAACAAGCCCGTCCTCGCGCGCGCGTACCTGGAGCGGGCGGTAGAGAGGGGCCCCGGAAATTACCTCGCGATGCTGATGCTCGGAGTCATCTGCGGCGACGACGGCGACCTGGAGTCGGCCAAGGATTATCTGAGCCACGCCCTGAAATTAAAGAAGAACTCTTTCACGGCCCATTATGGGCTCGGGCGCATACTCGTCAGCGAGGGCAGACTGCGCGAAGCCATCACGCACCTGAAGCGCGCCCTGACGATCAAACCTACTCCCGAGATGTACTACCTCGTCGGGCGCGCCTACCTCGAAGACGGCCGCCCTGAGATAGCCTTGAGGCACCTGAGGCGCTGCGTGGAGTTGGACCCGAAATTCGACGCGGCCCTCTACCACCTCGGGTTGATATACCTCAGGCAGGAGAACATCCTGCTCGCGCAGGAGCATTTCAAGGCCGCCTACGAAATCAACCCGCGCGAGTCGCGGTACCGCATAGCCCTGCGGGCGCGCAAGGCCGGCCGCCTCGCCCCTCTGCCGGTGTTCGGCCGCGCCGCCGTGTCGAGCCGCAAGGTCGTCACCAGCGGCGACGTGCGACTCGCCGAACTGCTCAGGAGCGACCTGCTGGACGCGCCGACCGCCGAAGCCCGCAAGGGACAGAAGAGGAATTGAAACAATAACGGATCGGATCCGCTCGGCGAGTGGATCATTCGGGATCGCGAAAAGACCGAGGCCCCGCCCCTGAAATCTACGGTGACAGATTTCAGGGGCGGGGCCTCGGTCTCTCTGCGCCGGTCAGTGCGCCGTTACGCTCTCGTGGGAGCGGCTGCCGTTGGGCAAAACTTCGACACTGTGCGAGCTGGTCTTAAAAGCCGCGCTGGTGTCCGAGGTCAGGCTATACGTGTCAAACCCGAATGAATCCAGATATGTTGCGAGATCAGTACTCGATGAAAGGTACAGAACAGGCTTGTGCCCGAAATAATCTGTAATCTCAAGGAGCCGCTCGATGACCTCGATGGGGGAAAATGTTCTTGCAGGATCCCTGAAGCTAGCCATCACAAACTCCTTTCAAGCTACTAATACGGAACCGGTCCACAATTAGTTTTACTGCAAATTGGATGCCCTCTCCCGCCGACATGGTTGTTTAACACAAGCGTCCGGTCTTTCGCGCCTCGCACCCGGCTCACAATAAAAGAACGGCCGTGGTCGAAAAAGCTTGCGGCGGATGTAGCCCTATTTATATAGACGTAGAATTCGGGAAATGCTTGCCGACCGGGTGAGGACATCGGCGGGCTGAACAGAATAAACGAAAAGCCGGTGATCTCACCGGCCTGCTAAACATCGACATTTCAAAGTGGAAATCGAATGACGCGCGTCGAATCTAATCAGCCGGTGCGCCTCCCGATTTCTCCGGGGACTTATCGGCCTTCTCCGTAGACTTGGGAGAAGACTTGCTCGAATAATCCGTGACGTACCAGCCCGACCCCTTAAGCTGGAAGCTCGTGCGAGAGACTGCCTTTTGCAGCTTGCCGCGACATTTTTGACACCGCTTGAGCGGGGGGTCTCCGACTTTCTGTATCGCTTCTATATGGTCGCCGCACTTGTCACAAACATATTCATAAATAGGCATCGTGCGTGACTCCTTCAGTTCTCAATATGCAAAATCGCACCAGTATAGTAACACGCCTGCCATAGCGCTTCAAGGATTAGGCCTGACGCGCCCGGCCCGGCGCTCCGAAGCCTCATTTATTCAAAGAATTCACTATCTGGTTGAAGGTCCGCTCGACGGAAGCTTCGGCCCCGCCGTTCCAGGACGGGAAATTCTTCTCATGCTCGGGCGCAAGCTCGGCCTTCACCAGCCTTTTGGACTCTTCGAGCGATTTGCCTCCGGCTATGGCCCGGCGGACGGCGGGCACCAGATCATCCAGAAAGGCCCGGAGCATCTTCACGCGCTCCCCGCCCTGCTGAACGTCGCCGTGACCGGGAATTATCTGCGCGTAATCGAGGGCTTCGACCCCGGCCAGGGTCGCGCCCCACTCAAGAGGGAAGGCGTCCCGCATCAGGGGTATGGAATTCGTGACCAGGTCGCCCGTGACGAGGAGTTTTTCGCGCGGCAAAAAGACTACAACGTCGCCTTCCGTGTGCCCCCGTCCGAAGTAGAGTAACCTCACTTCGCGGTCCCCGGATTGAAAGACCCGCGACCGGTCGAAGGTCACGGTCGGCAGGGAGAGTTCGAGACCCTCCGTCTCGCGGAGCAGGGCTTCCCCCTGCGCGATCTGGGCTTCGAGCCGCTTCCTCTGCTCCGGGGTCATCACCCGGCCTTCCGACCTTCCGGCCCTCAGCTGCCCTCTTAAATCCTCGATCTGTTTCGGGAGCCGCGCCTTCTGGTCTTTGAGGAACGGCGTCGCAATCGAGACGAGGTCGCGCTTCGTGTTGACGTGCGCGACGATCTCAAGAGCTCCGGGGTAAGCGGACGAGTATGCCGAGTTCCCCTGCACATGGTCCGGGTGCCAGTGCGTGTTCACCAGATAGCGGACTGGTTTATTGCCCGTCAGCCCGGCTATCAACCGGGCCGCCTCCCGCGCGGCCGACGGCGTCAGGTGAGAATCTACCACCATGACCTTATCGCCCAGCTCGATGACCACCGCATTCGACGCGGCCAGAGAAGGGCTGGCGGGCCTGGCTATCAGAGCCCACACGCCCTGCGCGACCTGCTTCACGGTGAAGTAATCGGAAGCCGCCTGCCCCCCGGCCTGTTGCGCGCGCGCCGAGGCGGAGAGCGGGAAGAGAAGGAGAAGCGAGAGAACAACAAGGCGGGCCCGGAGAAACGCCGGTGAATCCGAGGGCATAAGCGATCATCTCCCTTCGGCAAATAGCCTTCAAAGGTGCCTGCGCAGGTAATTCACTATGAGGTAGCCGTCATAGTACTTGAATGGGAATTCGCCCGTCGTGTAATGGCCCCACGGGACCAGGGCCTTGTCGAACCGGACCCCATGACGGTTACACTCTTCAAACAGGAGGTTCGAAAGCTCCGGGGTGAATGACAGGTCGTACCGCGCGGAAATGAACAGCCCCCGCCTGCGGTCCCCGGTCATCCGGTTGATGTAGGCGTTGGGGCTTATCACCATCCACGCCTGCCGCGCCTCCTCGCGATTGACCCCGGATTCGAGCCCCTGCCTCACGTGCGCCGTGCTGATGCCTTCCCACACAACGTCCCCGAAATAGCTCGATACGTGATTGAACGCGCCCGCGCGCAGGCGCTCGTCGTGGACGAAGGCCAGAAAGCCTATGCATGAGCCGATGCTCGTGCCCATGATGCCTACGCGCTCGTACCCTTGCGCCATGAGCCAATCGACCGCGGCCCGGACCTCCATTACCGCCTGCCGGCAAGCCTGAAGCGTGCGGCCGAGGTTCGCGCTCACCATGTACTCGGCCCGAGTGAACCCCGCGAGCAGGCGCCGGTCGTGGTAGGGCATGCTCAGGCGCAGGGACGCGATGCCGACGCGGTTGATGAGCCTGCACAGGGCCACGTGGCTCTCGCCATCCGCGTTCCACTGCGGCAGGACTATGACGGCCCGGCCGCGCGCGCGCTCGACATCGGAGCGGAGAGCGCCCCCGCCGTTTTTCGACCGGTCCAGCACGGGGAAGTAGCGCGCATGGACCGTGTTGTTCTCATCGTAAGGGGTCTGAAGCGGGCTCTCGAAGGTGAGCCACTGGCCGTCGAAAGAGTATTCCCTGACCGGCTCGTGGCGGAAAAACAGGTCGCTTTCGGCTATCGCCCGCCTGTTGAATTCGAAGAGGAAATCGCGGCCCGGCCGGCGGCCCTCACCGCCGGGGCCCGACAGGGCCTTCAGGGACGCCGACCATGTATGATCGAGAAACTCCAGTCCCCAGTCGAAGGGCCACACCTTGCGGTTATTGTCTCTCCGGGAAAGCTTCCTCTCCCACCTGTGAATCACTCGTCTAAGCATAAATAAAGCCGGATAAAAATGTGAGCTACTATTTTAGGGAAGCATGAGCGGATTGCTCAAGAAGGTATTGCCCATAATTACGCCCGGACCCCGCGGGGGCAAAAAAGTGAATCGGGAATTATCCCCGCGCGTTTTTACGTCTACAAGATATGGGGCTGATTAATCATGACAAATCGAGTGAAGATGAACGATCCCGATGGGAGCCCGCTGGCAGTCTGTATCAACGACTGTGAGATCGACTATGGACAGCCCGGCTCCGAGCTTGCGAAGGTGTGTTTCCGGCTGGGTTGCGCTTTCGCGGAGATGCGATGGGGCAATACTCTGGGGAAAGCGGAGCCCGCAAAGGAGAAAGTCCGGGCCATGAAATTCCTCCCCATACTCGCCTCAGGTATTCTCGTCGAGAGATGGTAAAGGCATTGACGCTTTCGCGCGCCGCGAACAGGCCGGCGCGCGCGGGCCCTGCGCCCGTCCCGACCCCCTACTCCTGCTTGAACGAAATCACCGCCCGGTCAGCCTGATGGACCCTGTCGAAAAACGCCTTGGCCGTCGCGTACTGATCTACCGAGAGCGTTATGGCGTTAACGTTCAGGTGCCGCTCGTAGACCACGCGGCGGCCGTCGAGCGCGAAACGCGCGCGGTACCTCGCGGCCCCTATGTCTATGTCCACGGGTGCGGGAAGCTGCTCGACCGTGTACCCTTCGGGCACGTCAATCACCATCCTCTCGTCTTCAGACCAGGGATAGCGAAAGTAGATGCTGTTCGAGCGGCGCGGAGAGACCAGAAGGCTCTCGTCCGGGTGGCTGAGCAGAGCAGGCCTCAGAAACAACCGCTTCTCGGTCCGCTGGGCGAATTGCGGCAGGGAGTAGCTGTACGAAGAAGTCAGAGGGGCCGTCGCGGTCACAAGGCCGGAGATCGATACCGACTCCTCGTCCACGGCCGCGCCGGGCAACAGCCGCCGCACGTCCGCGCCGATCCGCTTGCGCTGCTCGTCCGTAGTGGCCGCCGACATCTCGTTTCGGAATTCGAGAGCCCTCTGCCCGGTGGTCCGCGTCTCCACTTTCGCGGCCACGCCCCCGTCCGCCGACAGAGTGATCGCCATGTTCCGGGAATAGTTGTTGTCCGAGGCCCGCGTTATGGACGTTTCGACGAACCGGGAATCCCGCTTGCCATAGATGAGCGCGGGTACGGCCTCCTTCTCCCAGGACAGCAGCCCCATGGGGCAGTAGGCCGTCCCCGGATCGTAGAACTGGACCGAGCCGTCGCGCCCCAGCACCGCCGCCACTTCGCTGTTGAACTGAAAGGCGTCCGGGAAGGAGTGGTGAAAAAAACTCTCGTCGCGCGTGGTCAGCTCGGCGACCCGCGCGTCGAGCCCGGCGGCGCGCAGCATGGCGACGAAAAGCCTGTTGATCTCGCGCGGAGTGCCGTAGCGGCGGCGTATCGTCTCGTCGGCGGTGTTATTGCGCTTCGGCTTCGCGCCGCCGTCATCGCCGTCTTCTTCGGTCCTCACCCCCACGTTCTGTATCTCGTTCTGGATGTAATCGTAAATTCTGGCTATCTTCTCGCGCGCGCCTTCGGTGGAGATCGTGATCGACTCGACCACCCGGCGGATCGCGCGGCTCGGGTAGGTCTCGTTGTTGGAGCGGTCGTGAGCGCGCTTCGCATACTCGCGCCAGTATTTGACCGGGTCTGTCTCCGCTTCGTCCGAGTAGTAAAGCCAGCCCCATATCTTCACGCTCTGCTCGGGCGGCATTAAAGACTCCCGGCGGAACGGGGGGATGTTTTCGGCCTTGATGTCATACGTGTCGTTCAGGACCGGGGCGAACCGCTTGGGATCCTGCGCGTTGAACGTCACCCACCGCACGTCGAGCGCCGTCGTCAGAGGGGGCTGGATTCGGTAGTAAAGCTCCTTGGTGAAGAGGTCCGACTGGATGTCCAGGGCGAAATAACGGAACCCTTTCGGATAAATCTGGCGGTAGCGGTACTCGATTATCGCGCCCTGCTCCACCGCGGGCATCGAGAAGACCTTCGCGCGCCAGGCCCCGTGGCCCGTCTTCACGAGCAGCTTGTCGAATATGTCCTTGCCCTGCACATCGACGGGCGTTCCGTCCGGGCGTATCGTCCTCGCGCGAACTTCGGTGATGCGGCCGAGCTCGACCCTGTAAGGGAGCTGCACGTCGGCGTAACGGCGGCCGCGCTCGTTGAAGACCTTGATCCGGATGTAAACCCTCAGGCTCGTCCCCTCGGGGCTACTGTCGTCCAGCTCGCCTTCGCGAAAGAGCATGACCGCTTCCGACTCCGGGTCGCCTATGTCCGCCGCCGTCATCTTCAAATCCTCGGGGGTCACGGGCCTCCAGTTCGTCGAAGCGCGCGCCTGCCCCGCCAGAGACGCGAAGGCCAGCAGGATTGCAATTAAAACGTGCCGGTGGACCATGGGCGATAACCTCGAAGATGTTCGATGCGCGGGCCAGAAACCGCGAGCGAGTCGAAGCAAAAGAATTCTACGCCCGGCACCCGAGTTCGGCAATAGTGCCCCTCCGGCCTTGGGCCGTTACACCCTCTTCTTCCGCCTCGTAACGCTCGCGATGACGGTCGTCAGCTCTATCAGTTCCACGGGCTTGGCCACGTGCGAATCGAAGCCCGCCGCGAGCGCCCGCAGTCGGTCCTGCGGCTGCGCATGGGCCGTCAAAGCGATGGCGGGTATGTCCCTCCGGCCCGGCTCAAGAGCGCGCACCTTGCCGATGAAAGAGTAGCCGTCTTCTTCCCGCATCTCTATGTCGGAGATCAGCGCGTCCGGCTGAGACTCTTCGAGCATCCGCAGCCCTTCGCCCGCGCTTGCCGCCGCCATCACGGTCGCGCCGCACTGCTCAAGCATCATCTTCACTATGTCTCGCGCGTCCGGCTCGTCCTCGACCAGTATTAAATGGAGCCCGTCCAGCCGCGGCGAGTCGTTCGGCATTGAGGCCGCCGACATGTCAGCCTCCTCCCGCCTAAGCAGGTCGATCTTAAACCGCCCGGTATCGTGGGCGATAATTATCGGCAGCCTGACCACGAACGTGGAGCCCTGGCCATCTCCCCTGTTGTGCGCAGACACCGTGCCGCCGTGCAGTTCCACGAGGTGCCGCACGATTGCCAGCCCCAACCCCAGGCCGCCATGCTTTCTCGTGTAGGAGCTGTCGGCCTGACGGAACCGGTCGAATACGTAGGGAAGAAAGTCCGAGTCGATCCCCGGCCCCGTATCGCTGACGATTATCTCGATGTGCGAGTTGACGCGCTCCAGCCTGACCTGCACCCGCCCACCCTTGGGGGTGAATTTCACGGCATTCGAGAGCAGGTTCCACACGACCTGTTGCAGGCGTTCAGGGTCCCCGGAGACGGGGCCGGCATTCGAGTCGAGCAACAGTTGAAGCCTGATCCCTTTCGCATCGGCGGCCGGGCGTACCACGTCGACAGCCGCCTCAATCACTGAGCCCAGATCGACCGGCAGAACGTCGAGCCTCAGCTTCCCCGTGATTATACTCGAAACGTCGAGCAGGTCTTCGATGAGCCGGGCTTGCGACCTCGCATTCCGCTCTATCGTCTCCAGACTCCGAGGGATCACGTCTTCGGCTATCTTCCCCCCGCGCAGCATAGTGATCCAGCCCAGTATGGCGTTGAGCGGAGTCCGCAGCTCGTGCGAGACGGTCGCGAGGAATTCATCCTTGGAGCGGTTGGCCGCTTCCGCCTGCGCGCGCGCCTCCTGCTCGCGGACCAGCAGCTCGGCGCTGAGCAGTTGGGCCTGCTCGGCCTCGAAGCGCGCGGCCTGTTCGCTCCTGAACAACCGCTCGCGCTCCTCCTCCACCCGCTTGCGCTCGGTGATGTCCTGGATCACGGTCAGGGCGCACGGCTCGCCCCCGATCTCGATCTGCTCGGCGGACAGCAGCCCGACCAGTTCCCTGCCGTCTCTCATCCGGAACAGGTACTCGGCCTGCCGCACCTTCCCCGACTCTCTGAGCGCCCCCAGTTCTTCTTCGCGGTCCTTCGTGCTAGCCCACAGGCCGAGGTCGATGGTGGTTTTCCCGATGGCCTGCTCGCGGGAGTAGCCCGATACGTTGACGAAAGTTTCGTTGACCTCGATCAGCTTCCCGGTCACGAGCGAGGAGATGGTAAGGATAAGCGGGCTGGCGCTGAAGGCTTTCGCGAAGCGTTCCTCGCTTTCGCGCCGGGCCTGCTCGGCCAGCTTGCGCTTGGTTATGTCCCGGAAGTAGACCGCCAGGCCGCCTTCGGCGGAAGGAAAGACTTTGCTCTCGAACCACTTCCCCCATGCGTCGTAATGGGTCTCGAACTCCACGGTGGCCTGCTCCGACACCGCGCGGCGGAAGTTCGTCTCTATGTCCGTCCCTATGATGTCGGGGAATGCCTCCCACACGGTCCTGCCGAGCAGCTCCGCCCGGTTTAACCCCATCCGGTGGGCCTCCGCGTTGATGTAGATGTAGCGCCAGTCCCGGTCCAGAGCGATGAAGCCATCCGTGATGCTCTCCCAGATGTCGATGATCTTTTTCTGGGTCTCCCGGCGTATGCTGGCCAGTGACAGGTGCGTCCTCACGCGGGCGAGCAATTCGCGGGCTGAGAATGGCTTCACCAGATAATCGTCCGCCCCCGCTTCCAGCCCCTCGACTCGCGACTCTTCGCCCGCGCGGGCGGAGAGCAGGATCACGGGGGTGGTTCTCGTCCGGGGGTCGTCCCTGAGCGCGCGCAGGAGGCCGAACCCGTCGAGGTTCGGCATCATTATGTCCGTCAGAACCAGGTCGGGCTTGCGCGCCCGCGCCGCGAGCAGAGCCTTCTCCCCATCGGCCGCCTCATCGACTTCGTACTGCGTGCTCAAGAGGCGGGCCGCGTAATCGCGCATGTCGGCATTATCATCGGCCAGCAGGATGCGCGCCCGCGGGCCGCTCGCGGCCTCCCGCCGGGCCTCGCGCGGCATGTCGAAAACACCCTCGCCGTCGGGCCCTCCGGCCCCCGGGCGCGGGGCCTCGTTCGGGAGCCAGCGCGACGCCTCCTCGACGTAGGCGCTCGCCCTCAGGGCGGTCGAGGCGACCGTGCGCGCGGCCTGGATGCGGTCGGGGGGCAGGTGCGCGCAGCCGAAAGGGACGGACACGATGAACGCGGTGCCCCGCCCGTAATCGCTCTCGACCCTCACCGAGCCGCCGTGAAGCCTAACAAGTTCCTGTACCAGAGCCAGGCCGATGCCGGTCCCTTCCAGCGAGCGACCGCGCGCGCCTTCGACGCGGTGGAAGCGCTCGAAGAGGTTCGGCATCTCTTCGGGGGGGATGCCTATGCCCGTGTCTCTGACCACCATCTCCGCCGCCTCACCCGAAGAATGCATGCTCACTTCGATACGGCCTTCGAAAGTGAACTTGAACGCATTCGACAGCAGGTTGAGCACGACCTTTTCCCACATCTCGCAGTCCACGTAGACGTGCTCCGGGAGGGGCGGGCAATCGACCACGTACCGTATGCCGGCCCGCTCGACGGTGGAGCGAAACACGCTCGCCAGGTCGGAGGTTAGCGCCGACAGGTCACAGGGCTCGTAGCTGGCCTGGACGCGGCCCGCCTCGATGCGCGAGAAGTCGAGCAGAGTGTTGACCAGCTTGAGTAGCCGGAGGCTGTTGCGGTGCGCGACTGCGATCTGCTCGCGGTCCTCCGGCGGCAGGCCGTCGTCGCCCTTCGCCAGCACGTCTTCGAGAGGGCCGAGCATCAGGGTGAGGGGGGTCCGGAACTCGTGGCTCACGTTGCTGAAGAAGAGGGTCTTGGCGCGGTCCAGTTCCGCGAGCGCTTCGGCCCGTTTGCGCTCCTCCTCGTAAGCCTGCGCGTTGCCGATGCTGGCCGCGATCTGAGCCGAGACGAGGTCTATGAACCTTCTGTAATTGCCGTCGAAGAGCCTGTACGGGTTGACCCCGGCGATCAGGATGCCCGCCTTCCCCGTCTGCCCGGACGGGGCGATAGGCACGGCGGTGGCCTGGTGCGGCGGCCGTTGCCACGCGCCCGTCGGCAGAGCGTCAAACGACGCCCCCAAATCCGAGACGAGGCATGGCGAGTTCGTCCTTATCACCTCCGCGAATGGCCAGACCGAGTCCCCGTCGATGGGCGATGTCTCAGGGGCCGCCGGGTGTCCGCGCTCGATGCCACAGGCCCCGGCCAGAAAGACGCTCCGGTTGTGAGAATCGATGAGGTAAATCATCGCGAAGGGCAGGTCATACGGGTTGGACTTCAGGCAGCTCGCGCTCAGGTTGCAGGCCTCGTCGAAGGTGCGCGCGTCTACCGTCCGGGCGGCCAGTTCCCGCAACAGCGCGAGCTGACGCTCGCCGACGATGGTCTGCGTGTCATCCGTGTTGGCGCAGATGATGCCGCCCGTGCCGCCCTCGTCGTTGGGCACGGGGCTATAGGAGAACGTGTAGTAGGTCTCTTCCGGGTAGCCGTTGCGCTCCATTATCAGCAGCAGCGATTCGTCGTACGTGCCCTCATTGTTGACCATCGCCGACTCCGCGCGGGGGCCGACCTGATCCCATATCTCATGCCAGACCAGGGAAGCGGGCTGCCCGAGCGCCTCCGGGTGCTTGCCGCCGACTATCGATTTGTAAGCGTCGTTGTAAAGGTTGATCAGTTGCGGGCCCCACCAGACGAACATAGCCTGACGGGAGGTGAGCATAATGCGGACGGACGTCTTCAAGCTCTGCGGCCAATCCCGAATCGGGCCGAGGGGGCTGGCCGACCAGTCGAATGCGCGCATGCGCGCGCCCATCTCTCCGCCCCCGCTCATGAAATCCATGACGCCGGGAGCCTTCTGATCCTCAGACCGTTTGCCCATATCACTCGCGCAAACCTGCTGCTATTCAACTCATAAGCGCACAGGTCAGGATAGTAACACAGGCAGGGGCCGGTGGTCAGGGGCCGGGGGCCAGTGATGCCTCCCGTGGTTTCGATTTACTCGAAAGGGATTCCATAAAGAGGATCTGAAATGTTCCTTCCTTAGCCCCTGACTCCTGACCACTGACTCCTATCCCCTGCTCGTGCTATTATCGCTCACCGGAGGGGCATATGAGACTGATCGCGTTGAGCGCGGGGGTGATCGCGGCTTTGCTGCTTAACAATGTAATTCCGGCGGCTCAGGCGGGGGGTCAGGCCGCGAGCGTGCGCGCCTACCGCGAGGCGCGCGAAGCGGAGATATTAAGCGAACTCGTAGACCTGCTCTCGATCCCCAACGTCGCTTCCGACTCGCCCAACATCAGGCGTAACGCGGAGAAGCTCGTCGCGATGATGACCCGCCGCGGGATCGAAACGAGACTGCTCGAAGGCAACGGCCCTCCCGTCGTTTTCGGAGAGTTGAAGAGCCCGGGGGCGACCCGCACCGTCGCCTTCTACGCGCATTACGACGGCCAGCCCGCCGACGCGAAGAAGTGGGCCAACGATCCGTTCAAGCCGGTCCTGCGAGACAAGCCGCTCGAAGCCGGCGGCCAGCTCATCCCGCTGCCCCGGCCCGGCCAGAGAGCGGACCCGGAATGGCGGCTCTACGCGCGCTCGGCTTCGGATGATAAAGCTCCCATCGTCGCCCTGTTGATCGCTCTCGACGCGATCAAAGCGGCGAAGCTCAGCCTGTCGGCAAACCTCAAGTTCTTCTTCGAGGGGGAGGAGGAAGCGGGCTCGCGCAACCTCGAAGAACTGGTAAAGCGGAACGCTTCCCTGCTACAGGCGGATGCGTGGATATGCGCGGACGGCCCGGTCCACCAGACCCGCCGGCAATTGCTCTACTTCGGCGTGCGCGGGGTGGTGACGGCCAACATCACGGTCTACGGCTCCAACCGCGGACTGCACAGCGGGCACTATGGCAACTGGGCCCCCAACCCCGCCATGCGCCTCGCGAAACTGCTGGCCTCCATGAAAGATGACGGCGGCCGCGTTCTGATCGAAGGGTTCTACGACGACGTGGTCCCGCTCGGAGAAAGCGAGAAGCAGGCCCTCAAAGATATGCCCCCGGTCGATCAGGAATTGATGCGCGAATACGGGCTGGTTCAGACCGAAGGCGGAGGCCGCTCTCTCGGCGAGCTGATAAACGAGCCGTCGCTCAACATAGACGGGCTGCAAAGCGAGTACGTGGGGAGAGAGGCCCGCACGATAATACCTTCGGAGGCGACCGCCACCGTAGACATGCGCCTCGTGAAGGGCAACGACCCGCGCCGCCAGGTCGAGCGCCTCATCGCCCACATCAGGAAGCAGGGCTACTTCGTCGTGACCGACGAGCCGGACCGCGAGACCAGGCTCAAACACCCCCTCATCGCCCGCGTCACGAGCAACGACGGCTACCGCGCCGTGCGCACTCCGATGGACCTGCCAATCGCGCGGAAGATCATCGGAGCAATCGAACAATCCATGGGAGAAAAACCGGTCCTCGCGCCCACCCTCGGCGGCAGCGTGCCCCTCTGGATTTTCGACGACGCGACGAAAGCCCCTCAGATCGGGGTGCCCATAGTCAACCACGATAACAATCAGCACGCGGCCAATGAGAACCTGCGGCTCAGGAACCTGTGGGACGGGATCGAGATATTCGCGGCGATCATGACAATGAAGTGAGCCGCGACAGGAAAACGAAAGCGCCTTCGCGAGATCACACGTCGCGAAGGCGCCCTTGTGGGACGGGTAGTCTATCAGCCCTATCGTTCGACGATGCCCGCGACCGGGCGGCCCGTCGTATTCAAAGCCCTCCGGATGGCCGCCGAGTCATACTGCATAGTCGAGTTGCCGCCGCCATCCGTATCGAACCACGGCGCGAGGAATCCTCCGCCAGAGCGATTGAACTTCGCGACGATGAGCGCGCCGTAAATATTCCCGCTGCCGCCGCCGTTACGGTTCACCGTCCCGTCTCCGAGGACCAGTATCAATCCTTCGAAGTCGGGGTTCCCGTTCATTTCGAGGTTGCCGGTGACGACGAGAAGGCCCGCGCCTCCGTCGAGCACGCAATCGCCGTCGATGAATTTGAAAGCGGGCTGGCTGGTACTCCCTACGGTCCCGCTGTAGTTGCCGTCAACGTAAGCCCCGCCGCCCATGTCCTGTGCCATACCCTCCAGCATATTGAGCACCTTGCGCGCGTCGTCCGCGGTTTGCAGAAGCTCGGGGGTAATCACTGGCATAGTGTTCGACCCGGTCGGAATGCCGGTCGACTCCACGTCGAGCACGCCGATCTGCACGTCGTCGCCGGTTCGCGGCTCAATCGTATCCGGCTTGCTTATTCCATCAATCATATCCGATACGTCGGGCCCGGTGGTCGCGAATGCGGGCTTCTCCGTCTCCTCACCCGCATGGTCGGCGCCGTAATAATTCTTCGCCCCGCTGGAGCCGGTCTCGAAGTGCATGGCGCCGGTCCCGTCCGCGCCGCGCAGAGTAATGGTGGCCGGGGCCTTCAGGTCGAAAGCGGTCCGCCTGACCATCATCTGCAACCGCTTGATCGCGCCCCTCGGCCCGTAACCGGTCGAGGAGATGATCAGCCGAGTCGGCTCGGTCCCCGCCGGGGTGCTGTCCGGGTCGGAGACCTCTATGCTGTACGCGCAATCGGTGAGCGGGTTGTAAACGGAACCCGTCGGTATGAGAGGCACGCGGCTGGCCGTGGAGGGGTCGGTGCTGGCCGTGAGCCCCCCGGTCGGGTAAGAGTACGGCAGCCACGCCGAGAGCCTGCAAACCGGGGTCGCAAGCGCCGACATCGGGTCGCCCGTCTTGTTGGAGGTCGCGGGAGTGACCGAGGTGGCGAAGTTCTGGCTCATCTTCGTGCCGGTGGCCACCCCGGAGCCGGCTTCGAGCGCCTTGTTTCCCCGCAGGACTTTGAGCGCCGATTGCAGCCCTGCCTCCGCGCTGTAATAAGCCTGCATCTCCGCGTTCGCGTCGTAGGAGGTCGTCGCCGTCATCGACGTGGTCATTATCAGAGCGGTCCCGCCCATCAACAGCAGGGTGGAGATCAGCAGAGTGGAGACGAGGGCCGCGCCGCGCTCGCCCCCGCCCGTCCGGCGTTTGATCGATGATCTGGAACTGATTCGCATTACTCTTCACCTCCTGGGCAAAGCGGGATTTCAATAATCGCTCGTGTTCTCGTTGCGGAGCTCTACATCGGAGACGAGTTTCGCCACGGTCTCCGGCTGGTAGCCGGTCGAGCCCGGCGTCCCCACGGCCGGTAGCCTGACGCACACGACAACCACGAGGTATTTAGCGGCGGATTTATCGGCCACCTCGGTAACCCCTAGAGGCAGGCTGATGGTGCAGTCGTTCGTGTCCGACGTGTAGGTCACCCGCCCGCTGAAGTAACGGACCGACAGGGTGTCGATACGATTGGCCAGCACCGTGGACTCGTCCGCGTTCACGTCGTAGCGCACCAGGTAACGCTGCTGATTCGCGTCGTCCACGAAGAGCAGGTATTTCACGTCCTCGCCCGAATCGTCCGTCGTCTCACTGCCGACCTCTCCCGCGAAGGCGTTGAGGTTGGCCCGAAAGCGAATGACGCGGACCTGATGCTCCCCCGCGGGATCTCCGTCGATGCCCCCGTCGGAGTCGCCCGCCACGAGGCCGTTGCTGGTCAGGCCGAACCCGGAATTGGCGACCTCGCGGGTCATTATGTTGAGCGCGCGTTGAACGTCGGCCAGAGCTTCGGACCTCTGGTTCTCCCGCGCGCGCAGGTTGAACGAGCCCACGAGCATCTTGCTCGCAATCCCGAGCGAGACCAGAGCGATTGCCAGAGCAATCGTTACTTCCACGAGTGAAAATCCCGCCTCTTTCGAACCCGAATTGTTTATAAAAGCGTTCGTCCGTTTTAATTCCATAATGATCCCTGCGACTCCTCAGAGCGCGCCCAGACTTGAAGTCGTGCGCTCGGTGCTGAGAGTGACCTCTTTAACCTCGTTCCACCCGCCGTCCCTGTCCTGCTTGAAGCTGGCAACCGAGACCGTGATGGTCTTGCTTACGGTCCTGCCCGACAGGACAGTGTTAGTGATCGTGGTGGTCAGTTTGAACTGGCGGCCGGCGCTCGTCACGGTCTCAGACGTCCCGGCCGTCGCGTTCAGGCTCGCGTCCGTGAAAGCGGCATCGCGCAACTGCTCCATCCGCCTCTGCGCCACCGCGAGCGCCTGCTGGCGCGTATCCGCGCCGGAGTTGTACTTGATCGCGTAGGTGAACAGGGACGCCATGCCCAGAATGGAGATGACCATTATGACTATAGAGACCATCGTCTCGATGAGCGTGAATCCGCGCTCGCCTGCCCGCCCCCGCGCGACGGCTCCGGGCATCGCGACCGGCTCGGACGGCGGCGCCGCTTCGCTCGGATAATCACCGCCATTCGTTCTTGAGTCCTGTAGTCTCATTCCGGCTCCCTCCCTCAATTCGTCACGGTGACCGTAACGCTCTTGTTCCCGCAGGGGGTGCTGAACGTCACGGTGAAGGTTCCGCGGTCATTGTTGTTCGAAGTGATCGTAAACGATGCCGAGCCGTTGCCGGAGACGGTCACCGCGCCCGGAGAAATGGTGAGGTTGCTCGGCCCGGTAGCCGAAACAGAACTGTTGGCCGACCCTCCGGTGATCGAGATGGTCACGCTCCCGGACCCGCCCCTCTTGGAAACCGTTAAAGCAGTCGGGCTCACACTCACCGTGCAGGGTGTCGGGCTCGGTGTGGGCGTAGGAGTCGGCGTCGGGCTCGGCGTCGGCGTCGGCGTCGGAGTTGGCGAAGGCGTGGCCGAAGGCGTCGGGCTCGGCGTCGGTGACGAGGCAGGCGTCGGGCTCGGCGTCGGCGACGAATCAGGCGTCGGCGAGTGCACGGGCGTAGGCGAGTCTACCGGCGTAGGCGAGTCCACGGGCGTCGGGGTCGGCGTGGGCGTCGCGGGGCCTTTCACCACGACAGACGGGTCCCCGTCAGCCGGAAGCGAGCCTTCCCCGACTATGATCGAGGGGACGTAATGGTCGAGGGTGACTTCACTGTTCAGGGTTATGTCGCCGGAGCCGGTCACGTCCACGCTCCTGTGTGATAAATTGTCGCTCCCGTCTCCGTGTACCAGAATGATCGTGGTCGCGGTAGCGCGCCCGCGCCAGTCGAAGGAGACCAGCACGGGATCGGTCGTGATATTCACCCCATTCGCCACCGTGAAAGACCGAGTCTCGGTCGCGCCGTCGCCGCTGAAGTCCATCGTGACGTTATAGGTCGTCGTCCCGAGAATCTCCACGCTGGAAGTCGCGTGCCGTCTGATGGCATCGACCCGCGCCTTCTCAAGGTAGCCCGCGAGCTCCCGCGCCGAGGTCGAGACGGCCATGCGCCTGCGCGCCGCCGCGATGCCCATGACCGCGAAAGTGCCGATGACCGAAATTATCGCGACCGTGATTATTATCTGCAAAAGAGTAAAGCCGCCTTCGGGCTTGATCGCTCTCTGCATCTTTCCACCACCTCTTACTTCGTCCATCAGTGTCTCCGGGCCGATCAGATTTAGTCACGTGGGCGGCAATGCGACTTGCCGAAAGAGAGTGCAAGCGTGATACCACACTCCCCTTTGTAAGGAGATATCAGGCACGTGTCGTTTCCGCCGGCCGTTCGGCTTTGCGTATGGCGAGTCGGGCTAGCGATCTATTTTTATAAACCATAAACTCAATGCCCCAAATCGGTGAGGGGTGATGAAAAACTTCTTCTCTTACCGCTATGCCCGGAGGCCAAACCCTCTTTTCCTTTTGTTACCCCTCCGGCGCGGCCGCGGAAGATTGACCAATTTATTTCAGTCGGCTCACGAAATCCGCGGGCGCGAACGGCAGGGGCGAGGTCGGGGCCGCGGCTAAGGGGCGGATGGGTGTAACTTTAGACTGCATATTGTGAACCGGGAGATAGAGCGCCGATTCCTTAGAAGCCCCGCCGCGCGGCGTCATTTGAAAAAAGAGTGGCCGGGTTTTTCAACCCGGCCATTAATGGCTGACGCGGAGAAGTATGTTTGCTAAAGGGAGGCGATCACTTGTTCTCGCGGTACCAGTTCACGCCCGTAGCCGTCGGAGCGCCCACCCCCGATAAGACAACCGAGCCCGTGACGGCCGGTTTGCCGAGGCTGTACTTCGTGCCCGGAAAGAACGGAGGCGAGAAGGTCCCGCCCTGAAACCGCACGTCGAAGAACACGTTCCTCGTGTTGAACCCGATGTTGTTGATCTTGGACTGGACGCGGCTGCCGACGAGGGTCCACTTGTCCGTGCTCCTGAGGTCGCCCGAGTCCCCCGTGAAAACGATGGAGCCTTCGATCCCGCCCCCGTCGTTGGAGGTGTTCTTGTTGAAAGCGACCACGGCCGCGTGCATTTCTAGGCTGAGCCCGCTCCCGGAGATGTAGTTCGAGTTCGGGTTCAACTCGACGTTGCCGTCGTTGGTGAACAGGCCGAGGACGTTCTTTCGGTCGCTGTAATTTGCCACCGGGTCTCCGAGCGCGTCGACCACCGAGTCGCTGTACTTGAGGTCGCCCGTGACGACGATGTCCCTCTGGGCGGTGATGGTGACGGCGGTGGAAGGGGCGAGCGCGGGGACTTTGGTCGAGCCTTCGACGCCGCCCCGCAGGCTGGTGATGCTGCCGTTGACGAAGAGGGAGACGCCGGGCTTCGGCGCGAGAGGGTTCGACTTGTCCGTGGGGACGCCCTCGTAGGTTGTGGTTTTACTGCCGCTCGTGACGACGGTCTGCTTGGTCGCCTCGTTCACGCGAACGGTCGTGGTCGTGCTCCCCTGCCTGATTATGTAGAGCTGGTCGGCGTTACCCGTGCCGGCGGCCTTGAGCTGGATCTCGGCGTCGCCCTGGACGTAGATGCCCGCGCCGCTGATCGTGCTGCCGTCGCTCGAGGCCACGTACACGCCGTTGGCGATCTTCCTGTTCGAGCCGCTCCCCGAAATCGTGGGCTTGGCGTTAGAGGCGTTGCGCAGATTGGCCGCGAGCGTGTCGGCGGTGACGCGGCCCGAGGAGTCGAAGACCGGCAGAGGGTTCCCGGCGGCGTCAGCCGGGATGCTCGACGGCGGGTCGACGGGCGAGCCGTCCGACTTCAGGTCTCTGATGCCAGTCCCGTTTATGACCGCGTACTCCTGAGAGAAGTTGTTGTCGGGCAGGGGGACCGAATCCGTCCGCTTATAACCCTCCGAGCTGATGTTGATCCCTTTCATGTCGGCCGTGGGGATGCCCCTGTGGCCATCGCTGAACCTTGAGCTGTCGTAGCGAATGAAGTTGTCGACCTGGGAGACCAGGTTGGCGAAATTGACGTTACGGTCGGAGTTAAAAGCGAAGTGCGTGTTGGTGTGCACCGGGCCTTTGAAAGTGCCCGCGGCCAGGGCCGAGGTCGCGGTCGTGTCCCCGTTATCGAAGAAGGCCCCGAAGCCCGAGAAGCTGAAAGCGCGCTCCGTGCCCGCTATCGCCGTGTTCGTAAGGGTGAACGATGTGGTCATCCTCCCCGTCTCCACCACCACGGCGCTCGCGCCGGTGTTGGTCCTGCCGGTCACCTTGATCGAGTAGTTGATCCTCACCTCTTCCCTCGCGATGGAGGGGTTGGCCGCGTCCGGCACGAACGTTATCATGCGCGAGGTCGGGACGACCGAAACCTCGTAGCTGGTGCCGTTCAGGGCGTCGAGCCTGTTCTTGCTGCCAGCGGCCTGCGTCAGGGCGGCCACGCGGTTCTTCACGTTCACGTAGAACTGATAATTCGGGCTCGTTACCGGGTCGGGAATGACCTCGATGTAGGGGAGCGTCCCGTCGACGGGGATTACGGGGAGGTTGAAAAAGCCTTTGGTCCCGTAGGCCGCGGTGCCGTTGCTTATCGAGAGGAACTCCTCTTCAATCGCCCGAGCCAGGGCGCGCCTGCCGAGGGCTATGCCCGCGTCGGCGGCGAAGAAGGCCTGCTCGCTGATGCGCTGGCTTCGGGTTATCGTCGTGTCCGTAGTGGTCGAAAAGGCGATGGCCATTCCCAGCCCCAGCAGGATGGTCGAAACCAACAGAGCGGTTACGAGGGCTATGCCCCGCTCGCTTTGCCGCCGGTCCTCGCAACGTCGATTTTTTTCATGGTGCATCATAATTCACCTGTCAGTCTTAGAGGGGGGTGGTGTTATTTATCAGGTTAAGATTGCGCGGAGTCACTTCAAACCTGTGCGTGACGCGCCTGTAGCTCGGGTTGCCGGGGGGCACGTCCGGGGTCTCGGCGTCGATGGTTATGATCACGGAGCGGATGTTCCTGCGCGACGTGAGCGTGTTGCTGGCCGTGCGGTCCACTCCGGGGTTGTCGACCACCTCTTCTTCAATCGCGTTCGTCACCGGGTTCCTCAGGATGACGCGGTACTGAATCTGAAAATCCCTGATCCCGCGCGTGATGGCGAACCAGTCCGTCATGTTCTCCGTGCGCAGCAGCTCGCCCGTGGCCGGGTCGAGGGTGTAGCCCACCGTGCTGCCGAGCATCGTGACGTACGAGTCGTCGTAGTTGGGCTCGCTCTCGGTCAGCACCGTGCCGAACACGCTCGGCGGGTTCAGAGTGGGGTTGTGCTGAATCTTTATGTCCCCGTTGCCGACCTGCTGCCCGTCATTGGTCAGGAAAAACGTCATCGCGTTCTGCTCGTCGTAAACGATGTACCGGCGCGGGTCCGACGCGAAGGCTTTGTAGATGGGCCGCGTCTGCGCCTTCCCGTCGGAGTCGATGTAGCTGTAAGAGAACTGCTGGCCCGAGCCGTTCCCCGTCCCCACGACATCCGAGGGGAAATCGAGAAAGAACTCCGCGCTGCCGGCCGCCCTGTCGTCGAGCCTGGCGACGGGCGCGAAGGGCTCGCCGTTGAGCATCATCATGGAATCCGGCACGCCGTCTTCGCCGTCGCTGCAAAAGATCGCCGCGAGGTTGCCGTTCGCGACAGGCAGACCCACGCCCGCCGCCTGAATGTCCCGCGTCAGCATGTCTATCGCGGTGCGAACGCTCTGGTTCATCTCGACGACTCCCGATTCGGTGACGAAGACCCTCTGATTTCGATTCGCAATCGAGAATATGACCGCCATGAGCCCGACCGTGAGCACGGCGGCGACGCAGATTTCAATGAGGGAGAAACCGCTCTCGCCGTCGCGCTCCATCCGGTTTTGCTCCCGCTCTTCCGAGCCCGCCCGCGCTTCCGAACCCGGCCCGACCTGATAATTCGCTCTCATGTTCGTCCGCTCCTTCTTCAGTTGCCCCGCACCGTCGCGAGCGTGGTCGATTCGGCCGAGCTCTTGTTGTTGCCCGCCTGCGTCGACACGACTCGCACCGAGATTATGAAAGTATTAGGGAAGAGGGCGTTGGTCTCCTGCTCGATCCGCCAGAACCGGTTGTAATGAACCGGCTGGCCCTCGGGGATCTCGTCGTCGATCATGACCCCGCCCTGATCGTCGATTGACACCCTGTCGAAATAATCGATCCCGCCTACCGTCACGCCCGCGTTCAAATCGCCCCCGACCCGGAGCCGGGGGTCGTTCGCTCTGATGGCGTTCAACTCTTCGAGCTTCTGCTGCGCCAGGGCCGTCGTCGCGGTGAAGTGCTTCACGAGGCGGTTCTGGGAGATGGAGAGGGTAAAGAGAGAAGCAAGGAAGAGCAGCCCGACCATCGTGATGACCGAGGCGATAGCCACTTCAATAAGCGTGAATCCGTTCTCTTTATTTTCTTCTGTCATGGCTTATTTACCCTTGTCCTTCCCCTTGCCGTTCCCGTTGCCCGGACTCGTGTTGCTGTTGCCGTTCGAATTGCCGTCCGAGTCACCTTCGGTCGAGGTCTCGCTCGAATGCGACGCCTGCGTGCTCGCCCACGTCCCGCCGTCGAGCCGGTAGGTCCGGACCCCGCCCACGCTCGTCATCGTGACGGCGTTGTAGTCGCGGCCATTGCCTATGAAGATGGAGACGGTCTGCCCGAAGGGCACGGCCGGGAAGCCGCGCGAGTTGAAGTCCTGCCGGTAAAAGCCGCCCTGCTGGTTGAACGAGACGACCCCCTCTCCCGTGACGCCTTCGGGGTTGGCCGTCACGTCGGGCGGGCGCTGAAAGCTCACGCCCTCCGGCAGAGGTATGTACTCGACGGAGTTAACCGAGCCGTCCGCGTTGAACAGGACCACGCCCATCCTGCGGCCGTTGATGTCGACCCCTATGGCCGAGCTGCGGTTCTGAGATACGGCCATCATCTTCGCCCGCTTCATCGTGTCGAGCACCTGCCGCGTGGCTATGTTCAGTCTGTGCGTTCGCATCGCACTCGTGATCCGAGGGACAGCCATCGCCCCGATGAGTCCTGCGACTAGAACGACGACCGTTATCTCAAGCACGGTGAAACCGGATTGACCCTTGTCTTTTATTTGCCTCATCGTGAACTCCCCTGACCGAGATCGATTGTGAGGTGACCGGTCTGAAGAAAACTCCCATTGGTGCTTCGGGGCAGTAAGTTGAATCGCCAGGATCGGTCAGTCTAATCCTGCGCGCGGATCACACCTATACCTGCGGCGGGAAGCTTTGATTGATCGACCCACCCCATTTGCAGCCGGTAAACGATGTATAACCGTGTGAGCTGATTGCGAATCCACCAGGACCCGTCTCATCTCATACGGACACTAGAAGCAAAGAAGAGGCCACTGGCGGACTGGATGAATTTCACATCCCGGTAATGAAGCCGCGTTCGGGCAGGCGAAAAGATAATTAAAAAGGCGGGCGGTTTACTCACTAAAATGGGGGCCTTCGACGCCGCATGTAGAGGCTGATCGGGGGGGCGCACCGGCACCAATAATCACATTTTCCGTAGAGGGATACCCATGCGGATTACGTCATAATGACTGCTCAATCAGATCGTTTCGCGCGTAAAGCAGTAACGTGACTCCGGGGCGGAGCCTGTAAGAGCCTACGAGCTGGTACCCGTTGCCGAGGGCCTCCGGGAGTTCCAGCTCCTGCGCGTCGGATGCTATCACGACGGCTTCCGACGTTTCCCTGCTCGCGCCGTAGTAGCCCACCGCCCTGTAATTCCGCAGGTACCACGGGAGCGGCCAGTAGTCGGGCGAGATGACCGCTATCCGCGTGTCGAGTCCCGTCCCCGCCGCCTGCGCCGTCCGCTCGATCTCGTCCACCATCGAGAGGAATTCGCGGTCCGTGTGCGCGTAGGCGTAAACGTACCTGTCATCGTCGTAATGAAAAAAATTGAGGCTGATCGTTTGATAAACGCAAATGCTGATCGCCGCGCAAAAGATCATGGCCGCCGCGAGTCGGTTTCTTTCGTAGATGACGCCCAGCGCGTAGCCGCACGCCACGGCCATCGGGACGATGAAGTTCAGGGCCAGCCACGGAGTCTTGTAGGGTATCAGCGAATAAGCCGCGAGCAAACCGAAAGCCCAGAGCGCCGCGAAGAGGGCGAAACGAGCATTAAATATGTTAGGCGCGCGCCACACGGCGAGCGCCGATCCGAGCAAGCCGAGCGCGAGCAGGGGCGACTCTTCGTCGACCAGCCAGAAGACGTAGGTGTGCCATTCGCGCACGTGATTCCGGGTGCCGGTGCGCGCCCAGAACTCGAACGTCTTGAGGGCGTCGGTCACGCCTTTCGGGTGCGTCAGAAAAGAGGAATAGAACAGAACGAAGACGAGGGCGAACAGGCCGAGCGCGATTAATAACAGGGCCGAAAAGCGCCTCCTCCCCCCGAACCTCTCGGCCTTCTCGGCCCTCTCATCCATATCTCGCCCGTCGGGCTCGGCGGCGCGCCTGATCCTGAAGTACGCGCGCGCGCAGGCCAGCGCCATGACGAGCACGGCGACGGAGATTATGGCCGTCTCTTTGGTCGCGAACAGCAGCGCCGCCGAGATCGAAGCGAGCATTAAATATATTGGTCGCCCGTCGTCGTGGAACCTGAGCAGAGCCACGACCAGCCCGAGCGTGAAGAATACGAAGAGCGTCTCATGGATGAAGTAGCGGGAGAAGTAGACGGCTCCGGGCGAGACGGCGACGAGCGCGGAGGCGGCCAGAGCCCCGGCCGGGCCGACGTACCGACGCAGGCAGAGGAGGAGCCACACGGTCGCGACTCCGAACGCGGCGGTGACCGCGCGGATGGCTAGGGTGTTCAGGCCTAAAAACAGGGCGGGCGCGAGGCCGAAATAATAGAGTGTCGGGCCATGATAATTGGCGGGGTCATACCGGTACACGCCGCCTCGAAAAAGGCGCATCAGGAATAACCCGTTAACCCCTTCGTCATGATGCAGGGGCTTGAGGGCCGGGTCGAAGAGCCGAAAGACCGCGGCGACGATGATGACGGAGAGGCTGAGTATGAGCCAGGCGCGCCCCGACATTCGCGACGTGTCGCGGCCCGCCCGGCCCTCGCGAGCGGGCGGCAGCGCGTCGCCGGCCTCTTCGCCGGCCGCGGGCCTCGCGCCATTCAGGTCGAGCCCGGTGCTGAACAGCTTAAGGCTCTGCGATCTTATATAAGCGATACTCACCCGTCTCTCCAACTTTAGCGAAGCGCTCGAAGAACTCCTCGCTCACAGGCATCTCGGCCGCTTCGAGGGGGCTCACGACGACGTACTCGATGTGGTAAAAAGCGAGCAACCCTTCGGCGCTCGGCTCGCCGTTATAGATGCGCCTTATATCGGCGGCGCGATCCCTGTAATCGATCCCGTGAGACCAGACGTGTCCGGGGTAACCCATAAGCGAGCGCCCCCCGCTCAGGTGGACCGGGTGATTAGGGATCGTCGCGTGCAATATCACGGCGCGCGGCGGCGCGGTCCGCCGGATCATCTCAGCAAATATGATTCCCTCCCTATCAAATATCATGTATTCCTGCGCGCGTGAAAGGACGCGCCACACGTCCAGGCTCCCCGCCAGAGTCAGAGTGATCAGCAACAGGGTCGCGGCCCGCCGGGGCCAGGCCCCGCGCCTCCACAGCCGCGCGACGAGCAGGGCGACGAGCGGCGACGAGGCGACGAACCAGTAGATCAGCACCTTGATGTTGTCCCAGACCCACGGCGCGAGTCTCACCAGATTCGGGACCAGAAAACAGAGCGTGAACGGCAGGTAAAAGAGCAGCAGCTTTCGCTCCACGAGCCGCCCGCCGTTCTTCCAGAAGGCCGCCGTGACGAGCAGGGGGATGAACAGGCCGGTGTTCTTGAGCCAGAACCAGAATATGTTCTCTTCGCCCCTATCCCATCCAATGTGCCACCCCAGAAAGCTCTGCGCATCGAGATGGCTGCCCCGCATCACGTACAACGTCTGCGGGGCCGAGATCACGAAAGCCACGGCGAAAAACGCCGCCCACGCGCGCCACCCTCGGAAAATCAGCGCGAGGCAAAAGGCCATGCCGACGACTACGGCAAACGTGTGCGCGTGCACGAGCGGGAGCAGGCCCGCGATTGCGCCGGCCCCGGCCATGCGCCGCGCCGAAACAGAAGTTGATTCGGGAGTTGATGCCGGCATCGATGCCGAATGCGCCGGCTCACCTTTGAGCCCGATGGCTTCCCACCATTGAGTGAAGATGACGAGGGCGAGGGGCAGCCCGAGCATTATGCTGCGTTGGGGAACGAGCAGGGCGGTGAGGGTGTTGCCCCAACGCCACGTGGAGCCCGGCCGTATGGTGTAGTCCTGAATCAACTGAGTGAGCAGGGGGAATACGCCCAGCTCAGTCGCGCGCGCCTCCTGGAATAGGAGGAGCCAGCCGAAACCTCCGCTGAGCAGCACAAGGGCCGGCGTTATCAACGCCGCGGCGCGGTCCCGCGTCAGCGCCAGGGCCCAGTTGTGTAGCAACCCTACGAGGGCCAGCCCGACGATCATATTTTGAATGAAGGCCGCTCTTTCGAGGCCCGCTCCCGCGCGCACCAGCATCGCCGTTATGAAGTCAGGCACGAACGGGTAAGTGAACCGCGCGCCCGCATACATGGGGGCCTCGGGGGGGAAGTTCTGCCCGTAGACGAACCGCGTGATGACGCTGATGTGAAACGGCAGGTCTCCGTAATTGTTCGCGACGCCCGTGTACATGCCGTCGTCGCGCTCGAACATCGTGCGGTCGAACAGCATGTATAAAACGACCGCGACGAATGCGTAGAGCGCGAAGTAGACCACGTCGCGGCGGGTCGGCTCACTCGCGATCCTGCGGGCGGATTGAAATAGTGTGAGCGCGTCCGACTGCGCGCGCGCGCGGTAGCTTCGGGCCAGCAGGAGGGCGAGCGGAGAGAGCGTCACGGCCGAGGCCAGCAAGAGGGAAGCGTAGGTGAAGCCGGCCGCTGCGGCGAAGAAGAATCCCGCGACGCCGAGCGCCGTCAGGCCGAGACAGGCGCCCGCGCAGACTCGCGCGGCCGGGGTGGAGCTTTCGTCGTAAAGGTAGGTGGCGAGCGTTCCGCCAGCAATCGCGATAAAGACCAGAGCAAGGGCCAAAGCCATGGCGGTATTTTAGATTGCGATTTTACGATTGGCGATGAGTTTGCTGCGTTAATCGAAACTAGCGGCTTTCGGACTTGCAGACCCCGCTGACTATGCGTTCCTGTATGCACTTGAGAAGGGTGTCTTCAAGCTCGCCCTTCGACGTTAGGGGCACCCATTCGCTGCCCGCAGCCCCGTCAACCATCCCCTCGAATCGCGCGTAGACGGCGACCTGAGATGTCGAGGGCGAAGCGGGGCTCAACTGAAAGCGCAGGACGTAACGGCCTCTGGTCCAGTTCCGCACCACGGCGGCGGGGACTTCGCAGTAATGTTCGAGCTGGCTCCGGGTAGTTATCCCCTTGATGAAGACGATGGGCTTGCTGATGAGGGTGCATTCGCCCGAGGTCGAATTACACTCTTCTTTATCGAGGGGAATCTCCCGCGTCTCCAACATCTGCTTGGTCAAGGTCATCACTTCGTCACGCGCGGCGTTCATGACGGACGGGTTCGGCAGGGGCTTTTCGGCCTTCGGCCTGTTGAACTGAATCTGCGCGTTCGATGTCACGCCCGCGATCAGGACGACCGCGAGCATGCCCGCCTTTATGATTCGAGATGAGATTCTCTTACTGATCATTTATAAAGGACCTCTTTCAAGCTTCGAGTTGAACGATACCAGCGCCACCCGCTTTATTCAAGATCATCGACCGGCCCGCTCACTTTATTAGAATGCGCCCGGCGGCAGGTTTCGCGCAAAGTCTTCTAGCGGGCCCCGATTGCATTGCGCGCGGCCGCCGGCGTGAATTAACCTATTCAGGCAAAATGATGGCTAGACTCTCGAACAAACGCCTCTACCGACTCTTCGCGGCCGCGCTCTTTATGACCGCGCTCGCCCGCGCGCCCATCGCCTTAGCGCAGCAGCCGGCCGGCGGCGGGATGGCCCCGAAGGTCGTCGTGTCCCAGACGAGTTACGACTTCGGCAACGTCTTCAGGGGCGAGGGGATCAGCTACGTCTTCGTGATAAAAAACGAAGGCAAGGCCGACCTGGTGATAGAAGAGTTCACCCCCAGCTGAGGGTGCGAAGTAGTTGGCTCGGACAGAGTCATCCCGCCTGGTAAGGCGGGCAGAGCGCAGATAGAAGTGGACACGGCGAGCCTGAGCGGCTCGATCCTCAAGACCGCGACCATGCGGACGAACGACCCCGCGCGACGAGGCATAGTATTCAGCCTCTCCGCCAGCGTTCAGGACGCGCCGCCCGGCCAGATGAGAGCGGGGAAATGGATCGGCCCGCTTTTCATCGGCCCGTCGAATAAATGGCTGACGACCATGGCCGCCGGGGGAAAGACCGCGACCGCGTTCACGGTCACGTCAGAGAAGGACCCGGTCAGGATACTCGGGGTTGAAGGCGGCGGGCAAAATTTCGTCGCGAAAGTAGAAACGGTCGAGGCCGGAAAGAGGTACAGGGTCTCGGTTGAAACTCTGGGGATGGAAAGGCCGGACACCTACAGCGCGCGGCTATGGATAATGACCGATCACCCCGCGCTTGAAAGCTTCCCTGTGGACCTGATGGTAATGGCGAAGCCCCGGCAATGACGTAAGCGGGGATCGAAGAACGACCCCCGCTTTACCGGGCCGCCTGTCATCCCTGTCACCTGCTCGTCACACGCACCAACATCTCCGTGCCTTCTTCTATCTTGAGCTCCTTGCCGCCGTCGATAGCAATCGAGCCGGCCCCGGCCGCGCCGCCCACTATCAGGCCGACCACAGCGCCCTTGCCGCCCCCGACTATGCCGCCGATCACGGCCCCGGCCGCCGCCCCGATCCCTCCGCGCTTGGCGGTCTGCTTGCCCCGGCTGCCCGATTCGAGGCTGCCCTCTTCATCGACTTTGGTCGACTCCTTCTCGTCGTAAACGCGGGCGAGCTCCCCGCGCAGGGTCCCCGTGCGCCCGTCGTTAAAGCGGATCGAGTCGAATGCGAGCGCCATGCGCGTGCGGCCCTTGATGCGGCCGGATTTGTCGAGGACGCTGATTCGGCCCCGGACCTCGGCCCCTTCGTAGCGAGACGGGGAGAGCACGGTCGCGGTGAACCTGTCACCGACGCGCGAAGTCTCGCTCGAGATAGTTTCGTTGATGCGGACCTTCAACTGCGTCCCCGCCGGGACGTATGCGGTGGTCCTGGCGCGCGTCCTTCGCCTGGTCTGCGCCTCAGCATTCGCCGGAGACTCCTGACTCAGAAGAGGCAGGCCGCCGAGCAGAAGAAGCGAAAGCATAACCAACGAGGATAGCTTCGTCGCAACTCTCTTCATCTTACGCACTCCTTTTCAACCAGAGATTAACAAGCCCTCAAACAATCGCGACCCACGATGATTATACAACGGTGCGGCTGGAAAACGCGCACCGCCGCAGTTATAATCGCTTGCCGGTCGTGACGAATACTCACACGGGTTGGATGTCTCGGATTACTACCCCGGCTGCCTGAATATTTATTAGGATGACCTTTTCTACTTCGAAATCGATCAAGGTAACGCTCACTCTTCTGGCGGTCGTGCTGCTCTTTTGCGCGCCCATGTTTTCGACAACCGGTAAGGTGAGCGCTCTGGCGGAGCCCCCGACCGAGCGGCCCGGCCTCAAGAATGGCGTCGAGCGTGACATTGAGCTCAACGTCCGGCGTAATTCGCCGAACCTTATACTGCTCAACCGGGGAATAATCGACACGAGCCTCGATTCACATGAGGGCTCGCACAACGTCACGCAACCGGGCGCGAGCCTCGCGGCCTCGCCCGACCCATCGCGGAAAGAGTTGCGAATCGTTCAGTTCGCCGGGCCGGTCAAATCCGCCTGGCTCGACCGCCTTCGCGCGACCGGCTTCGAGATCATCGGCTACGTCCCGAATAATGCGTACGTCGTGCGGGGTCACGGCTCGGCGCTCGCGCGGGCGGCACGCCTTTCGGGAGGTCCGGGCGCGGACGAAGACCGGCCCATAAGGTGGATCGGCAGCCTCCAACCGATTCAAAAGATCGACCCGCGCTTCGACGACGAGATGCTTTCCGGCGCTCGGGGCATGAACGTCGATGTCGAGATCGAGTTGATAGATTCGCCCGATACCGCTCGATCCCTGAGCCGGATCAAAGAGATCGCGTCGAGGATCACGCGCGAGCACAGAGGCTTCCTCAAATTTCTGGTCGTGTCGGCAACGGTCCATTCCGGCCGGCTGCTCGAGCTGGCCGCCCTCGACCATGTCTTATACATAAACCCCGAGCCTGCGCCGGAGCTTCATGACGAGAGGGGCGCTCAGATCATCGCGGCCAACCTCGTCACCGAAGGCACGGAGCCTTCGGGACCGGGCTACAGGGAATGGCTCGAATCGAAGGGGTTCAACACGCCTTCCGATTTCGTCATCGACTTCGCGGACTCCGGCCTCGACAACGGGGGGGCTAGCGGCTCCCCCGTGCATCCCGACTTTCTCGACTCGGAGCGCCTCAGCCGGGTGGCTTACAACGTCAACTACACGAACGAGAGCTTCGGCGGTGACCGCTCCGGCCACGGGACTTTCGTGGCCTCCCTCGCCTGCGGCTCAGGCACGAATTCCAACGCGGACACGGGCGGCTACCTGTTCGGCCTCGGCATCGACCCGAATGCGAGGCTCGGGGCTTCGCGAATATTCAGAGATGACGGAAGATTGAATGCCGAGCAAGGCTTCACACAGATCGTCTCGTCGGCCTACGCGGCGGGCGCGCGGATGTCGAACAACAGCTGGGGCAGGGCGGGCAACATCTACGACGCGGCCGCGCAGGAGTACGACGCTTTGACCCGCGACGCGCAGCCGGAGGCCGAAGGGAATCAGGAGATTCTATTCATCTTCTCCGGGGGCAACAGCGGGCCGGACGGGCGCATAAGCTCCCCGGGCACGGCCAAGAACGTGATCACCGTGGGGGCGAGCGAGAGCTACAGGCCCGAAGGGCTCGACTCCTGCAACTTCGACGGCAGCGGGGGCATAGGCCCGGACGAGGCGAACAACGCGCTCGACATTCTCAAGTTCTCATCAGGAGGCCCGACCCTCGACGGCCGAACGAAGCCGGACATAGTGGCCCCCGGCTCGCACCTTTACGGCGCGGTGTCGCAGACGAGCCTCTTCAACGGGGACGGCCTTTGCCCCGGCGCGCCGCGCTTTCAACCGCCGGGCGTGAGGCTCTACACGTGGTCGTCCGGCACGAGCCTGGCGGCCCCGCACGTGACGGGCGCGGCCGCGCTCGTCCGCCGGCACTTCCGGATTCAGAATCTCTTGGGCGACGACCGCGCGCCTTCGCCCGCGATGACGAAAGCTTACCTGCTCAACTCCGCGACCTACATGACGGGCGAGAATGCCGGGGGCAACCTGCCGTCCCAGCGGCAGGGGTGGGGGCTGACGAATCTCTCGCACTCGTTCGACGACACGGCCCGCAAGCTCGTCGACCAGACGGAGCTTCTGACGGAGAGCGGGCAGGTCTTCGAGATTCGGGGGTCGATCTCCGACAGGACGCAGCCGCTCAGAATCACGCTCGCGTGGACTGACGCGGTGGGGATGCTGGCCGGGCCCGCGCTCGTCAACGACCTCGACCTGGAGTTGAAAGTGGAAGGGCAGACGGTCTACAAAGGCAACGGCTTCGCGGGCCGGTTCTCGTTCGCGGGGGGCGAAGCCGACAGGCTCAACAACGTCGAGTCGATCTACCTGCCCTCGGACGCGATCCCGGAAGGGGTGGCGGGGAACTTCACGATCACGGTCCGCGCGGCGAACATAGCCGGGGACGCGGTGCCGGGCAACGGGCACGGCCTCGACCAGGACTTCGCCTTAGTCGCCTATAACGTCGCGGACCCGGTCCCCGAGACCGTGCCGACCGACCCCGTCATCACCGGGTCCACGTACGTCAAGAAAGTGCTCACCGTCACCGGCCGCAACTTCACTGCGGCTTCCCGGGTCGAGATAAACGGGCAGCTGGTGAACCTGCCCTTCACCTTCAACGCGAACTCGGGCTCCCTCGGCATAAAGAGGAAGGCGAAGAAGCTCAAGCTGATAACCGGCGCGGACAATCAGATCGTCGTGATCGAAAACAACGTGCGGTCGCTCCCCTTCAACCTGCGCCTCTGATCAGGGCCTTATGTTGTAGTACCGGATCTTGCTGTTGAGCGTCGTGGTATTCATCCCGAGCAGCTTGGCGGCGCGGGACTGGTGGCCGCCCGTGATCTCAAGCGCCCTCTTTATCAGCTCAATCTGAAATCGGTTCACCTCGTCGTAGAAAGAAATCCCGCGAGACAGGTCTATCTGAGTGCCGAGGCGCTGGCCCCCGGCCTGCCCGCCCGCCCGCGCGGGGTTGATGACCTCTTCGCGCAGGTCGCTCCGCTCGATTGTCTGGCCGCGCGCGATGATGACCGCGCGCTCGATGACGTTCTCAAGCTCGCGCACGTTGCCGGGCCACGAGTAGGCTTCGAGCTGCGACAGGACCTCGGGGCTGATCTGATCGACGATCTGCCTGTTATTCTCGTCCGAATACTTCCTTATGAAGTGCTGCGTGAGGGGCAGTATGTCCTCGCGGCGCTCGCGGAGGGGCGGGAGGCTGATCTGGATCACGTTCAACCTGTAGTAAAGGTCTTCGCGGAAGGAGCCCTCGTCGACGGCCTGCCTGAGGTCGACGTTGGTGGCCGCGACGATGCGGACATCGACCTGGCGTCGTGTCGTGTCGCCGAGCGGGGTGAAGTCGCGCTCCTGTATGACGCGGAGCAGCTTGGCCTGCGTCTCAAGGGAGATGGTCCCGATCTCGTCTAGGAAGATCGTGCCCCCATCGGCGACTTCGAAGTACCCTTTCTTCGCCGCGAACGCCCCGGTGAACGCCCCGCGGAGGTAGCCGAACAGTTCCGACTCCAGCAGTTCGGACGGGAGGTTGGCGGAGTTGACGGTGACGAAGGGCTTGTCGGAGCGGTCGCTGTGGTTGTGGATCGCGCGGGCGATCAACTCTTTCCCGGTGCCGCTCTCGCCCGTGATAAGCACGGTCGTGCGCGCTGGGGCCACCCGCTCGACGAACGCTAGAATCTCAAGCATCTTGTCGCTGCGGGCGACTATCTCCCTGCTCTCCGTGCTGCGCTTGAGGGTCTGGCGGAGCACGCGCCGCTCCTCGTCCTTGCGCTTGCGGCGGATGCCCGCGGCTATGAGCTTGATTATCTCTTTATTGTCGAAAGGCTTCTTGATGCAGTTGAAAGCGCCCCGCTGCCAGGCGGCCACGGCGGTGTCGAAGGTGGCGTAAGCCGTGATCATGATGATGACCGCTTCCGCATCCACCTTCAGTATCTCTTCGAGAGTGCGCAACCCGCCCATGCCGGGCATCGACACGTCGAGCAGGACCAGGTCGAAGGGCCTCTGCTGAAACTTGTCGAGCCCTTCCTCGCCTGTCCTCGCGATGTCGACCTGATAGCCCTCGCTCGTGAGCAGGCTTTCGAGCACGTCGCGCATTACTTCCTCGTCATCCACGACGAGTATGCTGCCCTTCTTTGCCATAAGGGAAAATGCTACCAGTTTTCACGAGATGTCTGCCAGCCGGATAAGCGTCGGCGGGTTTGACGGGCCGGGGAATAGGATCTCTAGTCGCTCGCCGCCTGCATGTGGCGGGCGAATGCCGTGGGCAGTTTGATGGTGAAATGCGCGCCTTCGCCGGGGCGGCTCTCGACGAATATCCGCCCGCCGTGCTCCTGTATTATGCCGTAGGAGAGGGCGAGCCCGAGCCCGGTACCCTGCCCCACTTCCTTCGTGGTGAAGAAGGGGTCGTAGATGCGGGCGATGTTTTCGGGCGCGATCCCCTGCCCCGTGTCCCGGAAATCGACGACGAGGGAGGTCTCGACGAGCCGCGTCTGGAGCGTGAGCCTGCCGCCGCCCGGCATCGCGTCGCGCGCGTTGAGGATCAGATTCATGAAGACCTGCTGCAACTTCGACGCGCTGCCGTAGGCGGCGGGCAGGTCTTCCCCGAAGTTCTTCACTATCTCGATCTCGGTGTTCCGCAACTGGGGCTCGAGCAGCTGGAGGGTGTCTTCGAGCACCCCGTTCAGCTCGAACTCCCGGAACTGGGCGTCGCCCGTCCGCGAGAAGTTCAGCAGGTTGTTGACGATCCCCGAGGCGCGGAGGGTCTGCACGTGAATCTTCTCAAGGAGCTTGTGCTTGGGGTCGCCGTCCGGCACCTGCTGAAGCAACATCTGCGCGTAAGAGGAGATGCCCGCGAGCGGCGTGTTGACCTCGTGCGCGACCCCGGCGGCGAGGAGGCCGATGGAGGAGAGCTTCTCGCGCTGGAGCAACTGCTGTTCGAGCTGCGCGCGCTCGGTCACGTTCTCGACCACGACGAGCGTGCCCGTCACGACCCCGCGCGCGGCCTCGAAAGGCGCGAGAGATATGTTGAGCGTGAGGGGGCGGCCGTCCTCGGTCGCCGCGTTGTACTTGTAGATGTGGCGGGCGTCGCGCAGGGCCCACCCGTCCTGACCGATCACGTTCTGCATGGTGCCGATCAGGTCCGTGTCGAAGATCTCATGGATGCTTCGGCGCAGCGCGCGCTCGCGGGCGACGCCAAAAATCTCTTCGAGGGCGCTGTTCCACGTCGTTATTCGGCCGTCAAAGTCGACGACCAGTATCCCGACGTTGACGCTCTCGATGATGTTCTCGGAAAACTCTTTGAGCCGCGCCAGCTCTTCGGCCTTCTCCATCTCCGACCGGTAGAGCAGGCTGTTGTCGAGGGCGACGGCGACGTAGCCGGAGAGGGCCCTGAGCAGGTCGGTGTCCTCGCTGGTGAGCAGAGCGCCCGAGCTGGTGCGCCCGATCCCGATGATCCCGACTATGCGATCACGCACGACGCACGGCACGTAGTAATAAAGCTCGTCCTGCGCCCCGGCGTCGGCCATCTCCGCGACCGGCTCCCCGAGCCTCAGAGCGCCGGAAGTGCGGTCGTCCGGCTTCGCCCCGATCCCGTGCGGGGCCTTGCCGCCGGGCATTGAAGCCACGCCCTTCGAAAGATCGTCCGACATGATGAACCCGCGCCCGATTGAACGGACGCGGATTATGTTCTTCACATCCTCCGGGAGGCCGATCTCCGAGTCCACGCCCATGGCGTGAGCGAGCCGGAACCCGGAGCTCGACTTCGGGTCCTCGATGAAAATGGCGACCTTGCGGACCGACAGCATGTCCGACAGCCGCCGCACGAGCGAGTCGAGCAGTTGAGGCAGGGCCGTCGTCTGCGCCAGAGTCCTCCCGAAATCCTGAAGCCCCGTCCTCAGCGTGTACCGCTCGCCGTAGAACCACCGGTCCGCCCACACCTGAAGTTTGTTCTTGATCGGGGCGAAGAGCATCGCCACGATCAGCATGCCCACGACGATCACCACGCGGGTCGTCCCCGAGTTCAGGTCGGCGTCGGCCCAGATGAACTTCACCAGATCGGTCACGCCGAGCAGGACCGCCATGTAGATCGCGCCGACCGCCACGGTCGCCATAACGTGGACGAAGCTGCGCCGCATGATCACGTCCACGTCCATCAGCCTGTAGCGGACGATCGAATAGCCGAACGAGAGCGGGATCAGCACCAGAGGCCCGTAGGCCAGCACCTCCATTAGGATCGGGGCCTCGATGCGGAAGACGTAGGAGATCAGGTAGGCGAAGATGAAAGGCACCGCCAGCGCGAGGCTCCATATGATCCAGCGCAATTGCTGCCTGAGCAGAGGCCGTTCCGCGCGCATGAAGGTCCGCACGAGCAGGGCGCTCCCGACCACAAAAAAGACCGCGTAATGGAGGAGCTCGGCGAGGTCGATCCCGTTACGAATCTGAACCAGACTGCCCGAGCGGAAGATGTCCGGCTTGTAAGTCCACAGGGCGTCCACGACCACGAGCGCGACGGCGGGCAGGTAAAGCGCCGCCGTGACGCCGGGGCGCGAGCGCAGGGAGAGCCCCCTCCCCGTCGGGAAGTTGGCGCAGAAGTGCAGGAACAGCGGGGCGAGCAGGGCCAGGGCCGCGCCATCGAGAAAAAACACCATCTGGTCGAGCCGCGTGAACTCGCGCGTCGAGTGGTAGAAGTAGACCAGGAAGGAGACCAGAGACCATGCGTAGAAATGGTAGGTCAGAGTCGCCCGGCTCTGCTTGAAGAGCACGAACAGGCCGATGGCGAGGTAGACGAGCCCGACGAAGGCCAGATAGAACTCGCGCCTCGGGTTCTTCGGCTCGGCCGCGACCTTGAAGTCGACATCGTAGAGCGGCTGGTCTATGCCGTAAAGGTTCTGAAGCACGGGATTCTGATGCTCGATCACGTACCGGGCTTCGCTGCCGACCCCCTGCCTGTCGAGGTAAAGCGCGAGGTCTTCCGCGCGCTCGACCTTCTCGTACTTATCTTTGTAGAAGAGGTAGTGAATGTAGTCTCCCGCGTCCACCTTGAAGGCGAGCGGGGAGTCGGGCCTGACGGACTTGGCCTGCACCCCATCAGCGGTGTCGACCCACTCGACCCCGTCATCGGGAATGGGCCTGGCGCTGAGGCGGTCGCGCAGGTTGAGTATGCCGATAACGACAAGCACCGACGTTATCGCCAGGACCGCGATAAGCTTCGTCTTGCTCGCCATCTCTCTCATTCGGTTAAACCTCTGACACGCTCGACTCAGGAAGGCGTGGTAACATCAGGCGATGCGGTGCAACTGCTATTCCGATAAATGGGTTTCGCCGAGCGCCTGAAAAGCCTTGTACTTTGTAGCACTTATATAACCTGTCGCGACAGGATTTTCCGAAAATATGGAAAGCCTCCAATTTTTTGGAATTCAAAAGCCTCATTGCCCATACATAAATAGCTCACCGCGGGCGATATTTGAATTCACATAAATCGTTCGGCCAGCACTCAAGGGCCCGGAAAAGCGGGCGCGCGGGCGCACTCTTCCTCACCTCTTTGCTTCTGACATTCGAAAGTTGAGGTAAGGGCCGGCCGCTCGCGAGAGCTTACCTATAGGCGGCCGGCTTGCAAGCTAAAATGAGTTCGGGAGCAAGCACCCCTGGCTCGTAATTCCGTTTCTTAGAATCGGAGCGACACCCCGACGCGGACGAGGCGGTGGAAGCGGCTGGACAGAAGCTCTTGCCGCTCGTCGGACACGGAAGCCTGCTGGTCCAGCAGGTTCCGCAGGTCCACCATAGCCTCCCATTGTCCGGGGAGAAATTCGGGCGAAGGCAATTCCTGTGTGAACGAAACGCTGACGTTCGGGTCGAAGGTCGTCAACTGCCCCTGGAACGGGTCTATCGCGAACACGGCCTGGCCGGGCGCGAACCTCAGCACCGTAGAGACCCGCGTCCCCGTGTTGATGAAGTTGGCGTCGATCTTCGCCGAAAAGATGTGGAACATGCCGTTGGAGAAAAGGTTCGCCGGTTCG
>DASQDI010000088.1:0-41557 GCA_035634255.1 Blastocatellia bacterium
ACGGTCGAATATGTCCCTGACGCCGAACCTGGCGGCCGTCGCAGGCATCAGCTGCATAAGGCCTGAGGCCCCCTTCACCGACACCGCCATCCTGTTGAAGCCTGACTCGGCCCTCATCACAGACAGCACCAGGCACGGGTCGAGCCCGTGTCTCGCCGACGCCTCATGAACAAGGGCGTCTATGAGCGCGTTCCCTGATGATATGTGGTTGCCCTGCGAATGGCCGCGCGACGGCGGAGGCATGTTCACGGTCAAAGCCTGCGGCTGCGAAATGCCCGCCGCGCGCGGCTTCTTCGACGCCTCCTCGTTCGCCATCCGCTGCTGGTCCGTATCTGAGAGGGGGACCGGCGGGCGCTCGGGCGGGGAGAGCAGGTGTTGCGCCTGAACAAGGGCGGGGGCCGCCAGCAAAAATATAAGAGCCGCCATTCTCCTGAACATAAGCCTACTGCACATTGACTCTCACGATCTCGGCGTTGTTCTCTCCGCGCACGGACAGGACGAGGCGGTTGCCCGCCGGGGCCGACGCGGCGTCGAAGGCGAGGACCCCGGAGAGCGATTCTCCCGGATCGAGCTTGTTCTCGGGCTTGGTCTGCATGACCTGAAACTGGACCGGGGCCGTGGCCTTCGCCCGGCCCGATTCGAGCGAGATGGAGTTGAATTCAAACGGGGCCGCGCCGTTGTTTTGCAGGGTGTAACGCACGTAAGACCTTTGATTGAAGACCAGCACTCGGGGGTCGAGCGAGATGATGATATTCCTGCCGACCGCGCGCGGGGATTCGATCTTGATCTCGCGAGTCCCCATCATCATCGCCTTCACGAGCCGCCGCTCGATCTCCTGCTCGGCGTGTTCGGAGGCGTTGCGCTCCGTCTCCGCCGCGCGGGCCTCGGCCTCGGCCATTATCTCGCCCGCCTGCCTGCGGGCTTTATCGAGGATATCTTCGGCTTGCGCGGTCGCCTGATCGATCAACTGCTGCCCGGCCACGGACTGATCCGCGGAGGGTTGCTGTCTGGCGGGCGGGCGCGCCAGAGGCTGAGCCCCCTTCGCGGGCTGGGCCTGCTCCGGCTCGTTCACCACGTTGATCACGCGGTGCGCCTGCGGAGGGGTCGCGATGGTTATGTCGAAATTGTAAGTGCGGTCCCCTTTCTCGCCGGTCTTGACGAACAGATTGCTCATCCCCTTCGAGGCGACCGGCTTCACAAAAATGTCCTTGCCGCTGCGCTGAATGACGAAGCTGCCCTTGCCCGTGGTCGGGTCGTAGAGGTCCCCGCAGATGATCTCCTGTACCGGCTCGGGGAAAGATATTCTGGTGGTGAGCGCCTGCGCGGTCCTCACGAGCCCGATCTGATTCGGGCCGAGAGCTATGGTGTTGATGGGCGACTGCGCCTGCGCGGTCGTAAAAATCGGGACGAACGACACGAGAAAAAGAATCGATACTGCACGAGCTGTCATGCGCTTTCCTCACCCGAAATGTAGAGGGGTTTAATGCCAGAGTGGGGACAAAAGGTGAATGCAAATGCACCGGTATTGTGGCAAAGAACCGGCGCGAGGGCAATACTTATTTCACCCGTAAAGGTTAAGTCTTCGCGCCCATTGGCGAATCCCGGCCCGGTAAAAAGTACCCGATTGGGCCATTGACTATTAGATTTTTTGAGTTAAAACATATCTGTGGCTCTCACCTCCGAATGCGGGTGTTTGAATCGGGCCACCAGAGTGTGACCGAGGATTCTTTCATAAGACCAATATAACGGAGACGCTATGCCCCCCCGACTCTTCCTGTTATGCGGCGCTCTCGTGACCGCCATGCTTTTTCACGAAACGGCTTCGGCCCAGCAGTACCTCGAATTCCTTGGCCGCCCGAAGACGGGCGAGATCAAGTACTCGCCGAAGTACAACATTCCCTACAGGGACAATGGCTTCAACGCCCCTAAAAAACGCAAGTGGAAAAAGGCGGCCAACCGCAACGCGCCGGAGTGGGTGATCGAAGAGATCAAGGCATTTCCGGGCGCGCCCGACGCCATCGGCGTGTGGGTAGACGAGGCATTCGACGCGGCGCGGGCATCCTTCACGAAATGCGGGGGGCACCTCGCGGCCTTCGCCGCCGGCGTCACCCCCGGATCGGTCACGGGCGTAACCATCGAGTCCACGATCTGGTACGAGCCCGCTCTACAGAAGATACTCGCGGGCGGGTACTACCCCGACACCCGCTCGATACGTGTGGTCAACGTCTACTACGGCTCGACCGGGCAGTACAGGCACGCCCGCCTGCTTCTGATCTGGGAGATGAAAAACCACTTCGCCTTCCTCGCGGGCTTGCAGAGCGAGCCGACCTTCCCGGCCTGGCCCTGCGGCGCGCGGTGAAGCGCGCCGGATAGAAATAAGGCGCGGAGCCGATCTCCCGGCCCGCGCCTTGAATGCGCAATGCCCTTCTGAAGGCGATTCTTTAAGGAACTATTTCGCTCGCCCTCGGGGGGATGCCCCCGCGGGCGTTGCTGTTCGATCCCGCCATAACGCCGAGCGCGATGCCTCCGGCGAGTCCGGCCAGGACTATGTAACCGGCCGGGCCGGGGCCCACGTAAGTAGAGTTTTTGGCCGGCGGGTTGTCGTCGTCACCCTGATCGGTCTGATCGTCCGCGTCGTCGCTTTCGATCTGAAAAGAGGTGTCGCCGCTCACGGTAGCCTCTGACGCCCCGCTGAAAGAGTTCTCCTCGCCGCCGTTGAGCGCCTGCTGGCCGCCCGACGAGCTGACCTCGACGTGACCGCGCGCGACGCTGAAGCGGGCTGCCCGGCTCTGCAGTTTGACGCGGCCGACCACTCCCGAGGGCAGCGATTGCGACACCACCCCGAAGCGATCAACCATCAGCTGTACCATGCCCGGCATCAGCACCAGCGTCACCGAGGTGTTAGGCTGGAGCTCGACCTGGCCCAGAGGTCCGAGGTCTATGGAAGCTGAGCCATCCTTCCCGGTTTCGATAGTGCTCCCGCTCAGAATGGTCGCGCCCGTCTGCGCCACGTTCCCGTTGATCGTCACGCGGCCCATGCCGGTCAGCATGCCCGAGAGAGTCGAGGAAGCGGATGGATCGTCGGAGTTCGACCCGACAGCCCTCTCCGCCGGAGGCGCGGCGAAGGCGCCCAGAGAGAAGACCGTCGTGAGTGCCAGCGCCAGCGCGAGGCTGAGCCCACTCCTGTAAAAAGTATTCAATACTCGCATATTCCCTCCCGTTAGATCACCTGGAGACCTTCCTCTTCTCTGCTCAGAGTGGCCCCAGACTAAGAGATGGCGCATCAAAGGTCAATAGTTTTCTTACAGCTAATTACTCGATGCCTGTAATCAATAAAGGGGCAGAACAACTCCCGAAGCGGGCCGGGTCTCCGCGCGCTCAAGGCTCAACTCGCGAGCCCGGTCTGGACGCCCAGTTCGAAGAGGGCCGGGGCCGCCACGCTCTGCTCCCGCGCTTCCGCCCCGTGCGATTTCTCCACCCCGCCTGACCTGAAGCCTATGCCCATCAGAGAGAATATTTCGAGGATCGTGTTGTCGTCCCCCGCGTAGGCGGCCTCGGTAAGCTGCTCGACCCAGAAGTAGAGGCGCGCGAGGTTGTATTCGAGCGGGGGCGCGACGAATATCTTATCGTACAGAGTCGCCTGCGCGCCCTCCTCCTCGATGAGCAGCTCCTCCCGCATCTTCTCCCCCGGCCTGAGCCCCGTGACTTTTATCTCGATGTCCTCGCCGACCGTGAGGCCCGACAGCCGAATCATGTCCCTCGCCAGGTCGAGCACGCGCACGGGCTCGCCCATGTCGAGGAGGAATATCTCGCCCTTCTCGCCCAGGGCCCCCGCCTGAATTATCAGCTGCGCCGCCTCGGGTATGGTCATGAAGTAGCGGATCATGTCCGGGTGCGTGATCGTGACGGGGCCGCCCTTCTTTATCTGCTCGCGGAAGGTGGGCACGACGCTCCCGCGGCTGCCCAGCACGTTGCCGAACCGCACGCAGGAGTACCGGCTGCGCCTCGGGTGCTTCATCGCCTTGGCCTGAAACATCAGCTCAGACACGCGCTTGGTCGCGCCCATTATACTGGTCGGATTGACCGCCTTGTCGGTCGAGACCATGACGCACCGCTCGACCATGTGCTCGTCGCAGGCGTTCAGCAGCTTGTAGGTGCCGACGACGTTGTTGAGCACGGCCTCGGAGGTGTTCTCTTCCATCAGGGGCACGTGTTTATGCGCGGCGGCGTGAAAGACCACGTGCGGCTGGTAGCGCTCGAACACTTTGTGGAGCCTCTGCTCGATCCTGAGGTCGCAGATCACCGGGTAGACCCGCGTGCTCTTGCCCGCGGTCGCCGCCATCGTGTCGACCATCGACTCGAAGATCGAGTTCTCGTCCTTGTCGAGCATTATGATCGCCGACGGTTCGAGGTAAGCGAGCTGCTGGCAGAGGATCCTCCCTATCGACCCCCCGGCCCCGGTCACCATCACCCTCTTGCCGCAGTAGGTGTGCCGGCTGCTTTCGAGCCACGCGCTCACGTCGATGCTCTCGCGCCCGAGCAGGTCTTCGATCTCGACCGGGCGCAGGGTGCTGATGGTCACGCGGTTCTCTAAAATCTCGTAGAGCGCGGGGATGGTCTTAACGGGCGTGCCCGCCGCCTCACACATGTCGACTACGCGCCTGATGGTCTTCCGCGAGGCGTGCCCCATGGTGATGATGACAAGGTCGATACTGTAGGACTCGATCAGGTCCGGCAGGTCCGAGGTGCTTCCCAGGATCGGCACGTCATGGATCACCGTGTTCCGCTTGTTCCTGTCGTCGTCCGCGAACCCGCACAGGTCGATCCCAAGGTCGGGGCGGCGGGAAATCTCGCGCGCCGTCATGACGCCCGCGCTGCCCGCCCCCACGAGCAACGCGCGCTGGCGGCTGTCGGGCGGCGCGGCGTGTTTGCGCCTCGTGCTTTCGTAAGAGACCCGGCGCAGCAGCCTCACCCCAAGCATCCCCGAGGTCGCGAGCAGGTAATCGATCACGATTATCCCGATGGGCAGGGTCAGGTACGAATGCACCCCGGCGAAAGCGAGCCTCGCTATGAGAAGGGCCGCCGAAATCGCCCCGGCCGACGCGGCCATCCGCGCGGCGTCGGCGAGGCTGGCGTACCGCCAGATCCGCCTGTAGTTGCCCGCGAGATAATTCGCGAGCACCCGGCCGACGGCAATGTAGGGGAGGATCAGGAACATTCTCGCCGCTTCCATGTAAGGGGGCCAGCCATCGAAACGGACCATGTGGGCCAGGACGAGCGCGAGCCCCGCAATCGAGGCGTCGACCGCCAGCTGAGCGCCGCGGCTCAGTCGGGTGTCTGACATTAAGGAGCAGCTTTCTATTCTTACCATCGCGGATGCGAGCCTTCGCACCATCATTCGCTTGTTTTCAATCAATCGGTGAACGTGCGTCTTCATCTTGCTAACCTGTGAGGAAAACCGACCCTTCCATGAATTATTTCTTCCGCGAGTGAGGGCATTTCATTATCTTTTTCTTTATCTTTCACCGCGGGGCCGGCCGGCCGGCCGCCCGCCGAGCGCACGCACTCGATCACGCGGTCCTGCTCTTCGGCGGAGAGGCTGCTTGAGCTCGGCAGGCAGATGCCGCGATTGAACAGGTCCTCCGACACCGCCCCTCCGAAGGTCTCCGCGTCCCTGTAAAGCGGCTGCAGGTGCATGGGCTTCCACACGGGGCGCGACTCTATGCCCTCGGCGTCGAGCTTCTCGATCAGCTCGTCGCGGCTACAGCCGAAGCTCTCCCCGTCGACGAGAAAGCAACTGAGCCAGTTCGTGTGCAGGCCGTAGGCCGCCTGCGGCATCAGGGCGATCCCGCTCAGGTCCGAGAAGGCTTCGCGGTACCGGAAGGCGACCCTCCGGCGTAGCCTTACGCGCTCTTCGAGTACTCGCAGTTGCCCGCGGCCCACCCCCGCGAGCACGTTGCTCATCCTGTAGTTGTAGCCCATCTCGGAGTGATGGTAGGCCAGCCCCGCGTCTCGCGCCTGCGTGGACCAGAAGCGCGCCCTCCTGACCATCTCCGAGTCTTCGGCGACTAGCATGCCGCCGCCCGTAGTCGTGATGATCTTATTCCCGTTGAAAGAGAAAGCCCCCACGCCGGCGAGGGTACCCGCCGGGCGGCCTTTGTAATCGGAGCCGAGCGCTTCGGCCGCGTCCTCGAGCACCGGGACGCCATACCTGCCGCAGGATTCCATGATCGGGTCCATGTCTGCGCACTGCCCGAACAGGTGAACCACGATCACCGCGCGGGGCAGGCTGTTGGCCCTCGCCTTTTTCCTGAGCGCGTCTTCTAAAATATCGGGGTCGAGGTTCCAGCTCCGCCGCTCGCTGTCGATGAAGACCGGGCGCGCGCCCTGGTAAATGATCGGGTTGACGCTGGCGACGAAAGTGAGGGACGGGCAGAAGACCTCGTCACCCGGCCCGACGCCCAGAAGCCTAAGGCCGAGGTGAATCGCCGCGGTCCCGCTGGAGAGCGCGACCGCGGGCCGGCCCATCAGCTCTCCGAACTCTTTTTCAAACGCGTCGATGTTCGGGCCGACGGTCGACAGCCAGTTCGAGGCGAAAGCCTCTCGCACGTAGCCCTCCTCCGCGCCGCCCATGTGAGGAACAGATAACAGGATTCGTTTCATCACGTTCTTAACCCTTCCGCGAGCCGTCCTTCGAGGGCTGTCAGGCAGTCCAAAGTCAGGTGCGGCTCGTGCCCCGGACTCTCCGGTTCGAGTGACGAGTACTCGCCGCCCGGCCTGCGCACCCGCACGGTGAACATCCCCAGGCTCCGCGCACCATAAAAGTCTTTTGCCGGGTTGTCGGCGACGTAGACGGCCCTGTGCGCCTCAGCCCGGAGCCGCTCAAGCACGGCTTCGAAAGGCCGGGGGCTCGGCTTCCAGCACTCGCGGCCGAACTCGTCCGAAAAGACCACGGCGTCGAAGTAGCGTTCGAGGCCGAGCGCCTTCCACTTGCGCCGCTGCACCCCAAGGTAGCCGTCGCTCACGAGCCCGAGCCTGTACCGCCCGTGCAGGTTCCCGATCACTTCCCCGACCTCCGCGAACGGAGAAAGCTCGGGCTCGTGCTCCCTGTAAACCCGCACGAGGTCCGGGACCGAGGCTTCCGGCGCGTGCCCGTTGCGCGCGAGCCACAGGTTGAAAGTCTCTCCGCGCACGCCCCGCCCGAACATTTCAGACAGCTCTTCCACCCCGCGCGCGGAGGGGATGCCCAGATTCCGCTCGGCCCACTCGGCCACGGCCTTGAACCCTCCGAGGACGTAATCGCGCTCGGGGTAGAGGGTGTCGTCGAGGTCAAAAACGATGGCTTGCCACATCTTCACGGTCGCCCTCGCTCAGCAAAAAAGAGTCGTCGTAACGGGTCAGAAAGAGGTTCTCCCGGTAGCTTCCGAGAGGCGGTATGACGACGCTCAGGCCCGCGGCCCGCGCGAGCAGCCACCGCGGGGAGTCGGCCCCCGCGGCTATGCCGAGCGGGATGCCCCCGCCCAGCCGCGCGTTGATTTCGGTGAAGTACGGCACGCCGTCTTTCATCATGCACTGGGCCGTGATCGGCCCGACTGCCGGCAGCCCCTTCGCGATCTTCACGCAGGCCTCGATGATGGCCTTATCGCGGACCGTCACGCCTTTCGAGACTTCCCCGCATCGCACCTCGATGCGCCGCCGCGAGACCACCGCGAGCACGCTCCCGTCCACGTCGCACGCGATGTCGCTGGTTATCTCGGGCCCCGGCAGGTACTCCTGAATGATCGGCATCGGCACGTACTTCGAAAAGAAGGCGAGCTCTTCCGCGTTGTTTACCCTGAAGGTGTGCTGCGAGGCGCTCCCTTCGCGCGGCTTGATGAAGAGCGGGAACTCGGCCCGCGCGGGGTCGAGTTGTTCGGGCAGCCACGAGCGCGCCGTGCGCAGCCCCATACGATTGAAGAACTCTACAGTCTTCCACTTGTCAGAGGTGATCCGCGCCGCCTCGCACGACACGACGGCCACGCGCGCCCCGGTCGCTTCGAGCTCTTCGCGGTGGCGCGCGAGCAACGGGATGTCCGGGTCGATCAGAGGGAATATGAGGGCCGGCCTCTCCCGCTCGCATATGCGCTTAAGCTCGGGGATGAACTCGCCGGAGCTCAGGCGCGGCACCATGTAGTATTTGTCCGCGACCTGCAAAGCCGGCGCGAGCGGGTCTATATCAAGTGCGATTATGTTCCCCTCTAGGCCGAGGGATCCGTAAGCGTTTCGGAATGCGCGCAGCAGTTCCACCCGGCGGCCGGCGCTGGTGAATAAAATATTGAGCATATCGGTCTGTGGCTGTTAAGGGGGTCGGGGCAATGATTCCGGATTGGCGGTCCGGGCGGTCGAGAGGGGCATGCGCTGTCGTGCAGTATAAGCCAGCGACCTGCTTTGGACAATAATTAATATTTACATTCTTTCATCTCTCGCGAGCCCGCGAACTCCTCCATCGTCGCGTGACCGGGCTGGCTGATGCCGTCGCGCCTGAGCGCCTTTATGACCGTCAGGGCTATTATTTTTATATCGAGCGCGAGCGACTGATTATCGACGTACCAGAGGTCGAGCGCGAATTTCCGCTCCCAGTCGATGGCGTTGCGGCCATTGATCTGCGCCCACCCCGTGATGCCCGGCCTCGCGTCGTGGCGGCGCATCTGCTCCCGCGTGTAGCGGCCGAGGTACTGCATCAGCAGGGGCCGGGGCCCGACCAGACTCATCTCGCCTTTGAGCACGTTCACAAGCTCCGGCAGTTCGTCAAAGCTCGTGGCGCGGAGGAACCGCCCGAACCGCGTGAGCCTCTCGGCGTCGGGCAGAAGGTCTCCGCCGGGGCCGCGGGCGTCGGTCATCGTGCGGAACTTCATCAGGGTGAACGGCCGGCCTCCGAGTCCGGGGCGCGTCTGCCTGAACAGGACCGGGGAGCCGAGCCTGACGCGCACCAGAACGGCGAGCGCAAGCAGCAGGGGCGAGAGCGCCGCGAGCGCGGAGAGGCTGAGCGTGATGTCGAAAAGGCGCTTTGTCATAATCGATCAATCTCCTTACGTGCCGACCCTGCGGGCCACGAGGTTCACCACGCGGCGCGCGTGGTAGTACGGCAGGAGCAGGCCGTTGCTGAAGCCGTAACGCTCGCGCATCCATTCGCGGTCCGGGAATATGCCGCGCCAGAAGCCCCCGAAGTCGTCGTACATCAGGGAGGTGAACAGAACGAAGGCGGCGCGCCCGAACTTGCGCTCGTCGGGGTTGAACAACCCGGCCCTCTCGATCCACCGCATGACCAGAGCCTTCTTCGGCGGCGACGGCTCCAGCCTCTTCAGGACTTCGGAGGGTATGGGGGTGCCGAATATCAGCGCGGGGATCGCGAGTGAAAAATAGACGGCGGTCCTGACCTGAAGCTTCTCCACGCGGCTCAGAAACACGTCCCAGTCTATCTTCTGGCGGCGCGCGATGCGGTCAACGTCCGTGTGCAGGCGGAACCCCGGAGCGCGCACGTAGGTGTGCTTGGCCGTGTGCAGAGAGACCTGAAGCAGGTTGTCTTCGGGCGAAAGCAGACGGACTCTGGTGCCTTCGATTGCGACGGACCGCCCCATCAACTCTTCGGCCGAAGGCTCCTGATCGGGTCGAATCCAGCGCCCCGCCACCGGCCTCCATTGCAGCTCGAACCAGAGCTTTTCGCCGCCCGCGAGCGTCTTCCAGTATTCGGCCCCGCCCCCGGCTTCCGCGGCTTCGAGCTCCGCCTCTTCGAGCGGGCTGCGGAATTCGAAGTTGTACCCCGCATCTAGCATGACCTGATGCGCGCGGCGAAAGTCCCTCTTCTCGACCAGCACGTCGAGGTCGCCCATCGGGCAGCAGCCGGGGCAGTCGTGGATGCCGCGCGCGATCCCGGCGTTCTTGAGGGCGACCATCCTGATGCCCTCCCAGTCCAGCCGCCCGGCCACTTCGTCCATCTCCGACATGTAAGCCGAGATGCGGCGGTGAACCTCTTCGTGAGCCTCCCGCCACCTGTCGGGGACCCGGTCGCGGCCCCGCGCCTTCATAAGCGCGTGAGCGAGGTGCGGCTCGACTTCGTTGCGGCGGGCGGCCCGCCACAATGATTCGTCCCCGACCTCATCGTAGCCGCCCGCGACTTTTTGACAGTCGAGGCCCGACGCGGCGTCGCACAGAATGGCTTCCAGCCTTGAAAGCTCAGTTAGCGGTTTGCCCATTAGCTTGCCCTCTTTCCTCGATCACCCGCTCGTAGATGCTCAACAATTGTTTGACCGAATTATCCATCGAAAGGTTACGCTCCACGAACCCCCTGCCCCGCGCGCCCAGTTCGGCTACCCTCTCCGGGGAACTCACCACCGCCCGTATCGCCGAAATGAACCCTTCGGCTTTACCTTCGAGGCCGACGGTTACGCCTCCGCCGCTCTGCTCGACTATCTCCGCCAGCCCGCCGATTCTCGAAGCGACCACCGGAGCGCCGCAGGCCATCGCCTCGATTGCCACGAGGCCGAGCGGCTCGGGGAAGACGGAAGGGACGACGACACAGGCCGATTCGGACATCAACTCGCGCACCCTTTCCGGGGGTTGTTTGCCGAATAAAGAAACGTTTTGATGAGGCGATGATTGACACGCCTGCCGCAGCTCTTCGAAGTCAGGGCCGTCCCCGACGATGTTTATCCGCACGTCGGGCATCCGGCGCGCGATCTCTTTAAGAATTGACGTGCCCTTCGCGGGAGTCAGCCTCCCGACGAAAGTCACCGCTTTTCTCGATGCAGAGTCAACGGGCCGGCCCCACGCGCGCGCCAGGTCGATCCCATTGTACTTGACGGTAACTTTCCGGTCCGGGAAGCCCGCCTGAACATGCTTTTCCTTGACGAAGTTTGAAACGGCTATGAAATGATCAATGATTTTAAAGAGCCTGCCCGACTTCGCGTAGATGTGATTGTTGATAGTGAGCAACCCGCTCACGATTGCGGAGTTTCTGGAGCAGCGATTAACGACGCCTCGCGCCGGCCCCCGTCGAAAGCAGTCCTCGCAATAAGCCTGCTTGTTGTACAGGCCGCCCTCGACGCAAAACCACCTGTAGTTGTGTAGGGTCTGAACGCACGGGACTCGCTCGGAATCGCAGGCGTAAAAAGCCGAGGCCGTCAGGAGCGGGAATACCGAATGAAAATGCACAACGTCGGGCTTGTGCCGTTTTAATAGCTCCTTCGTCTCCCGGAACGACCTGCGGGACCAGAAGATGTTAACGCCCGCCGCGACGGTCCCTAAAGACATCGAAGACCCGACATCGTCGTTCGATACGATGTGGCAGGCCACGTCTACGCCGGCCCTGCGAAGCGCGTCCGCCTCCGAATCGACCACCGCCCGCTCCCCCGACGGCAGGCTCGACCGCCCCCCGTTGTGAATTATCAGAGCCCTCATCGCCTTGCCCTCAGAGCAGGCGCGTGCCCGCCGGTGTGGAGTGAGAATGTCGAGCCGCCCAGAGATTTATTCGACCTCTTATTCAGCTTGAAATATATGAGCAGAATCACGGCCAGTATCAACGTGGAGTAATGGAAGCCCGGAGCCAGGAAGCGAAACGAGATCAGCATGAACGCCATGCCCGAGAGGCCCAGCGCGACAAACTCGTAGTACTGCCGCCTTCCGGTCGCGACCCTCTCCATCCACGCCGCGAACATCCCATACATCAGGCCCGCCCACAACACTCCCGCGATCCCCCAATCGATGTAGTACTGGCCCACGACCGACGGCAGAGCGTTCCCGCCCTTATCCCAGATGTCCACGCCCCAGCGGTGGCTGCTGTAATGCCACATGGTCTCCGGCATCGGCTTGTTGGGCCAGAGCGCGCGAGGGATCGGGTTCACCACGAAGAAGAGCAAGGGGCTCTCGCGCAGCTCGCCATGCGGTAAAGAGTCATGCACGACAACCGCTATGGCGGTCTCGGAGAAGAAGTCGTTCTGCTGCCTGGGCGAAAGCAATTCGGAGATGGAAGATTCTGTCAGGCTGTCTCTCGTCCTCTCCAGCCGGAAGTACATCTGCACCTGAGTCAGCGCGAGGAGCACGGAGGCCCCGGTCACGCCGAGAACCAGCAGGCGGCTCCGGCTGAAGCCCAGGCCGGATTGCGTGCGCCTGAGCACGTAGAGGACGAAGACCGGGACCACGCAGAGCAGAAGTATCGAGCGCGTCCCCTGGTCGAAATAGACGAGCGCGGCCACGAGCAGGAAGATGAGAAAGTAGGCGGCTTTTTCGACGCGCGAAAGCTTCAGGGTCGACACCAGATAGCACCCCGATAGTACCCCGGACGAGAGCAGGAAAGCGCGCGTGAGCCAGAAGAGGGTGTTGAGCATGTTCCCTTCGTACCCGCTCTCGGGGGAGACGGCCCATGCCTTGTCCGCGCGCCCCGCCAGCACGCCGACGACGACTTCGGTCAGGCTGCCTCCGAAGAGCAGGTATGGGATCAGCCCGATCAGAAAAATCAGGATCACGAGCATCAGCCGGTGGTCCCTCTCGACGAGGCATTCTTTCGGCACCGACGGGACGACCCCTTTCTTTCGCATATTGCGCTTGATGAGGTGGTACCCGACGCCGTTGGCGAAAAGGAATAACGAGATCAGCAGGCTGGCCGTCAGCAGAGCCCCGTTCGGAATCTCTATCGACACCCAGTCCCCGAACCAGATTCCCGGAGCCACGGCCTGATACAAAGCGGGCAGGCCGAACCACGCGAGGTGCCCCACCAGCAGGAACACCCAGCCCAGGTCTTCGTAGTACCGCCTCCTGACGTACCACATCCACAACAGGGCGATCACGCTCATCGAGTAGACGCAGACGTGCGCGACGACCAGGGCTTTCGACGGGGAAGGCGTCCCGCCGATCTGGTAAAGAATGATGATCAGCATCCCCACCCACAGGGGTGCCGAAAGCAGGAAGCCTTTGAACCACCCGGCCGTCGTAATCTCCCGAGACGTACTGCCGCCGCTCAACTCGGGCGGGTGAGTCGCTCGCATCATAAGCCTCTGCCTCCGTCGCGATACACGAATGAAAGATCGAGCCGCATCCCGCACTTCAGGCTCAGGAGCCAGAAGGCGCAGGCGAATACGGCGACGGACGCCGCGGTCCCCAAAACGCCGCTCCCGCGCATTAACTCCTGCACGACGCAGCCGGCCGCGCCCGCCGTCAGGCCGATGAGAAGTATGCCGCGCGTCTGTTTTTCAAGGCGGGCTTCGAACAGGCGCGCGCACACGACCCTGCGGGCGATGGCAAGCAGCACCGCGGAGAGGGAGGTCGCGAACGCCACCCCCGCCGCCCCAAAACTCCTCCCCATCAACACCCCTCCGCAAATCATCACGGCGGCGGATATGGCCGTGAGAATGAACTCGGTTCGCGCGTTGCCGGAGGCGAGCAGCAAAGGGGAGTTGAGCCCCGCGAGGCCCACGACGATCTGGCCCGCGAGGAAGATGACCAGCAGCGTTTCGCCCGCGCGGTATTCGCTCCCGAACAGCCCGAGCACCTCTTTCCGCATCAGGATCAGGCTGACGCCGGTGAAGAGGCAGACGCGCGCCATCCACTCCGACGCGCGGGCGTACTGCCCGACCAGCCTTCCCGCGTCTCCGCTGGAGGCGGAGCTCGCGAGCGACGGCGCGAGGACTACGGTGAGCGCGTTTGCGGTGATCGCCACCAGAGCGCCGACCCTCGCGGCCACCGAGTACACGCCCACGTCTTCGGCCGTAGCCACGTGGCCCAGGATCACAAGGTCGACGAGCGGCTGCTCGACTACGTATTGAAAAAAGCCCACAAACACGAGCAAACCGGCGAACGTGTGCAGCTCCGACACCTCTCCCCGCGCCAGCCTCCACCGGCCGGGCCTGACCGCGCGCACAATCAGAGCGAGAGCGACCCCTGCTCCCAGAGCGAACGAGCCCGCGCGAGCGATGAAGGCTCCGGTTACGGTCAGGCCGGGGACCGAGAAGGCGGCGACTGCGCAGAGGAACGAGAGGCCCACGAGATAGTAATAGACGTACGCCCGCTCGTGCGAGCGGCCGAGCCCGCGCAGGACCGACGCGGTCATCAGCAAGAGCATCGTCGCCGGCAAAAGCAGCACGGCGAATCTCAGGTCAGAGGCGATCCCCTCAAGCCCGAAGACATGCCGCTCAAGCTGCCCGGAGGCCGCATGAATCAGAGCGCCCAGCGCGAGGCTGATCAGGAAAGTCACCCCGAGCGAGTAGGCGATCAGGGCGCTCACGCGCGCGGGCTTCAGGGCCTCGTACTTGGGGATCAGGTAAGCGACCCCTTCATCGAGCCCCATCTTCGCGAGCGTGACCGTGAAGATTCCGGCCGACAGGGCCAGTTGGAATCTCCCCTGCCGCTCGGAGCCGAGGCCGCGCGCTATCAGCACTCCCGTCACGAACGAGACGACCTGAAAGACGCCCATCCCGAACGCGGTGTGAAAGACCTGATACCCCCACCTGCGCGCGGGCCGTGACACGGGAGCCGCGGGGCTCGCGCCCGCCGGCCCTTCGGAGAGCGCGAGCAAACGCGGGCTGGATTTTGTAAAGAGTCCTGGCATGTGAATCTGTCTTGGGCCCCGCCCTCCGCCGTCAGACCGGCATCTTGCGGCTGTCCGGCCGTACGTCCGGGGCCGCCACGCCGCCGGACATCAGCACGTGGTTGATGATATTGACGAAGGCTTTGCTGTTGGCCCGCGAGCCGATCTTCTCCGCCGCGCGGCGGCTCTGGGCCTTCAGGTGGCCCAGCTCGCGCGGGTTGGCGATCAGGCCGCACAGCATGGCCGTCAACTCTTCCGACCGGCCCGGATGAATCATCCTGCCGCAGTCGAAACGCTTGATGAGGCTCGCGAGCTCCGTGTCCTGGCTGCACACGACGACCAGAGGCACGCCCGCCGCGAGCGAAGAGAAAGCCTTGCTCGGGATGGCGAGACCGGCCATCTCTTCTTCGAGCGAGACGAGGGCGAGGTCGGCCGTCGCCAGAGAGTAAGGGACCACATCCTCGCTCTGCCACGGCAACAGGGTCACGTTCGTCAGCCGCTTCTCCCTGATCCAGTCCTCGGCCACCTGCCATTTCGGGCCGGAGCCGATGAACATGAAATGAATCTTCGGCTCGCCCTTCAGCCTCCCGGCGGCTTCGAGCATCGTCTCGATGTCATGCCCGAGCCCCATGTTCCCCGAATACATGACCGTCAGCTTGTCCACCTGGTCATGTTTTTGCGCGAACCAGTTCTCCGATTTCGCGAGCGGGCGAATCAACTCCGTATCGGCCCACGGGTAGACGACCTCGATGCGGCCCGCCCGCGTCTTAAGCGAATCGAAGCCGCGCGCGAGGGTCGCCGACATGTACTCGCCGAGCGTCATCACCATCTCCGAGTGCTCGTACGACTTCCTGTTCAGGTACCTCCAGACGCGCGTGACCGGGTGAGACTCCGAGACCGTCCCGAGCCGGACCAGCAGGTCGGGGTAGATGTCGTGGACCATCACCGCGTAGCGCTGCCCGCGCAGCATCCACATCAGCCAGCCGAGCCATGCGAGCATGGGCGGGTTGGAGAACAGCAGCACGGGCGTCCGCGCCGGCCACCGCCACAGCCAGAAGAAAGCCCTAACAAGATAGCGTACCCAGGAAAAGGCCCTGCGCGCGTAGCCCCCTCGGCGGTAAGGCGGGGCCGCGAAGAGTCGGACGTGCTCGTTGCCGCCCTTCGCCAGAGTGTCGGGGTGGCCCGTGAGAAGGGCCACCTGCCCGAGCTCACGCCCGATGTCTTCGGCAAGCTCCCACGTGAGCGGGCCTGCCATCTGATTGAGGATTATAAGAGCGGGTTTCATGTCTTTCATCACTTTATTCTCACTCCCCCGGCCTGCCCGCCGAGGCCCACCTGTCGATCTCCCTCCGCAGGGCCGCGAGCCCCTCCCCGGTCCGCGAGAAGCACGGGTCTGCGTTCTCTTCGAGGTGCATCAACAACTCTTCGAGCAGGAACAGAGCGCCCCGCAGGCGGCGGCCCTCCGCGTCGCGCCACCCGGCCCCCGGCCACGGCAGCCGGTCAATCGAGTAGCTCTCCGGCAGGCCGCGCGCGACGAAGCGTTCGAGCCTCTCGGAGAGGCCTTCGGGGAATCGCGAGCCGAGCGCGAAGACCAGGGCGTCGTACCCGGACTGCCTTCTCCCCGAGTACTCCCAGTCGATCAGCCAGACGCCATCCTCATTGCTCAATATATTGGCCGGCTGAAAATCCCCATGCGCGAGCGCCGTGACGACCCGGTTGCCCGCGACGGCGCGGAGCCGATCGACCTCGCGGGCCAGAGACTTCACGCTGCGACCGATCTGACGCCTGTCGAATTCCGAGAGCAGGTGGCTGCCCTCGACGTGCGACATAATCCTTTCGCGCAACCGCTCGCAGTAATCCGACACGTGCTCTTCGCCCGCCGTCTCTTCGAGCAGGCGGAACAGGTCGCGGGCGGCGCGCGACGCGGCGCGGCCCGCGCTCTCGGGGTCCGCGAGGCGATTGAGAGGCGTGCCGCTCACGTAGCTTTCGCTGAACCAGGAGCCGTCGTCGGCCACGGACTTCAGCTCCGGCACGGGCAGGCGGAGCCGGGCCGCTTCCCTGCGCGCGATCACTTCGCGGCGCAGGAACCCGTTGCCGAACTCGCCCTTCGAGATGGCGTAGGCGGCGCGGGCTTTAAGGTCCAGTATCCGCAGCTTGTGATTCCCGGCGACCAGAATCTTGTTCTCGACATCTGGGACCGAGGGCGTGACGGAGAGGTTGGCCTGGGCCATCCAGGGCGCGCCCATCCTCCACACAGACATCGCGACGTAGGCCCTCTGCAAAGGCCTCCGCCACCTGACCACGCTTCGCGCGAACTCTCTTTTGATCGGGTCGAAAAGCTCCGGGTTCACCTCGGGCGTGAAGAAGGCGTTCAGGTAGATGTTGCAGAGCCAGAGTTGCTCTCCGACTCCGGGGCCCCCGGGCGCGGCCTTCAGGGCCTTCACGCCGGGGCAGCCTTCACGCCACCGCACTTCGTACGCGCGGCCGTACTGCGCGCGCCAGAATCGCGCGAGCGTCTTCTCGACTATCGGGCCGAAGGGTTCACGTTTCAGCAGCAGGCTTATTCGCATATCGTTAATCCGCGACCTTCGCGGCATGAAGAAAACCGGACCGCCGCCCGCGCCCGCCGACCTTGCCCAATATTTCGGAGGCGATGTCGTGGGCCGCGCGCCGCCCGTCGAGGACGTGCCAGTGCCCTTCCTTCGCGAGCGCTTCGTACTGACCCAGCCGCCTGCCGAGCACTTCCGAGGAGTCGCGGAAAGGCTCGCCCTTGATGTCTGACCGCCTGACCGATTCTTCGACCGGGATCAACATCAGGAAGGCCGAGTCGGGCCTCGGGGTCAATTTACGGAGCGCCCGCCACAGGAAGGACCGCTCCACGGGCTCCTGCGGAAAGTTCAGGCGGAAGTCCACGAGCGTGTCCCACAGGTACCTGTCGCAGACGACCGTCCGCCCGCGCCACACGCGGAATCTCACCTGCACCGCGTAGACTCTGAGGAGGTCGAGCATCGCGAGCCCGAGCCACGCGCGCCTCAACGCCGGGCTACTGAATGCGCGCTCGCGCCGGGGCGTGTGGCCCGCCTCCGGCAAGGCGCGGCCCCCGGACAGGTGGCGCAGGGCGGACTTGAGGAGGCGGAAGCCGCTCGTGTAACCGCCGCGCGTCCACAGGCAGACGGGCTTGCGGCCCTCGGCTTCGAGCCGGTCCATCAACAGGCGAATCTGGGTCGATTTCCCCGCCCCATCCAGTCCGCTGAATACGATTAGTCTCCCTGCCTTCATGCGATCAGTCTCGCCTCAATTACCGATGATCGAAAGCGCGTTGCCGGGCATCTCTTCGTCTTTCATCAGGCGCTCTTCATTCATCCGGCCCACGTACCAGTCGATGGTCCTGCCGAGCCCCTCTTCGAAGCTGACGCGGGCCTCGAAGCCGAACAACTCCTTCGCGCGGCTCGTGTCCAGCTTGCGCCGGGGCTGGCCGTTCGGCTTCTCGGAATTCCAGACTATCTCGCCATCGAACCCGGTCAGGCGCGCTATCGTCTCGACGAGGCCTTTAATGCTGATCTCGTGAGAGCTGCCGAGGTTCACGGGCCTGCTCTCGTTGTAATGCTCCGCGGCCAGCAGGACGCCTTCGGCCGCGTCCTCGACGTAGAGGAACTCGCGCGTGGGAGAGCCGTCGCCCCACACTTCAATCGAAGGCTCGCCCGCGGCCTTCGCTTCGAGGCATTTTCGGATGAGGGCGGGGATGACGTGCGAGCTTTCGGGGTCGAAGTTGTCGCGCGGCCCGTAGAGGTTGACCGGGAGGAGGAAGATGCTGTTATAGCCGTACTGCTCGCGGTACGCCTGGCTCTGCACGAGTAGCATCTTCTTGGCCATCCCGTAAGGCGCGTTGGTCTCTTCGGGGTAGCCGTTCCAGAGGTCGTCTTCGGAAAAAGGGACGGGCGTATACTTGGGGTAGGCGCAGACCGTGCCGAGCGCCACGAACTTCCCGACGCCCGCGCGCCATGCCTGGTCGAGCAACTGCACGCCCATCATCAGGTTGCCATAGAAGAACTCGGCCGGGTGAGCGAGGTTCGCGCCGATGCCCCCGACCTGGGCTGCCAGGTGCAGGATCATCGTCGGGTCGAACCCCATGATCGCGTTGACGACATCCTCCACGTAGCGAAGGTCGTAGTCCCTGCTGCGCGGCACGAAGACGCGCTTGCAGCCGCGCTCGCGTAATTTTTCGACCACGAAGGAGCCGAGGAATCCGGCCCCCCCGGTCACCATAACTCTCTGCTCGGTCCAGAAACTCATCGCCTGCGCTCCTTATTCGAATCTGTGTTGGACGTTCTGATACATAGCCGTCACGGAAGAACTCCACTGGTGCCAGCTCGAAAACTTGGCCGCCAGTATCCCCTGCCCCTGCCCGACGGGCTCAAGCCCTACGCCCTGCATGTCGGCGTCGACCATCAGGGCCACCAGCTCTTTGAAGGTGACTTTAGGCTCCCAGCCGAGCCTCTTTTTCGCCTTCGACGCATCGGCCTTAAGAAAATCGACCTCGGTCGGGCGGAAGTACTTCGGGTCGACGACGACGTACTCCTTCCAGTCCAGCCCGACGTAAGCGAACGACTCCTCGACGAACTCTCTGACGGAATAGGACTCGCCCGTGCCGATGACGTAATCGTCGGGCTCGTCCTGCTGAAGGATCATCCACATGGCCTGCACGTACTCCGGCGCGTAACCCCAGTCGCGCTTCGAGTCCATGTTGCCGAGGTAGAGCTTCTGCTGCTGGCCCGCGAGGATCCTCGCGACCGCGCGCGTGATCTTGCGGGTGACGAAGGTCTCGCCGCGCCGCGGGCTCTCGTGATTGAAGAGGATCCCGTTGCAGGAGAACATGTCGTAGCCCTCGCGGTAATTCACGGCCATCCAGTAGGAGTAAATCTTCGCCGCCGCGTACGGGCTGCGGGACCGGAAGGGGGTCTGCTCGCTCTGCGGCGGAGGGGCGCTGCCGAACATCTCGCTCGACGACGCCTGATAGTACCTCGCTTTTATCCCGCTGCGGCGGATGGCTTCCAGTATGCGCGTCGTGCCGAGGCCGGTCGTGTCGCCCGTGTATTCGGGCATCTCGAAGCTCACCTTGACGTGGCTCTGCGCGCCCAGGTGGTAGACCTCGTCGGGCTGAATGTTGTAGATGACGTTGACCAGCTGCTCGGAATTCGCGAGGTCCCCGTAGTGCAGGAACAGCCTCGCCCGCGGGTCGTGTGGGTCCGAATAGAGGTGGTCTATTCGGACGGTGTTGAAAGTGCTGGCCCGGCGGATGAGCCCGTGGACCTCGTACCCCTTCGAGATTAATAACTCCGCCAGATATGAACCATCCTGACCCGTTATGCCCGTAATCAAAGCGCGTTTCATTATCGAAGCTCCCAGTAAGTAAATAGTGATCGCAGGGGACAGGAATCGGGGGTCAGTGGTCAGGGGCCGGGAGTCAGGGGGTGGTCAAGCCACCCCTGAGCCCGTCGGCTCGCCGTAGCTTGAGTAGTAATAACTCTCGTAGCCTTCGTTCCTGAGATCGACGTTGTTGAGCACGACCCCGAATATCTTCGCCCCCACGCTCGCGAGCTCGTGGCGGGAGCGGCGCACGATGTCGCGCGTGCTCTTGCCCCCGTGAACGACGAGGATGACCCCGTCCACGAGAGTCGAGAGGATGACCGGGTCCGCGACGTTCACCAGAGGCGGCGCGTCGATCAGGATGTGGTCATACCGCTCCGCGAGGATCTGGAGCATGTTCTTCATCTTGGCCGAGCTGATGAGTTCCGCGGGGTTGGGCGGGATCGGGCCGCACGGGATCAGGGACAGGTTCGGTATCTGCAACTTCTGAATCAAACCGTCCACCTCGATGTTGCGCGAGAGGTAAGTCGACAGGCCCCTCGACGGGTCGGCCCCGAGGACTTTATGGGTCGTCGGCTTGCGGAGGTCGCAGTCGATGATGAGCACGGAAGCGCCTAGCTGGGCCAGAGAGATCGCCGTGTTGACGGTCGTGGTCGTCTTGCCTTCGCCCGGCTGGCTGCTCGTGATCAGGATCGTCTTGGGAGGATTGCCCGCGGCCGAAAGCAGCACGGAGGTCCGCAGCACCCGGTAGGCTTCGGCGGCGGACGAGCGGTTGTCGAGAGCCATCAACTGGCCGGGCTGCGCGAGCCCCCCGACCTTCGCGCTACTCCCCTTGAGCGCCTTCTGCCTGCCCCTCTTGCCCGAAAGCCCGCGCGCGGCGCTGCCGCTGATGGCCGGGATGACCCCGAGCGCGGGCAGTTGCGCGTAGCGGCTCACGTCCTCGACCGACTTGATTGTGTTGTCTAGGTATTCGAGGAAGAAGGCGAGCCCGATCCCCCCGCCGAGCCCTGCGAAGACTCCGAGCAGCATCGTGAGCAGGCGCTTCGGGCCGACCGGGTCGGCCGGCGCGCGGGCGGGTTGAATCACGCGCATGGGGTTATGCTGCTCCGCCACCTGCGCGTGCGCCTGATTGGTCTTTTGCAGGAAGTCCGTGTAAAGGGCCTTCGACGTGTCGACATCCTGCTTGAGGATGTTGTACTGGATGTAGTCCTGATTCTGCTGCACGGCCTCGGCCTTCGCGCGGTCGAGCGCGACCTTAAGCGATTGATCGTCGCGCACGGCGCGCTCGTAATCGGCCCTGAGCTTCTCCTGCAACATGCTGCGGCTCTCGTCGATCTGCTGTTGCAGGTTGGCCATCTGCTGCTCCACTTCGACCACCCGCGGGTTCTTCGGGCCATACTTCACGCTCAGCTGGGCCGACAGCGTCGCGAGCTCCCCGAGCTTCGCCTGAAGCGCGAGCGACTTGGGGTCGGCGAAGGCGTCGGGCAACTGCTCCACGCGGCCCGCTTTCACCTCCTCGTAAAGCGACTGCTTGAGGATGCGGTCGGTCTCCGCCCTCATCACCTGATCGTGCAGGCGCGCGAGCTTATCCGTGGTGAGGGTCGCCTCTTTGCCGTCGGTCGAAAAGATGTTGTGCGTGCGGCTGTAGTTGGCGAGCGCCTGCTCGGCCTGCTCGACCTTCGCCTTCAGCTCGCGCGTCGAGCGGTCGAGCCAGTCCGAAGTGTTGGTGAATTTTTCGGTCTTGTATTCGAAGGTGCGCTGTATGAAGTCCCGCACGATGCCGTTGGTGACCATCGCGGCGATCTCCGGGTCGGTGTGGGTGAACGAGACCTGAAGGGCGCGCGTGTCCCTGATCTGCTGGACGCTCAGGTTCTCTTCGAGTATCTCGACGAAGGGCGCGAGGCGGGCGCTCTCTTCGCTTGAGCGTTCGCCCTGCGCGCGAACCCACCGCACGTCGTTGGTGGTGACATCGACGCCGCCGGTCGAGCCCTCCGGGTCCGCCCCGGCCGCGCGGCTCAGGGCCCTGAGCGCCTCGGCGAACGACTTCCGCTCTTCGACTTCGAGGAATTTCGGGTTGCTGTCGAGCTTCAGGTTCACGATCACGTCTTCGAGCAGCGGGTGGCTCGTCAGCACGAGCATCCGGGTCTTTATGTCGGTCTTGAGGTCCGACTCCTCCGCCTCTACCACCACGTCGCCCGACTTCACGAGCATCGTGTTGTCTTTGCCTATCTCCAGCGTGGTCGAGGCCTGATAGGTCGATTTGGTGCGGAAGACTTCTATGGTGACTATGGTGCTGACCATGAGCGCGATCACGAGCACGAGCCATTTGCGCTTGCGCACCATCCGCCACAGCTCGCGGACATGGATGCGATCATCCGGCGTGCCGTAACCGTAACCGTAGCCGTACGAGCCCGGATAAGCGGTCTTAGGATAGACCGCGCGAACGGCCGACAGTTCTTCCCTCTGCGGAGCTTTTTCCAGTTCGAATTTTTCTTCAGACATTGATGACCTCGTAAACCATTTCGGCCCGTCACATTCCTCTCGGGAAGCGCCATGCGTTGACGCCGAACGCCGACAGCACCGTCCCGGTGACGGACTTGAGGCGGCTGTTGGGGACGAGCACTATGTCGTTGGCGAGTATCGGCACGTCCGGCTTCTTGCCGCTCATCACCGCGCTGATGTCTACGGAAATCTCCTCGCGCTTCCCGCTGGCCGGGTCTTCGCGGAATATGATCGCGCGATTGGTCGCGGCCTTGAACGTCGTCCCCTGCGCGAGCGAGATGGCCTGCCGCAGGGTCGTGCCCTCCTTGAGCGGGAACGAGCCCGGCTCGCGCACCTCGCCCGCGACGAAGAAGACGTCGGCCGGCGGTATGTTGACGATGTCGCCCGGCTTTATGGGGATGTTCTGATCGAAGCGGCCCTTGAGCAGGCCGCCGATGTTGACCGTGATCAATTCATACTGAGGCTCCGGCTCGCCCGCTTTTTCCGCGGGCGCGGAGTCCGTTTCGGGCGGAGACGCCGAGGCCCGGCCCTGATTTTCCTGCGCCTGCTTCTGCTTTCGAAGGATGTAGGCGAGGGTCCCGTGCTTGTCCCCCAGCCCGCCCGCCACGGTTATCAATTCCAGAAGCGAGGCGTGGCCCTCTATCTGGTAGACGCCCGGATCGCGCACGGCGCCCTGAATAAAGAAGGAGCGGCTGTTATATTCTTTGACGGTCACGCTCACCTTCGGGTCGATCAGGTACTCGCCGCGCAGCCCGTCCTCTACCGCTTTCCTCAGCTCTTCCGTAGTCTTCTGGCCGACGCTCAGGCGGCCGAGGAAGGGCATCACGATGGAGCCGGTCGAGGTGACGCGAAAAACGCGGGAAAGCTCCGGCGCGTCTTCGACCTGTACCTCGATCACGTCGCCGGGGCCGATCCTGTAATCTTCTTCGGGCGAAGCGATCACTCCGGGCTTGCCGCGCTCGCGCGAGGGAGCCGCCTGCGGCCTGTCGGGCGTCTGCAAGCGCGATTGCTGCGCGGCGGATGCCCCCGTCGCTCCGGCCGTAACGAAGGTGAGCGCCGCGAAAGCGAGCGCTCGCGCCGCCCGAAGACCCCTATTCGTCCGGTTCGTTCTGTTGATCACGACTGAATACCCCTTGCGTATCTCGGCGCTGCCTCCCGGACGGGCTCGACCCTCCGCGCGCCCGCATTCGATCCCGGCTTCGGGACCAGCTTGAGGGTCGCGTCCGTGGCGAGCGCGCCCGCGTGCGTCGCGACCGCCGAGAGCAGCAAAAACATCAATGCGTTGGAGGGCAGCTGAAGATTGAAATCGACGAGGCTGTGGACCAGCATCGCGAAGAGGCCGCCGCCGCAGCCCAACGCGAGCGCCGCGACGAGCGGGTCGCGCGACTTCACGCCCCGCGCCACCTGTCGGAAGACGAGCGCAACGAACCAGAGGGCGAGGGCCAGCCCCACCACTCCCGCGTCCGCCAGGGCCTGCAAATAATCGTTGTGCGCCTGCGCGATCACGACGGAGCCATCGCCGCGGCTGTAGGCCGGGTAAGCGGTCGCGAAGGCCCCGAGCCCGACGCCCGCGAGCGGGTGCGCCTTGACCATGTCGAGCGTGTCTCGCCAGATCACCGCGCGGCTAGCCTGTGACGTTTTGGGCTCGCCCTGCGCGGCCTCCTGACCAATATCCTGAGCTATTCTCTTGACGACGGGGTCGGGTCCTACCCAGATTATGCCCGCGAGTATCGCGACGCCGACGAATGAGATGACGGAAGCGGGATGGAGGAGGCGCGACATGAACGATGGGTGGCCGCTTCCCGACCTCGCCCTCATCCACGTGCTCATCGCCGCGACGAAGACGAGGGAGGAGGCGAGGCTTATCATGCCTCCGCGGGAGAGGGAGACGATCACCGAGAGCCCCATCACCGACGCCGCGAAGGCGTAAAACAGTCGCGCTTCGGAGCGCGCCGAGCGCACGGCCACGAACGCCAGAGGCACGGGGATGATCATCTCCATGTAGCCCGCGAAGTGGTTGCGATTGACGAACGGGCCGAAGGGGGTGCCGCCCTGCGTGTTCGGCCGCACCCAGTAAATGTTCCCGTTCCACGTGAAGTGCTGTATCAACGCGAAGACCGCGAGCGCCAGCCCGAACGCCACGACGAAGTTGGAGAAGACCATCAGGCGCGCGCGACTCTCCAGGCAGTTCGAGGCCGCAACGAAGAGCAAGAGCATGAAGAAGAGCGCCGCCGTCGCATAGCGCGTCGCTTCCGCATCGACCGACAGCCCCGATTCGCTCTGCACGAGTCCGAGGAGGGCGAGCGCCCCGATCGGGAGCGCGGTTGAAGGCGCGTTGATTCTGAGCCGTCTTTGCGCCGCGGCCTTCGACGCCCATACCAGCATCGCGAGAATGGTCAAAGCCTGAAACACGGCGACCGACCACGCTTCCACCGCGCCGTGAGCCAGCGCCGTGAACGCGACGGCCGCGAGCAGAACGACCAGCATGGTTTTATCCAGAGCCTTAACCATCTCCCCCATCACTTCTCACCCCCGGCCATGCGGCCGCCCGCCTGATATTTTGAGCGGCTCGGGGCGGGAGCCTCGTCGGAAATCTCTCTGACGCTGAAGTCGTCGAACCAGACGGTCCCGCGCGTGGGGTCGTCGTAGCTGAATTTCGGCTTCCGCTTGACGCTTATCACGAGAGAATCGGCATCGGGCGGTGCTACGAAGTCCATGGTCAACCGTTGCCAGTCGCGCGGCTCCGCGCTTACCGGCTCGCTCGCCGAAACCCATTGCGGAGTCCTGCTGCCCGTCACGACTACGACCGGCCCTTCGGGTGTCACCAGGTCTCCGGCTTTCGCGTAGCATTCCAGGCGGTAGGCGGCTCCGGGCCGGACGCTCACCAGTTGCCTGATCTCTTTATCGAGCCGAGTAGTATCGCGCCCGGAGAAGGTCACCCTGAGCGAGCGCTTGCCGGTCCGCGCTTCGGACGAATCCATGCCGATCCGCGCGTAATCGGTCTTGCCGATAATCCAGTCGAATTGCGGGAGGCCGCCCGCGCCTTCCGATTCAAAGCCGCCGTTCCACACAACCTCGCCGGGCGCGAGAGCGGCCGCGGCGTTCATGCCGTCGAGCCAGAGCTTCCGGGCGAGGCCCGTGTGCCCTTTAGAGATCAGCATGTCGATGAACTCGGAACGGGCTCGGGGAGCCAGTTTCGCGTCACCCGGTATCTTCGCGAAGACCTCTGCCGCCTCCTGCACGCGCGACTCTTTGGCGAGGTAGCGGGCGAGCGCGAGCTCGCGGGCGGGCTCGCCGGCGGTTATCGCGCTTAAAGCCGGGAGGCTGCCGCGCGAGGCCCGCGCGACGAGGTCGAGCGTCACCGGGACCATAGTCGCGTCCGAAGCCGTGGCGGCGCGGAATTCCGGGATGGCTTCGTCGAGCTTCCCGGCGCGGAGCAGGATGTTGGCGAGCCGCCAGCGCAGGTCCGTATTTCGCGGGGCGAGCGCGAGAGCTTCCCGCAGTAAGGCTTCGGCGGAGGCGCGGTCCCCCATCGCCTCGGAGACGGACGCGGCGAGGCTCCTGAACCTGAAGTCTGACGGCGACAGCCTGATGGCTTCGAGGGCGTGGGTCTGGGCAAGCAGGAGGTTTCGCGCCCGGCCCTTCATCTCGACTTCGGCCATCCGCGCGTGAAGGCGAGCGGAGCCGGGGAAGTGACTGAGGGCCGCGTCGAGCGCGTCCCTATCGACCTGAACGCGGCGGTCGGTCAGCATGCCCGTTATGAAATGGGAGAAGGCGAGAGAGCCGAGCGCGGCCCCCGCGAGCAGGGCCAGCATCATGAAAGATGCCACGGCCGGCTTCCCCTCCAAATTCAACTCAAGAATCAACTCGTCGCTCCTGATTTTCTGATGATGACCGGTTATAAAAGGCGCAAAATAATTAAAGGCCGAGCCTTTCGGGGCGAACCACGGGGCGGAAGCGACTTGACAGACCTGGGGTAATGGACGAATCGGTTCAAAAGGGGCAGCGGTTTGAGCTTCGTATTGAAGCAGGTTGCTACGGTGGGAGCCGTTTTTTTTACCGTTTTAACTGCTCAGAGTCTCGACGGCTGCGGGCGTGTCCCGCAAGTCCACCGAAGAATAATATAGGCTTTTTTCCTTGTCAACAGTTGTTACCCATTTCTTCCATACAAACACCGTTTAAAGAAAATCGGGGCGGCCGGCGTAAAAGGCCGGCCCATCTATTCATACCCGCCCGTTGGAAGATGCCCTCAAATCGTTTAACATTGGGCTGTTTTATCAGAGCAAGCGAAGGGCCGGAAAATCATGTCTGACCTCACCATCTCCATCGCGAAGGGCCGGTTGCAGGAGAGCGCCTTCGACCTTTTCCGCCGCGTCGGCATCACGGTCTCGGGCGAGGCTCTGGAATCTCGCAGGCTTCTGATTGACGACGAGAGCGGCCGCTACAGCTTCATCTTTGTGAAGCCCGCGGACGTGCCGGTCTACGTCGAGTACGGGGTGGCCGACGCAGGCATCTGCGGGCGCGACGTTCTGATGGAATCGAACGCCGACGTTCACGAGCCGCTCGACCTCGGCTTCGGGCGCTGCCGGCTCGTCGTGGCGGGCATGCCCGAATCGGCCGCGCGCGGTTACAACCCGCTCGCCACGGCCCGCGTCGCCACCAAGTACCCGCGCGTCACGGCCGATTATTTTCAACTCCGGGGAGTGCCCGTCGAGTTGATAGAGCTGTCGGGCTCGGTCGAGCTCGCCCCGGTCCTCGGCCTCTCGGACCACATCGTCGACCTCGTGGAGACGGGCCGCACGCTCGAGGAGAACGGGCTGGTGGTCATCGACACCGTGGCCGAGTCTTCGGCCCGCTTGATAATCAACCGCGCCAGTTATCACCTGAAACGCGCGGCAATCGCCGACCTGATCAACACCCTGCGCGCGGGATTGAGTCAAGGGTGATGTTTCTCGCTATAGTTCAAAAGTTATGGAGATAATCGATTACGAGCCGGGCGTCGCGAACTCCGCGCTTCAGCGCATCCGGTCGCGCTCCCTGCAAATGAACCCCGAGCTGATGGCGCGCGTCGCCGAGATCGTCGAGGGGGTGCGCGCGGGCGGCGATGAAGCGCTCGTCGATTACACGCGCAGGTTCGACGGGGTGACTCTTCAGGCCGGAGAGCTCCGCGTCGACCCGTCCTTCATCAGGGACGCGGCCTCCCGCGCGAAGGCGGCGACCGTCGAGGCTTTTCGCAAAGCCATCTTCAACGTGCGCGCTTTCCACGAGAGACAGAGGGAGGCCGGGTGGCGAATGACCTCGGACGAGGGTGCGGAGGTCGGCCAGCGCATTCTGCCCGTCGCCTCCGCCGGGCTGTACGTGCCGGGGGGCCGCGCTGCTTACCCCTCCTCGCTCGTGATGAACGCGGTGCCCGCGCAGGTCGCGGGCGTGAAGCGGCTCGTCGTCATGACCCCGCCCGGAACGCTCGAACACGTGCCGGAAGTCGCCGCCGTGATCCATGAGCTTGGCATATCGGAGGTCTATCGAGTCGGGGGGGCGCAGGCCATCGCCGCGCTCGCCTTCGGGACCGAAACGATTGCGCGCGTTGACAAGATAGTCGGCCCCGGCAACATCTACGTCGCCACCGCGAAGAAGATCGTTTACGGCTCGGCCGGAATAGACTCGATAGCGGGCCCGTCGGAAGTCGTCGTGCTGGCGGACGAATCGGCGGACCCGAGATTCATCGCGGCGGACCTTCTCGCCCAGGCCGAACACGACCACGACGCCTCTTCGATCTGCGTGACCACGAGCAGAGAGCTCGCGGGCCGAGTCGCGTCGGAGGTCGAGAGGCAGCTCGAATCGCTCGAACGCCGCGAGATCGCGAGCGCCTCGATCACCGGGTACGGCGCGGTCTTCGTGGTCGGGTCGCTTGAGGCCGGGTGCCAGCTCGTGAACCTCATCGCGCCCGAGCATGTCGAGCTGATGACGAAAGAGAACGAGCGCGCGTTGGATTTAATCGAGAACGCGGGCGCGATATTTTTCGGCGCGTGGTCGCCCGAGCCCGTGGGCGATTATTTCGCGGGCCCCAATCACGTGCTCCCGACGGTCGGCACCGCGCGGTTCTCTTCCCCGCTCGGCGTCTATGACTTCCTCAAGCGCCAGTCGATCATCAAATACAACCGCGCTTCGCTTGAGAAGAATGCGGCTTCGATTGCCGCGATGGCCGACTCGGAGGGACTGACCGCGCACGGGCGCGCGGTGCTGATAAGGACCGAGGCCAGCCCCTCGCAGAACGGCGGGGCGGAGCAGGGGGCCGCGAGCGCCGACCCTTCCCGCCCTCTTGAGAAGATAAAGCCCTCGGTTCGCGCGATCTCGGCGTACACGCTCCCGCCTTACCGCGCGAACGTCAAGATCAATCAGAACGAGAACCCCTTCGACATGCCGGGGGAGATCAAGGAGGAAGTCGCGCGCAGGCTGTCGGGGCGCGCGTGGGCGCGATACCCGGATTTCGTGCCCTCCGGCCTTCTGGAAAGGCTCTCGGCCTTCGCGGGCTGGAAGCCCGAAGGGACGCTCGCGGGCAACGGCTCGAACGAGCTTATTCAGGCGACGCTCATGGTGACGGTCGCGAACGGCTCCCGCGTCCTGATCCCCGAGCCCACCTTCACGCTCTATCGCCAGATCGTCTCGGTCCTGGGGGGGGAGGCAATCGGAGTCCCCCTCACCCACGACCTGCGATTCGACATGGAAGAGATCGGCAGGCGGGCGGAGAGAGAGAGGGCGGACGTGGTGATAATCTGCTCTCCGAACAATCCGACTGGAAGCGTCGCGAGCAGGGAGGAGGTGGCGAGGCTCGCGCGACGGGTCGACGGGCTCGTCGTGGTCGACGAGGCGTATCACGAGTTCTCCGGGGGGACGGTCGCCCCGCTCCTGGCGGAGACGCCGAATCTTGTGGTGCTCAGGACCTTCTCAAAAGCGATGGCGATGGCGGGCCTGCGCGTGGGCTACCTGCTCGCGTCCCCCGAGCTCGCGCGCGAGATACACAAAGCGACGCTGCCTTACAACCTCAACTTCTTTTCCGCGACCTCGGCCGAAGTAGCCTGCGAAAAGTTCGACCTCCTCCGGCCGCAGATCGAAATGATCATCGCCGAGCGCGAGCGCGTGACGGCGAAGCTCTCGGGCATCGCGGGGGTAGAGCCCGTCCCCTCGAAGGCCAATTTCCTGCTCGTGCGGACGCCCCTCGGCCCGCAAAAACTTTTCAAAGAGTTTCTCGCGAGGGATATACTTGTCCGCGACGTGAGCAGGTACCCGATGCTCGGGAGTTACGTACGGCTTTCGATAGGCGCGCCCGAAGAGAACGACCGTATGCTGGCCGCCCTGAGAGACATAATGATGGGAGGGACCGATGGCGAGATACTCTGAAAGACGGCGCACGACGCGCGAGACCGACGTTGAAGTGAAGATCGATCTCGACGGGCGCGGCGATTCGAAGGTCGCGACGGGCATCGCGTTCCTCGACCACATGCTCGACCTGTTCGCGCGCCACGGCCTATTCGACCTCGAAGTGAGGTGCGCGGGCGACCTGCACATCGACGGCCACCACTCGGTCGAAGACATAGCCATCACGCTCGGGCAGGCTTTCGCGGAGGCCGCGGGCGACAAGAGCGGGGTCGTCAGGTTCGGGGCGGCTTACGTCCCGATGGACGAGACGCTGGCGCGCTCGGTCGTGGACCTGAGCGGGCGCGCATTCCTCGTTTACAAAGTCGCGAACGTGCGCGACCGCATCGGGGAGCTCGACGTGGAGCTGGTCGAGCACTTCTGGAGGTCGTTCGCCGGGGAGGTGAGGTGCAACCTCCACGTGGAGCTGCTCTACGGCTCGAACCAGCACCACATAATTGAGGCGGTCTTCAAATCGGCCGCCAGAGCCCTTTCCGCGGCCACGCGCGTTTCGGAGCGGATCGAAGGCGTGCTCTCGACCAAGGGCACGCTCTCCGGCTGACCCGGCGCACCCGGACACGACATGATCGCCATCGTAGACTACGGAGTCGGGAACCTGCGCAGCGTCGAGAAGGCGTTTGAGGCCGTCGGCGCGCTCGCGCTCGTCACGAACGACGCCGGCGCGATCCGCGAAGCCGAACGCCTCGTGCTGCCGGGCGTCGGCGCGTTCGGCGAGTGCGCGACGCGGTTACGCAGGTCGGGGCTGGACCGGCTCGTGCTCGAAGCCGCGGGAGCCGGCAAGCCCCTGCTCGGCCTCTGCGTCGGCCTTCAGCTGATGTTCGACGAGGGCCACGAGTTCGGGGTCCACGAAGGGCTGGGGCTGATGCCGGGGCGCGTCGTAAGGTTCCCCGAAAACGGGCTCCGCGTCCCGCAGATCGGGTGGAATCAGGTGGAGAAGGTCAGGCCACACCCCCTGCTGGATGGGCTCGAAAACGGGACTTACTTTTATTTCGTCCACTCTTACCGCGTCGAAGCGGACGACGAAGCGGACATTCTGGCCGAGACCGAATACGGGATTAATTACCCCTCGGTCTGCGGGCGCGGGCGCGTGTGCGGGGTGCAGTTCCACCCGGAGAAGAGCCAGGACGCCGGGCTCAAGCTCCTCGCGAACTTCGCCTCAATCGAGGCTTGAATTCAGGCCTGAGCGGCAGAGTTGAATCCCGACCGGAACCATGCAGCCTAACAACCTGACGTACCAATCTCGCGGAAGGGAGTGCGTACAATGTCATCGCAAACAGCCCCGGTCCCTGAAGAGGCCCGCACGGGACTTGAGCCCTGGGACGTGGCCGACCTGCCTCAGCCGCCCTCGGCGAAGGGCCTGAGCATCCTGGGCGTCCTCGGCCCCGGAGCGATTGTTTTGGGCGCTTCGATAGGCAGCGGCGAGTGGCTGCTGGGGCCGGTCACTTTCGTCAAGTACGGGATCACTCTGCTCTGGCTCACGAGCGTCGCCGTGTTCCTGCAAACCGTGCTCAACACGGAGCTGGTTCGCTACACCCTGTACACGGGCGAGCCCGCGGTCACGGGCTTTATGCGCACGAAGCCGCACTCGACCTTCTGGGCGTGGTTCTACGCGCTCCTGTACCTCTTGCAGACCGGGTGGCCCTCGTGGGCGGGGATAGCCGCCGGCGCGATCTTCTACCTCTTCGCGGGCCGCCTCGCCGTTCAGTCGGACGCCTCGGCCGTCTACTGGATCGGCTTCGGGGCTTTCATGGCCTGCGTCGCCATCCTCGTCGTCGGCAGGCGCATCGAGCGCACCCTCGAAATCCTGAACTGGATACTGATCGTCTTCATCCTGGGCACGCTCCTGGTGCTGTGCCTGATCTTCGCCAGCCCGGACAGATGGCTCGCGGCTCTGGCCGGGTTCGTCGGCTTCGACGCACAGGCGGGCGGGTTCACCTTTCTCCCCGAGAATGCCGACTGGCTCCTGCTCGGCGCGTTCGTCGGCTTCTGCGGCAGCGGAGGCATGGGCAACCTCATGGTGTCGAACTGGGCTCGTGACAAGGGCTACGGGATGGGGCAGGTCGTCGGCTTCATCCCCGCCGCAGTCGGCGGCCGGAAGGTTAAGCTAGCGCACTCGGGCAGCGTCTTCAAAATTTCGGCGGAGAGCCTGAAAGGCTGGCGCGGCTGGTGGCGAATCGTTCAGTTCGACCAGTGGGGCGTCTTCTTCGTCGGGGCGATGCTCGGCATGGGCCTGCCCGCGATCCTTTACACCTCGGCGCTTGAGCCGGGGCAGGACATCCGCGGCCTCGGCGTCGCCGCCGAGCTGGCCAACTCGATGTCGGCGCGCGGGGCCTCGGTGACTTTTATATTGGCGATGATGAGCGTGTGGGTCCTGTTCAAGACCCAGCTTGATCTTCTGGAAGGGATGTCGCGCGGCATCACCGACATCCTGTGGAGCGGGAGCAAGCGCATACGCGAGTGGCGCGGCGGCGACGTGCGGATGATCTACTACTCGGTCCTGGCCGCCGTCGTCCTGTGGGGGCTGATCGCCCTGCGCCTGACACAGCCGATCATCCTCCTGCAACTGAGCGCCAACATCGCCGGGGCCGTTTTAGTAATCAGTTCCCTGCACATTCTGTACATCAACACAAAGTTCCTGCCGAAAGAGATTCGGCCGCCCCTGTGGCGTCGCGTCGCCCTGGTGTTCATGTCGGTCTTCTACGGATTCTTTGTATACCTTTGGCTGATGGGCGGCATCATACCCGACCGGGAGAAGGGCTTTCTGTTCACCCTGCTTAAGTCCGTGATCTGAATGCCGGAGATCGAGAGGTGGAGAAGTGGTGAGACTACTCGTAAGGTCTGCTCTGTATATTGTCCTTTGCGCCCTGCCCGCCGCCGCTCAAACGGGGGGGCCGCAGGTCAACCGCGACCCGCAGAAAGTCAGGTTCATCACCGAGGACATAGACAACTTCTGGAGGGCTTACGACCTGGCGGGCAAAGAGTCGGACCGGGCGAAAAGAATCTCTATTTATCAAACCGAGTACCTCGATAAAGGCAGCGCCGGGCTGGCCGATTTCGTGCGGCTGAGGATCAAGAGCGCGAAGGACCTCGTCGCGGCTATCGAGACGCAGCCGAAGTATTACGCTTCGATCCGCCCGAGCACTCTGCGCGTGAGGGAGATGGAGAAGGGGATGCGAAAGAGCTTCCGCAACTTCAAGAAGCTCTACGCCGACGCCGTGTTCCCGGACGTCTATTTCGTCATAGGCGTCTCGAACACGGGCGGCACGACCTCGAAGAACGGGCTGCTGATCGGCGCGGAGATGTACGGGTTAACGCCGCGGACGCCGCGCGAGGAGCTGGCCGACTGGATGAAAGCGGTCCTCAAGCCGGTCGAAAAATTACCCGCCATCGTCGCGCACGAGCTGATTCATTTCAACCAGCATTACCCCGAGCCGAAGACTCTCCTCGGTAAATCGATCCAGGAAGGCAGCGCGGATTTCATCGGCGAACTGATCTCCGACGACACGATCAATCCTGACCAGAAGAGCTACGGCGACCGCCATGAAGCCGAGTTGTGGCGCGAATTTCAGAAGGAGATGAACGGGGCGAGCGTGGCGAACTGGATGTACAACGGCTTATCGGCCAAAGACAGGCCGACGGACCTGGGCTATTACATGGGCTATAAAATCTGCCGGTCGTATTACAAAAACGCTCGGGATAAACGGCAGGCGATCCGAGACATCCTCGAAATCAAAGACTTTCCGGCTTTTCTCGCGGCGAGCCGCTACGGCGTGAGTCAGGACTGAGGGAGAGGCGATGGCGATAGACCGGTCGAATCGCACGGAAGGCTCACGGCTCGAACAGGCGCGGCGCTTGCGAGGCGACGCGCAGATGGCGAAGGTGTTCAATTCGGGGTTGGAAGTGTGGCTCTACGACGCCTCGCACCGGGACGCGCTCAAGTCATCGGGAGCCTTCGAGACCGACGCGGACGACGCCCTGTTCGAGCAAAAGATGAAGGCATTCGTGAAGGAAGGGCTGATCATGGCCTACCAGATCATGCAGGACGATTCCCTGCGCATTGCGGTGGCTGTGGGCGAGCCGCTCAACAGGAAGGAGCTCGCGTCTGCCCGATGGCTCAAGCCTCAGAAAGCCTTCCTCCGCCTGCCGTCCGGCCGTCTGGTGATCGAATCGAACGACGCCCTCACGCTGCGCCGGGAGACTCCCACCGACCCCGGAAGCGAACTGGCCCTACCGCCCGGAGATTACCTCGCGACCCTGTACCGCATCGACTGGGATGCGCTCGAAGCGGATGAGCTTCCATGGACAGGCCCGAACGAATTCATCACGCTCACACCCGGCGCGAAGGCGGGACCCGTGCGCGGGCAGCCCGCCCTGCTCCCGTGGGAACCGCGTGGTCCGGGGAAAGCAACGTGGTCCGTAGTCGAGAACTCCTACGACGGCTCGGCATTGTTCTACGACGACGAAACGGCGATGTGCGTCGCGCTGGACCCCGCCGGAGCAGAACAGTTAGGCATGAAGGACGGCTCCATGTCCGTCGTGTCCGTGCCCGCTCTGGACTTCGAATGCGTGCTCGTCTTCGTCGCGGGGGATACGCATAAGGGCGAGTTTTACAACCGCATGGAGCGGGTGCGCCCGTCGCGAGAGTACGCGGGCAGGCAATGGGCTCACTGCTGGTTCCACCCGCAAGCCGAGACTCTGTTCTGCATGCGCAGGCTGTCTAAAACTCGCGTTCCTAAAAAGCAGCAGAACGTGTGGCACCCCGCGACGATGTGCGTGGTCGAGTAGCTCCCGCCAGAGCAGGTGAATCAGGCACTCCCTTGGAGAATTCGAGCCCGATAATAGGGGCGGCGATGACGAAGCTGATCCACGTAGCTTTCGGAGTGCTTAAGTCGGGCAAGCCTTTTGATCCTCATTACGGAAAAACTGCTTGACTTCCTAGACGGTATCTAATGTTCGGGAAAGAATCTACACGCGCGGAAACATTATTAAAACAATCTGCGTAACACCAAGCATTAGTGCTGAACAATTGCTTATTGAAAGCAAGGGTTTTATATTAATTATTCCGTAATTTTTACTAATAAAAAGGAGCAAAATTTCATGAGACGTAAAAGCATTTTTCCGGTTGCAATCCTTGCTCTTCTGGCATTTATTTTAACGGCAAACGGCTGCAGCGCGGGTGATTTTGCGAAAGGTGATTTTGGTGATTTTGCCGTCGGCACAAAGCTGGAAAATTTTACTTTGCCGGATTTGAGCGGCGCAGAGCAGTCTTTTGACAAATTAAAAGGCGAAAACGGTGCGGTTTTGGTTTGGGTTTCGGCGCAGTGCCCGGTCGTTAAAGCCTACAACGAAAGAATCAATCAAGTCACCGATGAATTAAGAGCCAAAGGCATCAACCTGATCGGCATCAATTCAAATGCGACCGAATCGCTCGATTATGTCAAATCAAACGCATCGGAAGTCGGTTACAAATTCCCCGTTTTGATTGATAAAGGAAACGTTTTGGCGGACAAGCTCGGAGCGAGTGTCACGCCGGAATTCTACTATTTCGACAAAGAAAATGTCCTGCTTTATCACGGCGCGCTCGACAACGACCGTTCGGGAAAAAATGTGACGATCAATTACCTGCGCGACGCTTTTGATTCGGCGCTGAGTAAAAGACCAATTAAGACTGCGAAAACAAACGCTTTCGGCTGCTCGATCAAGCGGCCGAGCTAAATCATGAGAATTTTAAGTTTAACAAAACAGATCGGACGCGGCGCGGAGAATAAATTTTTCCGCGTCGTATTTTTCATAAGTCTTTGCGCGTTTCTCTCCCTTGCAAACTCCTGCGCGCAGACAAAAAATCCCGCACAAAAATCGCCTGCTGAAACGAAACCGCGGGCGGCAAATCTGCCGAGGGAGACGCAGATTGACGATGCGAAAATCAAGGAACTTCTAAAACCCAGCGGCAAGCCTCTGCTCGTTAATTTCTGGGCGACGTGGTGCGGTCCGTGCCGCGAAGAATTTCCCGACCTTGTCAAAATTGACGCCGAATATCGCGGAAAGATTGATTTTTTTACCGTTTCGCTCGATTTTATCGAAGACATAAACACGGCCGTGCCGAAATTTTTGAGCGAAATGAAAGCGGAAATGCCAACCTACTTGCTCATCAGCGCGGATGAAAACACGCTCATATCCTCGATTGCCAAAGACTGGAGCGGCGGTTTGCCGTTCACGATTCTCTACAACGAAAAAGGCGAGATAGCTTATTTTCGGCAGGGGAAGGTAAGCCATGAGACATTGAAGGGCGAAATTGAAAAAACATTGGGCGGAAAAAATGAGGCAAAGTGAAAACCTTTTGTTAATTTTCACCTTGCTTGCGATTTTTTTATGTATTAACAAGTTGGAAATGCTGAAAGTAGAAACCAAAACAAATCATTTTGCCTTAAAGACAAAACTCTATGTCAATGCTCTGCAATCAGCTTTCAAACTTCTGGAGAAAATGAACCCTGTTCAATTCTCCGCGTAAGGTGAGTTAAGTAAATAAAAGAAGCTCATCGCATCTTATTAACCGTCGATAACAGTGGCTCGATGCGCGGCCTTTCCGCAGGTGACGACATGAACATTCGAAAAATCAGCCCCGTGCTGGTCGCCTCCGCGCTCTTCATGTTTTGCGGAGCCCTCAGTGTGCGGGGCCAGAAAAGCGCCCCGATCATCGTAACGTACCAGAAGCAACGTGTCGCATTGCTCATCGGCAACGAAGCGTATACCCAAAGCCCCTTGCAAACTCCCTCTAAGGACGCGAGGGAGATGGGAGATTTGCTCCGGAAGCTCGGCTTCAGGACAGAGGTTGCGGTCAATACCACGTTGAAAGAGATGCACAGGGCCATCGACAAATTCATAACCGATCTGGCGTTCGGGGACGAAGGGCTTTTCTTCTACTCCGGGCACGGGATTCAACTGGACGGGGAGAATTACCTGATCCCCATCGACTTCGAGGCGAAGAATGATGTCGATGCCAGATTCGCGGCCTATTCGGTCAGCAGGATTCAGGACAGGATGGAGAAGGCGGGCACGAAGCTCAACATAATAATTCTGGACGCCTGCCGCAATAACCCATTCGTAAATGCGAGGTCCCCCTCAATAGGGCTGGCCGGCATGAACACGGCGCGCGGCACCTTCATCGCCTTCGCCACCTCTCCGGGCAAGACCGCAATCGATAGCCCGAGAGGCGGGAACGGGCTATTCACGGATTACCTGATCGAGGCCATCAAGGAGCCGGGGTTGAGTCTGGATCAGGTCTTCAACGTGGTGCGGGAGCGGGTGTATAAGGAATCGGGCGGCCAGCAGCTTCCCTGGAGCGTGTCCAGCGTGATAGGGCCGCCTTATTACTTTAATCCGCCCGCGGCTCAATCTAACCCGGCATCCGAAAGTCAGGAAAAATTATTAAATCAGCCCGCGATCATCTCTCTGACTCCGAGGCCGGAAGATTGTCAGGTCGAGCGGAATTGCGTTACCACGGTGAGCGGGAAATGGGTCAAGCCGCGTCAGCGCGGCAAGCGGAAATTACACGTTCTTGTTCTACCTAATCCGTCCGACCCAGGCCAGTCATATTGGGTGCAGGCCGCGCCGGAGGTCGACGAAGATGGCGAATGGGTAGCTTCGGGCGTGTACATAGGTCAGCCTACGGACCCGCGCGGCTTGCCCTTCAGGATATGCGTGGTCTCCACGGAGCAACCCATCCGCAGCGGGCAGAGGTTAGATCATCCCCCGGCGGGGCCAGTATCATGCGTGGACGTGACCAGAGGCCGCCCCTGATCCGCTCGCGCGCTCACTGCCTCGCCGCGGGCGTGCCGTTCGCTGACGTGGCCTTAAGCCTGTCGAGCGCGCGAAGAGTCTTCCGCCAGTCACCCTTGTCCTTCTTCGTCGCGATGGGCGCGCTCAGGTCGCGGTAGTAAGCGAGAATGTTTGCCTGCAACTCCGGGGTGAGCTTATCGAAGTCACGGCCCGCGAGCTTTTCAAGCAGTTTCTCGTACGTCTCGTCGGCCTTCCTGTAATCGCCCGCGCGCACGACCTTCCCGGTGTCGTTGTTCCTGTTCGAGAGGGCCAGCCTCCCGCCCCTCGCCTCGGCCAGGAAGCCATTATATTGGTCAAGAATCTGTTCGAAGCTTTTGAGGAATATCCTTTCGGCTTCGGGCGTGGGGGCCTTGAAGGCGAGGGGCTTTAACGGCCCGACCTTCGGCAGGACTCGGAAGAAGAGGGCGAACGTCTTTGCGAAGAAGCCCGGCTTCTCGTACTCCTGACCCCACTCCTTGTCGTAAGCCTCGCGCGTGAGGGCGAAGATGAATTTGTCGCGCGTGATGCCGGGCGTGCGCTTCTCAAGCTCGTCCTTCTTCATCTCCCACGCCACCCGTGTCATCTCCGGGATGATCACGCTAACGGTGCGCCGGTAGGTCCCGATGGCCAGGTCGAAGCTCGTGAATATGTCGTCGATCTCAAGCCCGTAGGTCTTCAGGAATGCGCGTTCGAGTACGGGCTTCGAGACCTTGAACCCGATGAAATCGTGGTAGGCTTCCGGCGCGTAATTCCCGCGCGCCACCTGAAGGACGTCGAAGCTGAACTCCGTCTTCAGGTGGGCCGAAGGATTTTCCTCGTAGGTCACATCGGGGCCGTACTTGGCTTTGAGCTCGGGGTAGATCAGAGGGACGACCTGATTAGTGCCGGCCGGGTGGCCGTTGTTGTCAGCGGCGTAATGGGAGAGCGCCCCGAGCGCGAATGCATACTCGTTTATGTCCTGCGCCTCCGCCAGCAGAGCTTCGACGAAATCGCCGCTCCTGACATAATGGGTCAGGTCGCTGAAGAACTTGCTCGAAAATGGGTAATACCCCATGTCCTGAATGATCGACCCGCCGTAAGCGTATGCGTGCGCTTCGCGAAGCTGCTCGGCGGTCGCGTTCGGATACCGCTTCAGCAGGAGCGGCTTGATCGACTTGTCCCACGTCGCGTCTATTATGGCCTGATGCGACAGGATCGCGAAGCCGTAGGATGCCTGAGACAGGGAGAGCACCAGGGTCAGCAGTATGACCGCCTGTGCTCCCGCGCGCCACCATCTTCGTTTCATATTTTCAACCATCATTCGCAATGTATCGATAACAGGCGTCCGCCTCGCCCCTTTCGCATCGAAAGAGAACGAAAGCTCCGAAGGCAGACGCCATTATTTATAGATAGCAATCCTGGTACCCTCGAGCCGAGTGGCGATGATATAGAGTTTGATTCGGGGAAGGCTAAGGCGTTTTCGGCTCTAAATTGTCGATCCGCTTTCTCAGGCGTCGGTTCTCCGCTCGAACGGTGATCACATCCTCATTAAGCACGTTCATCTTGTCTCCGAGGTTGTGGAAGCCGTCTCTAATCTCAGAGCGAACTTCGGCCAGCTCCGAGCGCGTCTCTGCTATCTCCGCAAGTGCGCGCTCCCAGATGGGTCTGGTATCGTAGAGGCGCTCGCCGACGGTACTCTCCAAAGTGGCCAGCCGCGCTTTCACGTCCCTAAGGTCGGCTCTTACATCCTGAAGATCCGCGCTCACTGTGTGAACCATCCCTATGGGCTTGTCGATTCTGTCATGACCGTCAGGCAGATTTTTTATAGTGTTGCCGGTCACCATTCAACCTGTCCCTCACGCCCGGATTTCTAGCCTGGGTACGGGCATGGTACATTTCCCGGTGCGGTTTTTCAATTTAAGTGATCGACGACTATTATGCTGATAATCCCGGCGATAGATCTGAAGGGCGGCCGCTGCGTGCGGCTGGTCGAGGGGCGCGAAGAGAGCGCGAAGGTGTATGACCGCGACCCAGTAGAAGTCGCGCGCGAGTACGAGCGGGCGGGCGCGAAACTGATTCACGTTGTCGATCTCGACGGAGCCTTCCCGGGCGCAACATCCGAGAACCAGAAGATAATCCGGCGCATCATCGAAGAGACCCGAGTGCCCGTCGAAGTCGGAGGGGGCATCCGCTCTCTCGAAGATATCGACCATTTGCTTAATCGAGTGGGCGCGCGCTACTGCATCGTCGGCACGCTCGCGGTCGAAGAGCCTGACACCCTGCGGCGGGCCGTCGAGAAGTTCGGCGACTCGGTCATCGTCGGCATCGACGCGAGGGAGACTTCGGTGGCCGTCCGCGGCTGGACCGCCGACGCGCGGCTCGACGCGCTCGCGCTCGCGAGGCAGGTGGCCGACATGGGCGTCGGGCGGATCATCTACACGGACATCACGAGGGACGGCCGGCTGGAGGGCCCGAACCTGAAGACCACGGCCGAAATCGCCCGAGCTTTGCAAGCTTCACGGGCGCGCGTGACCGCGTCGGGAGGCGTCGGCTCTCTCGAAGACATCGCGCGCCTCTCGGCCCTCGAAGACGAGGGGGTCGATTCCGTCATCATAGGCAAGGCGCTCTACGAATCGCGGTTCTCTCTTGAGGAGGCGATTGCGGCGGCGGGGCGGGCCTCGACCGGCTGAACCCGACCGATTAAATCATGCTGGCCAGGAGAATAATCCCATGTCTTGACGTAGACCGCGGGCGCGTGGTCAAAGGCATTCGCTTCGTCGATTTGATAGACGCGGGCGACCCCGTCGAGCAGGCGCGCAGGTACGACCGCGAGGGCGCTGACGAGCTGGTCTTTCTCGATATAACCGCGTCCTCCGACAGCCGCGCGATAGTCCACGACATGGTGCGCCGCGTCGCCGACTCCGTCTTCATCCCCTTCACGGTCGGCGGAGGCATACGCACGCTCGGAGACATCCGCAGCATGCTGGCGTCGGGTGCGGACAAGGTGTCGCTCAACACCTCCGCGATCAAAGAGCCCTCGATCATCACCGAGGGCTCGCGGGCCTTCGGGTCGCAGGCGATAGTCGTCGCCATCGACGCGCGGCGCGCGGGGGAGCGGGGCTGGCAGGTCTACACTCACGGGGGGCGCACGCCCACGGGCATCGACGTGATCGACTGGGCGCGCAGGGTCGAAGGGCTCGGGGCGGGAGAGATATTGCTCACCAGCATGGATAAGGACGGCACCCGCGACGGGTACGACCTGGAGCTTACGCGATCCGTCTCCGAAGCCGTGTCGATCCCCGTGATCGCGTCGGGCGGGGCAGGCTCGCTCGATCATCTTTACGAGGCGCTGAGCGAGGGGAAAGCCTCGGCGGTGCTCGCGGCCTCGATATTTCACTTCGGCGAATTCACGATAGGCGAGGCGAAGGAGTTCCTGCGGGCGCGCGGGCTTCCGGTGAGGTGATGATGAGCGAGTCGATTTCCGACAAAGTGACATTCGATGAGCGGGGCCTCGTGCCCGCCATAGTTCAAGACGCGGCGGGCGGCGAAGTGCTCATGCTGGCTTACATGAACCGAGAGTCTCTCGCGCTCACCCTTGAGTCGGGCGAGACGTGGTTCTGGAGCCGCTCGCGCTCGGAGCTATGGCACAAGGGCGCGACCTCGGGCAATTCGCAGCGCGTGGTCTCCGTGTCGGTGGATTGCGACGGCGATACTCTGCTGGTCAAAGTGGAGCCGCGAGGCCCGGCCTGTCACACGGGCGAGCGCACCTGCTTTTTCAGAACGCTTCCCACGCAAAGCTGACTGCTTTAGATAATCCCGCGTCAGAATTTGAAGTCGCGGATCACGTAGAGGTCCGGCGTGCCGACTTCGACGGAGAGTATCCTGAGGTAGATGAAGAGCTGG
>DASQDI010000089.1:0-121952 GCA_035634255.1 Blastocatellia bacterium
AATAGAAGCTCGTTCGCAAAGTTGAAAGCAGGCGGAGCCGAAACGGGTGAGCACGGTCGCCGGTCATGCGCCGCGCCGGTCGATGACGACGCGGCCCGACTTTATGACCACGCGCGCGTGATTCACCCCGAAAAAGTAAGGGATCTGCCGGTAGTCCGCGCAGTCGAATATAACGATGTCGCCCTGCCTGCCCGCTTCGAGCGAGCCCGCGCGCGCGCCCCTGCCGAGGCTGTAAGCCGCGTTGACGGTCGCCGCGGTTATTGCTTCCGCGGGAGTCATCCGCATCTGCGTGCAGGCTATAGAGAGCGCCATCTGCATCGAAGGGGTGGGCGAGCTGCCGGGGTTGAAGTCGGTCGCGATGGCGACCGCCACACCCGATTCGATCATCTTCCTCGCGGGCGGGTAGCGCGTGAGGCCGAGGTTGAAGACCGCTCCGGGGAGCAGCACGGCGACCACGCCCGCGCTTCGGAGCAGCTCGATGCCGGAATCGTCGAGGTACTCCAGGTGGTCGGCCGACGCGGCCCCGAGCTCGGCCGCGAGCCGCCCGCCGCCGGACAGACTCAACTGCTCCGCGTGGAGCCTGACGCCGAGCCCCAGCTCTTTCGCGCGGGCGAGCACGCGGCGCGACTCGTCCGCCGTGAAGACGTGAGACTCGCAGAAGACGTCGCAGTATTCGGCGAGCTTCTCTTCCGCCACGCGCGGGAGCATCTCGTCCACGACGAGGGAGATGTAACTCTCCCTCGCGCGCGCGGAGTCTCCGGCGTCGCGGTACTCGTCCGGCACCTCGTGCGCGCCGAGAAAAGTCGGCACGAGGTCGAGGGCGGTCTCGCGGTCGAGCCTTCGAATAACGCGCAATATCTTCAGCTCGTCTTCGACCGTGAGCCCGTAGCCGCTCTTGGCTTCCGCCGTGGTCGTGCCGTGTTCGAGCAGGAGGCGGACTCTGGGGAGGGCCATCTCGAAGAGCTGCTCTTCGGAAGCCGCGCGCGTCTTCCGCACGGTCGATCTTATCCCGCCGCCCCGCGCGGCTATCTGCTGGTAAGTGAACCCTTCGGCGCGCAGCTCGTATTCGTCCTCGCGAGTCCCCGCGAAGACGACGTGCGTGTGCGCGTCCACGAAGCCGGGGGTCACGACCATGCCTCGCGCGTCGATGCGCTCGGCATCGGGGGAAGCCAGAGGCTCGACCTCGCTCGAAGTCCCCGCGGCGACTATCAAACCGTCGCGCGCGAGCAGCGCACCGTCTTCGATTATTCCGAGCTCGCGCATCTCGCGCCCGACGCGGGGCCGCGCCGCCCCCGCGAGCGTCACAAGCTGCCCGGCTTTCGTGATCAACAGCTCGCCCATAAAATAAATTTCCGTTCACCCTCTCCGCGCAGGATTCGGAGGATTATATACCGCCCAAACCTGAAGCGACTAACCCTTCCCGTAATCGTTGAGCGGTTTATCAAGCCGGTTTTCTCTTTGAATGGGCCAATCGATTTAGTAAGATGAAGCTGTTCGCCCAGGTCTAACAACATCGTTAGCTTGGAGGAAGTAAGTCAGCATGACCGATGATCCGACATTGAGATTCCATGACGACGCCGCCACTAGACCCACTTTGGAAACGGTGCTTGAGCGGATAAACGATTTTCGCAGCACCGAGGCCAGCATAAGCGGATTGCGAAGCTACACAGAGACCGCCATAAATGAACTGCGCGTCAGTACTCAGGCGAGCATAACACAACTGCGGAACAGCATGGGCGAGCGGTTCGAGGACATGGAGCTGCGAATAGATCGCGTCCACGGGGTAACACTCACTTTAAGGACCGGTTCCTCCCCCCGCCAACCCCTGATCCAGCGGATTAATTAACAGGCCGCCCGCGCGGCGATCATCTTGTTGCGCCTTTTTATGGCGGCGAAGGGCGCAATAAGAGAGCCTTTGCCGCGTTATCACGTTGTGGTATATTGACCGCCACGTAGAACCCTTGGCACGAAGGCACAGCAAATGTCCGATACTCTCGTAGGAACAGTCAAAGGGCCCGGAGAGAAGCCGAACGAGTACATCTTCATCACCACTGACAACGGCAGCACGCGCGTCGGGGAGTTCGTTTACTACTCGGTGAAGGCGGGCCCGGAAGAGCGCCTGATTCTCGGCAACATATCGGAGCGCAGTCTCGTGCGCTCGCTCCCGGACAGCTTTCTCGCGGACCCGGCGACGCCCCCCTCGGCCATCGCCGCGATGATCGGGCTCGAAGAAGAGGGCGCGGAGTTGTTCGAGATAGTCGTCTCCGTGATCGGCTATTTCGAGCAGGAGCTGAAAGACTTCATCAACCCGCGGATACCGCCGATGCCCGGCCAGAGGGTCTACCTCGCGCCCTCGCACATGCTCGCCGAGGTGCTCTCGCCGCGCGGCCTCGGAGAGCGGGGCGCGGCCCACATCGGCAGCCTACTCACGCGACAGGCGGGGGAGGTGCCCGTCACCCTCTCAGTGAGGGATATAGTCTCGACCCACCTGGCGGTGCTCGCCTCGACCGGCGCGGGCAAGAGCTACACGGCCTCCGTGCTCGTCGAAGAGCTGATGCGGCCGGAGAACCGCTCGGCCGTGCTCGTAGTCGACCCGCACGGCGAGTACAATACCCTCGAAGAGATCAAGAAGCCGGAATTCAAATCGCACTTCTCGCGCGACGGCTACGAGCCCGAGGTCAAAATACTGAGGCCCGAGAAGGTCAAGGTCCGGTTCGACAGCCTCGAATTCGGGGACATCTGCTACCTGCTTCAGGAACTGTCCGAGAAGATGAAATACTTTCTCGGCACGGCCTTCCGAAATGTACGCACCCGCTTCGGGCCGCACGCGCGTTATACGTTTCAGGACCTGATGGACGCCGTCGCCGAGCAGCGATACGGCGACGACAACGGGGACCGCTCCGGCAACGTCAGCACCATCGACGCGCTCGAGTGGAGGCTTGAGAGCCGCTTCGGCCGGGGCTACGCGAAGCATCAAATCTTTTCCGACACCGAGCACAACTCGCTCGAAGAGTTGTTCAGGCCCGGCCAGTGCACGGTCCTTCAGCTCGTCGACATAGACCAGAACGAGCAGCAGGTGATCGTGGGCGCTCTGCTCCGCCGCGCGATCATCGCGCGCATGGCCACGCATAAAGGCGAAGTGACGGAGAAGAATAACGAGCGCTATCTCCCCTACCCCGTCTTCGTGCTGCTCGAAGAAGCGCACCGCTTCGCCCCGTCGGGCCAGACGGTCGTCTCCACCAACGTCCTGAAACAGATCCTCTCCGAGGGCCGCAAATTCGGCGTGGGGATCGGGCTGATAACGCAGAGGCCCGGCAAGCTCGATTCCGACGTGCTGTCGCAATGCATGACGCAGTTCATCATGCGGATAGTGAATCCCATCGATCAGGACACAATCGCGAAGACGGTCGAAGGCGCGGGCCGCCGCATGCTCGACGAACTCCCCGCGCTCACGAAGGGCCAGCTCATAGTCTCGGGCGTGGCGGTGAACACTCCCGTGATGTGCCAGGTGCGCAAACGGCTCACGCGGCATGGGGGGGAGACCATCGACGCGCCCGAGGCGTGGGCCGAGTGGCACTCCGACCGCAGCCGCTCCCGCCGGGACGAGCAGGAGGCCCTGCTCGTCAAGCCCCGCCCCAGGTCCGGCGAGCGCATCGGCGGCTTCGACATTTAACCCTTCTTCCCGCGCGCTGCCATTAATTCAGCGAAGGAGTACCACCCCATGGCAAGCCTGACTTACGCGGAGGCCGCGCATCTGCTCCGACGCGCCGGCTTCGGAGGCCCTCCCCAAGAGATCAACCAACTGGTCGCGCTCGGGCGGGAGAACGCCGTCGACCTCCTCGTCGATTACGAGCTGGTGAATAATAAGGAGTTCGATAAGGCGCTCGGCAGGGGCTTCAACGTCAAGCGCCCCAGCCCCCTGGAGATGCAGTCGTTGTGGGTGGCGCGGATGATGCTGACGCGCCGCCCCTTCGAAGAGAAGATGACCCTGTTCTGGCACAACCATTTCGCGACCTCGTACACGAAGGTCTTCTTCTCCCTGATGCACGTGCAGAACAACGTCCTGCGCCAGCACGCCGTCGACCGCTTTGATACCCTGCTGCTCAAGGTGTCGCAGGACGCAGCCATGCTCATCTGGCTCGACGGGATCACGAACGTCGTCGGCAGCCCGAACGAGAATTTCGCACGCGAGCTCCAGGAGCTCTTCACCATGGGCATTAACGACGAGGTGACCGGCGAGCCCAACTACACCGAGAAGGACGTCAAGGAGATCGCCCGCGCCTTCACCGGGTGGAAGTTCAAGCTGAAGAAGCAGGACGTGTTCAAGCCGGCCTTCTTATTCATCCCCTCCCAACACGACTCTACGGCCAAAGAGATTTACGGGCAGACGGCGAGCTTCACCGGGGAGGACGTCATAACCGTCATCTGCGCGCGGAGGGCGACCGGCCGCCACCTCGTGAAGCGATTCTTCGAATTCTTCGTCTACCCGCTCGCCGACAGCCCGGAAGACAAAGCGACGATAGAGAAGTTCGCCGACGTTTATTTCGCGAGGGACCACTCGGTCAAAGAGCTCGCCCGCGCCATCTTCGCGTCCGACGAGTTCTTCAGCGAGCGGGCCCGGTTCGGGCTGGTCAAGAATCCCGCGGAGCTGCTCGTCGGCGCGGCCCGCATGCTGGGCGCGGGGTACTCCCTGCAGGGGCGCGAGACGGCCGACTTCTTCAGCCTTTTCTTCCTCAACCAGATGGGGATGGAGCTCTTCAACCCGCCGAACGTCAGCGGCTGGGCGCTGCATGCGAGGTGGCTCATGACCTCGACCCTGCTACAGAGGTTCAACTTCGCGGGCTTTCTCGCCGACAGCCGGCCCTCGGTACCGCCCCTGCGGGGGCCGACCATCAGCGACGAAGTGGTCAGGGGCCTAGCCGCGCCGACCGCCGCCGGCACCGTCGAAAATATGCTCTCGCGCCTCGGCCCTCTCGAAGTGGACGACGAGGCGAAGCGCATCCTGAGCGACTACCTTCAAACCGACGATCAGGGGAACCGGATCGAGTTCATGGTCAACGACGAGACCCTTAGGAAATACGTGCGCGGGCTCCTCCACATGGTGCTGTGCATGCAGGAATTTCAGTTGAACTAGGACGGAGGTGGGCTATGCCCGTAAACAGGAGGAGATTCATCAAGCAGGGCATCGGGATGGTGAGCCTCGGGGTGGTGATGCCGCGCGTCTGGCTCACGGGCGCGCGAGCCCAGACCTCTGATCCGAATCGCAGGGTGCTCGTGGTGATACAGCTTTCGGGCGGCAATGACGGGCTGAACACGGTCATCCCTTACACGGACCCGAACTACCGCAGGCTCCGGCCCAACCTCGGCTTCAAAGAGGCCGACCTGAAAGACGGGCAGGGGCGCTCGACCATCATCTCCAATCAATTCGGTTTCCACCCGGCACTCGCGGAGGTCAAGCAGCTATTCGACGATGGCAAAGTGGCCGTGGTCCTCGGCGTCGGGTACCCCGAGCCGAGCCAGTCTCACTTTCTGAGCGAAGACTACTGGCACACGGCGAACCTTGTTGACGGCAAAGGCTCCGGGTGGCTCGGCAGGTACGCGGAAGAGGCCCTCGCGGGACAGGCGGGGTTCCATGCGGCGGCAATCGGGGGGCGGCTCCCCAGGACTCTGATGTCTGACAGGTTCGTCGTCCCGAGTATATTCAACTTCAGCGATTACGGTTTCAGAACCAGCCCGGCCTTCCCTGCGAACCGCCCGAACAAGCTGGCCGCGATGAACGCCCTCTACAGCCGCCGGTTCCCCGAGGGCAGCTTCAAGGGCGTGGCGGGCGGCGTGGGGTTCGACGCGGTTTCGGGCTCGATACGCCTGACCGAAGCCATCCAGGGCTACACGTCGACCGTGGTCTACCCCGACAGTAATCCGCTCGCGCGCGCGATGAAGATGGTCGCCCAGATGATCGTCACGATCCCGGAAGCGAACCTGCTCCACGCGGAGGTCGGGGGCTTCGACAACCACGCGGAGCAGATCACCGACACCAACATGTCCGGTCTGCACGCGCTCCTCCTGCAAAATTTCTCGCAGGCGGTGAAGCTGTTCCACGACGACATGGCGGAGCACGGCCTGGCGGACAACGTGCTGATACTGCCGTGGTCCGAGTTCGGGCGGAGGCCGGAAGAGAACGGCTCCCGAGGCACCGATCACGGCTCGTCCTCCTGCATGTTCGTGATCGGCAACAAGGTCAGAGGGGGGCTTTATGGCGAGCAGCCTTCGCTCGCGGCGGCCGACCTCGACGTGTCGGGAAACCTGAAATCAAAGGTCGATTTCCGCTCCGTCTACGCGACGGTACTCGAAGACTGGCTCGACGCCGATTCGAACGCGATCCTGAGAGGGCGCTTCGACAATCTGGGGGTGCTTGCGTCAGGGGCCGGGGGCTAGCGGCAGGGATCAGGAGTCAGGATTCAAGGGTTAATTGAAGAAGCACCTCAGATCCTCTTTATAGAATCCCATTTCGATTTAATCGAAATCTCGGTCGGCATCCCTGAATCCTGACCGCGCCGCGCGAAGCGCATCATGCGCCATCACTGGCCACCGACGCCTAGTACGCACACTTGTAGCTGTGAAACTCGTAGACCCTTCGCCACTGCCCTTTCTGCCTCTTGTAAATCCTGTAGGTGACGCCCTCGAACCCGCGGTCCATTGCTATAATTTCGCCCTTGCCGTCTCTATCCAGGTCGAGCTGATCCACGAGAATCTCGGCCAGTACGTAATCTTCTATGTCGTCGAGGCTCGCGCCTCCGGGGAGGTCGGTGTCGGCGATCACGTTATAGCGCGCGAAGCTCTCGCGGTAATCGGCACCCCGCGGCTCGGCTATTAGGAAGAGCGCGCGCGCGTCCTTCCCGCCCTTCCTCTTGAGCACGAAGCTGGCGACGATCTCGGACCCGCCGTCGCCGTCGAGGTCCATCGCGGTCATGTTGATCGTGCGGAGGTTCTGGAGCTGCGGCCCGGACGCGCCCTTCTGCGTGTAGGCCCTCTGCGCCAGCTTCATCACGGAGGCTCGCTCCGCCGGGGTCGGCATGCGCCGAGAGCTTTCACGGCGGCCGAGCGAATCGACGTTGGTCGCCAGCCCCATGACCTTCCCTTCTATCTTCGCGGTCGTGTTCAGGGAGACGCCCGCCATCGAGCGGTTGCAGTCACCGCTCTTTCCGAGCCACTCCCTGACCGTGACCTTTCCGCTCCTGCCGCCCCCGAAAAAGAGGGAGTAGGTCTGCCCCGCCTTGTAGTACCTCCCCGCGAACCTCGACAGGGCGGCCGCGTCTTCCATGCCCGAGGGCGGCTTCGTGTAACGGCCCCCGATTACCACCACTATCGGGTCGAGGTAGGAGTCGGCCCCGCTTTGCGAGACCGCGAATATGGCGGGGCTCACCTGGCCCGCGGGCTTCGAAGGCGGCTGCTTCGGCCTGTTCTGCGCCGGGCTGTTGGCCTGAAACGGCGCGAGCGCCAGAAAGATCATCAGACATTTGACCGTTCGATAAACATAATGGCGCATGGCGGATTCTCTCATCGCGAATTCTCTCCTTGCCTCGTCCAGATGGCCGGGCGGGTCGTGCCTGTCCTTATATTTTCTCCAAAGCGATCCCGGCGCTTGAACCTTAAGGGGCTGGGGCTATAATACAGGCGAAGCTTTCAAATATTGAAGCCTGACACGAGGAGATTCATATGCCTTTTGCAAGAATGGACGAAGGAAGAGTGGAGGACTGGATGGTCATCGGCCAGGCGGTGGGCCAGAGGCAGTCCAGGATGCCGAGCATCATCAAAGCCATGCTCGCCCAGCTGGAAGAGCAGGTTGACGGCTTCGCGGTGGACCAGTTGCAGCACGCGCTCCAGACGGCCACGCGCGCCGAGCGCGAGGGCGCGTCCGAAGAGTTGATCGTGGCGGCGCTCTGTCACGACCTCGGCAAGGTGATCTCGGTCGAGAACCACCCGGCGATAGCGGCCGAGATACTGAAGCCCTACGTCTCGCGGGAGACCTACGAGGTCGTGCGCACGCACCAGGATTTTCAGGGCCGCCACTACTACCACCTGATGGGCAAAGACCCCGAGGCGCGGCGGCAGTACGAGAACGAGCCGTGGTACCCCCTCGCCTGCAAATTCACGGACGAGTGGGACCAGGCTTCGTTCGACGCGAGCTACGACACGCTGCCGCTCTCCCACTTCGAGCCCATGATCGACCGCCTCTTCGCGATGCCCATCGGCTCCAACAGCAGCGCGGGGATAGTGCAGAGCGCGTGACTCCCGGTCGCCGCCCTCTCACTCCCCGCCCCGGACCCGTATGTCTTTCCCGCCATTCTGGTCCGAGTTTATCCTGACGGAGCCGGACCGCAGGTGAACGTCGCGCTGCGGGAAGGGTATCTCGATCTCGTACTCGCGGAAGAGGCGCTCTATCTCGTAGTTCAGACTGCTGCGAATATTGACGTGGTCGTGCGGCTGGTCGATCCAGACCAGCAGCTCGAAATCGAGCGACGACTCTCCGAAGTTCTTGAACTGCACGGTCGGGGCGGGGTCTTTCAGCACCGCCTCGACCGCGCCCCCCGCCTCGCATAAAGCCTTAGTCACCTTCTCGACATCGCTCCCGTAGGCCGCGCCGACGGGCAGCCTGATCCTGACCTTGTTGCTGTAGGACCAGTTGGTGACCCTGCCGCGCACGAGGTCCGAGTTCGGTATGATGACCGTGATGTTGTCGTTGGTCACCACGGTCGTCGTGCGGATGCTGATGTTGTTGACGCGGCCTTCTATGTCGTCCATCCTGAGCCGGTCGCCTATGCGCACGGGCCGCTCGAACAGGAGGATGAACCCCGAAACGATGTCCGACGCGATGTATTGCAGGCCGAAGCCGATGCCGACCGACAGGAATCCCAGGATGACCGCGAGGCTCGTCAGGTCGATGGCGAGCCCGAGCTTCAGCCCGTATATGAGTCCTATCGTAAGGATGATGTAATGGGCTATCCTGAGCAGCGTGTACTGGAGGCCCGCCGGGACGTGAAAGTTCACCAGCACCCGCTTCTCAAGGAAGCGCCTGAGGTAGCGGGAGATCACCACCGATATGAAGATGACCAGGACCAGGAGCAGGAGGCTCAGTACGGACACCTTGAACTCCTTCTGGTTGACGAACGGGTAGTTGAGGAGCTCGATCATCTTCTGAAATATGGTGTCGCGTAGCTCAGGCGGCGGCGGCGCGGGCGTCGGTTCTACTGAGGTCTCTTGAAATAGCAAGCGTTCATCTCCGGGTATGGTCTAGGGGAGTCCGAACTTTTATATTAAACCGGCCCGCCCGGCCCGAACAAACCGCGCCTTGATTTTTGCTGCCCTCCCGCGGTTTTTCCGGGTATATTATCCCCGACAAACCGCTCGATGGCGGACGATCAATGGTAAAGGGAGGAGACCGGTGAATCGCAGAACTTTCATCCGTTCTATTGCCTGCGCGACCACTCTATCGAGCGCCGGGGGCGCGGCCGCTCTCGGCTCCTTCTTCGACTCCCGGACCCCCCCGCGGGTCGCGATCACGATGGACGATTTCATGCTCGGTGACGCGCCGAAGCTCTCGGTCGAGGAGCGCAACCGCCGGGTGCTCGGAGCCCTGGCGCGCCACTCGGACCTGAAGGCCGCGCTCTTCGTCGCGGGGAAACACTCGGACAACGAGTTGGGCAGGAGGCTGCTCCGCGCGTGGAACGACCGCGGGCATACAATCGCCAACCACTCATACTCGCACCACTACTACAACTCGAAGCAGGTCAGCTTCCAGATGTTCTCCGAGGACGTGCTGCGCGGGGAGGCCGTCATCAGAGACCTCCCGCGATTCAGAAAGCTCTTCCGCTTCCCCTACCTCAAGGAGGGCAACACGGCCGAGAAGCGCGACGCGATGCGCGCTTTTTTGAAGAAGCACGGCTACAGGAACGGGCACGTGACCATAGATGCGTCCGACTGGTACGTGGACGGCCGCCTGAGAAAGCGCCTTGAGAAATCGCCCGACGCCGACCTCTCCCCCTATAGGGATTATTACCTGAACCACATCCGGGAGCGCGCGACCTATTACGACGACCTGTCGCGCAAAGTGCTGGGCCGCAGCGTGAAGCACACGCTCCTCGTCCACTTCAACCTCCTGAACGCGCTCTTCCTCGACGACCTGCTCACGATGTTCGAGAGGCAGGGGTGGAAGCTCATAAACTCGGACGAAGCGTTCGAGGACCCGGTCTTCTCGTCGGCCCCGAACATACTGCCCGCGGGCGAAAGCCTCGTGTGGGCGCTCGCGAAGCAGGCGGGGAAGTTCGACAGCCTGCTAAGATACCCCGGAGAAGACGGCGAGTACGAGAAAGAGAAGATGGACAGGCTCGGTTTATGATGGCCGGAGAGCGGCTGGCCCCATCTTTCGCCTGCTTGTTATAATAGAAGCCTCTTGCGGCCCTGAACCGAGAACCTCAAGCAATGATCGACGTGGAGATGTTATGAGCACAAACAGGTCGCGGGCGAACGAAACCCGCGAGAAGAAGAGAGAGCAGTTCACCGACGGGGCTAAAGCCCGGAGCAAAGCCGTCCCCATTGTGATCGTCGTGGTGCTGGCGCTGGCGGCTCTGGCGGGCTATTTCATATTCGCGGGCTCGGGCGACGACGCCGCGGCCCCGACCGCCGCCAAGCTGACGGGCGCCGAATCGGGCGACGTGATGATTCCCATCGCGGACCTTCAGGCCGGGAAGGCGAAGTTCTTCGACCACAAGCTGCCCTCGGGCGCTCCTGTCCGCTTCTTCGCGATCAAAAGCTCCGACGGGGCGTACCGCGCGGCGCTCGACGCATGCGACACCTGCTTCCACGCGAAGAAGGGCTACCACCAGGAGGGCGACGATATGATCTGCAACAACTGCGGGATGAAGTTTCATTCCGCGCGCGTGAACGAGGTCTCGGGCGGGTGCAACCCCGTGGGCCTTGAGCGCTCGGTCGTAGGCGATTATCTCGTCATCAAAGCCGGGGAGCTTGAGAAGGGCGCGAAGTACTTCTAGGCGGCCCGCCTCGGGAGACCACATGCGAATCAGCACGATTGCCATCGCCAACCTGAAGCGCCGGAAGGGGAAGGCCATCTTCCTCGTCGTCGGCATCGCCATCGGGATCGGCACGGCCGTGGCTCTGCTCAGCCTGAGCGGGTCGATAAAGGAAGAGATAGGCACGCAGATGGATCAGTATGGGGCGAACATAGTCGTCGTGCCCCAGTCCAACAGCCTCTCGCTCGACTACGGCGGCATCAACGTCTCAAGCGTCTCCTTCGACGTTCACCAGCTGAAAAACGAGGACGCCGCCAACATACTCGACATCCCCTACCGCGACCGCCTCAGCATCATCGCGCCTAAAATATTGGGCGCCGTCTCGGCGGGCGGGGGCGAAGTGCTCCTCGCGGGGGTCGATTTCGAAAGCGAGCTGAAGCTGAAGCGGTGGTGGCAGGTGGAGGGGAAGACGCCCGCGAGCGACGACGAGGTGCTGGCGGGGTACGAGGCGGCGCGCGCCCTGAACCTGATCGAGCCCGTGGAGCGGGCTGGTCACGAAGATGGCGAGCACCCGGAAGGGCACGGGGGCGAGCACTCGGAAGAGGGCGCGCGCTCGGGCTTCAGGATCGTACGCGACCGTTTGCAGGTGGCGGGTCGCGAGCACAGGGTCGCGGGGGTGCTCGCGCAGACGGGCGGGCCGGAAGACCGCATGCTGTTCGGCTCGCTCGCGCACGTGCAGGAGTTGCTCGGGAAGCCCGGCCAGTTGAGCCTCGTCGAAGTGAGCGCGCTCTGCAAAGACTGCCCCGTGGGGGACATCGTCGCGCAGATAAACGACCGCCTGCCGCACGTGAAAGTCTCGGCCATCCAGCAGAGCGTGCGCGCGCGCACGGAGACGGTCGAGCGGCTCACGCGCTTCTCCGCGGCTATTTCGGCGGTCGTGCTCGCCATCGGCGCGCTGATGATATTCACGACGATGATGGGCTCGGTCATCGAGCGGACGCGGGAGATAGGCGTGCTGAGGGCCATCGGGTTTCGCAGGGCGCACATCATCAAGGGGCTGATGATAGAGGTGGCCGTGATGAGCATCGCGGGCGGGCTCCTGGGGTGGGTGTCGGGCATGCTCGCGAGCTGGCTCGCGCTCCCCTACTTCGCCGAGACGAACATAGACCTCCGATTCGAGCCCGCGATAGGGGCAGCCGCCATAGCGGCAGGGCTCCTGATCGGAGTGATCAGCAGCCTCTACCCGATCATCCGCGCCTCGCGCCTCGACCCTTCGGAAGCCGTCCGGTACGTGTAGAGACCGCTTATTGAGGTGTGCCAAGAGAGTGGCTTTTTTATCCGCAGAGCAGGTCGGCAAAATCTACCAATCAGACAGCGAGTCATCCGCCGTTCGCGTCCTCTCCGACATAAACATCAGCATTGAGGAAGGCGAGTTCGTCTGCCTGATGGGCCCTTCGGGGTCGGGCAAGAGCACCTTGCTCACGATAGTAGGCGCGATGAACCGGCCATCAGAAGGGCGGGTGCTGGTGGATGGGATAGACATTTACGACCTGACGGACGAGCGGCGCGCGGACTTCCGGCGCGAATACCTGGGCTTCGTCTTCCAACAGCACCACCTGCTCTCCTACCTTTCGGCAATCGAGAACGCGATGCTCCCGCTCGCCACGGCCGATCTCCCGTCCAGAGAGAAGAGGGAGCGCGCGCGCTCCGTGCTCGAAAAGGTCGGGCTCGCGGACAAGGCCCGGAGGCTCCCGAGCCAGCTTTCCGGGGGCGAGCAGGGGAGGCTCGCCATCGCCCGCGCCATCGTCAACGAACCTCCCCTCGTGCTCGCCGACGAACCCACCGGCGCGCTCGACACGCGCACGGGCCGCGAAGTCATGGAAGTGTTTATGAACCTCAACCGCCTCGGCCAGACGATCCTTCTAGTCACGCACAATCCCGAAAACGCCGCGCTCGCCCATCGCACGATCAACATCAGAGACGGTCGGGTCGAGGGGTAGGCGGCAGGGGGTCAGGGGCCAGGGATGCCGCCCGTGATTTCGATTTACTCGAAAGGGATTCTATAAAGAGAGTCTGAAATGCCCCTTCCTTAGCCCCCGAATCCTGACCCCTGACCACTGATCCCTGAGGCCGACTACTGATTCCTGGCCCCTGACGCCGGCCCCTGCTCGCCAATCATCTTCTCCATCGCGTCCGCGAACTGGTCCACTTCGGCGAGGGTGGTGTAGACGTTGGGGGTGATCCTGACGGCTTTGAATTCCGCATGAACGAGGGGCGTGACCAGTATGCGGTAGTTGTCCCACAGGTGCGCCACGACCTTGCCGGGGTCCATGCCTTCGATGCTGACGGAGGCCAGCCCGCAGGACTGTGACGGGTCGGAGGGGGTGAGCACGCGCACGCCTTTGATCCGTTCCAGCCTGCTCGCCCACCGGTCTTTCAGGTAGCGCAGCCGCGCGGCCTTCCGCTCTACGCCGATGCCTTCATGAAAAGTCAGGGCTTCGGCGATGGCGTTATGATTGGCGGCCGGGTGGGTGCCGATCTCTTCGAACTTGCGGATGTTTTCATCCATCGATTTATCCGCCGCCATCAGAGGCCACAGGCCTTTGATCTTCGACTTCCTCACGTAGAGGAATCCGGTCCCGTGTGGCGCGAGCAGCCACTTGTGAAGGCTCGTGCCGTAGTAATCGCAGTCGAGGTCCGAGTGCCTGAACGGGAAATGCGCGAAGGCGTGCGCGCCATCCACGATCACTTCGATCCCGCGCTCGCGCCCCATCCGGCAGATGCGCTTCACGGGGAAAATCTGCCCCGTCAGGTTGGTGATGTGGCAGACGAGAATGACTTTCGTGCGGGGCGTGATCGCGCGCTCGAACCGCTCGTAAAGGTCGTCCATCGACGGGGGCGGTATGGGGAACGAGATCATTTTGAGCTTGATGCCGTCCCGCCGCTCGCGCTGCTGCCAGGACGTGAGCATTCGAGGGTAATCGTGCGTCGTGGTGAGCACTTCATCCCCCGGCTTGAGATCGAGGCCGAATATGCATGTTTCGAGGGACTCGCTCGCGTTGCGCGTTATCGCCATCTCCTCCGGGTCACAGCCGAACGCGGCCGCGAGCCTGCGGCGGACGCTTTCGATCTGAGGCTCAAGCACCCTCCACATCGTGTGGGCGGGCGCTTCGTTCGAGTATTCGAGGTAGCGGCGCATCGCGTCCTGCACGACGCGGGGCGAAGGGCTGACGCCGCCGTTGTTGAGGTTTATGATCGACCTGTCCACGGTGAAGGCCTGCTGAATCTCCCGCCAGAAATCTTCGTCGCGCGCCACCTGATCCGGCGGCGTGTCATTCATCGCGCGTGAGGCCGCGAGTATGCGCTCCAAGCCGCGCTCGTGGAAAGAAGCCACGGCCGCCGAGCCGCCGACAGCCTTCAAGAACCTCCGACGTGTGAGCATAAGAGCGACCTCCTTATCCGGGTTTGAATGATCTTAAACTCAACCTCGCGGAAAGCAAAAGAGAAATGGAGGTGATTTCACCTGAAGAGGTCGCGGTCCGGGGGGCGGATCAGCTCGTCGACCCGCGCGTCCCGCGCTTCGTAATCGAAGCCCCGGATGACGGCCACCGGAAGCCCCGCGCTCTTCTTCATAACCAGTTCCGCGGCCGAGGCCAGCTCGTCGGCAATGGCGATGACCGTGACTCTAAGCTCGCGCCCGTGCGAATCTGCCTGCCCTCGGTAATCCACGAGCGGGGCGATCCCGGCCAGCCCGATGGCGACGTTCGCGATGCCTTCGCGCCACGGCCGCCCGAACGTGTCGGATATTATCACCGCGACTTCGACCCCGAACTCCCGGACCAGAGCGGCCCGAATCCGCCGGGCCGATCCGTCCGGGTCTACCGGCAGCAGTACCACGGTCCCTTCGGCCGTGTTCGACGCATCGACGCCCGCATTCGCGCAGATGAACCCGTGGCGCGTCTCGCAGATCATCACCCCGCGCTCCATGCGGACTATGCGTCTGGACTCGCGCAGGACCACTTCGACCATCCGCGCGTCTTTACCGTGAGCGCGGGCCCACTCCGCCGCGAGTTCCGACGGCTCGACCCCATCGAGCCGCACGACGCGGCCTTCGGCCTTCGAGACCACCTTCTGCGCGATGACGAAGACATCTCGCTCCAACACCTCCGCCCCGCGCGCGCGCGCGGCTCGGGCGATCAGAGCGGCGAGATCGTCGCCCTCATTGACCTCGGGCAGGTTTTCGAGCGGGAGTATTTTAATCACGGCATTCTTTCAGGAATCTTCCACTCCGTGAGCAGGTCATGGGCCTTCGTGCCACGCCCTACTTCGAGCAGCAGGGCGATGTCGGACGGCTCGTCGATGTCGAGAGCTATAGCGGAATTATTAACGATAGAACATGCGGCCCCGGACCGCGCGCCCTCTTCGAGGTGTAACGCGAGCGAGCCGGGTCCGAAGCGAGACGGAAACAGGGCGGGGGGCGTGCGAATGATGGCGTTGGTCCCCGTGCCTTCGCGCGAAGGCACCATCAGCGCGGCGGGCGCGACCAGGTCCACGGAGAGCAACTCGTCCACGTCAGAGGGCCGCACGAGTGGGATGTCGGCCGGAAGCCGAAGCACGCAATCGAAACCGCGCTCGCCCAGTATTCGCGAAGCCCGGTCTATAGAATCGCTCTCCGACACCTGCCTCTGTTCGACGAGCACGTCCCACCCGAGCGAGCGGGCGTGCTCGATGGCGGGCCGGAAGCTGCTGACCAGAAATATGCCGTCGGGCTTGGCGGCGCGGGTTACGGCCCCGCTGACATCTTCAAACATGGCCCAGGCCAGGTCGCGCCGCTCGCCGGGCGAGAGGATCGCCGAGAGCCGCGTCTTGGCCCGTTCCGGGTCTTTAATCGGGATCAGCACGGCTTTCATGAGATCAGGGGTCAGCTAGTGAACATCTTCCATGACTTCCAGTACTTCGCGGGCGAGCCTCTCCTTGTCGTCGAGCGTATTCATGACCGTGTCGAGGGCCGCCGCGCGCAGGCCGAGAGATTCTATGCCCGGCAGTAAGTCGGCGTCCAATACATCAAGCACGAATACGTCGAGGAAATCCCCGTAGAATTCGGCCACCCCGCGCGCCGAAACTTCATGGCCCAGGTCGCGCAGCATCTCCGCCGCGGGCCCCTTTAACGCCTTGCCGCCGATGATGGGGGAGATCGCCAGCTTCGTCGCCCGCGTACTCGCGAGCGCTTCGCGAACTCCGGGGACGGCCAGTATAGGGCCGATGCTGATGAAAGGATTGCTCGGGCAGATGATGACGGCCGAGGCGTCCCGGATGGCGCTCTCCACGCCCGGAGCGGGCCGCGCGGACTCGACGCCGTCGAACTTTATCCCGAGCACCTTCGGCTCGCACCTGCGGCGGACGAAGTATTCCTGAAAGTGCATCTCGCCTTCGTCGGTGACGACGCGCGTGGGCGTGTAAGACTCGGTCATCGGAATTATCCGGGCGCGCACGCCCAGGGCGCACGAGATGTGGCCGGTCACCTCCGAGAGCGGGCGGCCCCGCCTCAGTAAATCCGTGCGGTGGATGTGCGTGGAGAGGTCGCGGTCGCCGAGGTTGAACCACGAAGCTTCGCCGTAACGGGCCATCCACTTCAGGGACTCGAACGTGTCCCCCCTTATGCCCCAGCCCGTCTCTTCGTTGATCACCCCGGATAGGGTGTAGGCGAGCGTGTCGATGTCGGGGCAGATTCGGAGCCCGAAAAGCTCGATGTCGTCGCCCGTGTTCGCGATGATCGTGATCTCTTCCGGCGGCACCGCGCGCGCGAGGCCGAGCAGGAATTTGGCCGCGCCGATGCCGCCCGCAAGGGCAGTGATTTTCATTCTTCCAGACCGACCACTCGGAACCGCCCGGTCTTCACCTTGCGCCGCCGGTTGATGCCGATCAGCATCACCGTCATCCGTTCGATTGTGCGCGCGCTGTAAATCGTCCCGGCGTCCACAGGGCGGAGCCCTTTGATAAAAGTGATCGCCTCCATGACGCGCGCCCTGGCTTCTTTCGAATCGCCCGCCACGAACACGTCGCAATCGAGCGCCGCGCTCGGGTCCAGCAGGAGGTGCGCGGGCTCGGTCTTGAAGGCCGCCACCAGGGGTATCGATTCCGGGAGGCGCGATTGCAGGTGCTCGCTAGCCGAGCCTTCCGGCGGCTCGACGTACCGCACGCGCCCTTTCTCGAAAGAGACCGGCACCGTAATGTCCATCAGGATCGCCCCCGGCTTGAGGCTGCCCGAGAGGCCCTCGACCGTCGCCGCCGCGTGCTCGAACGGGACCGTGAGCAGGGCGAAGTCCGCGTCCGCGACCGCCGCCTGATTATCGGCCCAGAGTATGGGGTTATGGCCGGCGACCCCATTCAACTCGTCGGCCGCCTCTTTCGCGCGTTCGGGCGAGCGCGAGCCTATCGTCACGCGCGCCCCGGCCATGGCCCACCTGAGCGCGAGGCCGCGCCCCTCCTCGCCCGTGCCCCCGATTATGCCGACCTTCACTTCCTCGATGTTCATCATTAAACCCGCGGCCCTCTCCCAGATTCCCGGCAGGTCAAGGTTGCCACCTGCCCGTGGGCGTGTCAATCAAAACGGCATCGCCGGCGGAGATTTGCGAATGGCTGAAGCAGCCGCCGATGGTGTATAGTCGGGGGTAACTTTTCGATTCCAATATAGGAGTATACGCGGTGAAAAAGAAGATACTTTTCGCAAGCCTGATGGTGGCGTCGCTGGTGATGGCTTCCTCGGTTTCGGCCAAAGATAAATCCGGCAAGGCGGACAAGGTGAAGTCGGTTTACGATTTCACCCTGAAAGACATCAACGGAAAAGATGTCAAATTAAAACAGTATCGCGGCAAGGTCGTGATGCTCGTGAACGTGGCGAGCAAGTGTGGCCTCACCCCTCAGTACGAGGGCTTGCAGAAAATCTACACGAAGTACCAGTCACAGGGGTTCGTCATCCTCGGCATTCCCGCGAACAACTTCGGGGGCCAGGAGCCGGGCACGAACGAAGAGATCAAGACCTTCTGCTCGACGAAGTACAACGTGACCTTCCCCATGTTCTCGAAGGTGTCGGTCAAGGGCGACGACATCGACCCCCTATACAAGTTCCTCACGGACAAGCAGACCAACCCGGAATTCGGCGGTGACATAGCCTGGAACTTCAATAAATTCCTCGTGGACAGGAACGGGAAGATCGTCGCTCGCTTCAGCCCGAAAGAGACGCCCGAGAGCGAGAAGGTGGTTCAAACGCTCGAAGCCGTGTTGAAGCAGTAGCTCCACTTCGCAAATCGTCGGGAGCCCGCGACCGGGCCGAAAGCGGGCCGTAAAGATCGCGGGCTTCCGACCTCCACCCCTTTCCTCCTCCGCCCGATATATCTGCTGATTCGACATCCGACGGCGCGCGTAGCGCCGATCAGGGTAGTGTGATAATCCCGTGTTGCCGGGTTTCAGGTAGGCCAGGAGACGGCTTGCGATCGTTCGGAGTAGCAGTGCCATTTTTGAACTCTCTGGCTGCCAATGCTATGCTATTCGTTTAATTTATTTGAAGCGACTATCTTAATTCACGGTGGTCAGTTGTGGACGCCTTTAACCATCAGTCGAAAGGAGAAACATGAAGAAGACTACAGCCAAATCCCAAACACGGCAGGCGGCGCCTCGCCAGACCCAGAGTGCAGGCACGAGCGGAGTAGAGGCAGCGCAAGCTAAGGAAGCAGGCGCTAAGTTCGAGTGGCACTTCGGCCGGGTCAGCAGCATAGGCAACTTCGAGATTGCCGGCGGCAGAGCCGTCACCATCGTCTGGGATCAAGGAGGCGTCTCCTCGCAGCAGGGCAACATCAGCGATGACCAGTGGGAGATATTCAAGCTGGCCTTCCTTAGCAACGGGCGGATCGCCGTACTTAGCAATGAGGCAGGCGAAGGGTGGATGTATGACTACCGCTTCTTAGAGGCGGTGCGGTGAGGCAGACTCCTTAGCGGATCAGGACGTAGGCGGGCTGTTATCGTAGTAGGCGGAGCAGCCCGCCTACCTATCTATGGCAAGCAATTCCTGGCCCGTGGCTCGCTCAAGCAGCAACGCAGGGTCGGGACATTAGCCCGATAAGCGCCGCATTGACTTCCGACTTGAAAGTTTATAACGTCATTAGTTCTTACTCGGAACGGGAGGATGATCGAGAATGAGGATAGGCATCTCGCATCGCGACATCGGCGTCACGGAGCTTGTGCTTTCCCGCCGGAGATCGGCTTCGTAATGGCCGCGGGCATCGGCGCGGGACCGGCCCGCATGGAGCAGTTGATCGGGCTATCCCGCTGAACATCCCCGTCGGCCCGCGCGTCGGCTCGTTGCTGATCGACCGCAATCAGACTTCGGAGGAAGAGAGACATGGCAAGGGCTTTACGCTTCGGGATTCAAACGCCTCCGCACAACACGACGTGGCGGGAGTTGAAAGACGCCTGGAAGCTGATCGACCAGCTGGGCTACGACACCGCGTGGACGTTCGATCACTTCTTTCCCATACTGAGCGACCCTTCCGGCCCGTGTCTGGAGGGCTGGGTCACGCTCGCGGCGCTCGCGGCGGAGACCTCGCGCGTAAAGGTCGGAACGCTCGTGACCGGCAACACCTACCGGCACCCCGGCGTTCTGGCGAAGATGGGGGCCACGCTCGATCACACGAGCGGCGGGCGCTTGATTATGGGTATAGGCGCGGGCTGGTTCGAGCTTGAGCACGACGCCCTGGGCATCCCCTTTTACACGACGAAAGAGCGCATACTCCGCCTGGACGAAGCCGCGGAGATCATCAAGCGCATGTGGACTCAGGAGCAGACCTCTTTCGACGGCCGGTACTACCGGATAAAAGACGCCTACTGTGAGCCCAAGCCCGTGCAGCGGCCGCGCCCCCCTCTGATGATAGGGGGGCAGGGAGAGAAGCTGATGCTCAGGGTCGTCGCGAAGCACGCGGACCAGTGGAACACTTTCGGCTCGCCCGAAGTTTTCCGGCACAAGCTCGGGGTGCTCTCCGAGCACTGCCGGGCCGTGGGCCGCGACGTGAACGAGATAGAAGTGTCGTGGGCGGGCTCCACCTTCATCACCGACTCGGCCGCGGAGAAGGAGGAGTTGCAGAGGAAGGCCGCCGAGAGGTTAGGCGCGGACCCGGAGCAGATGGCCCCGGCCCTGCTGATCGGCCCGGTCGAAGAGATCCGCGACCGCATTCATCAATTCATCGAGGCGGGCGTGACACATTTCATATCCCTGCTCGATACTCCCTACGATCACAACACCGTCCGCAGGTTCGCCGAAGAGGTGATCCCCGCGGTGCGAAGCTGAGGCCGCGGGCGCGGGTTCCAACATGCATGTGACGACCTTATCGGGCTCATCAGGCCCATCAATCTCATCCGGGTTCGACGAAGCGCTGGCCGCCGCGTCCTCGGGCGCGGTCACGAGGGAGCAGGCGCGGGCGCTCATCCGCGCGCGCGCGGGCGAAGAACTCGAATCGCTGATGCGGGTCGCGGCCCGCCTGCGCGACCGGTTAAAAGGCCGGGTCGTCACCTACTCGAAGAAAGTATTCATCCCGCTTACGAACCTCTGCCGCGACTACTGCGGCTACTGCACCTTCCGCAAAGACCCCGGACAGGCGGGCGCGCACACGATGACTCCGGACGAAGTCATCGCGGTCGCGGAAGCGGGCGCGCGGATGGGGTGCAAGGAGGCGCTCTTCAGCCTCGGCGACAGGCCCGAAGCCATCTTCCCTGAAATGCGGGAGACGCTCGACAGGCTGGGCCATCGCACGACGCTCTCTTACCTCGCGGAGATGTGCGAGCGGGTCCTGAATGAAACGGGCCTGCTCCCGCACGCGAACCCCGGACTGATGGGTCGGCGCGACCTCTACGCGCTCGGGCAGTTCAGCCCGAGCATGGGCCTCATGCTCGAATCCGTGAGCGAGCGCCTCGCCGGGCGCGGCGCGCCTCACGACGACGCTCCCGATAAAGCCCCGCGCCTCCGCCTGAAGACCATCGAAGAGGCGGGGCGGCTGCGCATCCCCTTCACGACCGGAATCCTGATCGGCATCGGGGAGACGCTCGACGACCGCGTCGATTCACTACTCGCGATAAGAGAACTGCACGACCGGCACGGGCACATTCAGGAAGTGATCATTCAGAATTTTCGCGCCAAGCCGGACATCCCGATGCGGCTTCACCCGGAGCCTCCCATCGCGGACCTCGCCCGCACCATAGCGGTCGCGCGGATCATCCTGAGGGGGATGAACGTGCAGGCCCCGCCCAATCTCTCGGATGACGATTACCCGTTTCTTATCAGGGCAGGGCTCAACGACTGGGGGGGAATTTCGCCGCTCACCCGCGATTTCATCAATCCGGAAAAACCGTGGCCGCACATCGAGCACCTGGCTCTGCGCACCTCGTCGGAAGGCCTGGAGTTGAAAGAGCGTTTGACCGTCTACCCCGAATTCGTCCTTCGGGAAGAGTTTCTCAACCCGCGCGTAGCCGCGCGCGTGCGCTCGATGGCCGACGCGCGCGGCTACGCGCGAACGGAGGGAGATCATGAAAGAGATGTCACCGACGCTTAAGGAGTTCTGCGAGAAGCAGGAGTTGATGAGATTGGCTTACACAGACGGGCGGGGGTACCCGCGCGCCGTGCCCGTGTGGTTCGTGGTGATCGAAGGCGAGTACTACTTCGGCACGGACCGCAAGAGCGTCAAGTGGAAAGCCATAGAGCGAGACCCGCGGGTCGGCTGGGTGATCGACGGCGGCCAGAGCCCCAACTACAAAGGCGCGTCGATGTATGGGCGGAGCGAAGAGGTGAAAGATGCGGGCCTGCGCGCGAGAATCCACGAAGCCCTCGGGCTGAAATATTTCGGCTCGGCCGACCACCCCGAGTTCCTGAAGATATACGGCCAGGCGGACGATCAGGGGACGGCCTACGCCGGGCTGAGCGCGGAAGATGGGCTCCTCTGGGAGTATTGAGCCTCACGCGGGACCGAAATAATTACCGAAGGGAGTTCGGGATGCAGATTCAATCTACGAAGGTCCTGAAAAGTATCAGGTGGGAAGACCCCGCGCGGCTCGAAGAACTCCTGCCCATGATAGGCCCCGGCGTCGCGCGCGCGCTGGGCCGCTCGCTCGAAGGGGCCGAGTTGTCCTTCGAAGAGGGGATGCGGCTCGCGGCGGCGAAGGGAGCGGAGCTTGAAGCCCTGGTCCTAGCGGCGGACCGCGTGCGGCGGGAGCGCGTCGGCGACGTGATCACTTACGTGGTCAACCGCAACATCAACTTCACGAATATCTGTTTCGTCGGCTGCCGGTTCTGCGCGTTCAGCCGCGCGCCGCGCGAGTCCGACGCCTACTTCCACTCCTTCGAAGAGATCGCGCGGCGGTCCGAGGAAGCCTGGGAGCGGGGCGCGCGCGAAGTCTGCGTCCAGGGAGGCCTGCCGCGCGGCCTCGACGCTTACTACTACCGCGATCTTCTCCGAGTCATAAAGGCGGCGACGCCCGGCATGCACATCCACGCCTTCTCCCCGATGGAGATAGTCTACGGGGTGGAGTTGACGGGGATGGGTTTGCCGGATTATTTAACCATGCTCAAGGAAGCCGGCCTCGGGACGCTCCCCGGAACGGCGGCGGAGATACTCGACGACGGCGTGCGTGACCGGATAGAGCGAATAAAGCTGAAGGTGCCGCAGTGGGTGGAAGTCATCAAGACCGCGCACAGGGTCGGGATCCGCACGACCTCGACGATGATGTACGGCCACACGGAGACCGAAGAGCACTGGGTCCGTCACCTGCTGCTGCTGCGCGACATCCAGAAAGAGACGGGCGGCTTTACGGAATTCGTCCCCCTCGGATTCGTCCACGAGAACACGCAGCTATTCAAGTCGGGTGACGCGCGGCCCGGCCCCACCGTGGAAGAACACCTTAAAGTTCACGCGCTCTCGCGCCTGATGCTGAGTGGGTGGATCGATAACATCCAGGTCTCGTGGGTGAAGATGTCGCGCGAGGTGACACAGGCCTGCCTGCGCGCGGGCGCGAACGACTACGGCGGAACCTTGATGGACGAGAGCATATCGAGGCTGGCCGGCTCCACCTCGGGGGAGTACATGCCTCCCGAACAATTCCGGGAACGAATCCGCGAGCTGGGCCGCCTGCCCGCCGAGCGGGATACGCTTTATAGAATAGTTGAGCGGGGGCCAGTGGCCGGGGGCCAGGGGTCAGGGATGCTCCCGAGGGTTTCGATCAACTCAAAAGGGAGTCTGTAAATAGAATCTGAAATGATTCTTCTTTAGCCCCTGAATCCTACCCCCCGGCCACTGACCCCTGACGCCGGCCCCTGAAACCCTCATGCGCAAACTCGGACTATACCTTGGCAGGCTGCCGGGCTTCGACAAGCGCGGGCTCAACAGGCGAGAGCTTATTGAATGCGTGCGCGCGGCCGACGCCTGCGGCTACGACTCATTCTGGATGCCGGAGGCGTGGGAGCGCGAAGCCTTCGTGGTCCTGTCGGAACTGGCCGTCCGGACGAGCCGCATCGGGCTCGGCACCGGAATAGTCAACGTCTTCAGTCGCAGCCCGGCCCTGCTCGCCATGAGCGCGGCGACCGTGGATGATGTATCCGAAGGGCGCTTCCGCCTCGGCCTGGGCACGAGCGGCGCGCGAGTAGTCGAGGACCTTCACGGCGTCGCATACGACCGCCCGCTCACGCGCCTCAGGGAGACGATCCAGATCATCCGCCTGCTGCTCTCGGGCCAGCGCGCCGATTTCGAGGGCGAATGCTTCAAGCTCGAAAGATTCAAGCTTGGCTTCAAGCCTCTGAGAGCGGACATTCCGATCTATGTCGCGGCCCTGAGCCCTAAAAGTCTCAGACAGCTCGGAGAGACGGCGGACGGGTGGCTCCCGACCCACTGGCCCCGCGCACACCTTTCGGGCGGGCTGAGAGAGATCGCCGAGGGCGCGGCGCGGTCGAAACGGGAGCCCTCCCTCATCGAGGTGGCCCCCTTCGTCAACGTCATTGTGAATGATGATATTTCCAAAGCGAGAGACGCCGCACGGCTGCCCCTCGCCTATTACGTGGGTGGGATGGGTCACTATTATCACGCCTCGCTCAGCCGCCTCGGCTTTTCCGCCGAAGCGGACGGGATTCGCAAGGCATGGCAGGCGGGTCGCCCCAGAGAAGCGATCAAGGCCGTCAGCGATAGGTTAATCGATCAGGTAGCCATATTCGGCCCGCTTGAAAGGTGCCGCGCGAAACTCGACGAGATGTATGAAGCGGGAGCAACCCTGCCGCTTATCCCCATTCCGGCCGAAGGCTCTTCAGCCGATAAACGTCGCATCATAGAATCGCTCATCGACAGGCCCTAGAGCCTTCTGTCCGGAGCCTCCTGATCGCCCCGCTTCATACGCCGCCCGGTCTCCGGGCTTACTCATTGAAACGGTCTCAAAAAAAGAGAGGAAGCACAGCGCAGGGCGGTTTCCCCAGGTCAAACAAACTACGCTGCCTGCGCTCCCTCTCTAGCCGCAAAAGGAGGAAAAATCTTCGTGCCATCCCGGCATATGCCTGCTTCGCGCAATGCTCTACTCGGAACTATTATCATTATTGGTTCTGACAGTACTAATAGTATCATTGTTTCTTCTATTGTCAAGCAAAATCATTGTTCGGTTTGTACTGATATATATTGAGCATTTTCACCAATATATGATACAAAAAACGGCCAGGAGGAATAGACTCAGATGACCAGAAAGCGAGCCGGTGGAGGAGAGCAGCCGCCGTCAGAATCGGGCAGCAAGAAGGTAGGGATCATGCTGCCAAACGAGACGTATGCGATATTCGAACAGATAGCGAGGGACCAGCACATCACGGTCGCTCAGGTGGTTGCGCGATTAGCCATCGAGTTCGCCGAGGTCGAGCTGGAAGCAAACCAGCTACATCGCGAGACCTACAAGACGTACCGGGAGGGGCTGCTGGGAAAAAGGAATCCCGCCTCTCAGAGAGCGACGACAGGGGAGTAGCGGGGCTTGATGCGTTGCGGCTCGCCGACCTGACCAGCTTTTCGAGGGCGGGCCTATACATGGCCCTCTTCTCCGGGCTCCTCGGAATCGGCGCGGACGAGGCGGCGGCCTTCTTCCTCGAACTGAACGAAGGCGGGTCGCTGATGAGTGAGCGCGGGTACGCTTACACGGAGATGAGCAGGCCCGAGGGGTACATCTTCGAGTGTTACGTCGAGCCCGGAAGCGAAGTCCTTTTTCAGACGAGCGGCCCGGAAGGGGGCGACTGGCCGGTCAACATCGAGCTGCGGAACGGGAGCGCGACCCTGCTGTTCACGAGCGAGCGGTTCTTCGGGCTGCCCGTCCTGATCGAGTTCTCACCCGACTCCATCTTCGAACTGCCGGCCGAATCCCACTGCCTCTTAACCCTTGGTCCACGGACCACCCTGGCCCTCGCTTCGTTCGATTCGGTTGATACGGTAGCGGAATCTTCTATAAGCCTTGAGTCTGTTGCCAAGACTCTCCTGGAGCTGTCCCATCATGACGCCCTTGAGTCGATCCCTGGACTCGACGCGAAGGGAATCCGAATCAATCTCAGTCGCAAGAGCTAAGGCGCGGGCCGCCTCCATGCGCGCGGTCTCGTAACGGCGCTGGGCCTGGTGAAGCTCGCTCATGTGCAGGAACGTGCCCGCGAGCTGCGACTTGTCGTTGAGGCCCTCAAGAATCTTCGCGGACTTCCTCAGGAACCGCTCGGCGTCGATGTGCTGCCCCATCAGGGTGTAGACATAGCCGAGCGAATCATAGATCACGCCTTCGGTGTGCAGGTGCGGGTCTTCTTCGATCAGTTCGAGCGCCTCGAGCACGCGCTGCTCGGCCTCCTTCCAGTGGCCGGCCGTCATCAATATATAGCCGATGTTGTTCAGGTAAGCCGCGGCGCGCCAGAGGTGCCCCTGCGCCCGCATGAGGTCGGCGGCCCCCTCCCAATCGATGATCGCCTTGTCGAACTGCCCCGTCTTGTTGTAGGCCAGAGCCCGGTTGCCGTAAAAGTGCGTCCACAGGTAGACGTCGTCGGGGTACTCTCGGGCCACGAGCAGCGCCTGGTTGAAGTAGGCGAAGGCGGATTTATACTTGCCCGTGTAGGTCTGGACGTTGGCCACTTCGACCAGAGAGAGCGCCCTCTCGTAATTATCCACGTGCATCTTCAGGGCGCGCTTGCCCTCCTTGACGGCCTCGCGGTACCGACCTTGCAGAAAGAGGACGTTCGATAGAGCCCTCTGCCATATGCCCGCATGCCTGAGGTCCCCGATGTCTCTATTGATAGAGACGGCCTGCTGCGCCGTCGACATGGCGGTGCGGAAGTCTCCTCTCCCAATCGCGCTATGGTATTCTCGCCACGACTTGCTAGTTTTGTAAGAAGAGATACAGTGTCTCATAGGACGCATTTAAGTACCGTTATAGTACTGGTGTGGCCTCAAAAAGGAGAATCGTATGAAGCGTTTTGGTAATTTTGCCTGTGCAATTACTCTCTCTATGTTGCTGGTCGCCGGGAGTGCCCTTGCCGGGGTCACTACCCCCAATCCGACTCCGCCGCCACCGCCGGAAGTCAAAGTCACGGGCGTCACCACGCCCAATCCGGAGCCTCCGCCTCCTTCGAGCATAAGACTCGGAACAGACCAGACGGCTTATCAAACATCGGGGAGCTTAAGCCTGTTCGAACTGGTCGTGATCATTATGTCAAACATGGGATCCAATCTGCTGTAGCTGCAAGGCGACAGCCTGAACTCCCCTCCCCTCCGGCTCCACTTCATCGCCCGCGAGACGGCGATAAAGTAGGGGTGTGCCGATGCGCCGATTCTACTTTTTGCTCTAGGAATGTCAAGCATTTTACGCTGTCGTAACCTGCGCGCCCGAGGCCGAGCGCGTCGCCCTGCCGCCTTGCCGCCGGATAATCCGGGCCAGCCTCGGGCGCACGGCCTCACTATAACGGCTGGCAGTACTCGGCTTAGGCCCGCGGGCGCGGGCGGCGGGCCCGATACTTTGAGTTGTCAGGGGAGGGATTCGATTCAAAGTTGCGGAGTGCGGAAGAGGGAATAAAATCGAGACTTTTTCTGATATTCTCTATCAGGCTCTTGCCCGGCGACAACCATCAGGAGGGGGATGATATGACCAGCGAGATTAACGAAGAAAAGTCGGCCGCGCGGTCTCCAGTCGTGACCGGCAACACGCGATTCACCAGAAGCACGGGCGCGGTGCTCTTCTGGCTGGTCATCCTTCAGTTCTTCTCCGCCCTGCTCTTTTTCGGCATCTGCGTCAACTGGGAGATGCCCGGCTGGATATCTTACAGCTTCGTGCGCGCGGTCCACTTCTTCGTGGGGTTCATGCTCATCCCGCTCGTGGCTTTGAAACTGTTCACGACGAGCTGGAAGGCGGCCGGTTATTACATGGGGCGGCCCCTTTACAGAAGAGAAGGGCCGCCCGCGTGGTACAACCGCCTGCTCTCCCCGATCATGGGCCTGCTATTCATCGCGTCCCTCTGGAGCGGGGTCGCGATGTGGGGCTCGTACGAGCACCTCTTCCCCATACCTTACCTTTATCACGATTACGCCGTCGTGCAGTGGCACCTCTGGTCCTCCTCGTTTCTGGTGGCGCTCGCGGTCTTCCACATGGCTGTCCACTTCGGGGAGTCGTTCCGCCGCCGCGCGCGCAGAGAGAGGGAAGACGCCGGGAGACCCGAGCCCGCGGGCCCGCGCCTCGGACGCCGTGCGGCCCTCGGCGGCTTCACAGGCGCGGCGGTCGCCCTCGCGCTCTCCGCGGCGCAATGGCCCTGGCCGCGCCTCTCATGGCTTTCGAAATACCGTGACGGGGATGGCCCGCTCGACTACCCCGTGGTCAATTATTTCGGCGGGGGCACTAAGATAGACGTTGGCAAGTGGAGGCTGAAAGTGACGGGGGAGGTGGCCAATCCGCTTGAGTTATCCTACGATGAATTACTGCGGCTCCCTAGCGTCGAGGTGGAACTCCCTCTGCAGTGCGTTCAGGGCTGGCGGATAGAGAGGAGATGGCGGGGCGTCCCCCTCAAGGCCCTGTACGAGATGGCGGGCGCGGCGAGCGGGTTCCGCAGCGTCTACGTGCATTCGGCGTCGGGCTATCACTTCACCAACCACGCCTATCAGCATCTCCGGGATGAGGCTCTGCTGGTGACGCACGTAAATGGGGTGCGGCTGAACGACGAGCATGGGTTCCCGGCCCGCATACTGCTGCCGGGGCTGCCGGGCCAGAACTGCCCCAAGTGGGTGGACCGTCTGGAAGTCCGCATGGAGGAAGCGCCGCGTTATTACGGGCCGAACTTCTACGGGCAGGGCAGCCCGGTCGGCGCGCTCACGGAGCCGACGAGGGAGTACCTGGCTCCGGGGAGCGCGGGGCTGGAGCCATGAGATCGAAGGTAAGGTTCATGATGAAAAATTCTATTTACGCAATCCTGTTGCTCGCCGCCTGTTTAAGCTCGCCGGGCGTCAGGCCGTCCGCAGCGGAGGAACAGTTCTCGATGTCGGAATACAGCGCTAAGGTGAACGCCCCGGACTTCCCCCCGGGTGTCGAATGGCTCAACACGGACCGCCCGCTCAGCCTGCGCGACCTGCGGGGCAAAGTGGTGCTGCTCGACTTCTGGACTTACTGCTGCATCAACTGCATCCACGTGATCCCCGACCTGAAGAAGCTCGAAGAGAAGTACGCGAAAGAGCTCGTGGTCATCGGCGTTCACTCGGCCAAGTTTCCGGGCGAGCGCGTGACTGAAAACATCCGGCAGGCCATCCTGCGCTACGAGATCGAGCACCCGGTCTTAAACGACTCCGGCATGGAGGTGTGGCAGCAGTACGCCGTGCGCGCGTGGCCCACCCTGATGTTGATCGACCCGGACGGAAAAGTTCTGGCCCAGAGGAGCGGCGAGGGGGTGTACGAGCCGTTCGACAAGCTGATCTCGAAGGTGATCGTAGAGTTCGACGCGAAGGGCAAGATCAACCGCCGCCCGCTCGAGCTGAAACTTGAGCGGCACAAGGCGCCCGCGTCGATGCTGGCCTTTCCGGGCAAGGTGCTCGCCGATGAAAAGAGCGGGCAGCTATTCATCGCGGACTCGAACCACAATCGCATAGTGGTCCTGTCGCTCAGAGACTACTCGGTCCTGGAGGTCATCGGCACGGGCGAGACGGGGATGGGCGACGGGGGATTCGAGAAGGCCACCTTCAATCACCCGCAAGGCATGGCCTTCGACGGCAAGCGGCTCTACGTGGCCGACACCGAAAATCACGCCATACGGCGGGTCGATTTCGATAAGCGCACGGTCAGGACCATCGCGGGGACGGGCAGGCAGGCTAACACCATAGACCCGTTCGGAGGTCTCGGCATTTCCGTCGCCCTCAATTCGCCGTGGGACCTCGCCCTGCACGACGGCACGCTCTACATCGCGATGGCCGGGCCGCACCAGCTATGGCGGATGAACCCCGAGACCGGGGGGATAGTGCCGTACGCGGGCACCGGGCGCGAAGCGATAATCGATGGGCCGCTCGACAACTCGGCCCTCGCGCAGCCTTCTGGCCTGACGACCGATGGCAAAAAGCTCTACTTCGCCGACAGCGAAGTCAGCGCCATACGCTCGGCCGACCTCGACCCCGATGGCGACGTCGAGACCATCGTGGGCGTCGGCCTGTTCGATTTCGGGGACCGCGACGGGCGCGGGGACGAGGTGCGACTCCAGCACCCGCTCGGAGTCGTCTATCACGAAGGCGCTCTATACGTGGCCGACACCTATAACAACAAGATCAAGCGAATCTCCCCGAAAGACAGGTCCTCCGTGACCTTCCTCGGCACGGGCAAGGAGGGGCTCAAGGACGGCAAGAACGCCACGTTCGACGAGCCCGCGGGGGTGAGCGTCGCCTTCGGCAAGCTCTACATCGCCGACACGAATAATCATGCGATCCGCGTCGCGGACCTGAAGACGAGACAGGTGGAGACGCTCCAAATCAAGGGGCTCGAAAAACTCCGCCCGCGCGCGAAGATGGAGAAGTTCGCCGGCCTCAGCCTTGAGCTTCCGGTTCAGGAGGTCGAGCCCGGAGACGCGACCCTCGCTTTACAGCTCGAACTCCCGGCCGGGTATAAGTTGAACGCGCAGGCCCCGTCTTCCGTCGCGGTCGGGGATCAGGTCTTTCGGAATCCGCGCTTCCCGCTCTCCGTGCCGATCAAATTGGGCGAGGGGGGAACGACCTTGCAGGCGACCTTCGTGCTCTATTACTGCGAGGCGGAGAAAGAGAGCCTCTGTTACTTCAAAGAAGCGAGGCTGACTCTGCCGGTGAAAGCGCGCAAGGGCTCCGGCGCTCGCCAGCTTAGCGCGACGTATAAGTTGGAATAGTGGTCAGGGGCCGGCGGTCAGGATTCAGTGAAGGGAGGGGATTCTATAAAGAGAGTCTCTTATCTTCACTGGCCCCCGGCTCCTGAACACTGGCCCCTGAACCGCTACTGACGGAGCCTGTAGAAGCGGAAGAAGAGGTTGTCGATGGGGAGTACCTCGACGGCCCGAAAGCCCGCCTCAAGGGCATAAGACCGAAGGGTCTCAGGTCGCATAACCGTGCCCGTCTTTCTGGAAGTAAGGTCCGCCATCCCGACCGGCAGGCAGTGAAGTACGCTCCATCCGTACATCAGCTGCTCGATCTCATCCCGCTCGCCCGTGAATTCTTCCCCGACCCTTTCGTCGACGACGATCACGGAGCCGCTCTCTCCGGCCAGGCCGCGCATAGTTTGAAGCGCGCCCACGGGGTCCGACATGTCGTGGATGCACTCGAAGGCCGTGACCAGATCGTATTGCCCTTCCAGAGTCGGGTCATTCGCATTTCGCGTGTGGAAGCTCACCCGATGGCTCACGCAGTTCTGAAGCGCGTTGGCGCGAGCCATGTCGATGGATGGGGCGTCCAGGTCGTAGCCGTCCACGCGCACTTCGGGGTAAGCCAGAGCGATGCCGATGCTCGACCACCCCGCGCCGCACCCGATGTCGGCCACGCGGGCGGGAGGGCTCGCCTTGAGCCGCGCATGAAGGTCGGGGATGGCGGGCAGCCACTCTTCGCCCATCTGCTTCAGGAACATCGCGCGATTCATGTCCGCCTGCCCCTTGCGAAGGTCGGCCCCGTACGCCTGATACGGCACGCCCGCGCCGCTTCGGTAAGCCTTCAGTAAAGTCGAGACGGGGCTGACCGCCCCGACCGCGAGTTGCGCGAGCGGCGCGAGGTAATTCAGGCTGTCGCGGTCAATCAGCACCTCCGCGTGCCCCGCGGGCAGGCGGAAGCGGCGTCCCTTCGCCTCCGCGCCCGCGTCCTCCACTTCGAGTATCCCGGCCACGGCCTGCTGTTCGAGCCACTCGCGCACGTACCGCTCGCAGGTCTGCGTCCTCGAAGCGAGCTCGGTCGAGGTGAGCGAGTCGCCCCCCGCGAGCGCGTCGTAGAACCCGAGCCGGTGGCCGATGTATACGGTGAATATATCGAATACGCCCAGAGTCGATTTCAACAATCGCTCGGCGAATGAGTCTCGCTGCCGAATTGCGGCATCGTCCGAAACTTGAAAAGCGGTGCTCATACTCTTCTCCCGAATCCTCTGGCCGGCTTGAAACCGGCTCACAGAGCCTTTCTTGCGACGTAATAGCTGTTAATAATGTCCTGCGTGATCTGTTTCACCTCGACGCCGGCGAAGCCCGCCTCCTCCAGCATCCGGCGGGCCGTCTCCTCGCCCCACACCGTCCCCAGCCCATCGCCGCCCTGGGCCAGAGAGACCGTCATGCAGTGCATGCAGGAGACCGCGTAAAGATAAGGCGCTATGGGGTGGTCGAGGTTTTTATGCACGTGGCTCGAAGCGGCGATGTCCTGCATCAGGAATACCCCGTCCCGCTTCAGGGACCCGGCTATCCCCCGCAACACCTCGGCCGGGTGCGCCTGGTCGTGGATCGCGTCGAATGCCGTGATGAGCCCGTAGCGCTCGGGCTCGTCCAGAGCCGCCACGTCCTTCACTTCGAAGCGGACGTTGGACAGGCCCCGCCGCCGCGCTTCCGCCGCGGCCCCGGCTATGCCTTCTTCCGATATGTCGTAACCCGCGAAGCGGCTCTCGGGGTATGCCTCGGCCAGCAGGATCATGGCGAATCCCTTGCCGCACCCTACGTCGAGCACTTCGAGGCCGGAGCGCAGCCGCGCGTCGAGGCCCGGCACCAGAGGCACGATCTCTTTGATGAGCGCGGAGGAAAGGATCTTGCCGCCTTCCTCGGCCATCACTTCCTGAAATCTCGGGAAGGCCGAATAAGGCACGCCCCCGCCGTTGCGGAAGCTGTCGATGATGCGGTCTTCGACCGAGGCGAGCAAAGGAAGGAACTGGACGGTCGCCGCCATGTTGTTCTCCCCCGCAGCGCGCGTGAGCGCCGCCGCATGCTCTCGCGGCAGATGGTAAGAGCCCGAGGCCGGGTCGTATTCGACGATGCGGCCGGTGACGAGCGCGCCCAGCCACTCGCGGACGTACCTCTCGTTTAAGCCGGCGGCCTCGGCAATCCGGTGGCTGGGCGAGGGCGGCAACTCGCCGAGCGCGTCGAACAGCCCGGTCCTGTGGCCGATGCTGATCATCAACGCCAGCGACCCGTCGTTCAATATGTTGAGCATCTTCTCGGCGAATTTCTCCGCCTTCGTCTGATCCATCACTGGTGCGGTCATGATTACCTCCAAAATTATGATCTCCGGCGACCGGGCCGCCGGATTATTTCTCGTCGGGATTATCATAGACAGGTCGAGACCTTAAAGTCTTTAAGGTGCGATTAAGAAATTATAAAGAATAAATCGCCGCGCGACATGTCCCTCATTTAGCCTTTTGATCCGGCCCGGCGTCACGGCCTCCGCCTGATGGTTTGCGCCAGTCAGGCTCGATTAATCCCGCGAGCGTGAGAATAATCAGAGTAAAGAGCGTGCTGAGCAGGGCGACGCCGAGGCTGCCGAGCCCGACGGCCACGCCTATGGCCGCCGCCATCCAGACCCCGGCCGCGGTCGTAAGCCCCTGGATGTCCCGCTCCTCGTTCAGCTTGAGGATGGACCCGGTCCCGATGAAACCGATGCCGGTGATAATGCCCTGAATCACTCGCGACAGGCCGTCCATCGACATGCCTACGCCGGAGCAGGCCAGCACGAACACCGTCGTGCCGAGAGTGACTAGCATGTGAGTCCGCAAGCCCGCCGGTTTGCCTACTCTCTCTCTCTGAAAGCCCACGACCGCGCCGAGCAGGGTGGCGGCGAGCAGACGGATAAGCACGTGAATCAGTTGCCTCACGTTGGGCAGCCCGGCCGTTAATTCTTCCCATAAAATATCCATTTTCGGCTCTCCAACCCGCGATGGCTTCGCCCGCTCTCACCGGGCGCGCTTTATTTGAAGCCTCGGATGAGCACGACGTTCGCCGCCCAGCGGCCGCGCACGCAGGCGAGGCGCTTGCCGTCCGGCGACCAGTCGAAGGCGAAGACTCTGTCGTTCCCGAGCTCGACCAGCTTTTTCGAAGGCCCGCCGTCGAGCGGCTGGACCCACACGCTCGAAGTCCCTATTGGGTTCTCCCCGTACGTGATGCCGCGCCCGTCCCGCGTCCACCTGAGGGGGACCGCGCCGGGCGTCGTCGCGGTAAATATCTTAAGCGGCTCCCCGCCCTCGGCCGGAATGACCGCGACCTTGTAAGACGCGCCGGGGTCGAGCTCCGAGTGAAGGCAGGCTATCAGTTTTCCGTCAGGCGAGACTTCCGGGAAAGCCGTGAAGTCGGTGGTCAGGCGCACGGGCTCGCCCCCATCGATGGGCACTTTCCACAGCGACGGGTTATCGGAGCCTTTGGAGGTGAAGACGACCCACTTGCCATCCGGGGTGGGCGATGGGTGATCTTCGCCGCCCCCGTTCGTAAGTTGAACCGGGTTGCCGCCATCAATGTCCATCCTCCATATGTGCCGCGTGCCGGAGAGGTCGGACGCATAGAGAATGTGGCGGCCGTCGGGAGTGACCCGCGCGTACCAGACGATGGCCCGGCCCGTCATATCTCCGAGCAGGTGCCTCGGGTTGGTCCCGTCGCCTTCCATGACCGAGATGGCCGTCGAGTTGCCGACGGCCGAGTCGTAAACTATCCTGCCGTCCGGGGTCCAGCTTATTCCGGCCCTGTAGCCGCCCATGCCCAGAGTTATCTGTTCCGCGCGGGCCGGGTCTTCCGCCGGGACCATCCACACGCTCGTATCGAGACGCCTCTGCAAAGCGATCATCGCAGACGAGTCCCGCGAAATACTGAGGCGGTTGTACTGCGAGTGGTCGTTGGTTATCCGCTCAGCCTTGCCTCCGGGGTAAGAGACCTGCCACACCTGATATGGCTCTGACGGGTGGTCGCTCGCCACCATCATCAGGGCGCTGGAATCGGAGCGCCACGCCACGGGCCCGACCCACCGCCACCTCTGAGGCGAGATCGGCCTCAAAACGCCCTCGTCGACGTTTACCGCGACCGGGTACATGTTGATGCCGCCTTCGGCGTGGCCCGCCGCGCAGGCGATCACCTTTCCGTCGGGGGACCATGAAGGGTCTCCCAGGTTCTCGGGGTAACTTAACGACGCGAGCTCTCTTTCGCCGGTCCCGTCGGCGTTCGCGATGAAGAGCGCCGCTTCCCTCCTGTCGTTGAGCCCCCGCCGGAAAGCTATCAGAGAGCCGTCGGGGGAGAAAGAGACCGCCGTCTCCACGCGGTCCAGCAACTTCTTCGAAGGCCCGCCCAGAGAAGAGACCCTGTAGAGCGCGCGGGCCGCCGTGTTGTTCTCCCGCATTACGTAGTAGATGTAGTTGCCGTCGGGCGAAAAAGTTATGGCGTGATACTGCACCCCTGCGGGAGGGATCACGGGGCGGCTCGTGAACGTGGCCAGTTGCATGACCCACAGGCTGCTCAGCTCGGGCTTTTCAGCCGCGGCATAAGCGACGTAGTTCCCGTCGGGCGAGATCGCCGCCGAGACTATGTTGCCCGTGGTGGTCAGGCTGGCTATCGTCAGCTTCCGCGATGGGTCGTCCGGCCCCGCCTCGATCCGCCCGCCTCCCAGGCGGCCGTAGAGCCCCACGGCCAGGGCGAGCGCGACCAGCAGAACGGACGCGAGGATGACGGCCAGAGCTTTCCGCCGCGTGATCTTCGGAATCGGGCCGGCCGCCGGCGAGACGCCCGCGTCCGCCTGGACGCGGGGGGAAGTCTCAGAGATTTCAGGCGCGGGGCTTTTAATGTCCTGAGCAAGCGTCAGAGGCTCGAAGGCCGGGGGGTCTTCGGCCTCCGAATCCGCCTGCTCCTCCCTGACGACGATGGTGGTGCGCGTGCGTTCGGTTATCCTCAAGTCGGGCTCGTCGTCGGAGACCTCCCTGACCTCCGAGACGAAGCGGTAGCCCTGCCCCGGCACCGTCACGATATAGCGGTGGTTCACCGGGCTGTCGCCGAGCGCTTTCCTGAGGATGTAGATGTTGCGGGTGAGGCTGCCTTCCTCGACGAACGTATCGGGCCACAGCCTCTCCATAAGGTCCTGCTTGGTTACTAGCTCCCCGTTGCTTTCGATCAGCAGGAGCAGGGTGTCGAAGGCTTTCGGCGCGAGCGGCACCCCGGCCTCGTCGCGCAGCAGCAGGCGCTTCTTGGTGTCCACGCGAAAAGCCCCGAACTCGTAGAAGCGATTCCGGGGCGCGGTCATCCCCTTAAATTCTTCAGGATCGCCCTCGTACATCTTCACATCCAGCCTCCCGGCCCTCAGGTCGTTCATCGAATCGCCCGCCAAAGGCGAAAAATATATTAACGTGATTCCGGCTTGAGAGTTCGCATCTTTGCAGGAGACCCCGGTGTTAAGGTCTTCGCCGTCTATGACATGATCTGTCTGATCGCCCGCGGAAAATCCCCGGTCAGAAACAATCAGAAACAATCACGCCCCGTGTAAAGACCATCATCGCCTCTTCGACGTATGTTCAATCCTGGGGCGAGGCTCAGGATGACGACGAGTTCGAAAGCCAGCAGTGGCCCTCATTTTAACTCGGCGGAATGGCTGTAGCAATCTCGCACGCCGGGCGGAACGGCCGGAGGATTCGCGTTCCGCGGATCGGAGGAGATATGAGAAGAAGAATCACCATGATAACCATCGAGAAGGAAAGAATCATTGAGATCATTTTGCGGAGCCACAGGGTCAAGGAATGGTGCGGGCAGTGCAACAGGCCCGTCGTGATGCTCGCGCCGGAGAAGGCGGCCCTCGTCGCGGGGGTCTGCCCCCGGCTCATCTACCGCTGGGTCGAGGCCGGGAGCCTCCACTTCATAGAGACTTCGCGGGGATTGTTGCGCGTCTGCGTCGACTCGCTCATCCCGCTGGCCCAGACCGCGCAGGAAAGGGAGCAGGCGGGCCGAGAGCAGGAATTTCAAAGCGTCCGGAAGGAGATCGAAAAATGAGCACCTCGCCTCTGTTGAAAAATATCGGCTCGGGAATGGCGCCCGGCCGGGCGAAAGGGTTGAGCCTCGTGAGCGGGCGCGAGAGCGGGGGCTCGGGGCCTTCTCGCCCGAAGCGCGTTTACCGGTTCGGAGCCTACCGCCTCGACCGCGAAGCCCGCCTGCTGCTGCGCGGCAAAGAGCAGGTCTCGATCCCGCCCAAGGCATTCGACATCCTGCTCGCGCTCGTCGAAAACGGCGGCCGGGTACTCGGGAAGGACGAGCTGATGCAAATGATCTGGCCCGACACCTTCGTCGAGCCGTCGAACCTCTCCGTCAACATCTTTCTGCTCCGAAAGGCCCTCGGCGCGCGGCCAGACGGCGGGCAGTACATCGAAACGGTCCCGAGGCGGGGCTATCGCTTCTCTTCCCCCATCACCGAAGCTACCGGAGCCTCGAACAAAGCCTTCGCCGTGCTGGAAGGCGGCGATCAGAGGGCGATACTCGACGAGATTATCGGCAAGGGCAAGGGGTCGGTCCTGACCGCGCACGACGCACTTCGCGCGGCGCGGGGGCGGGGGTCGGTGATGCTGCTCGTGATCATGATCGAGCCGGGAGATTTAGTCGAGAGAGTCTGAAATCATCAACGGCGCGCGGGCGCTGGCGATCACCCTGACTTCCGGCCCCGCTACTTCCAGTTCCCGCGCGTCGCGTAATTCTTCGGCAGTTCGTAGAGCAGGCTGCGGCGGGAGTGCCGCATGGAGTCGTGTATGAAGCAGACGTGAGTACACCAGCACGCCTTCCCGCCGTCGATTGCTTCAAGCTCCCGCCGCCGCTCTTCGGCCGACCACAGGGCCGTGAAGTCGTAATCGTAATCGGCGAGGCTCGCGAATTTCCCCCGCAGCTCGCATGCGCGCACGTCCCCGTTGTAATCGATGACCGTGACCGTCTCGCCCGCCGTGCAGGCCATCGGCCACGCGGCAGGCCCTTCGAAATTGCTGTGCTGCGTCCGGTAGTGAGTGGTGATCGCTCCGACGTAGGCGACGTTCTTAACGAACCGCGCCAGGGCATTATCGTCCGCGAACATCCTGTCGCCGTACCGACGGGTCAGCTCCGCCGCGCGCCTGTAGATGCCGGGGAGGGCGTGGGGCGGGACCTGCTTTATGCTCTCCCCGACCTTCGTCTCCCCGCGAATGATGTTGAAGTAATGCCCGTCGAGGTCGAGATTCTGCCAGAGGTATTCCGACAGCTTCTCGATCTCCGTGTAGTTGTCCGAGCAGATCACCGTGTTGACGTTCAGGCGGAACCTGTGGGCGTATCGCTCTTTGAGCGGGTAGAGCGACCTGATGCAGTCGAGCGCCTTCTCCCAGTTGCGGGGCACTCCCCTTATCTCGTCGTGGGTCTTCCCGTAACCGTCGAGCGCGACGTTCAGGTATAAGTCGAGGTCGGGGTGGCTCCCCAGGGCGTGATCGATTATCTGATAGATGCGCTCCCTGGCGATCCCGTTCGTCGGTATGATGAGGCGGCGCACGCCATTATTTTTAACGAACGTGTCTACGATGCCGGGCACGTCGCGGCGCAGGGACGGCTCGCCGCCCGAAAGCCACAGGTCGGTTATCGGCGGCATCGTGCGCGACACGGTCTCGATCTGCTCGAAGGTCAGGTCGCCCGGCCGGTTCAACTCGTCCCAGTAGAAGCAGGTCTTGCAGAAGGCGTTGCAGCGCGAGGTGACGAAGAGGATCACCGTGCCGAGCTTCTTCTCGCGGCGGGTAGATTGCAGAAGGTTGACGAACTTTGCTATCTGGCCAGACACCCTCTCTCCTTCACGTCGTTTCGATTCGATTCCGAGGCCCGGCGGCGCGGGCCGCTTGAGCCTAGCCGCCCATTATGGCGCGTATCTTTCTTATGTGTTCCTGAGTTTCGGGACCGTTATCGTTAACGAGCTTCAGCAACTCGTCTATCTCCGCCCTGTTCGCCCTGAGAATTTCGGGGTCCATGCTCTCCAAAAGGACCAGAGTATTTATGACTCCGCTCTTATTTTTCGAGTCTGCTTTCGCCGCCGCCACGGCCAGAGACAGGGCATTCGCGTCCTGCTTGCCGGAGGCGATCAGCTTCGTCGTGGCCTCTATCCGCGACACCTTGGAATCGCTGAACATCTTCTGAACGTTCGCGCGGACCGAATCAGACCGCGGCGCGGTAATCGTGACGGACGGCAGACGCGGGCGCTCGATGTCCTTTAAAAGCGCCTCCACCTTCGCCTGCCTGTCGGCGTCCGGCCTCAGTTCCAGAACCTTCCGGAAATCGGCGATGGCCTTACTGTTCTGTTTCGTGATGACGTAGGACTGGCCCCTGTAAAAGTATGCGTCGGCGTAAGCGGGGAAGGCTTCGATTGCCTCGTTGTACATCAGGATCGCGCCCTCGTTATTCCCGTTCGAGGCCATGTTTATCCCGTCCGCCGTCAGTTTGGCGGCCGTCACCCGCGCTTCCTGCCCGGAGCGCCGATTACCGTCCGAGGGGGTGGGGGTGCCGGCAACATCGCCGGCCCGGTTATTGTTCCCCGGCCCGGCGGGAGGCCCCCCGCGCCTCTGGGAATTCATAAAGACGAAAAGAGCCGCGGCCAGCAGAACGACGGCCGAGGCCCCGATGATGAGGGGCATCCGGCGGCGGGAAAAGAGCGATCTTCTACCGAGACGGGCCGTATCGATGGCGGCCTTCGGCTTACTGATGAGCTTCGATATGCTGTCGAGCAGAATCCTCATCTCCGGGTGCGAAGCCGAGCCATCCCAGTCCTTAAGGTTAGCCGCCTGATGCTGCCTGAACCCGTACGGGATACTGACATCTTCGATCAGGACCGGGATCAGCACCCCCCGGTTCACGCCCTCCTGCGCCTCGTCTTTCACCCAGTCGGACGCGACCGAGGCTTCAGACCAGAGGACCAGAATCGCGCGGGCCGTCGCCAACTCCTCCCCGATAATCTGGGCGAACCTCTTACCGGCAGGTATGTTCCGGTCCCACCAGACGGTCCACCCGCAGTTCTCGAAGAGCCCGGCAAGTTCCTCCACTTTATCCCTGTCCTCGCGCGAGTAGCTGATGAATATGTCGCTCATTCGGGCTTCTCCTGCGCCGGGCCATGCCGAACGAAGTCAACACCGGCCCGCGATGCATGCGGGCCTTATTGTATCAGAGATTCCGGCCAAAGCGAGAGCCATGAGTCGGAGCTTGCGGCGGTCTGGGTACGTGGCGTTGTTAGGCTCAGGCGGGCGTTAGGATCGGCCGCTTCGTCGAGGAGCCCGGCCGCCTAAACATTCCGAACATTGGAATCGTCTCTAAAAATTTTCGAGAGCGCGACCGGTTTCAGCCTGTTTTCTCGCATTTATCGGTGAGGCCATATAACAGGAAGGAGCAAACGCCATGAAGGTCAAAACTAAAGTCAAAGCGGGCGCATGGCTGCTGACCCCCGCGGGCCAGGCCAAGTGATCCGAGCGAACGTCTCATCGATTGAATTGATTTAAAGGATGAGGGGCGGCCTTGCCCCTCATCCCATGTTCACGTCACCGCAGAGTTTCCGAGAGCGCGCGCAACAGCCCCGCGCCGTCCCCCTGCCACGCGCTGCCGTGCATGCACGCGAGGGTTCTCGGCTCGAATGAGGCTAGCCTCTCAAGCATGTCTCCCGTGCCCTGCGCCTGCGCGTAGTAGTTCATCTTCCGGCGGAACTCCTCGCTCGGCGCGAGTATGTCAGATTCCGTGATCGCGGGGAGATTCGCGCCGCCCTGCGTGAACAGGTCGCCGCACAGGAGAGTCCGCGTCTGCTCTTCCATCAGATAGCCGCACTCCCACGCATGCGGCAGGTGCGGCGTGTCCACCCACCGCACCAGATGGCTCCCGAGCGAGAGAGTCTCTCCGTCGGCCATCGCGCGGGGCGGCCGGTCGGCGAGATCGTTGACCGAAACCATGGCCGCGACTGTGCCGCACAGGGGCAAAGCCAGAGGGGCCGCCGCGAGCCACTCGTTGAGCGAGCCGCACTCGTCCGCTTCGACGTGCGAGAAGGCGATATGACGAAGCCGATCAACAGGGATCACCGTCGAGACCGCCTCGCGGACGTACTCGAACATCTTGCGCGGGCCCGTGTGAAAGAGTAAGGGCTCCTCGTCGACGATGAGGTACTGGTTGAACGTGAACCCTCCCGGCCCGCCGTCCAGCACCACGGGCGTGTTGATACGGTAAATGCCGGCCGCGACTTCCTGAATATTAGTGCCGGAGTGTGCGTTCGTTACAGTCATAATCTTCTCCTTTATCATCAAGCTTCGCGGGCCTCCGCGGAGTCGAGCGCCTTGCTCGTATCCGCGTGCTGCTCCCCGCGATTCTCGTTCGCGATCCCGTAGCTTTCGGCCAGCAGGGATTCGGCCTCATTATACCCGCGCGGGGAGAAGAGGCAATCTCCCGGCGCGCTCGGGGCCGTGGCCGTCTGCGCGTGTCCCGGCGGCAGGGCCTCGCGCATGAGGTGCTCGGGTGCCCATTGAAATCTCCCCTTATATCTCTAAAGAACATTGCCGGAGGCGATTACCTCCTCACTTAATAGACGCGGAAAAAAGCTCGGTGAGGGATCACGGCGGGCGAAAAAATTTCAAGAAGGGTCATTCAATCGTCTGTAAAAATCACAGGCCGCGCTGATACCCTTCGACGCGGCCTGTGATGCGGGCGGGACGCCCGCGCTTGCGTGAGTCAAACGTCACTTGCGAATGCTCGTGACGATGGCTTCGGCAGCTTTCTCGATCTGGGGGGTGATCACGTCCTCGCCATCGGATTTGGCTTTCGCCTTGGAGGAGTTGGCGAGGATGGGCTTCTGTTCGCCCTCGGGGACCTGAAGCTTGTACTCAAGGCTGAGCTCGTCTTTCGCCTTGATCGAGCCTACGATCAGGTCAGTGTTGTAGATGATGGAGCTCGCGGCGCTGCGGGCGACGGCCTCCCCCGCGCCGCCTCCGCCGTAAGGCACCGAGGAGACCGCGGTGCCGGCCACGTTCCCGAGCACCTTCCCGAACATGCCTCCGCCGCCCTTCTTCTGCGTAACGCTGGTGAAGAGAATGTAGTCGCACTGGCCCTGCTTCGCTTCTTCAATCGCCTGCACGGGCAGTCTCGCGGAGAGCAGTACCACCTCGACCGTCGGCCCGTTCAGGTAGCCCGCGAATGCGTTGCGAACGGCCTCGGCCGCGTTGGCCGACGAGATGCTCTCGCTCATCTGCGCCTTCGGCAGGACCAGCCCTATCCTCACGGCCCCTTCCTTCTTCGGGGCGCTCGCGAGGACGGTCCCCGGCACGGTCGCGGCAGCAGCGGGCGAAGCGGTCGCGCCTGTCGCGGGCGTGCTCGCGCCGCCGGAATTATCTTCCGACGCGGCCGCGGCCCTCTGGCTCGCGGCTGCCGCCGCCGCCCCGCCGTAAAACTCCTGCGCGCTCTTGGCTTCTGAGTACCCGGCGGGGATGTCGAACAGGGCCGCGTCGAGAGTCGCCTTGCTCAATTCGACGACTTCCGTGGTCATAGTCATGGTCTGGCGGCCATCTTCTCCGTAGATCGTCATCGTCTGCATGAGCGGGTAGCCGAGCTTGGCGCTCCCGACGGTCTTGTTCCTGTACTCGTCCACGCAGTCCGGCCTGCCGCCCGAGGCCATCGCGCCGGACGCCATCCCCATGCCGCAGTCGATGCCGTAGTCTAGATCGACGTACCAGCCGTCAGTCTCTACTTTCATCTTGTAAGGGTTGCATGCGTTCGGGGTGGAATCCCCGACCATGACCGACTTTATGTGGCGCGCCGTCAGGCCGAACATCTGCTTGCGCTCGCCCGTGTCGGTCAGGGTCGTCGTCATCGTGATGATGCCGCCCTTGCGCGTCGGCCCGGTCGCGGGCTGCGTCTGATTCGGCTCCGGGGCCGCGGCCCCGGTCGAAGCCGCCTGCGTCGCGAACGGCGTGATCATGTACGTGCGCGCCGCGTCGTTCAGTTGGATGTTGCGCCGGAGGTCGCACTGGAGGATGCTCGACATCTGCATCCCGGCCATGTTGTGCTCCGAGCGCTGGCGAGCCTTCTTGATGTAGGTCGTCCCTTCATAACTCTGCCCATTCGACGTGGTCCTGGTCTTTACTTTGATGTCGGCTGAGGCCACTACCGAGGCGCACAGCAGCACCACCATCGTGCTTAACATCGTCAACAAACTTCTCTTCATTGCTATATGTTTCCTTTCCCTAACCGGCTAGGACGAGAGGCGGTCAACCGCCCCTCCGTCCGAGCCTCTCACAGGCACTTGGGTACAACAGTCGTTGTACGTGAAAATCCGCTGATAGAGTTCAATTTCATCTGCATGGCTTTTGCGCGTGAGGGTGAGTCAGAGTCCTGATTCCGGGCGGAGAACCCGCCCGGCATTCGATGATCTATTCTGAACTCCCATTCCCTTATACAGCATTACGACTCGTTCGTTCCCGCGGGGTCGGCCTTAGCGGTCCTCGCCCTGCTTGATCAATATCCGGGTCAAATTCTCCCCGGCGGGCGTGATCACGACCATAAGCCCCTGCCCCCGCAGCACGCTCACGCCTCCCGGCAGAGTTATATCTTTCGTCGAATTGATCCGGGCCTTGTACCAGTCCGTGACCTTCCTTATCGAATCGGTGGTCTGCAATTGCACCACGTTGCCAGTCTCGGTGCTGACCATCTCCATAATCTCCTCGGCTCCGGGGTACCTCGGCACGTCGACCCTGCCGACCGCGCCGGGACCTCCGGGAAGGGGCGGCGGGGGAGGCACCGGAGGGATGGGCGGGTGAGGTATCACGCCTCCGGGTCTTTCGGGAGGCGGCGCGATGGCGGTCACTTCGTCGACCGGCGCTTCCTTCTCGTCGAGCGCGATGTAAGCCCCGAGCACCGCGACGATGAGTAGCAGCACTCCCACTACAATGCCGAGGATTAACGCGGTGCTCCGGTTATTGCCGCGCCCCAGGTTATTGGTCGAAGGGGCCTGCGGCAGCGGCATGGGCGCGGCGGGGTAATAAGACGGGCTCGTGAAGCCGTCATTCATCGGGCGCGTGGGCGCTTCGTAATCCGTGGGAGAGAAGTAGCCGTCAGGGCCGGGGTCCATCCGGCTCACGGGCTGCCCGCACCGGCGGCAGAACCTCGCCGTCTCTTCAGCCTGAATCCCGCAGTTGTTACATTTAATGAGGCCCATAAGCGAGTGTTAAGATTACGCCATAGCCGGAGACGGATGCAAGGGGGCCGGTCGGAGCGGCCGTCAGGTCTCGGGCAGGAGGCTTTTGATCAGGTCGACCAGACGGTCGAAGTTGATGGGCTTGGTTAAATACCCGTCGAATCCCACGTCGTAAGCGGCCCGGAGGAAGCCGTCCGTATTGAATGCGGTTATCGCGATGATCGGGATCCTGCTCAGGGCCGGGTCTTCCCTCATCTTGCGCGCGGCCCCGAGCCCGTCGAGGACCGGCATGCCGAGGTCCATCAGTATGATGTCCGGATTGGAGAGCGTCGCCACGCTGATCGCCTCTTCGCCGTTGGTGGCGGTGACGACCCTGTAGCCGGCCTGCTGCAACGTCAGGCTTATCACGACTACATTATCGACCACGTCATCGACTACGAGCACAAGACAATCCTTGGCCGGGGCATCTCGGTTATCGAGGGCCTCGGTCGAACCTTCCGGCTCTTCAAGCCTCGTGGTTGGAGGAGCCTTTTCCATTGAAAGATGATACAAGGGATCAGGGGTCAGGGGCCAGGGGCCGGGGGTCAGGGCGGGAAGGGTCACGCCTCGCTCCCGTTAATGATTCGAAACCCTCTTTATTAAACCCCTTTCGATTAAATCAAAATCACGAGTAGCAGCCCCGCCCCCGGCCACCGGCCCCTGCTAATCGTACTTCACCTGGTAGGCTTCGACCGGGATGCTCTTGCCTTTAACCATGATGTGGCCGAAGGGCTCGACGGTGAAGGCATCCCCGCTCTGCGCCAGGGTGGACCGGGCGATGATGATCTGCGACGGCTCGGCGACTTTTTCCAGCCGGGCCGCGAGGTTCACGTGGTCGCCTATCACGGTGTAGTCCGTCCTCTGCTCCGAGCCGATGTACCCCACCGTGACCGTGCCGGTGTTGATGCCGATCCCCATGCTGATCATCGGCAGCCCTTCCTTTTCCAACCCTTCGTTGAATTCCGAGAGCCGCCTCTGCATCGCTATGGCCGCGGATATGGCGTTGGCCGCCGCCGCCGGGTCGGGGTAGGGCACGCCGAAAAGCGCCATGATCCCGTCCCCGATATATTTGTCGAGCATGCCCCCGTGCTCGAAGATTATGGGAGTCATCGCGGCGAAATACTCGTTGAGGAGCTGGACCACCTCCTCCGGCGGCAGGTCTTCCGCTATGGACGTGAAGTCCCGGATGTCGGAGAAGAGAATAGTGACGACCTGATTCTTCCCTCCGAGCACCAGCTCTCCGGGGTTCGCCAGGATGTGCTCGACGACGTGCCTGGGCATGAACCGGCCATAGTCCGCGCGCGCGAGCGCCTCTTTCAACAACTGGTCGTGAGTCATCGCGTTTTCGACCGCCATAGAAGTCTGGGCCGCGATTGCATTCAGCATGTCGAGGTCGTCCGAGCTGAAGAGCTTCATCTTCCTCTGGCAATCGACGTATATCACCCCGACCACGCCGCTCTGGCCGATCAGAGGGGCGCACATCACCGACTGCACGCCCTGCACGGCGAGGGACGCCGAGCTCTCGAAGCGCTGGTCGGCCTGCGCGTCGATGGAGAGCAGGGAGACGCGCTCGGACAACACGCGGTCGAGCACGGTCCGGCTGATGGTGAACCTCTCGTCCCTGCGTCCCCCGTCGCGGAACTCCGTCGCGAACGGCGAGAGCTGGTCGCCATCTTTCAGCAGCACGATGAAGCGGTCGGCGGCCGTCGTGCGGAATATCATCTCGCTCACTTTTTTGAATATGTCCCCGAGCGAGAATACGGAGCTGAGCATCCGGCTCAGTTCGTAAAGGCGCGACAGCACCTCGGCCTTCACCTGAAGGTCCGCGATCTCTTCGCGCGACAGGGCGGACGGGGGGTGCTCGCCCATGCGCCGGCCGGTGTCGTAGGTGATGTGCGCGGGGCTGCGCAGCAGAACGTTCTCGCCGATCTGGCCGTCCTCGAACCGCACGTCGAGGTGCTCGGGCCGGTCTTCGAACCGGAGGGAGTAAGAGCCTATCGCGATCAGGTCTCCGTTGCGCAGCAGGGCCTCGTCGACGCGCTGCCCGTTCACGAAAGTCCCGTTGGCGCTCTTGAGATCGACCAGCCTGCACGCCTGCTCGGACCACTGCACGATGGCGTGCACGCGCGACACCTGGCTGTCGCTCAGGGAGATGTCGTTGACCGACAGGGAGCGCCCGATGCGGGTCTCCGGCCCCGACAGCTCGAAAGTCGAAACGTCCCCCGAACCGGCCTTCTTTATAATCAGCTTCGGCGGCATACTCACCTCCTACCACTCATACTCGCGCCCGATCTCGGCGACAAATACCGGGGGGGCCTCAAGCCGCGCGAGCTGCCGCACTACCTGCTCGCGGTTGCTGGGCTTGATGTGTACGGCAAAGACCTGCGCCTCTCTTTCGAGCTTTGTGAGGTCGCGGGCCAGCGTCCGCGGGGTGAAGTGCCTCGACGCGGCCGCGAGCTCCTCAAGCTCGTCCGGGTAAGAGACATCGACGAAGATCGCCTTCAGCCGCTCGCACCGGTTGGCCGCCCGCCATATCGCGTCGGTCGTGCAGGTGTCCGAGGTGAACAACACGGAGGCCGAGTCGTCCTCGACCAGCAGCCCCATCGTCTCGACGACGTGGTTGACCGGTATGGGGGTCACCTTAAGGCCCGCGATCCGCGTGGCCAGCAGCGGCTCAAGGGGGTGGAATTCGAGCGCGGGGCCGGCCCCGTTGGCGAGCGGAATCTTCTCGAAGTCCGGCCACACCTGATCGTTGAAGACGAATTCGCGCAGGGCGGAGATGACCGCGCGCGTGCCGTAGACCGTGATCGGCTCCGTCAGGCCGGTGAATGCCTCGGCTATGAAGATGGGCAGCGAAGCGGTGTGGTCGCTGTGAGAGTGCGTTATCACGATGTGGCGGAGAGAGGCCATCTCCTCCGGCGCGAGCGCCAGCCCGATGCTGCCGCCGTCGACGGCCAGACAGTCGTTAACCAGAAAAGAGGTCAACGCCTGATGCTGCGCGCCGGATGCGATGCTGCTCGGCAAGAGTTTGATTTTCATGAATCTCCGGTTCAGGGGCCGGTGGTCAGTGGTCAGGAGTCAGGGGCTAAGGAAGGAGCATCTCAGACTCTCTTTGTAGAATCCTTTTCGAGTATATCGAAATCTCAAGTTGCATCTCTGAATCCCGACCCCTGACCCCTAGCTAATCTTAACCCCGAGGCTTTCGAGAAACTTCGTCGGCTTCTCGCCGCCTATCAGGGCGAACACGTAATCGTTCGGGATCCGCGCCTTCTCCTCCCCCGTCTTCACGTCTTTCAGTACCACTTCGCCCTCTTTAATCTCTTTGATCTCGGCCCGAAAATACACCTTGATCCTGCCCTTATCCATGCAGTCGTACACGTTCATCTTGTTGCCCAACTTCAGGTCGGCTTTGAAATCGCTGCGCACGACCAGAGTCACTTCGTTGTCGCGCGTGAAGGTCATGCCGTCCCCGTCGCGCCTGAGGCCGCACAGGTCGACCGCCGCCTCCACCGCCGAATTTCCCGCGCCCACGACGACGCACTTCCGGCCGGAATAGTCGTCGGGGTCCGTGAGCCTGTACTTGACCTTGCTGTCCTGGTAGGAGGCGGTCAGGGTCTCCGGGAACTGGCTGCCGCACGCCGCACAGCGGACTTGCGCGCCCTGCCGCGCGGCCCCGCACTTCACGCAATGCTTCACAAGTCCCGGCTGAAGTTTGATCGTCAACTCTTCGCCCGGCACTCTGAGCTTCATGGGGGTCCCGCGGTTGCCTATCGCGAGGATCACCGCGCGCGCCTTGTAAGCGGAGGTATCTTTTAATTTGCCCTTCTCCGTGACGACTCGGAAGAAGCCCTGCTCGCGCTTGATGTCTTTGCAACTCTCCTGGTCGTGAATCGCGATGCCGTTTGACTTCATCGTCCGCATCCAGCTTTCGAGTATCTGCTCTTTCTTGTCGCCGGCGCCCGCCAGAGGCAGCCCGCCCCTCGCGTCCATCGTGTCGGGCTTGAAGTAGATATATTTGCCCGCCGGGTACGCCTCGATGGTGCTCACGACCCGGTCCTGCTCTACGAGAATGTATTTGAGGCCGCGCTGCCGCGCGATCACGGCGGCGGACAGCCCCGCGGGGCCCGCGCCGATCACGGCCACGTCGTAGTCGGCCTCGCCCGACGCCTCTCCGCGGAACGACTCGATTATGTGGTCCACGACCTGCGCGCCTTCGTTAACGGCGTTCTTGATCAGGGGCACTCCCGACACGTCCCCGATCAGGTAGATGCCATCGACGTTGGTCATGAATCTCTGGTCCCGCGCCGGGACCTTCCTCGGCTGGATAACCTTCGTGGTGTTGATGACGATGCAGGCTTTCGGGTTGGTGGGGCATTCGACCTGGCAGCTTGTGTCCTCCATGCATTGATCGATGGCGACCGAAGTGGCGATCCCGTTGACGATGGCTAAGACATCGTGCGGGCACACTTCGACGCAGGCGTGGCAGCCTATGCAGAGCACGGGGTCTATGACCGGGTGAGGGTAGGCCGGGCCGACCTCTTTGAGCTTGTCGAGGTCAAGCGACCGGCTCCCGAGCATGCCGCTCGATTCGGCCTGCCCGTCATGTTCGGCCCGCGGCCTCACGGTTTTGAAGAGGCTCCTGCGGCGAACGGTCCCCGCGAAGACCGCCGCGAGCCCGAACAGAATGGGCGCGCCGACCAGCGCGAGCCATACCCTCCACGAGAGCGCGCCCATGCCCGAGATGAAGCCGCCCGCGGGCGCGTCGCGGTCCTGCCTTATCCGCCCGGCCTCTCCGACCCCCGCGAAGACGCGCGCGGTGGCGAGCCTGTCGGAGTCTTCACCGGGGCCGCCCGCTCCCAGGGTGGTGAAGTAGGCTTTCAGCTTCCTCTCGTCGTCTTCGGCAGAGGCGAGGAATTTGGCGAGGTCTTCGCTCTGGCCGTGCTGCTGATGACAGCCGTTGCAATTCGCCTGCACGCGCTCGACGCGGCCCTCGGAGACCGAGGCGACCCCGTGGCACTTGGCGCACTCGTCGCGGGGCGAGTCACGATAGATGGCGCTGCCCCGCGTGCCGGAGTGGCAGTCTTTGCAGGTCATCCTGTCCTTCATCCTGCCCAGCTGGTGAACTCCGTGGAACTGGTCGTGGGGACTCAGAGTCGCCACGTATCCCGGCAGTCCCTTCCTCTTCACCTGCTCCGCCGAAAGCTTCCACTGCCACGTGCCGTTCGCTTTCGGGTAGCCGGTCACGCCCCCGTGCGGGATGGCGAGCGGGCTCCCGGCCCTCTCCCCGGTCTTTATCTCGTACGAGCCGTTGTGACAATTCGCGCACAGACCGTAGCTCATCAACCCCATCTCGGAGTCGGTCCCCTCGTGCTCCGTGTGACAGGCCGTGCAGCCCATGCCTTCCCGCTCGTGCGCGTCGTAGATGGCGGGCCGGAATGCCTGCGTCGTGTGGCAGTCTCCGCACTTGTTCTGCATCAGAGAGGTGATGCCGTGGCAGCTCGAACACGACCCGCCATTCGGTTGCAGGGCGACGTTGCGCGCGGGCGGGGCCGCCCCGGACTGCGCGGACGCCGAGTGCGCGGCCGAGAGAGGCCCCGGCGAGTAGGCTTCGTCGAAGAGATAAAGCGCGCCCAGCGAAGCGGCGGCGACCGCTATCACGCCCCACGCGAAGTACGATTTGCGCCAGAGCCTTTTCAGGTCGAGTGTAGGCCGCCAGTTCCATTGCGCCTTGCCCACCCTCTGATTCTCCTTTGGGTGGAGCGGCGTGCGGGCGTTGATCTTGCCGGCCTCGCGCCTGCGCTTCTCCCAGAACACGTCGAGAGCCTGCTGATCGATTGAAGGCAGCGCGGTGTTGAGCAGGCCCCTGCCGGGGAGCCGTCCCGTGGGAGGAACCCCCGCCCGCTTCTTCGCGGAAGCCACGGGCATCCTGACCAGCACCGTCGCGCCCGAGCCGTCGTCGACCGGAAGGACCTTGCTCGGGGTGAGGCCGAGCGCGTGCAGTTCCAGCTCCCGCTCGACCGTTATGGCGAGCGCGTTCCCGAGACGACTCGCGGCCAGAACGTACGGCCCGATCTGAATTATGTCCCCTTCGGAGAGCGGGCTCTTCTCCACAAGCTCGCCATTGAGCACAGTGCCGTTCGAGTTCGAAAGGTTGAAGAGCCAGAACTCGCCGTTGATCTCTTTTATCCCGGCGTGCGTGCGGGAGACCGCGCGGTGGTTGAGGACGAGGTCGTTGCCTATCAGGCGGCCGATGGTCAGCCCCTCGCTTTCGAGGGCCACGTCGTCGACGCCCCGGTCCTTGTCTTTCCTCTTAATGATGAAGTTACTCTTTGCGGACATAGCATCCCACTTCATTCGGCCGCGTAATAGATCACCTGAATTATGTGAACGATCATGAGGGCGAGCATAATGGAAGTGGTCGCCACATGCGGCGGCAGCCACACCTTCAGCAGGCGGTGTACGTAGATCAGCGCGTCGACCCTCCTCAGGGCCGCCGCCGATTCGACCGCGCGCAGAAGCTTCCGCCTGTCCCTCTCGCTCTCCAACCTCCCGGCTTCACCCTCGAACTCTCCCTTCGCCAGGTCGAGCGCCCGGTCGGGGTCCTCGCGCTTCGTGTACTGTTTGAGCAGGTACCCGAAAGAGATGAACCGCGGAATCACTCGCCTCTTTATCAGGTGCGAAACCTGCTCCGACGTATCCGAGGCAAGCTCCATCAACTCTTTCTGCAACTCCTGCCGGCGCACGAGCAGGTCGTCGAGCAGGAGCGGAGCGCCTTCGATCTTCGTGAGCAGTCGCGGGCCGAGGTAATAACAGGCGATCCCGAACAGGCCGGTGAGTATCACGAGATCGAAGCTGATCATGAGGGCCGTCGTGAGCATCCCCCCGGAGTCCGTGCCGCCGTGGAGGAAGATCATCACCGCGCCCAGTACCCCCAGGTAAGAATGCGCGAGCATCCAGTACCTCAGAGCGCCCGCGCGCTTCTTGTATATCTGCCGCCTCACCGGGTAGAGCATCGCGAAGAAGATCGCCGCGAGCCCCGCGAGGCCCGTGACCCACCGCATGTTGAGAAAGCCCCAGAGCCGCTCTCCGAACCCGTAACGGTCGAGGCCGAAGACCGCCGCCGCCGACAGCAGCAGGAGGCCGAGGATTCCCACGGCATGCGTGAGGCGGCGGGGCGGGTCCGACCTGTGAATGTTGCGGCCATAGGCGTGCCTCGGGTCGAGAACGAGCAGCCCCTCGATCTCCCCGATCTCCGTGAAGTACTCGCGCGGGTTGATGCGCGCCAGAGCGCCGGTTGGGCAGTTCTCTTCGCAGCTGTAGGCGCGCCGCCTCGCGGTCGGAGGGTTGAGCGAGGCGCGGTCGCTGCACAGGTTGCACTTGACCGCGAGCAGGTCGTCGGTCGCTTCGACCGGCGGCGGGAGCGGGTCGAGCCTGATCCGCAGCAGGTCTTTCAAGCGCGCGGCTAAGCCCATCTTCGACGAAGCCGGGGGCCTGCGCGAGGTCATCGAGATCGCGTCGTAAGGGCACTGGGCCGCGCAGTCCCCGCAGCCGATGCAGGTCGATGTGTTTATGTCGATCTGCCCCCCGGTGAAACGCCCGATGGCCCCGGTCGGGCACCCGGTCAGGCACTCCGGGTCCTTGCAATGCATGCAGACTTCGGGCGAAAGGAGGCTCTGACGCGCGCCCGCCTTCGGGGCCTTCAGCCGCGTTATGTGGATGCCTCGTCGCGTGAGCCGCGACTGCCCGTGAATCTTATGGCAGGCCAGGGAGCAGTTGCCGCACCTGACGCAGAGGTCCATGTCCATCACGAGCAGGTTGGTCGCGTCCACCAGCCCCGTGTCTATCAGGTCTTCGCGCGCCGACATCACCGCGGAACGCACTCCCGGAGCCTGTTTCGTGTCTTCGAGCGGGAACGGCGGCGGGGTAAATCGCGCGAGCTCCGAGGAGAGAGACTCCCTGACCGCGGGCGTTTGCCGGAGCGGGTCAATGGGTATTTCAATGACTTCGGCGCGGGCCATGATCGTGACTGTGTAAGGCCACAGGGAGTTTTTCATCACCTCTTCCAGCCCGAAGCAGAAGCCGCTCCCAAGGAAGTCCCGGACCTCGGAGCCCCCGGCCTGTCTGCTCCTGCGAATCCACCCTTCCTTGATTATGTACACCCGATCCGCCGGCAGGCCCTCGTGAAAGAGGACGTGGTTCTTGGAGTAGATTTTGAATGACGAGAGATTCTGAAGCTCGGGCGTCAGTTCCGGCCTGAGGCCCGTAACGAGCTTCAGGTCCTCGATGGCCGCATTCCTGCCGTGGAGCCGGTAAGTCTTGTCGAGCGTCTCCCCGAATTGCGGGAGCTTGCGAAGGAGCCTGAGGGCCGGGCGCTGCACCTCCAATATATCGGCAGGCGCGAGCCGCGAAGATTTGACCGTGGCGTTGCGAGGCACGCCCGCCAGCACCGACATCTCGCCGAACTGCGCCCCCGGCCTCAGCTCCGCGACCTTAAGCTCCCCGTCGCCGGGCGTGTTGACCAGCACGTCGGCCGAGCCCCTGACCAGCAGGTAGAAGGTATTGCCGCCCCAGTCGCCTTCCCTGACCACGACCTCGCCCGGCTCGTAAGTCAGCAGGCGCACGTAAGGGCCGACCTTCTTCCCCCCGTAGTTGCGCCCGTAAACGATCACTTCGAGGTCCAGCTCGTAATTGAAATGGCCGTCGTTCATCGAGAGCAGCTCGGACACGGAAGGGAGGTCCCTGATCGCGTCGAGCACCTCGCGGCGACTCTTATGTTCAAGCGGCATAAATGATGACCCTTAACACCCGTCTGATCGCTCCCTTCATCGCGACCGCTCTTCTTTCAGGCAATGAATGATTCTCCATCGCGAACCGTCATCAGAAAGGGAGCGCCCCCGTGTGGCACTTCGTGCACACGGCTTCGCGCGCGCGGACGTGACAACTCCAGCAGGCCGAGCTGTGCCTCTGCCCGCTCGCGGTGCTGATCTCCATAATGTCCGGGCGCGTCGCGTTCCCGCCCGCGTCGGAAGTCTTGTGGCACCTCGCGCAGTCGACCTTTCCGGTGTGCGAAGCGTGCCTGAAATTATAGAGCCTGAACGCGGACCCGAGGCCGCGACTGCCTTTCGACGCGGTCGCGGCCTCCGAGTGGCAGACTCTGCACTCGCTCAACTGCTGGCCCGCCTGATGCGCGTGGCAACTGTAACACTGCTCGTGCGCGGGGAAGCTGGCGTTCACGCCCGCCGGGTCGAACCGATGGCAGCGGTCGCACTTGCCCGCGTCCGCGTCCGAAGGCATCTTCGACGGGTCGAGGTGGGTCTTATGCGAAAACCCTTTCAGCCCGAACTCGCCGAGTTTTTCCGGGAAGCTTATCAACTTCCCGTCCACCGGGACCACGTGACAGATCACGCAAAGCTCGCTCGTGGACGAGCTCATGTCCTGCACGTGACACTCGATGCATGCCCTGTGGCCCGGAAATTTCGGGACCACATCGTTGTCGGCCCGCTCGTGGCAGGCGTTGCAGTCCTGCGCCCTGGTCCTGTGCTCGGGCCGGTTGTGATCGAAGGGCGACCTCTTCTCAATCGTCTTCGAGACGACGACGTTGAAGGGCGATTCTACAGACGCCCGCTCGGGCTGCGGCGATTCCGAAGGCGCGGGCTGCGTGCGCTTCGCCTCCCTGCACGCGAGCAGGCCGAGCATCAGCGACACGGCCGCGACCGCGACCACGCGCTTGATTTTTATGGCCCTGTGATTCCGCATCTCCGCCGCCCCCTCTCACCGCTTCGCGAGGCTGTCCAGAATGCTCGCAGGCAGAACGTCGGGGAGCCCGACTTTGCCGTTGTGACACTGCCGGCAATGCTCCGGCTCCGGCAGCCTTATCTCGTCGAGCCGCGCGGCCCGTGTGACGGCTCGGTGACACTCCGAGCACAACGCGTCCGCGGCCTTAACGGCTCGGAACTCGCTCTTCTTTTTCGGCCTTATGTCGTAATCGTGGTCCGCGTGCCTGAACTCGCGCACGACCCCGAACAGGCGCGGGGCCTGCGGATAGCCGAGCCTGTGACAGCCGGCGCAGTCGAACATAGCGGGCCTGACGAGGGGCTTTTCATCATGGCACCTGAAGCAGGCCGCGTGGCCCGTCTCGATGGTCATGTCTTCCGCCCGCGCCGCCGCTGGCTCGACCCTCCTGTGGCACTCGGCGCACTTGTTGCTCTCGTTCGCATTCAGGCCGACGGGCGACGGTTTGAGGTGCGACGGGTGCGAGAAGTCCATGCCGAAGTCGGTCCTGAGGTTCCTCTTCGGGAACTCGAAGAGCGCCGACTGGCTCCTCGACACCGCGCGCCCCTCGTGGCAGATGCCGCAGAAAGCCACCGGCTTGATGAAGAACTCGGCCGCGAAGTTGTGACACGGGGTGCAGGCGAGGTGCCCCGGAAATCCCTTCACGTCTATCTGAGCCGGGGAGACGGAGTGGCACTTCGCGCAGTCGAGCGCCCTGTGGCCCTTCGTCTCGTGAGGGAAGCTCGCCGCCGCTCGCGAGGCGGGCGACTGCGCCCGAGCCTCGGACGACGCGGGGTTGAAATAGAGCAGAATCCCGCACAGACAGGCCAGAGCCAGCGTCCCTGTCTTTACCGATGTCTTTATCGATCTGACGCCCACCTCTCCCTCCGGGTGCCGCGGTCCACCTCCCGAAATCATCGGGCCGCCGAGACCGTCTGGTGACAGCCGTTGCAGGTCGTCGGCCCTTTACTCGAAGCCCGATGGCACGCGATGCAGCTATCGTGAAAAGCCCTCTCCGCGAATACTTCGTCAAAGTCCCTGTTCTTAGGGTTGCCCTTACTGCCCTCGGCCCTGTGGCACGCGCCGCACTTCGACAACTGCGGCACCCCGAAAGGGTCGCGCGCGTGATGGCATCCGACGCATGCGGCCCCGGCCTTCGATTGATAAGGGGCCCGAGGGTCGGGGTTCATACGGGCCTCGTGCGCTTTGTGGTTGAACAGCACGACGCCCCGCCTGCCATTCATGTCGAGCCTGAACACCTTCGCGCCGCCCTGCCCGAACGATTCCGTCCGCGCGACCGGGACGGACGGGGAGATGGAACTGAGGGCGAGCCCGAGGGCGTAGACGACGATGACGGCCAGCTTCAAACCCATCCGAATTCTCCGAGGCGATTCACCTCTTCGCCCTCTTCCTCTGCCTGCGCCATTGCATGACGCTGATCGCCGGGGGCACAAGGATGAAGAAGAGGTTGAAGAGGTCGGGTGATCGGTCATGCAATCTTTCGGGCGGCGCGGCCTGCTCGATCTCTTCCAGACGCTCCTCCCCCCCGCCCGGCTCCTTCGCCCGCGACGAGTCGCCCGAGCCCGCGGGCGGGCCGTAGAAATCGCGAACGTCTCTGTTCTGCTTTCGATTCTGGTCCCGAATCTCCGGCACCGCGTAGGGTTCGGGCCTGCCCCCGACGGCCTTCAGGTACATTCGCCGCATCTCCGACAGGTTGAAGGGCCGGGACCCCCTGCGCCCGAACACCGCGAGCTGGTTGCCGCTCTCATCCGCCGCCCGGTCGCGGTCCAGCCCCTCGGAGACGGCGAGCGCCGGGGCGTGCGTGTGGTGCGTCGCGATGAGTCGGGGCGACGGCTTCGGGCTGAAGCCGTAATGTCCGGGCGTGTCTTCGGGCGACGTGAGCTGCAGGACCCGCAGGCCGTTGCGCCCGTCGGCGACGTAGGCGAACAGGCTCACGTTCGTCATCCCGACTTTAACGTCGCGCGCGTCGTTGATCTTCCCGCCCGCGTCGTAAAGTTGCTCGACGCGAGGTCGCTCCGGCTGCTCTATGTTGATGACCGCGAGCCCCTGCCGGCCCGCCGCGACGTAGGCGTAGGTGCGGACCAGATAAATGCTGTTGGCTTCGGGGAGCGGGACGGTGGCCGAGGCGATGGGCCGCGCGTCGGCGGGCGCGGTCACGTCGATGACCTTCACCCCTTCCGAATCGCACACGAATGCGTAGCGGAACTGGACCTGCACCGCGCGCGGCCGGTTTAGGAAAGGCGCGCCGACCTCTTTCACCACCCGCGGCTTCAGCGGGTCGTCGAGGTCGATTATCACGAGCCCCCTGTCGCAGGTGACGTAGGCGTGCGTGCCCGCGATGGTGATGCTGCTCGCGCCGTTGAGCACCCCGCTCGGGTTCCACGTCAGCGCGCGCCTGAGAAAATTATTTCTCGGGTCGCCGTCGAGCAGGGTCGCCGCGCCCACGAGCACGAGCCCCTCGTGCCTGTCCGTGACGTAAATGTAGCCGTAGAGAGGATGGATCGGCTGCCCGTCGTCGCGGTTGATGGCCTCTTCGTTTTCCGGCAGGTGCCGCCTCGTCGGGTCCACGGCCATCGTAGAAGGCGAGGCCACCGAGGTCGCGTACTTCGTGTCCACGTAAAACCTCTGGCCGAGCGGAGAGAACGGGGCCGTGGTTATCCGTTCGGAAAAGCCCTTCTGGTCTATGTTGGCAACGTCGTAGACCTTGAGCCCTCCGCGGCCCGTCGCCGCGTAAAGGTACTCGCCCCGGAGTTGCAGGCTCAGCACTTCGGTCTTCCTGTCCCGCAGGGGCGTCAAGGCGTTCAGGATGTCGTTGCCCGGATGCTCGTAGAACTCCTTCAGCTCTTCGTGATTCTCTTTGTGCTTATTATATTGGTCGGGGAAGGCGAGGCCGTGCAGGTAGCTCCCTATGACCGCCTGCGGCTCGTCCCTTTCGGTGACCACCACGCCCGCGAACCCCGCGTCCCCCAGGGCGACGTAAGCGAACCGGCCTATGAAGTTGTAGAAGTTGGTCCCCTGCATCAGGGTCATCGCCATGAAAGCGTTGTTGTCGCCCGCGGCCGACACATGGCAATCGGTGCAGCCGCGCGTCTCGCGGGTGCGGACCGTGTGCGGGAAGTGGGGGCTGAACGCCGTGCCGCTGTAACCTTCCGCCGAGACCGTCTGCTGCTGCGAGTATATCCACTCGCGGTTCTGATTCTGCGAGCTGACGAGCACGGCGCAGGCGGAGCGGATGGGCGCGACCCTCCGACCCGTCACCGAGCCGTCGCGCCCGAGCAGGAACACGTCGTCGCGGAGGGTCTGGAAGTTATAAGAGGTGTAGTTGCGCAGGTCCTTCTCGCCCTCGTTGTGCAGCATCGGCATCTTCTCGTTGGCTTCCATCTTGAGGTGGCAGCCGAAGCAGCTGGGGGTCCACGAGGTGTGGCAACTGTAGCAGGTCATGTTCGAGTTCGCGTGCGCGAGCGAGCCCTCGCCTTCGGGCGCGCGGCCCCACGTCTTCCCGTCCTTGAGCAGGGTCTTCGCGAGCGCCGCGACCTCGTTGTAGTCGGGGTTCCCCTCCGAGACCGTGTCGGCCACCTGCTTAACTTCCCAGACCTTCGGGTTCCCCTTCTCGTCCGTCGCGACCGCCGCGCGCTGGAACAGCCTGCCCTCCCTCTTGAAGAACCGGTCCTTGCCCGAAGGGGTGTCGCGGTACTCGATCATCCGGTTGCCGCCCGCCGCGGCGGAGGTCCGCGCTTCGACCGAGGTGGGGTCGGCGCGCTTCGTTATCGTGCCGTGACAATCGACGCAGTCGATCTCGATGGCGTTGCGCACTTCGCCGTAGAGCTTCCCGTTCCCGTGATTGTCCTGCTTGAAGTGACAGTCGACGCAGTGCATGCCCTTTTCGAGGTGGATGTCTTTCAGGTGGACGGGCACGCCTTCGCGCGAGGCCGGGTCGTCGGTCGTCTCCCTGACGGCCCTCCGCAATTTCTCGTTCGTCACTTCGCCGACGACCTTGCCTCCGTGGTCGAGCAGGTTGCCGTGGCGGTCTTTCTTATAAGCCGACCTGAATACCCAGCCGTGGCCCGTGAAGTCCGCGAACTGGGTGTGTTTGAGCTTCGGGTTCACCTGCTCCGTGAGGCCCTTCAAAAACTCCACGTCCCCCCACCTGCCGCGCAGGGCCGACTCTTCCGGGTTGCGCTTCAGAATCTGCTGCGCCTGCTCGGGGCTGAGGGGCTTGCGCTCGCCGGCCTTCGGGTACATCTTGTCGCCGTCGGTCTCAAGGTCCCACCACGTGTAGCCGAAGTATGAATTGACGACGAGGGTGCCGGGGTGCATGTGGCAGACCACGCACTGGCTCGAAGGGATCGCGCGCGTGAACTGGTGCCTTATGGGGTGGCCCGGCTCGTCCTTCGGGATCGTCGGGTCTTTGCTGTGGCTGAGCCCCGTGTGGCCGTATTGCGAGTAAGGCCCCGAGTGGAACTGGTCGCGGTCGTTCGCGTAGACGACGTGGCAGGCCGTGCAGCCGCTCGAACGGTAATCGCCCGGCTGGTCGTTCGTGCCCATGAACGAGAGCATCGGGTCGAGCAGCCTCGTCTTTTGAAGCCCGAGGAAAACGGGGTCGGTCCTGAGCAGGGTCCCGAGCCCGCGCGGGCTGAGCAAATTCTGAGTCGGGCGGCCCGGCGGCTCTTCCGTTATGGGGAGCCCGACCTCCGCCGCCTTGCGCCCCCCGCGCTCGAACGTGCGGAGTATGTTTCCCATCTGGGTGATCTCCCACCGCGGGAGCGGGTCGAGGAACGGGAGCACGCCCTTTTGCTTAATATCCTGGGCGGACGGCTGCGGGACGGTCTGAAGGCGCTGGGGGCGGCCCTCGGAGTCGTAGCTCTCGCCGAACCTGTAATTCTTGAGCGGGTACGACCCGTTGTTATAAAGCGCCGCGCCCCAAAGCATCGAGCCCGTAGTCATCATGCTCTTGCCGACGTTGTGCACGTCCTCGGTGTGGCACTCGCTCGTGCCGCAGCTCAGGCGCGCCACGCGCAGGTCGCCGGGGTTGATGAAGCGGATGAACTCGGGGCTCTCTTTAGTCAAAAGGGTGTTGGACCGCTCGGGATTCGCGGAGCTCTTCCAGGCTTCGGGGAAGCGCGGCGGGACGTGGGCCTTCTGCTTCGCCTCGGCGTACGCCGAGGCGCCGGGGCCCGCGCCCTGGGCGAGTCGCGCGCCCGCGTCCCCCCCGTGGCAGTCGGTGCAGCCGATGTCGATGGCCCCGCCGTGCATGTCCTCGATGCCCGCGTGACAGTCTAGGCAGCCCGCGCTCCTCCGCATGGCCTCTTCGGCCGTCGTGTTCCAGAGCCGGGGCCCCTGCGTTTGGGGATTTTGTGAAGCGGTTCTCGAATCGGCGAGGACGGCGAACGAGTAGCCGCAGGCCAGCGCCAGTATGAGCGACAGCTTCAGGGTGCTTTTCCGCCAGACCAGTTTCATTGGGCCGCCCATCTCCATCTCCCGCCGCGAATCAATAGGTGAATTTCAGGCGGACGAATACCGAGTACAACGATTTCGGTTTAGCGCCGCACCCCGAGCCCCCGCAGCTTGAGCTGTAAATCTCTTTGAAGCCCGCGTCGGGCACGAGCGACGAAAAGCCCGCCGACACGATGGCGTTCTCGTTTAAAAAGGGCCTGTAGATGAACCCGAGCCCGTAATCGAGCCCGATGCTCCTGTTTATCCCCGGCTGAAACAACAGCTCTTCGAGCGGCTCCGGGTGGTGGAAGTGAAGGTAATTCACGTTGAGTACGCCCTTCAGCTTCGGGGTGAGCTCCGCGTCGAGGCCCAGGTTGTAGAGGAACAATCCGGGGTTGACGAAATTGGACTGCCCTTCGGTCTTGCTACTGCGGAGGCTCGGTATGAGGCTCTCGGGCTGCACGAGCCCGACGCCCGTCTGCGTCAGCCTTATGGCCTGACTGTTCCAGAAGCTGAACTTCCCGCCCGCGAACTCGGGGAAATCGAAGATCGCGTCGAAGCCCCTCGCCTTGTCGTCGAATGGGTCTTTGTCGCCCGAGGCGAAGAAGAACGAGCCCTTGAACCTGAGCCAGTCTCTATCGAGCGACAGTTCGAGCGCGGCCATCTGCGCGTTGATGTCCGTGCGGCGGCCCGCTATCGGGTTGCGCGTGTCGTGGCCTATGACCTGATAGAGTGCGTGATTGATGTTAAGGCGGCCTATGTGCCCGTCCCCGGCCCAACCGAAATAGCTGGACTTGATCCCGTGCGGCGCAACGTCCCCGACGGGCGCGGGCCGCACTAGAAAATCGTTCTCGTCGAAATGGCGGCTCGGGCGGTCATTATTGTAGTGATAGCTGAACTGAGTTGTGTAGCCCTTCCACCCCGTGTCCTGCCGGTAGAGGTTGGCGATGAAGACGGTCTGGTCCCGGAACTCGCCCAGGTTGACGCGCGTGTTCAACTCGCTGTTGGTGTCCTTCTCAAGCATGTAGAAGTACGCCGCGTTGAAGTTGTAGCGGTTGTTAGCGTGCTGCCCGAACAGCCTGACGCCGAGGTTGAAGTCATTAAATATGAAGCCCCGGAAATCCGAGACGAGCGGCTGAATGCCCGCGCGGATGAAGGTCGAGTCGAAGAACGGGCTGCCGCCTCCGACGCTCCCGCTCCCGCGCAGGAAAGGGAGCAGGCGGGTCGTGTCTCCGAGGCGCACTTCCCCGAAGGCTTCCTGAAAGCCGACGTAGCCGTCCGTGCGGTTCGCGCCCCTGCGCGGGTCGATGTTGACTATGCCGTTCTCCTGAGTGTTGAGCAGGTTGATGTTGAAGTTGGGCGTGAACCTGAACCTGTAGTCCGCCGGCTTGAAGGCCGCGTCGCCATGGAACAGCTCGACGGAAAGCAGGAAGTTCTGCCTGAAGAACAACTGCCCCCCGCGCCCGAAAAACTCGGAGCTGTCGGGCCTCTGGCTGCTGATGTCGCTCGGCACGGGCACGCGCCGCGCGTTGAAGAACGTGTCGCTTTCCGCCGTGACGACGAGGAAGTTGTGCTGGCCGAACAGAGGGTAATCTCCCTTGAGCACGTTCTGGCGGTACGGGTTGTACCAGCGGCCTTCCTCGAATCTCGGGTCCGAGGGGAACCCGATGCGCCAGCGGTCGGTGACCGTCACCGCGTCCGAAGACTCCTGCTCGGGCGCGGGAATCCTCGACGGCCCCGCGTACCCGCGAGGCGGGTCAACCGGAGTCTTTATGATCGCCCCGGCCGACGGCTCCGTGCCGCTTTCCAGCGGCGCCTCGGCGGGTTCATCGAGCGGAGTCAAGGGCTCGTCCGGCACGGTTACGGGCGTGAGATTCGCCTCCCGGTCGTGGCATTCGGAACAGCGCGTGAAGCCGACGTTAGTAAATCGCTCGTTAGAGGCCTTCATGTCCGAAGCCTTGTGGCACCCTATGCAGAGGCGGTGGAAGGCGTCCCTCGAATTCAGGTCGAAGCCTTCCCTGTCGTCCGGGTTGCGCGGGTCGCCCAGGGCCCCGTGGCAGGAAGTGCACTTCTGAAACTGCCCCGCTTCGGTTATGTCTTTGACCGTGTGATGGCACCCGACGCACGCGAGACTTGCGGGGGCTTTGTGAGGGGAGGCCGGGTCGGGATTCAGGACCGCTTCATGTTTTTTATGGTCGAATAAGACGAGGCCCCTGCGGCCCTGAACGTCGAGCCTTATCGGGAAGGTCTTCTGCGCCGCCCGCTCCGCCTGCGCGGGCTCGGGGCGGGCGAACGCGCGCGATTCAAGCGTCACGGGCACGAGCAGGGCCATCGCGTACAGGGCGACTATTGTGAGCTTGAGTGTCATCCGGTCCTTCCTGCCCGCGGGACAGCCAAATAGTGACTGCCATACTGAATGAAGGGATCCAAAAATCAAAACGATCAGGAATAGTTGAGAAGATCGCTTCTTGAAATAGTTGCTTTACGTTCCCTAAGAGCCCGGCTTCTGCGAGTCCGCGCCAATATAGCACAACGATTCATCAAAGTTAAGCAGCGGGTTCGGCGCGCTCCGGCGCAGCGATACTTTTCGCTCTACAAAATGATCGCGGTTGCATGTAATATGGCGGCGTCGAAAAACTCACCCAGGCGGGACCCGGAGGGCGTCGTGACTAAAACATGCGCGCGAGTGAAACGGGGCGGCGGGAGGGCCGCGCTTCTGCTGATGGCGGTCGCGGCTCTGGCGTTGAGCGGGAGCGCATTCGCCGCGCTCGTCCGGGCCGAGGGCGTCCCCGTCATCGACCCGCGAAAATCTTCTTACGACCCGAACACCGGCGCTCTGACGATCAAGGGCGAGAACTTTCAGGCCGGGGCGGCCATCTCCATCTCGAACGACTCGGGCGAGGTCGGCTTCTCACGGGTGAAGGTGAAAGGGCCGGGCAAGATCGTCATCAACGGGGTCGCGGAGGCAGACATCCTCGGCGGCCTGACCGTGAAAGTCACCAACCCCGACGGCGCGTCGGCGGCCGTAGTACTGGAGTTGGAGGTCTCCGACGACAAGCGGCTCGGCGAAAGCGACGTGCGCAGGATCATCGCGCAGGCGGTGGCGCGGGCGGAGGCGAGCGACCTTAAAGCGACCGTCGCCGTGGTGGACAGGGAAGGAAACGTGCTTGGGGTCTTCAGGATGGCGGGCGCGCGGGCCGACACGGTGATCGGGACTGACCGCCCCTGCCGGGACTGCGGCGCTGAAGGGTTGCGCGTGCCGGCGGAACTGGCCGCGATCTCGAAGGCCGGGACCGGCGCGTTCCTGAGCACTCAGGGCCACGCCTTCACGACGCGCACGGCCAGCTTCATCGTGCAGGAGCACTTCCCCCCCGGCGTGGACTTCACCCCCGGCGGCCCGCTCTTCGGGGTGCAGTTTTCGCAGCTGCCATGCAGTGACATAAATGCCAAGTTCCCGCTCGGCCTTTCGGCCGACCCCGGAGGCGTGCCTCTCTACAAGAACGGGCTGTTAGTCGGCGGAGTGGGGGTCGAAGGCGACGGCAGGTACTCGCTCGACCCGGACCCGACCGATTTCGACATGCCCGTGGAGGAGATTGCGGCGGTGGCGGCCACGCGCGGATTCGAATCGCCGCCCGACATCCGCGGGAATCAGATAATCGTGAACGGCATACGCCTCCCCTTCGTCAACACTCCCGCGCCGCCCGCGCTCCCTCCGCCGCCGTTCGACCAGCTTCGCGGGGAGCTGCTGGCGGAGGTGAGAAGCTCGCTCCCTTCCACCTTCCGCGCCATAACTCTGCAAGGTTTGAGGGGGAGGGTCGATGACCGCTTCTTCCCGTTCAGGGGCACGAGCTCGCTCTCGTCGTCGGAGGTGCAAAGGATAATCGTTCAGGGCGCGCGGCAGGCTTTTCTGACGAGGGCCGCGATACGGAGGCCGCTCGGGAGCGCGGCCGAAGTGAACATCGCCGTCGTAAGCTCGGAAGGGACGGTGCTCGGAATCTTCAGCACTTCGGACGCCCCGATGTTCGGCTTCGACGTGAGCGTCCAGAAGGCCCGCACGGCCGCGTTCTTCAGCAACGCGGAAGCCGCGTCGCTGCTGCGCTCGGCCGAAGGCGGGAAGTTCGCTAAGTACGTCTCGGCGGCGGCGCGCGACGGGGTCGCACTCGATGGCCGGATCGCTTTCAGCAACCGGGGGCAGGGATTTTTGAGTCGCCCCTTCTTCCCGGACGGGATCAACGACAGCGAGCACGGCCCATTCTCCGTGCCAATTGAGGAGTTCAGCCCGTTCAACGTCGGCCTGCAACTCGACCTGTTGCTCACGGCGATCTCGAAAGCTCTGATGGGAGAGCGCGCGCCCTGCACCGCGATACCGAATCTCGGGAACGGGATACAGATATTCGCGGGCAGCGTCCCCCTCTATAAAAGCGGGCGTCTGGTCGGGGCCATCGGGGTGAGCGGAGACGGCATCGATCAGGACGACATCATCGCCGCGATGGGTAGCGCGGGATTCGAAGCGCCCCCGGAGATGCGGTCCGACCGCGTCTTCGTGCGCGATGTCCGCCTGCCCTTCGTGAAATTTCCCCGCAACCCGAACCGGTGACGAAAACGGTTCGGGCCTCTTCTTTAAGGCTTGATGAACGACATCACTGCTTCGTTGAAGACCTGCGGCGCTTCGAGGTGAGGGATGTGGCCGACGCTCTTCAACTCCACCAGCCTGCTCCCCGGTATGTCTCGCGCGGCAGACTTGCCCAGCTGCGGGTACTGGCCGAGTGTCCTGAGCACGTCTTCTGACACGAAATTCCGGCCGACGACCGTGCGGTCTTCCTGGCCGATGATGAGCAGGGTCGGCGTTCGTATGAGCCCGAACTCGTGGCGGACCGGCTGCTGGTAGATCATCTGATAAGTCAGGGCGGAGGCTTTCGCCCAGCGGGGGTACTCCCCGCTCAGAGCTATGCGCGCGCGCACCTCGACGAACCTCTCGTACGCTTCGGGCTTCCACTCGACCACGTACCGCTTGAGGAAGGCGCGAATCCTGGCCGGGTCGGTGTCGTTCAATTCATTCTCGTAGATTTTGCTAGTGGGCTGGGGCGGCACCGTGAAGCGATAATCTTCGAGCCCGATGGGGTTTTCGAGAACCAGATGCGCCGTGCGTTGCGGGTAATTGCGCGCGATGCGGACGGCCAGCATCCCTCCCATCGAGTGGCCGACGACTGAGGCTTTATCGACCCCGAGCGCGTCGAGTAGCTTCATGGTATTTTCCGCGAGCAGGTCGAAGGAGTAGGCGATGTCGGGCTTCGACGACTTGCCGAAGCCGACCTGATCCGGCACGACGACTCGGTAGCCGGCGGAGGTCAACGCTTTTATCGGCCCTTCCCAGTAACTCCCATAAAAGTTCTTCCCGTGCAGGAGCACCACGGTCCGCTCGTTAGACCGGGCGGGCGGGGCGACATCCATGTAGGCCATGCGCACGGGCTGCCCTTCGATCTCAAGCGGCAGGTACTTTACCGGGTGCGGGTACGGCCAGGACTCCATAGCGATGCCGAGAGGGGCGGAGTAAGCGCCGGGCTCCCGGTTCGGCGCTGAGACGGCGCCAGAGCAGGCGAGGGCTGAAAGTAGAATGAGCCTGAGACATTGGAATGTAGCGGAGGCTTTGGCGCGAAGTGGGATCATGCCGGCCTTTCATCACGATTGCGGAAAGTATCAGCCTGTCCACTAATGTAGAATTCTGTGCGAACGGAAGGATTTTGGCAACCGGAGGGCCTGACCGACGCCACGCCGGTCAGGCCCTCCGGCCGCGAGTCTACGCGGCCTGCCGCGACTGCTTCTTAATGAGGTCGCGCGTCGTCCTTACATCGGACGCGAGCTTCAACGCCTTGAGGGCCCCGATCACATACCACCCAACGTCAACCTGCCACCAGCGGCGGCCGAACCTCGCCGCGTTTGCGTCCGAGTGATGGTTTCTGTGCCAGTTCTCCCCCCAGGCCCCCAGTTGCAGGGGGCCGAGCCACCAGATGTTTCGGCTGGAATCCACCCCATCGGGCAGGCCGGGCGTCAGGTGCAGAAGGCTGTTGACGAACATCTGAAAGTGCAGGGCGTAGACCAGACGGATCGCCCCGATCCAGAAGAACCCTTCCCAACCGAAGGCCAGTCCGGAGAATATCGACAGGGCGATGATCGGGATCTGAAGCCGCCTCCACAACCTATAGCCCGGCCTGTTCATGTCGGGGCACCAGCGGCCAACGTCCGAGCCTGACCATTGGTAGACCCACCTCAGGTGCGCCCACCAGAAGCCGCCGTGGCGCGGGCTCGATATGTCTTCGACGGAGTCGGACTTCGCGTGGTGGTGGCGATGATTCGCGACCCATCCCATCGGCTCCCCCGACGCGTTGAAGATGGCGAAGAATATGAGGACGTTCTCGACAACCGGGTTCAACCTCAGTGAGCGGTGGGCGAGGCTCCGGTGGTAGCACACGGAGGTCCCCACCCCGCCGATTGAGGCGAGCGCCAGAGCGACCAGGAGCACGGGCCAGCCGGGCAGGGGGAATAAGATTAAGCCCGCCACCGCCAGCACGTGAATGAGGACGAAATAAAATAAGACGGGGCCATTGCCTTCGGACGGCTTCCACCAGGGTCGCATCCAGGGTCGTTTTTCTATTAGCTGCATCAATCTCCTTCTCGCCTCGGACGGGTTAGTTATTCGGGAGGGCTCTTTCCTGACGAGGGATGAAGCTGGAGATTGCCGCCGCCTCGGAGTCGAACGTCTCGAAAACAGTTATCAACTTTGTGATCACCAACAGATCATTCAGGCGCTTATTGAGGTGGAGCAGCTTCATATCCCCGCTCACCTTTCGCATCTGTGTGAAAGTGGATATGAGCTCGCCAAGCCCGCTGCTGTCCATATAATTTACTTTCGCCATGTTTATGATGAGCTTGCGGCCTCCGGCCTCGATGTTGGTGGTAACGAGCCCTCTGAACTGCCCTTCGCCCCCGAGGACGAACTGCCCTTCGAGATCGATGACCGTTACATCATTTAGCGTACGCTCGTGAATTTTCATCTTTACTCCTCACCTTTCCTTACCGATTCGCATTCATAAATAACTATATAGACTTCGGCGGAGAACTTCTGTTCAATACAGGACATGGGTAGATAAAACCGGCATAAAAACATGTTCGGCCCGCGTAGGGAGCCCGAGCCCGCGATTTATCCGCGCCATCGTCTAATATGGCACAGCGTCGGTACCCCCGGGGGTGTATAATAATTCGGTCCGGGAAGCAACCGGACAGGACGCCACCTTAATCGCCCTGACCGGGAGCGTTATGATCGAGAACAACCCTGAAATGAATTTATTCAAAGAGCGGATACGCGAGTCGCTCCAACGCGAGACCCAAAACTCCAGCGCCATCAGGGTCTCCAAGCACAACAAGGTGTACGTGGTCGGGGATGAAGTCGACATGGTCTACTTCATCGAGAGCGGCGAGGTCAAACTGATTATGGTCTCGTCCGAAGGCAAAGAGTGCCTGCTTGCGATTCATGCCTCGGGAGATATTTTCGGCGAGCTGTGCCTGTCCGGGATGGCCGGCCGCATGGAGACGGCTGTCGCGATGGAGGACACGGTTCTGAAACAGGTCCATTGCACCAGATTCCTTGAGAGTTTGGCCAGAGACTCTCTGCTCGAAGGTTTCATCAAGTATCTGGCGGTGCGCGTGGCGGACCAACAGGTGGTCATAGCGAATCTGGTGACGGTTGACAGCGAGCAGCGTCTGGGGAAGACCCTGCTGCAGCTGGCCAGAAAGCTCGGCAAGAAGGACCCTCGCAGCATACGCATCGAGCTCAAAATCTCGCACGAGGAGTTGTCCTCGATGGTCGGCACCACGAGGCCGCGCATCAGCATGTTCATGCAGAGATTTCGGAACCTCGGGCTCATCGAGACGAGCGCGGAGAACCACCTGATCATCAAGGAAGCGAAGCTCACCGCATACCTGTCATCCATCGCCTAGCCCCTCGCCGCCATACGCCCGGCCATTTATATAAACACATGTCTAATAGTGAACCGCCCCGGATTCAGGCATTTGATATTATAGGTGCAACGAATAACGGCAATAAGAGTGGGCTTGGAGATATTAACTTAAAGGACTGAAGTCTGAATGAGAAAGGCAACACCATGTCTGTCATGTTACGAGCGACAAAAAGAATTCTTTACGTAGATGATAATGAAGATTCCTGCGAAATGATCACCGTACTGCTTGAGATAGGTGGTTACGAGGTGGCCACCGCGCATACCGTGGACGACGGTTTGAGCCGGGCCAAGCTTGAGCAGTTTGACCTGTACGTCATGGACAACAGATTCCCGGACGGCACGGGAGTTGACCTCTGCCGCCTGATCCGCGCATCCGACGAAGACACTCCGATCATCTTTTATTCGGGCGCCGCGTACCCCTATGACATCAAAGAGGGATTGGATGCGGGCGCACAATGCTACCTGACGAAACCGAGCGGCATTTACGACATTGAACGGACCATAACAGGGTTGCTCGCCGGGACCGGGGAGGTTATGGCGAATCCCCGGCAAAGCCAGCCTTAATGCAGGATCGCGGAAACGGCCCTCGCCGGTAAGCGCGCCGCACGGGGCGAGCGAACTCATTGCCGGGGATTCATCCGGGCTATCAGGCTCCCGCCGCGCTGGCTCGACGCGACAGCGCCATCCTCGCCATATCGGCAAGGTCCTCTTCGTCGAAGTCAACCTTCTCCATGATCCCGCTCAGATACTCGACGCACTTGCGAAATTCCTTCGAAGGGAATCCCTTCCCGAGGTCGCCGTCATACTTCCCCTGCGCTCTTTGCTGAGTGTAAGACTCGTACTTTTCTTCCAAGCTCATAACTGGTACGTCCTTTCTGATTCAGACTATATTTCCGCGGGCCCGGCAAAGCCGGTCTGCCGTCCGGGGCTGCCGCCCTGTAATTTTTCGACCACCTCTCGGATGGACATTCTGACGTAGTCGGAGCCGAGGTGGCTGTAAGAGATAAGCCAGTGCGGGTAGAACATCTCCAGGACCTCTTTCGCGTCGCTGGTTTCGCCGAACGTGGCTTTGATCGTGGCATTATTTGCGGCAGTGATCCTATCTGAGGCCCCGTAACAGACGCTCCCCACGGCGGTATTCCCGCCCCTCGGCACGAGGTCGAACTTCAACTGCCGGTCTTTCTCGAAGGTGAACGGCAGCATCGCGACGTTGGCATCTTCGGCCCACTCCGCCAGGCCGGAAAAGTCACCTGACAGCCCGACGGACACCGCGTTAAACGCGGGCAGCCGGAACATCTCGCTCAGATTTTTGTGAATCAATCTGCAAGCCTGCTCGCCTTCGTTTCGTACGGTGCTCTTATTCGATTCGACCGTGTACCACATAATTAATCCTGACCGCTCGGGCGCGCCCGTTCCGACTCGGGCCGGCCGAGCGAATCGCGTTCAATTAACGAAGCCCGTCAACCACGTCTGGACTTTCGCGGCCTTGTCGCCGAAGTAAGTTTCCGCGCCGGAGAACGTGTCCGTGCGCAGCCAGAAGCCCCGCTCGTTCATGTCGAGGAATCGGTAGCGCCCCGTGGCCTTCTCGCGCAGGATGTAGCACTTCTTTGTGAAGACCTCGTAGCGCACGGCGTAGGACCCGCCTTCATAGATGAGCTGGCTCAGGAACCTCTCGCCCTTGTCGCTGTTCTCAATCCACACGTCGAGCTCGCCGAGCTGGTTGCGCCCGAACCGGTGGTTGGTGATGTGTACCTTGTCGGCGTCTACGAGGTCGTAAAGCTCGGGTTCAAATTCTTTGTTCATAATTATCCTTTGGCAGCAATCACGGACATGACATAACTTCGCATGTCCGGAGAAACATCCGGTCGCGCAGAGCCTTTGAGTATCAGCGACACCTGCTCCAACTCGGCCAGGTATGTGTGACAACCGGCGCATGTCTCAACGTGCGCCCGGTAGTTGACCACATCGCTCTGCCCGAGTTGTCGGTCCAAATGGGCAGAGGCAATCAATCCGGACTTGTCACACCTCATATCAGATCAGCTCCGGTCAACCCCAGGCTCGTTACCAATCAGTACGCCTTCAGGGTAGGCTAATTCCTGGGTTTGGCGTCGGTCACTTTAAGCGCCCGCCCGTGCAGGTCCTGCCCGTTGAGTTTTTCCTTGGCTGACTCGGCATCCTCTTTCAGATTCATCTCGATGAAGCCGAAGCCCTTCGAGCGGCCCGAATCGCGGTCGGTTATCAGGTGGCAGGAATCCACGGCGCCTACTCCGCTGAAAAGGGTGTTGAGGTCATCACTGGAAGTATCATGGGAGAGGTTCCCAACGAACAATTTGACTGACATAAAGGTGGTCCTTTCGGTAGAGGAAGCCTGCCCCTCGGGATACATGTTGCCAGGCTGCCGGATACTCTGAAGGTGAGCTGTGATTCAGATGGACTGGCGGATTCCAGAGAAGCTGAAGAAGAGAGCGAGCTATGCTCAGTTCTGCCTTAACCCTAACACCTCATGGAGGCTTTGTCAAATAATGGCCTTTTTACGCAGGTTTAGGGCAAAAAATCGGCCGGCGCGGTCGCTTATTTCAACCGCGCCGGCCAGACGGAAATCATTCACGTGAGTTCGATCTCGCGGCCGCGCAGGTATTTGATCTTATCGCGCAGTTCCGCCGCGCGCTCGAACTCGAAGCGCGAGGCCGCCCCGCGCATCTCAAGCTCAAGGCGGGTGATCGTCTCGCGTATGTTCTCGGGCGTGTAGTCCTCGATCTGGTCGAGGTCGAGAGGCACTTTGAAGTAATCCGCCTCGCTTATCGAGACGAGAGTCGAGTCGATGGCCTTCACAATCGTCTGCGGGGTGATGCCGTGCTCGGCGTTGTAGGCGGCCTGCTTTTCGCGGCGGCGCTGGGTCTCGCCAATCGCGCGCCGCATGGAATCGGTCATGCGGTCGGCGTAGAGGATGGCTTTGCCGCGCACGTTGCGAGCGGCGCGGCCTATGGTCTGGATGAGCGACATCTCGGACCGCAGGAAGCCTTCCTTATCGGCGTCGAGGATGGCGACGAGCGAGACTTCGGGCAGGTCCAGCCCCTCTCGCAGGAGATTGATGCCGACGAGCACGTCGAACTCCCCGCGCCGCAGGTCGCGCAGTATCTTTATGCGTTCGAGCGTGACGACCTCGGAGTGCAGGTAGCGCACGCGGACCCCGAGCTCGGCGTAGTACTCGGTCAGGTTCTCGGCCATCTTCTTGGTGAGCGTGGTGACGAGCACGCGCTCGTTCCTCGCGACGCGCTCGCGGATCTCGTTCAGGAGGTCGTCGACCTGCCCGCGCACGGGCCGGACGTCGACTTCGGGGTCGATCAGGCCCGTGGGGCGGATCACCTGCTCGATCACCTCCCCGCCGGTCTTGCCGAGCTCGTAGGGGCCGGGGGTCGCGCTGACGAAGACGACCTGCCCCACGCGCCGCTCCCACTCGTCGAAGTTGAGCGGGCGGTTGTCCATCGCGGAAGGCAGGCGAAACCCGAAATCGACGAGGGTGCGCTTGCGCGACTGGTCGCCCGCGTACATCCCGCGCACCTGCGGCACGGTCTGGTGGCTCTCGTCGACGACCACCATCGAGTCGCGCGGCAGGTAGTCGAGCAGGGTCGGGGGCGGCTCGCCCGGGAGCCTGCCCGTGAGGTGGCGCGAGTAGTTCTCGATGCCGTGACAGTAGCCGAGCTCCTTGAGCATCTCTATGTCGTACATCGTGCGCTGGTGGAGGCGCTGCGCTTCGAGCAGCTTGCCCTGGTCGACCAGCTGCGGCTCCCACTCGTCGAGCTCCTGCCTGATCGTCTTGATCGCCCGCTTGAGCGTATCCTGCGGCATCACGTAGTGAGACTTCGGGTATATCGGCAGGCGGTCGTGCTTTTCGATCACCTCCCCGAGCAGGGGGTCGATGGTCGATATGGAGTCGACCTCGTCGCCCCAGAACTCGATGCGGATGGCCTTGTCCTGGTAGACCGGGTAGATCTCGACGATGTCCCCGCGCACGCGGAACGAGCCGCGCTCGAAGGCCACGTCGTTGCGCTGGTACTGGATCTCGACCAGCTTGCGGAGCAGGGCCGTGCGCGAGAGCTGCTGGCCCCGCTCGATGAAGGCCACCATCCCGTAATAAGCGTCCGGGTCCCCGAGGCCGTAGATGCAGGAGACGCTCGCGACGATGATGCAGTCGCGCCGCTCAAATAAGCTGCGCGTGGCCGAGAGGCGGAGGCGGTCGATCTCTTCGTTGATCGTCGCCTCCTTCTCGATGAACGTGTCGGTCGATGGGATGTAGGCTTCGGGCTGGTAGTAGTCGTAATAGCTGACGAAATATTCTATCGCGTTGTGCGGGAAGAATGATTTGAACTCCTGGTACAGCTGGGCGGCGAGGGTCTTGTTGTGCGCCATGACGAGCACGGGGCGGTTGACGCGCTCGACCACGGAGGCCACGGTAAAAGTCTTGCCGCTGCCGGTCACCCCCAGCAGCACCTGATGGTCGAGGTTTTCGTTGAGGCCCCGGACCAGCTGCTCTATCGCCTGAGGCTGGTCCCCCTGCGGCGCGTAATCCGATACGAGCTTGAAATCCATTAGACTCCCTTTTCCGGCGGTAAGGTCGTTGAGAGGCGGAAAAATTCTCCTCCGCGACACAGGTGTCCGCAATCTTTTATCACCTGAAACGAAATTATACAGGCCAGTTAACGGGGCAGGCAACGCACGCGGAATGGCTCGAAAAAACAGGCGCGCCGAAAAAAAGAAGACCGAAAGTTTGATGCTTTATGAATAGGCGCTTGACATTAAATCTGCTCCTGTCGATAATGCGGGTTGCCACCACAACCCTTTAGAAGGTCGCAACAGTTCCACCGAATTGACTCCAGGCGGAAGAGGTAAGCTGATTAACGCAATCCCTCAAGTCAATATCGCCGGTATGAAACTCTACCGGCGCGGCAAGGTCAGAGATGTTTTCGAGGTCGGGGACAAGCTGCTGATCGTCGCCACCGACCGCATCTCGGCTTTCGACGTCGTTATGCCGGACGCGATCCCGCATAAGGGCAGGGTGCTCACGGCGCTTTCGGAGTTCTGGTTCGGTTACCTGGCAGACACGGTGGCGAATCACCTGATCACGACCGACGTCGATAAATTCCCCGCCCCTCTGGGGGAGCGCCGCGACCTGCTCGAAGGCAGGTCCATGCTCGTCGAGCGGGCGGAGGTCTTCCCCGTGGAGTGCGTCGCGCGCGGCTACCTCGCGGGCTCGGGGTGGAAAGAGTACTCGCGGACGCGGGAAGTGTGCGGGGTGAGGCTGCCCGAAGGCCTGGAGGAATCGAGCAGGCTGCCGGAGCCGATATTCACCCCGGCGACGAAGGCGGAGACGGGCCACGACATAAACATCTCCGAGCGCGAGATGGCGGACCGCGTGGGGGCCGAGGCGACGGGGCGGCTAAAGGAACTGACGCTCGCGCTTTACTCGAAGGCGAGCGCCTACGCTTCCGAGCGCGGCATAATCATCGCCGACACGAAGTTCGAGTTCGGGGTGAGGGACGGCCGGATAATCCTGGTGGACGAGGCCCTGACGCCCGACTCCTCGCGGTTCTGGCCCCAGGCCCTCTACAGCCCCGGGCGGGGCCAGCAATCGTTTGACAAGCAGTACGTGAGAGATTATCTGGAATCGCTCGACTGGGACAAGCAACCGCCGGGGCCGAGCCTTCCCGAAGAGGTCATCGGGCGGACGAGTGAGAAGTACCTTGAAGCCTACAGGCTGCTGACAGGCCATCGGATTTCGGATTTCGGATTTCGGATTTCGGATTCGGGACGGGCGGGCGCGCCCTCCGATCCAAAATCCAAAATGTGAAATTGCGAACCCGATGACATTTCTCGACTACTTCGTTCTCTTTGTAGTTGCAGCATCCATCATCCTGGGAGCCTCAAGGGGAATACTCAAGGGAATAATTTCGGTCTTCTCCACCATCGCGGGACTGGTCGCGGCGGCCCATCTTTACGAGTACGCCGCGGCCGCCTTCAGTGGAGTGACAACCACCTCGCGAGCCGCGAACCTGCTCGGCTTTGTAGCAGTCTTTTTGCTGTTTCTAATAGCCGGAGGCCTGCTGTCACGCTGGCTGCGCCGCAAGCTCAGGCGCGCGCGCCTTCGGTGGCTGGACCGCGTGTCCGGCGCGGCGTTCGGCCTCGTGCGGGGCTGGCTCGTCTGCTCCGTGATCTACCTCGCGCTCACGGCATTCCCCGTGAGGCCGGAGGCGGTAGAGCGCGCGGCCTTCGCGCCCGCCCTGCTCGAAGGGACGAGGGTGATCTCTTACCTGACATCGAGCGAATTGAGAGAGCGTTTCTTTAACGGGTATTCCACGGTACAGAGTTTGTGGGGATCAAGGGACTAAGAATATTAAGAAATCAATAGAGAAAAAGATACGCCCTGAGCGACCCCGCTCATTACGTTCTTAGAGGAGAAGCATGCTGATAAAGAGTAAATTAGAGGACCTTGTAACCGAGATGGTGGAGCGTGGGATATTATTCGAGGATGCCGTCGAGGAATTCGAGAAGCATTTTATACTCTCAGTATTGAAACGTACTAACGGGAACCTGTCGAAGGCGGCCGAAGAGCTCCGCATCCACCGCAACACCCTCTCGAAGCGCGTCGAGAAGTATTACCAGAACGGCCACATGGCGGGCGCGCGACTCCGCCGCCCGCGCGCGCAGAGCTCGAACGGCCCCGCGCGCTCGTCCAAAGCGGCCTCGCGCGCGCGGCGTTAAGCCCCGGTCTGAAGTCGGAGAGCCGAAGAATCTGTGCCCGCCTCAGCAACGCCTCCCGGCCCGAGGCTATTTCTGCCCGAGCAGATTCCGGATGTCGGCCTCCAGCTGTTGCGTCTTCGCCGGGCCCCCGCCGATGTACTTTCGATAGACCTTCCAGTCCCTCGTGACGAGGTAAGTGGTCGGGAAGCTGTCCACCCTGAAATCGTACCCGAGGCTGTCTTCGCCCATGAGGATCGTGTACTTCATGTTGTGGCGGGAGACGAAAGGCTTGACCTCTTTGGCCTCCCCCGAGGCGAGGGTCACGCCGACGATCTTGACGCCCTGGCTCGCGTACTTCTGCTGCAACTCGTTGTAGGCGGGTATCTCCTTTATGCACGGGCCGCACCAGGTCGCCCAGAAGTCGACGACCAGTATCGAGCCTTTCATCTCGTCGAGGTGGACGGTTTTGCCGTCCAGGTCCGTGAGCTTCGCAGAGATCATGCTTTTCGAATCGTCGGCGGGCGCGCCGGCGAGCGCGGCGCTCTGCGCCGTCAGGGCGGGCGCGGAGAAGAGGAGCAGACCGGTAAGTAAGATAAATAATTTCATTTCGACCTCCGTGAAGTAATGCATCGGCCCCAGGGCCTTTTTATAAGGGATTGGGTGAGCCGTTCTCGCGAACCCCGCCGGCAATATTAACCCACGGCGGTTGATCCGGGCAATCCTGGTCCGCGCGGAGTCGGGGCCAGCTTGAGAATCTCGAATCGATGTAGTAGACTCTCGATGAAATTTTATGGAGGATACCTGTGGGCCCTGAATTGAGTCAACTCATTGAGCTCCAGGAACTCGACCTTGAGATACAGCGTATCACCGACCGCTTATCGGCGATACCGGCGGAACGAGATCACGCAGAGAACGAGTTCAAGAAATACGCGGCCGAGTTCCTGGCACTTAAGAGCAGATACGAGCAGACTCTAGAAGACCGGAAGAATCTGGAAACCAGTCTTACTTCCACCCAAGAGCATCACGAGAAATACAAGCAAGACCTGATGCGCGTCCGTAACGAGAAGGAGTACAGCACCGCCCTGCGCGAGATCGACGCGACCAAGAAGCAGGCGAGCGCCCTCGAAGGCGAGATTCTCAAAACCATGGAAGAGATTGAGAAGCTCGAATCGGAGATGAGCGTCTCGACCCCGGACATCGAGCGCAAGCGGGCCGAGGCCGACCTCACTCTCGACGCTCTGGACAAGGAGCGCGAAGAGTCGAGCGCCAGGCTCGCGGACCTCGGCGGGAAACGGGAGCAGCTCGTCGGGCGGATCCCCCGCCAGAGGCTCGCCACCTACGAGAGGATGAACCGCACTCGGAGGGGGCAGGCGCTGGCCGAGATCGTGAACGGCATCTGCATCGCTTGCAGGATGAAAGTACGCCCGAAAGTGTTCAGCGACGTCCGCAAGGGCGATCAACTGATCACCTGCGAGAGCTGCGGGCGGATACTGTATTATCGTCCCGAGACCCCGCAATCGACCGAGGCGGCGGTGAGCCAGCAAGGTTCGTCCGACCAGTAGCATCATCAGGTCTCAAGGGTTCGAAATCCCCTCGGGCAGGCCCCGTCGGCAGGTGATTTTATGATTGGATACGCCCCCCAGAAATTGCACATAGACGGAGTCTCCGAGCTGTGGCTCCGCCCCCCCCAGCCCGAGGCGGACGCGGCAGGCGCGGCCTACCGACCCGCCATGCTCATCGAATGCGGCGTGAACTTCCGCAGCCTCCGCGCCGGGCTCAACCATTCCGAGGAGCGCACCTACACGGCGTGGCTGCCGGAAGGCGACCTCGCCATCGACTGGGACTCGGCCGCCGTGGAAGACCCGAGGCCGCGGATGTCGGCCCAGCCCGATCCTGCCATCGCGTACGCGCCGGGCAACTACGTCACGACCGCCTCCGACTTCGAGCAGTACGAGGCGGAGCTGATCAACATGCTCGTCCGCACCGAGCGGATAAAGATATTCTTCAACCCCGTCTTCGGCCTCTTCTCCTCGCCCAACGACCGGCTCGAAGACTTCCTCCCCGGCATCGCCGAGGCCGCGCTCGGCCGCGTCGAGCCGGAGCTGCGGCAGCTCAGGAACCGGTTCGAGTTGCAGCTTGAGCAGATACGCGAAGCCCACCCGCAGAGGACTTCGCCTCAAAAGAACCTGAGCTTCGAAAGCATAATCTCCCACAAGCTCCACCTGTTCGAAAGCGAGCACCGCCTCGCGGCCATGTTCTCCACGCTCGCCGGGGCCGTCTTCGGGACCACGGAGCCGCGCGCCCACACGGAGGTCTACGAGCCGGACGAGGCCGAGCTGCGCGAGGACCTCTTTCACGTGGAGCAGGAAGCGAGCTCGGCCCTGCGCACGCTCTACGGCGAATACCTGACCCTCGCGAACGAGTACGACACGTTCGAGATAGGGCTCCAGCCGGACAACATTCAGGTGATCCGCCGCGCCCTGTTGTGGGTGCCCGTGGAGACTGAGAATTAATCCGCCCGACCGGCTCCGACCTTTTCGCCAGGCCGCGGTTGATCTATCCGAACCATCTCCGTTTGATTATACTGTCTAGCGACGGCTGATTTCAGATTTCTTCGGAGGCTTAGTTTGTGGGGCAGAGACCACCCGCGCGAATCGGCATCATCACCAAGCCCAACGAGCCCCGCGCAGCCCTCCTGGCCGCCCGCATCGCGGACTGGGCCACCGACCACGAGATAAACCTCTTCGTAAGCGACAGGGTCCCGGACCTCCCGCCCGGCACCTTCTCCGCGACCGACCCGGAGATAGCGGAGAGCTGCGACCTGCTGGTCGTCCTCGGGGGCGACGGGACGATGATCGCCACCGCGAGGCTCGTCGCGGGGCGGGGCACGCCCGTCCTGGGGGTCAACCTCGGCACTCTGGGGTACCTGACGGAGTTCGCGCCCGAAGACGTGATCCCGGCCCTCGAATACGTGACGCACGGCGATTACGAGGTGGAGCGCCGGACGATGCTCGACTGGGCCGTGCTCCGCAGCCAGTCGCCCCTCGTGGAGGGGACGGTGCTCAACGACGTGGTCGTCAACAAGTCGGCGATCTCCCGGATAATCGAGATCGACTTCACGGTTGGCATACACTACGTCACGACCTACCGCGCGGACGGCCTCATCGTCGCCACGCAGACCGGCTCGACCGCCTACAACGTCTCGGCCGGCGGGCCGATCATCGCCCCCGGCACCGAGGCGATCTCCATCTGCCCCATCTGCCCGCACACCCTGACCAACCGGCCCCTCGTCCTGCCGCACGACGCGCTGATCAAGCTCCACATAAAGACGCGCGAGCAGGAGGTCATGCTCACGGCCGACGGGCAGACGGGCGTGCCCCTGGAGCCGGGCGACACGGTGTTGATAAAGAAGAGCGCGCGGACTCTGAACACGGTCGTTGCGAAGGACAGGAACTACTTCGACATTCTGAGGAGCAAACTGAAGTGGGGCGGACGCTGAACCATGAAAGGCACGGGCTGAGCGGGGTCTGCCTCCGGTGTCTTTAATAACGGGGCAAACATGCTGATACCTATCTCCGACGACAACGTGGGCAGGCACAGGACGCCTTATGTCGTCTACACCATCATCGCCATAAACGTTCTGGTCTTCTTCATGCAGCTCACGGGGGGCGACGCCTTCACGTCGGCCTACGCCGCGATCCCCTACGAGATCACGACGGGCGTGGACCTCACGCGGCCCGTGCGGGTGCCGGGCGTGGGAGACATCCCCCAGGCCCCCGGCCCGTCCCCCATCTACCTGACCCTACTCATGTCGATGTTCATGCACGGCGGCTGGATGCACATAATAGGGAACATGCTCTACCTCTGGGTGTTCGGGGACAACATCGAAGACAACTTCGGCCACGGGAAGTTCGCGTTCTTCTACATCGTGTGCGGCATCGCGGCCTCCCTCGCGCACATCGCCGTCGACCCGGAATCGGTCATACCGACCGTCGGCGCGTCGGGCGCTATCGCCGGGGTGCTCGGCTCGTACCTCGTCATGTTCCCGCGCAACCGCGTCAGGTCGATCCTGCCTCTGGGCATCATCTGGACGACCGTGGAGCTGCCGGCCGTGGCCGTCCTCGGCTTCTGGATAGTGCTACAGATCATCAGCCAGTACACGGCCTTCACCAACACCAACATGTCGCAGGGGGGCGGCGTCGCTTACATGGCCCACATCGGGGGCTTCGTCGTCGGGGTGGTCCTCACTTTTCTTTTCCGCCGCAGGGTCGCGCCCCGGAATTACCGGGAGCAGTGACCGCGGGCCGCGAGAGAGTCTGGAAGTATTTATGATAGTGCTCGACAACCTGACGAAGATGTACGGCGACAAAGCCGCGGTGGATCACGTCAGCATGACGATACCTTCGGGGCAGCTGGTCGGCTACCTGGGGCCGAACGGCGCGGGCAAATCGACCACCGTGAAGATGCTCACGGGGATGATCGCGCAGACCTCGGGGAGCGCGGAAATCTACGGGCTCGACATCAGGAAAGACAGCCTCGAAATAAAGCGCATGATCGGGTACGTGCCCGACTCGGGCGCGGTCTACGAGACGCTCTCCGCGCGCGAGTACCTCGAAATGGTGGGGCGGCTCTACGGCCTGGACGACAGGCTCATCCACGACCGGATAGCGAAATTCGGGGACTTTTTCGAGATCGACCGGGACACCCTCGACCGCAAGCTGCTCTCCGCCTACTCGAAGGGCATGCGGCAGAAGGTCGTCATCTCCGCCGCGCTGATACACAACCCGCGCGTGATCTTTTTCGACGAGCCGCTAAACGGGCTCGACGCCAGCACGCAGCTGATGTTCAAGACCCTGATCAAGAACCTCGCGGCCGAGGGGAAGACGATCTTTTACTGCTCGCACATACTCGACGTGGTCGAGCGAACGTGCGACCGCATAGTGATAATAGATCACGGCCGCGTCGTCGCCGACGGCACGCTGACCGAGCTCCAGGCCGCGAGCGGGGAGGGGTCTCTGGAACGCATATTCAACAAGCTCACGTCGCATACCAACCTGGAAGAGCGCGCCGAGGAGTTCTCGAAGACCTTCACCTTCTGATGCAGATCGGCAGAGACATGAACCGTTGGCTTTTGAAGCGGGGCCTGAACTCCTCGCAGCTGAAGGCCCTGCTGATCGTCTACCTGAAGCAGGACCTCCGCGGGGGCAAGAGCCTCGTCAACTCGAACAAGGGCGATTACATAAAATCGAACTGGTCCCTGCTGATGATCGCGGTCCTCTACGCGGTATTCGGGCTGACCGTGGCGGTGGTCGCCCTGACGGACGCGGACGTCTTCGCCTACTCGATGTTAGCCCTGAGCTTCACTTTCTTCATAGCCCTGCTCGGGATCCTCGCCGAATCCGGCAACGTGATCTTCGACGAGACGGAGGCGGACGTGATAGGGCACCTGCCCATCAGCTCGGTCACCTACTTCGCGGCGAAGGTGCTGAACCTTTTCCTCTTCACCCTGCTGATCGCGCTCCCGGCGAGCTTCTTCCCCGCGGTCTTCGGCATGTGGGCCATGCGCTCGAACCCGAGCTTCGTCCTCGCCCACGCGGTCTCCGCCACCCTGATGGCCCTGATGGCCACGGCCCTGATCGTCATAAGCTACGGGCTACTGATGCGCTTCGTCAGCAAAGAGCGGTTCGACAATATAATCGCGTACAGCCAGGGCGCGCTCGCGCTCTTCTTCATGCTCGGGTACCAGATCGTGCCGCGGATCGCGGGGAGCCATGAAATACTCACGTCCTCCACCGTCTCGTGGTATCACTTCCTCTACCCGCCCGCCTGGTTCGCGGGCCTCACCATGCTGATGATGGGGCGCGGCGACCCGAAGGCGGCCCTGCTCGCCCTGACGGGCCTGGGCGCGCTCGCGATCCTGGGCACGCTCGCTTTCCGCAAGATCGCCGGCGGCTACAGCTCTTTCCTCTCCCGGATTTCACCCGGAGTCAGGAAGGCCGGGGCGCGTCAGGAAGAGAGGGCGTCGAAAAGATCGAGAGCGCGGAGGCGCGGGCTGCTCTATGGCCTGAAGGCCGCGGCCCTGCGGCGGCCCGCCGAGCGCGCGGTCTTCGATCTGGTCTCGCTCTACCTGAGGCGGGACCGCGAGATCAAGGTCCGCCTCTACCCTTCCCTCACCTACGCCGTGGTCTTCCCGATCCTCGCGCTCATCAGCGAAGGGTTGCCCGACCCCTTCGCGACCGCCGAGGTCAGCTTTTACGGACTGCTCGGGGCCGCGATGGTCTGCTTCAGCGGCCTCTCCGCCGTCGAAGTGCTCGTCTTTTCCGCCCACTACCGCTCGGCCTACATCTTCAAGGTCACCCCCATCGGCAGGCGCGGAGACATCCACGGGGGTATCAGGAAGGCCATCTTCATCAACATCGCCCTGCCGAGCTTTCTGGCCCTGCTCATTTTATTCGGGTTCATCTGGCGCAACCCGCTCCATGCTCTTTTAGTGCTGATCCCGTGGGTCATCATAACGCCGGTGGTTCTGCTCGTGCCGTTCACCCGGCGGGTGGTGCTCCCGCTCTCGCGCAAATACCAGAAGGGCCAGCAGTCCGCGCGCAACCTCCTGGTCTTCCTCTCGTCGTTCGTGGGGCTCTCCGTCGTCACCGTGTTCCAGATCGCGAGCCTGAAGGGGCACATGCCTTACTGGAGTTTCCTGCTGATCGTGGCCCTCGCCGCGCCCCTCGCCCATTTCATCCTGACCAGGGTCAACGGGGAGGCCGAGCCCCTGCGACAGGAAGACGGCTCGAACGAGGGCGGTTGAAGCCGCCGCGGCCGGGCTGCTAAACTTTCGCTTTGTCCGCGCGGGCCGACCCAGATCCTTGCGCACGCATCCGGCCCCGCATCCCTGAAACCTGGCCGCGAGCGGCCAGTTAAAACCTCTCTGATATACCGGAGGGGAAAAAGGAGAGCAGTATGAAGACTGAAGTTTTGGAATACTCCGGGCTCGTGATCGAAGAGACCCCGCCCGAAGAGATGAACCTCCACCCGCTCGACACCTTCGAGTACAAGTACAAGGGGAAGGATACGGTCGTCTCTTTCACCTGCCCGGAATTCACGGCCATATGCCCGTTCTCTGACTTCCCGGATTTCGCCACCATAAAGATCGAGTACGTGCCCGACGAGCTGTGCGTCGAGCTTAAATCGCTCAAGCTCTACATAAACTCCTTCAGGAACGTGAAGATATTTCACGAGCACGTGGTCAACCGCATCATCGACGACTTCGTCCGCGCATGCGACCCCGTCTCGGTCAGTCTGGAAGGCGACTTCAACGTCCGCGGCAACATCAAGACCGTGATCCGGGCGAGCTATAAAAGGGGGCGGCAGGATTCTGTGAAGTGAATCTCGAATGACTCACGGGGGCTCACGCCATGGAGATGGAGAAGTCTTATTACGTCGTCACCTACAAGCCCGCGTACCTTGAGCTCGTGCGCGAGCGGGCGGAGCGCGCCGACTCGCCCGACTTCGACGAGCCCGCTTTCGAGCGCGTCGTGGTCGCGATCACGCAGGGCGGGTTCGGGCAGGACGTGGTCGACGACGAGCGGCAGGTGAAGGAGAGGTTCATCGAGTACCTCTTCCATTCGGGCGACATCGACCTGCCGCGCTCGCCGGAAAGCTTTGACCAGTATTTCGGGCTTGAGCCGGTCGACGAGTTCGTAGACCTCGACGAAGAGGCGTGACCGCGGAATTGACCTGATGAAGATCACTATCGAGACCCCGCGCAATTTCAGCTTCAGGCGGACGGCCCTGAGCCACGGCTGGTACGACCTCCCCCCGTTCGGGTTCGATCAAAGCAGCTGGACCCTGACGAGGGTGATAGCGCTCGGCGAAGACCGGGCCGTCTCGGTAGAGATCACGGGCGCGAAGGGCGCGGTCGTCGCGAGCGTTCCGGGCAGGCCGGGCAAGCGCGACGCGGGGAAGATCACGCGCGACGTGCGGCACATGCTAAGGCTCGACGACGACATGTCACCGTTTTATTCGGCCGTGCGCCGCGAGCCGGATTTCAAGTGGATCGCGCAGGCGGGCGCGGGCCGCCTGCTCCGCTCCCCCACAGTCTTCGAAGACCTGGTGAAGACCATCTGCACGACGAACTGCTCATGGGCTTTGACGAAGAAGATGGTCGAGGGGCTGGTGAGCGCCCTCGGCCCGCGGTCGAGCGACGGGCGGCGCGCCTTCCCGACGCCCGAGGCGATGGCGGGCGCGCCGGACGAGTTTTACCGCGATGTCGTGCGGGCCGGTTACCGCGCGCCTTATCTTAAGGAACTGGCACAGCGCGCGGCGTCGGGGGAGCTGGACGTTGAAGGGTGGCTCGCGAGCGGCCTGGATTCCGACTCGCTCAAACGCGAGATGAAGAAGGTCAAGGGCGCGGGCGATTACGCGGCGGAAAATCTCCTGAGGCTCGTCGGGCGGTACGAAGGGCTCGCCCTGGATTCGTGGGTTCGGGCGAAGTTCGCGCGGACGCACAACGGCGGGGAGGCGGCGGCCGACCATCAGATCGAGGGTTACTACTCGCGCTTCGGGCCGTGGCGCGGGCTCGCGCTCTGGTGCGACATGACTCGCGACTGGCTCGAAGAATAAGTCAAAGTGGAATAGTTTGAAGCCGAATAGGCCAAAGCCGAACGGTTTGCAGCCGTTCGGCTTTGGCCTACGACCTTCAGGCCGCCGGGGTCTTGAGCAGGGACGAAGGGCAGAGGCTTTCGAGCACGCATTCCGAGCACTGCGGCAGGCGGGCCTTGCAGACGTTTCGCCCGTGATATATCAGCAGGTGCGAGAAATCCACCCAGTCCTTTTTCGGCACAAGCTCGGCCAGGTCGCGCTCGATCTTTTCAGGGTTATCGTGCTCCGTGAGCCCGAGGCGCTGGCTCAGGCGAGAGACGTGCGTGTCCACGACCACCCCCGAAGCGACTCCGAAGGCGTTACCCATGACCACGTTCGCGGTCTTTCGCGCGACCCCCGGCAATTCGAGCAGGTCCTCGAACCGATCGGGCACGCGGCCCCCGAACCGCTCGATTATCATGCGGCACGTTCCCTGAATCGACTTCGCCTTGTTGTGGAAGAAGCCCGTCGAGCGAATGTCCTGCTCAAGCTCTTCCAGGGGGACATTCAGGTAGTCCTGGGCCGAGCGGTATTTCCTGAACAGGTCCGCGGTCACCATGTTCACGCGCTCGTCCGTGCACTGCGCGGAGAGTATCGTCGCCAGCAGCAGTTCGAGAGGGGTGGAATGATTGAGGCTGCAATGCGCGTCCGGGTACTGCCTCCTGAGCAGGCGGATTATCTTGCGCGTCCTTTGCTTCTCGTCAGAGTCCTGGTCTGTCTGTCGCATAATCCTCGGCGTCGGCGTTCGTATCATCAACTCACCCAAGCTCAAGCTTGAGCCCGAGCTCGTCGCAGAACTTCTTCAGCTTTCGGACCCTCTTGCCCGACGGGTGCTCAAGCCTGATCGAGTCATTAATCGAATTCTTATCTACCATCGGATGGGCCCCGTTAAGCCACAGCACCACGGTCCCTTTTGGGAGTTTGCGAAGCTCGGCCCTGATCGCGTCCATGCCCTTATGGACCACCTGGCCGGAAGTGATCTCCTGGTACGTTTTAGAGCGGTTGGTCCCCGGCACGAGCACGAAGCTCCAGCCCCCATCGCCCTTCCAGCTGTACATCTCGTAGCCCTTCATCGGGGCTTTTGGAGCCTGACCGAAGGCCGCCATCGCGACCATAAGCATGAAGGCAGCGGCCATCATCTGTTTGCGGAACATCTAATCCCTCCCTGCGGGCCCGTCACTCGCGAGCATTCGTGCTACTCCCCGAGGTGGGCCCCGATCATCAACCCTTCGATCTCTTCAATAGTCTTCGGTACGCGGGCCGAAAGCACCGTGTTCCCCTCCGGCGTTACCAGCACGTCGTCTTCGATGCGGACCCCTATTCCTCTGTAGCGCGGCTCGACATCCGAGAAGTCTTCCGCTATGTAAAGTCCGGGCTCGACGGTCAGCACCATCCCCGGTTCGAGCTTTCGGCCTTCGTCCGGCGAAACTTTATAAGAGCCGGCGTCGTGCACGTCCATGCCGAGCCAGTGGCTGGTGCCGTGCATATAAAATTTTCTGTACTCGCGCTCTTCGATGAGCTTATCGACCTCGCCTTCCAGAAGCCCGAGCCGCACCATCCCCTCGGTGAGGACCCGAACGGCCCGGTCGTGAGCCGCGTAAAAATCGGCCCCGGGCCGGACCTCTCCTATGGCCGCAAGCTGCGCGTCGAGCACGACCTGATAGACCTGCGCCTGCTCGGGCGTAAAGCTGCCGCTCGCCGGAAAAGTTCGGGTGATGTCTCCGGTGTAGTAACCGAATTCCGCGCCCGCGTCGATCAGCAACAGGTCGCCGTCCTCGATCCGGCGGTTGTTCGTGGTGTAGTGGAGCACGGTGGCGTTGGGGCCCGAGGCGACGATAGGAGAATAGCCGGGCCGAGGGCTCCCGTTCCTGCGGAAGACGTACCGCAGGACGGCCTCGATCTCGTACTCGTAGACTCCGGGCCTGAGCGAGCGGATGGCGGCCATGTGGCCTTCGCTCGAAATATCCACCGCGCGGCGGAGCAGTTCCAGGTCGCTCTCGGTCTTGATCAGGCGCATGTCGTCGATGACCTCCGAGAGGTCGATGATCGTCGACGGCCCCTTCCCGTTGCGTTGCCGCTCGCGCTGAAAGCGCGGCATGAGTTTTACCAATCGGACATCGAATTCGGGATCGACGCCCCAGCGGTGGTAAATCCTGTCGCCCTTGCCGAGCAGGCGCGGCAGTTCCTCGTCGAGCTTTTCGACGGAGTAAGCGGCGTCGGCTCGGTAATCGGTCACGGCCCCCTCCACGCCGGACCGCCAGCCGTTCCACACTTCGCGCTCGCGGTCTTTAGGCTGCACGAAGAGGACAAACGGGTGCTCGGGATCGTCAGGAGTAAGCACGGCGACCGCGCCCGGCTCTTCAAAACCCGTGAGGTAATAAATATCCGAGCTCTGGCGGTATTCGTGCTCAACGTCGTTGTTGCGCGTGGCAACGGGCGCGCCCACCAGGACGGCTACGCCCCCTCGTACGCGACTCATAAACTCTTCGCGTCTCTGCTTTGCCAGTTCGGTCGCCGAATTTTCCGTTGTGCTCGTCATCCGTCCTCCGGGTCGCCCCCGCAGATGGCTGGTCACCTGATCGTCTGCAAGTATTCTTCCATCCCTACAGAGCTCGTAAACAAATGAGCCGTTTTATTATAGCGTTTTCCGGGCGTCCTCAACAGTGGCCAATCAGTACCACTTGTGGTTGGGAGATGGCGTCAGTAGATGGCGGGGAACCGGGCGAGGGTCAGCTCTATGGTGGGCTACCCGGCTTAAGCGTGGCGAGCGATCTGCGCGGCGAACACGATAGAATCGAGGGAAAGATTCGTACAAGCCATGAAATTATCCTGATGATTTAATCATCTCCTTTGCTTTAATCACCATGTTTTTCTCGCTCTTGAATGTGAGCATACTCAGGCCCGTATCTATATCCACCCAACGCGCCTCATTCACCTCCCTATCGTGATCTTTTGTGTCTCCCGATCTGTATTTGAGCAGATAGAAGTAGACGGACTTATGAAACCGTATCCGCTTAACGCCCCTCTTTGCGTAGTACCAGTACTCAACCTTGTCTATGAGATCAATCATCTCGGTCTCTATGCCCGCTTCTTCGCGGACTTCACGTAGAGCGGCCTCCGCGCTCGTCTCATTCTTATCAATCAATCCTTTCGGTAATTGCCACCGGTTATGCTCGCCTACCGAGATGATAGCAATCTCTATCGCCTCGCCTTTCCTGCGATAGGCTACTCCTCCCGCGGAGGTTTGATCTTCGGTTATGACTTTACTCATAGAGGGTATTATAGTGCCTGCTTTAGCAGGGGGAAGAATAGCACCCGCCGGCCATCTTCCCCTCAAGCCATATACCCACCCACGGCACATCCCGACTCAGGATGGGACTACCCGCACCGGAAAAGCCTGCGTGAGAGAGCAGCCGGCGTTGTCCGTCAACCTGACAAAGACCGTCGTATCGGCCTCTTCTCTTGGTTTCCCCGTTATCTTCCCATTTTGATTTAAGTGCAGGCCCTCGGGCAGGGTGCCCTGTACGACCTCAAAACGGTAGGGCGGCGTGCCGCAGCAGACCTCTAATGTTAAATTCGCGGGCACGCCGATAGGAAAGTCCGGCAGGCTTTCGGTGATAAACGTCATGGTGCATTGAGAGACGCTCTCAGCCCCTCTCGTGGCAGTTAGCGCGCTACCGTAGTAGCTGGTTTGGCCGAGAGAGACGTAGGTAGCGGCGAGCGCTACTGCGGCGATGATAGGAATCTTTTTCATAGGCAGCTCCTTTCGATAAGCCAGTAAGAATTAACACGAAGCCCGTAAAGTGATTCGGTTATATTCCAATTGCAACAGTCAGTCAATCACTAAGGACGCTGCCAGGTGTCGTTCCATGCTGCTCCATGCGGTTCGATTGGCCACAGTCCATCGCGAAATGTAGTTCCGTGTAGTCATCGTCGCCCGGTTCACCGACCGAGTTATGAAGGGAGGTTGATTGTCCACAGGCTTGGTGCGAGAATGGTCAACTACATCGGGCGCGCGAGACTTTCTCAAGTCAGGGGGCCTCGGCGACCGTCACGATCAATTAGCCAGCTAAGGCAAAGCGGATAAAGTGAGCAAGACGACCTACACACTCATCACAACCGGGGCCGGTCTCGACGAAGCGATTGAGCGGATCTCTCGCCACGACCGGATAGGCGTGGACACGGAGACGACGGGGCTCGACCCCCGCCGCAGCCGCGTGCGCCTGCTTCAGATCGCGACGCCCGAAGAGAGTTTCGTGATAGACCTCTTTCAAGTCAGGGCGCTCGACAACCCGCGCCTGCGACAGGTCTTCACGTCCGACAAGCCGGAGAAGGTATTTCACAACGCGAAATTCGACCTGAAGATGCTGCTGCACCACTTCGGGCTTGAGGTGCGCGGGGTCTTCGACTCCATGCTGGCGAGCCAGTTGATCGGCGCGGGGAGCAGGGTGGAAGGCGGGCACGGGCTCGCCTCGGTCGCGGAGCGGCACCTCGGCAATGCGGTCGATAAGTCCATGCAGATGAGCAACTGGGGAGGCCCCCTCACGGACTCGCAGTACGAGTACGCCGCGAACGACGCCGCGCTTATGCTCCCGCTCAAGGAGAAGCTCTCGTCGAAGCTCGAAGAGCTGCGCCTGACGGACGCGGCGAAAGTCGAGTTCGATTGCGTGCTGCCGATAGCGGCGATGGAGCTCGCGGGGGTGGCAATCGACGCGGAATGCTGGCGCAGGCTGGTCGTCGATGTCGAGCGCGCGCACGACATTTTGTCGAAAGAGCTGAAGCAGGAATTGTCGGCGGGTATCCCCCAGCTCACGCTCTTCGACGAGCCTCCGAACATCAACCTCGACAGCCCGACGCAGATAACCGAGGCGCTCGCCCGGATGGGAATCAAGGTGGAAGGGACGCGAAGCTGGCAGCTACAGCCCCTCGCGAAGGAGCACACGGCGGTCGCCAAGCTGCTCGAATACCGGAGCGCGCAGAAGGCCCTCTCCAGCTACGGCAACTCACTGCTCGACCACATCCACCCGGTGACGGGCCGCATACACGCGGACTTCCGGCAGATCGGGGCGACCGGCGGCCGGATGAGCTGCTCGGACCCGAATCTTCAACAGGTGCCGAACACCCCCGAATACCGCGTCTGCTTCCATGCGCCGGAGGGGCGCAAGCTCGTCATCGCCGACTATTCGCAGATCGAGATTCGCATACTGGCCGACTGGTCGCAGGACACCGCGCTAGTCAAAGCCCTGCTCTCGGGAGAAGACCTTCACTGCGTCACGGCGAGCCAGATGTTCGGCATCCCGCTCGATCAGGTATCCAAAGACCAGAGGTCGGCGGCCAAGCAGCTCAACTACGGCATCATGTATGGCCTGGGCGCGCCGGGCCTGTCGGCGAGGATAGATTGCTCGGTGGAGGAGGCCGAAAGCCTCATTCGCAAATACTTCGCGGCTTATAGCGGCGTCGCCTCGTGGCTGCGCGAGGCCGGGGACCGCGCCGTGCGCGAGAAAGAGAGCCGCACGCGCTCGGGCCGCCTGATCTACTTCACCTTCGACGGGAATGACCGCTCGCAGGTGGCCGCGACCCAGAGGCTCGGCAAGAACGCGCCCATTCAAGGGAGCTCGGCCGACATAATCAAGCGGGCGCTGACCCTGCTCTACGACGCCCTGAAGCCGCTCGACGCGATGATCGTCAACTGCATACACGACGAGATCGTGGTCGAAAGCTCGGAGGCCGACGCCCAGTCCTGCGCCGAGATACTCGAACACAAGATGGTGGACGCGGCCCGCGAGTTTATAAGCAGCGTGCCGGTCACGGTCGACACGGTGATCAATCAGGCATGGATCAAGTGAGGGGGAAGGCTTTCGTGGGTCGAACCCGAGCGTACCGCAGAGCCGCCGATCTTATACTTTACTGAGGCAGCTTACTAAGGCGTTCCATCGCTTCCTGCTTCCACCTTTCATCGGACGTTACGTCGATGAACTGCTGCAAGTCCCTGCGCGCGGCGTTGTAGAACCAGGCGCGCACGTTTGCCAGCCCCCGGTTGAACAGAGCCTCTTGAAAATCGGGCTTCTTTTCGAGCGCCTCGCTGAAAGCCGTGATAGCTTCCGGGAACTGTTCGAGCTGGTACAGGGCGACCCCCGTGTCGTTCAGGAGTTCCGGCGTGGCCCCCGCGCGGGCCGAAATCTCCCGCAATATCGAGAGGGCCCTTTGCGCGTCTCCGGGCTTGTCACGCGAAAGGTAAATCCTCGCCAGAGCCAGCCGCGCCTCGGCCGGCGCGGATTCATCTTCAGCAAATTCCAACTTGTTTAACGCGATATCGAACTGCAATTCGTCGTTTGTGCGATCCCCGCGAGTCACCGGGTTGGGCGCGTAATCGAACCCGCCCGAGATGCGCAGATTGATGCGCCTGTCGTTTTTGATGGCCGACGCAAGGGCCTGCATTCCCTCGTCCTGGGCGTTTCGCGTGTCCGTCACCATGTAGCCGATGGCTACCGCGGCGATGATGACCAGGGTGGCCGCGAAGCCGAGTTGGGCGTAAGAGACGAAAAACCCCGACCGCGCCGGCTTGGCAGGCTCCGGCTCGGGCCGCGAGGTGAACTGTTTCGCCTCGTCGTCCGCGATGAGCGCGAGGACTTTGTCCGTCTGCCGCCTGATAAGGTCGTCGGACATCGACCGGGTGACCGCCTCACCGTTTTCGACCTCTTCGCCCGAGATGCGCGCGAATAATACGAGAGTCTCGCGGCAATCGCCGCAGTCAGCCATGTGCGCCTCCAGCCTCGCGCGCCGCTTCGGGGAGACCCTCTTTTCGGCGTACGACAGCAGCTCGGCTTCGTCGGGACATTGCGATATTTTATTTGCGCCCGGCGCGGAATAATTGCCGAATTTTAATTTATCAGCCAGTAGGCTGGCGACTTCTTGTAATTTCATGGATTCGTTTAACTTCCTTTAGAAAATTGACGCGCCACGCCAGCTGGGAATCGGCTTCAACTGCACATTTCCGCAGCTTGTACTGCCTTTCCTGTTGGGAGCGGCTGTCTATATAACTGAAGGAGTCGCGTGGCTTGTAATCCCCTTCACTTTTATAGACGGAAAGATTTTCTCTTATAATGCATAGGGTTGCGAATTTAACGAAAGACGGTTCCCGCTATCAACTCTTATGAACGCCGGAATCCACGCAAGCTTTTGAGCAAAAGCCTTTATCCCCTATCAATAGCGCGCTTTTCTCGGTAACAAAAACTCCACAGTTATCACACCTGACAGTCTGGGAAGATGAGACGCGGGGCTCGGAGGGGGCGGGGCGGGGCCTCCCGGCATCAGGGCGCGATGGGGCGGAAGAGGTAAAGCCTCCGATCATCCGCCGGGCGAAGCGCACGACCATGTAGGCGATTATGAAATATAGGATGAGCTTTATGAGCGTCATCGCTGTCGTCACCTACTCTTTCGGGATGCTGACGGGCTTGCCTGCCTTCAGGTCAGCGATCAAGCTCTGATAAGTGGCGAGTTTGGGGCTGGACGGCTCGGCCTCTCTTAAACGGCCCAGGGCTTCCTCCGCCGCGCGGGCGTCTTTCCTCAGGATTTGCGCGTCGATCAGGTGCCCGAGGGCGTGAGAGTTTTTCGGGCTGAGCCTGAGCGCGCTCTGAAGTTCCTGAAGGGCCTTGGCAGGCTCCGGGCTCTGCTTATAGATCATGCTCGCGCCGATCTGGACGTACAGTTCTGGCTCGTTAGGCCGGAGCGCCGCCGCCCTGCGGTACCAGGCTTCAGCGTCCTCGTACTTTTTCTGCTCGAAATAATATTGCGCGATTAAGGGAGGGATATGGTACCTGTCGGATTCCGCGGGGTTGATCTCGTAAGCTTTCGCCATGTAACTGATAGTCTCCGGGACCATCCCTATCTGGTCATACAATCTGGCGGCTTCTATCTGCGCCATGAAGTCACTGGGATTGTTCCTGGCTTTCGCTATGGTCTCCTGCACGGCGGCCATCGAGGGCGGGCCGCCCTGAGCCCCCGGCATGCCCGAAGCCTGCGACGCCGGGACCGTGACGGCCTGGGTCCTGTTGTAGTACTGAGTCCAGAAGAAACTGACGACGAAGCCGAGCGCCAGACCTGCCAGCCCGAACAGGTACTTGTTTTTGCTCACAATAGCTCTCCAAAGCACGCGAGAAGATGCGCAGGTTTTATCGTAAAAGGCCCCTAAGGCCGGTTTCCGGAGCGGGTCTGTAAGCCGAATTCTGTGCTCGCTCCCGGCCGCGCGGCCCGCGGCATTGCCGCGAATCGCGAGCCGGTCGCAAAAGCGATGATCATTCATCTAGGCGGCGGATTGCTCCGCTCGCTCAAGCGACCTACCCGGAGGTCGTTTCAGCCTTGCGCGCTATAGACCGAGTAGAAAAGCGAAACGAACATAGCGCTCTTTTGCTCGATCTGCGCGCGCAAGGCTGAATCGGACGGGCCGTCCTGATGACGCCTCCCTATTTGGTCTTGCACCGCGGAGAGTTTGCCTAGCCACGGAGTGTCACCACCCGTGCTGGTGGGCTCTTACATTAAGCCCTTTCGGGCCCCACCGTTTCACCCATCACCTGTGCCCGAAGGCCATCGGCTGGTCTCTTCTCTGTTGCACTTGTCGTCGGGTCGCCCCGCCTGGCCGTTAGCCAGCCCGCTGCCCTGCGGTGTTCGGACTTTCCTCTCGCCCTCTATCAATCTCGAACCCGAATCATCAGATTTGAAATATCCTGAAAGCCAGCGACCATCCGACCCACTCCAAAAACCACAGAAAGTATACCACGAGCGGGATTGTTCAGGCTAATGAGGCTGAAGCCGGTAGGATTTCGCGGAGGGACCCTCAAATGATTCCGGGGGCGCGGGCCCGGACCCGCGCCCCCTGCTCTCCTCTTTGGCTTAATCGCCGGCTTAATCACCGCCCGGCGTATCGTCTACCTGCGGGGCCACGCTGTTGGACAGGACATCGCCCGGATTCGTGACGCGCAACTGGAAGCGCGTCGGCCCTCCCAGGGCGACGATCTTGTTCGCGGGCAGCGTGATGATCAGCTTTTCGGGGGTCATCCTGACGGGGACCTGCTGTCGGACCACCAGGCCGTCCTTGATGAATTCGACTACCGCGCCATCCCTAAAGTTTTTGCCCTCCATAACGATGCGCCTGCGGTCCTCGTCCCCCGGCGCGGGCTTGATGAGCGCCCCGGTCACTTCCGGGCCTTCGACCTTCAGGAGGTGATCCTCCGAGGGAATGCCCTCGCTGTTATTCGGGTTGATGACCTGAAACTTAAGGTCTCCGGGCTGCGCCAGCAGCGAGTTCAATTTGCCCCCGAGCTTCACGACTATGCGCGTGTTGGAGATGAAGCGGATGCGCCTCGGGCTGACCTGAAACTCATCGCCGCCGGGGCCTTTGATCTTAACGCGCGCGCCCGGCCTGAAGTTGGCCCCGTGGATGCCGACCTTCATTTCCTTCTGACCCGCCAGCACCGCCCCCGGACCGACGCTCTCGATGGAAGGGCCGACGGCGCTCAGTTCTTTTAGATTGGACTCGATATCTCCGGGGTTCAGGACGCTCACTTTCAGGGTGCCGACGACCTGCGACAGCCGGCCCGGCACTCTCAGCTTTATCAGGCTTCCGCCGAAAAACAGGACATTGCCGGGCGCGACCATCTGATCATTTATCTTCACGCGCGCGCCCGGCCTGAAGTTCTCGCCGAGGATCTTCAGAGTGAAGCTCCCCGCCCCGGCGACCACATCCTTCTGGTTCGTCCTGAGTTCATCTATGGTCGGCCCGAAGACCGTCAGGTCCATCTCGTTCGACTCAAGCGAGGGCACGGCCATGTCCCTGACCCGGACCTTGAGCACCCTCACGGAGTCCGCGAGACTCTTCGGCACCACGGCTTGCAGCTCGACCCCCGCGTACTTCGTATTCAGTTGCTGGCCGGCGACGTGGATGGCCGAGCTGGGCCGGAAGTTCTTCCCGAGCACTCTGAGCGTGAAGGCGCTGCTGGGGCCGGGGATGCGGCCCGGCTTCAGCTTATCTATCACCGGCTTAAGCGGGTCCACCCGCAGGGGTAACGAATTCGAAAGAGCGCCGCCCGGCGTTTTCACCTGCACGGAGAGGTCGCGCGGCTGGGTCAGCAGAGCTTTGCGAATCGTGCCTTCCAGGACCGCCCCCCCGCGCATGAGCTTCGCCCTGATCTCCTCACCTTCCACGACGAGCGCGGACCCTTGCACGAAGTTCGTGCCTTCGACTATCAGCCTGAGATTCTGAGGGCGAGACTGTTGGACCACGGAGGGCGAAAGGGCCATGATCGCCGGGGCCCCGGAGCCGGGCTCGTCGGCCCCATCCGAAGCGGCCTGATCGAAAGATACGATGACGACTTCGTCCCCGCTCGGGGCGGACCTGATCGCCATCACGGTGCGCGATTTTTCGTTCACCGCGATGCGCCTCAACTCGCTCCCGATCACCTGATGCGACTCGAGCTCTCCCGTCACGGTGTCGAATGCGAACAGGACACCCGTGGCCGACGCGACGAAGGCCACGGAAGCGTCGCCGCCGAACACGACGTTGTTAGAGCGAGAGAACTCTATGCCATCAGGAGGGGTGAATTGAGACCTGACCGCAAGCTGACCGCCCAGATTGACGAGGACCGTGACGCCGCCCGCATTCTCGCCCTTCTTTTCGCCCGCGCGCGTTACCCCGATCAGTTCCTCGGCGCCGGCCGAGGCCACCGTAATTTTACGAGGCGAAGAGACCGGGGCGCTTCCCAGTAAAGCTCCGCTTGTCGAATCGACGGCCATGAGCTTATCACCCGCCGAGGCCGCGATGTACACGGTCCTTCCGTCCGAACTGAAGGCCGGATTGTTCGAATCCTCGAAGCGCGCGTCGCCGGGGCTGAAGCTCTCTGTCAGGGTCAGGTGCCCCTGCCCATCGACATTGATGAGAGATAGCGTGTTCGATACGGAACTGGCGACGGCCAGACGGCGCACGCCGCCTTTATCGTAAAGCGTCGCCTCCGACGGCCTCGCGAGCAACGGCAGGCGCGAGACGAGCGCCCCCGACTCCACGTCGAACGACAGGAGCGAAGGCTCGTTGAAACTCGCGGCGATAAAACAGAGCTTGCCGTCTTCCGAGAGCAGGGCGTGCGTGGAAGGGGTCAGCAGAGCGTCCTGAGGCAGGACCAGCAGCGAGCGCAGCTCAAGGTCGCGCGGCCTGCCGGCGTCGATAATGCTAACGGTCGCGGGGTTGCCGTTCGCCGGGTCGTTGAGAGCGGGGACCGCGATGAGGCGCTGCCCGCCCGACTCCAACATCGTGATCGGCCCGATTGTCTCGCCCACGACCATCGAGGAGAGCAGCTTGCCCGATGTCGCGCTGAAGGAGATCAGCGAGCCGCCCGTGATTGAAGATACGAATCCCGTCTTGCCGCTCGCCGTGATCACAGGCTGCGCGCTCTCGTCAAGTATCGCGTGCGACGGCAGGGAGATGCTCCGCGATTCGCCGAGCTGCGCGCGGTTGCCGCTCCCGTGAGCCACCGCAAGGCTCAAGGCCACAAGACACGATATTATCGTCGCCTGTCTTTTATTAAGGCTCACTGTATTGACTCCTACTTGCGAAACATGGCGCCGGGGAGGCCGGGGCATCGGCGGCAGCTATCTTATTATCTTTAACCTTGATATATCAAGGGAAATGGCTCTTACGGGTGCCTCAACATCACGACAGATCGGAGGCCGAATGAGGAAGCATTTTATCCGCCTGGCATACGTCTCAACGCGCATGGCAAAATATTGTTCCGAATAGTCAATGGGAGGGTGTCATGAAATTCAAGCAGGTAATCGCTCTTTTGCCATTAGTGCTAATGCTGGTGCTGGCCGCCGCCCCGCCTTCGCGGGCGGCCCAACAGAAGCCGGAGACGAAGCAGAAGGCGGACCGACAGGCGTCCGCGAAACACGAGGCTCCCGACGCGGCGGAAGCCGACAGAATCACCGTCGAAGAGCTCAAAGCTAAGATCGAAAAGAATGAGCCCGTCACGGTCATCGACGTGCGCAGCGAGGGCTCGTACGAATCGTCGGACAAGAAGATCAAAGGGTCCATTCGCATGCTCACGGACGACATCGAGTCCCGCGTAAAGGAGATCCCGCGCGACACTCTGGTCGTCACCTACTGTACCTGACCGAGCGAAGCCACAAGCGCCCGTGCGGCGCAGGTACTCATCGGTAAAGGTTACAAGAACGTGCGCGCGCTCAAAGGCGGGTGGGACGCCTGGGTCAAGGCGGGAGGGCAGGTCGAGCCTAAAGACCCTTCGAAGTGAAATAATCGGGGGTCGAAAGCGCCTTCTGAGGGAGCCCGAAAACAGATGAAGATAATGAACCGCGACGACTCGCGCGTGCTCGACACGCGGCACGGCTCGCAGATTCGCCCGCTCATGGATCGCACGACTTCCGACATAACTCAGTGCAGCCTGGCCGAAGAGATCCTCCCGCCGGGCTGCTCCGTCACGCCTCATCATCACGACCGGCTCGAAGAGGTCTACTATATTCTCTCGGGCAGGGGCGTGATGTCGGTCGGCGACGAGCAGCGCGAGGTCGGGCCCGGCGACGCCATATACATCCCGCGCGGGACCCGCCACACACTCGCGAACACCGGCACGGAGCCCGTGAAGTTGCTGCTGGTTTGCGGCCCCGCCTTCTTCTTCGAAGACGAGATACTCGAGACTTCGGGCGCGTAGACTCGCCCGAAGGTCACCCCGCGGGAGCTATGACGCGCCGCGCGCGAAGTCGGGCGGGACGTAATGAATGTAGGTGTTGAGCATGCGAATCTCGTCGGCCTTCTCGTCCGCGTCCACTTCGAGCAGGTCGCGCAGTGACACCAGCCCCAGAAACTTATTCTCTTCGAGCACGGGGATGTGGCGGCATTTGGCCTGCCGCATCTTGCTTATCCCCTCCTCGCAACTGTCTTCCGGGCCCGCTATCGTCAGCTCGGTAGTCATCACGTCGCGCACGAGCACGTTATTCGGGTCGCGCCCTTCCGCGACCACGCGCTTCATCAGGTCGCGCTCGGAGAAGAGGCCGACGACCCTCTCGCCATCCACCACCGTGACCGCGCCTATGTTCCGCTCCGTCATGTAAAGCGCGGCCTGCTGAACCGTCCTGTCCGCGGAGACGGTGTACAGGTCCCTGTTCGATCCTTTTACTATTGAGCCGAGATTTTTCATGATTACCGCACCCCCTTCATGTCCGAAGCAGTGAGGAGTTGAAGCCAGCAAACAGCGAGCGCCAGGCCGGAGGGTTGATTATTATTTTCGCGGAAGCCGCCCTCGACGGTTGCCGCCCTGACGCGCTCTATGTAGCCGATGATCAGATGCGCCCTAGCGAACCGGTTACAAAAGTATAAGTGCGATTGGCCTGAGTCTACATTCCGGCCTCGCGCGTTGTCAAGAATCGCCCCCGGAGCCATCCTCCGCGGCCCCGTGTGCTAAAATCCTCGCGTGAACAGGGAGGACATAAAGAAGCTGATCGAGGAAGTGCGCGCGGGCCGCATGGGCGCGGACCAGGCCGCGGATAAATTGTCGCACCTCCCTTACGAGGACATCTCCTTCGCGCGCGTGGACCACCACCGCGAAATGCGCGTCGGGTTCCCGGAAGTGATCCTCGGCGAGGGCAAGACCGTCGAGCAGATATTCAAAATATCCGAGCGCATCCTGCTCAACAGCTCGAACCTTCTCATCTCGCGCACGTCAAAGGAGGTGTTCGAAGCGGTCTCGAAGATCGCCCCCGACGCCGAATTCAGCAGGGACGCGCGCATGGTCTCGGTCATCCGCGACCGCGCGGAGCGAGGGGAGGGGACGATAGCCGTCATCTCCGCGGGCACGTCGGACATACCCGTGGCGGAGGAGGCGGCCATCACCGCGACCGCCATGGGCAACCGCGTCGCGCGCGTCTACGACGTGGGGGTCGCCGGCATTCACAGGCTGTTCGGCGCGCGGGCGGAGTTCGAATCGGCGCGGGTGATCATAGTCGTGGCGGGGATGGAAGGCGCGCTCCCGTCGGTCGTGGGCGGCCTCGTGCCCGTGCCCGTCATCGCCGTGCCGACGAGCATAGGCTACGGGGCGTCTTTCGGCGGGCTGGCGGCCCTGCTCGGCATGCTGAATTCGTGCGCTTCAAACGTGACCGTGGTCAACATCGACAACGGCTTCGGCGCGGGCTTCGTGGCAAGCCTCATTAATCGGAAGCGGCCCGGAGGCGGGTAAATCCCGACCCGCCGGCCGGGGTTTAATTCTCGTCCTAACTTTCAGCGAAAGAGCACACAAACAACTACCCGATATGAGCAGGCATTAAGCCGAGTATGGCCATTCGAAGAGTCGGGGCCCGCTTAGCAGAGAAGCGGTGAATCAAAGCAAAGCCCGATGCTCCCTTCGATCCGACCCTGCCGACAGTCGGTACTAAATCAGCAGGCGGGTTGCGGCGAGGGCGGAGGCTCTTACTTTGACAGCCGGGCCTTTACGAGGTCGCTCAGGGCCTTGCCGTCCACGGTCTTTCCTTCGAGCTTGGGGCGCACGGCCTTCATCACGGAGCCCATGTCTTTGGGGGACGACGCGCCCGTTTCTTTCACGGCTTCTTCGACGGCGCGCGCCATGTCCTCTTCGCTCGCCGAGGCGGGCAGGTAGCTCTGGATGATGCGGGCTTCGTTCTCTTCCTTATCCGCGAGGTCGGCCCGCCCGCCCGCGCGGTAGGCTTCGGCCGCGTCGCGCCTCTGCTTCAGCAGGGTCGAGAGGACGCGCATGGCTTCCGCGTCGTCCACGCCCGCGGGGAGCTCGGTCTGCCGCAGCTTGAGCGCGGTCTTCACCATCCGCAGGGCGCTCAAACGCTCCGGCTCCTTGGCCTTCATCGCTTCGGTTATGTCGCGGTCGATCTGGTCGGTAATCGGCATGTGCACACCTCGGTTTTAACAATGAATTGCCTCACCTGCGCTTGTCCCCGTTGCCCTTCCCGCGCTCCCTGTCGCTCTCTTCGTGCTCTATCTTATAAAAGTCGAGCATCACGTCCGACTGCCCGCGCAGGTCGCGCTCAAGCCTGTTCAGGGCCACGCGCACTACGTCGCGGTGGTGCACGCGGCGGCGGCTCGGGACGTTGCTCACCTGAATCCATATCTTGTGAATCAGGCTTATGTCTTCCTCCGTGAGGTTCGGCGCGTGGGCCCCCAGGTACACGACCTGCTCCTCCCTGTTCGGGGCGATTACTCTGAAGGCGACCTGCCGGCGCGGCTTCTCGCGCACGGCTTCCCACGCTCGGCCCAGCTCGCGCGCCTGCTCCTGCGCCGTCATCTTCGAAGATAGGCCCGCGACGATCTCGTTGGAGTCGAGCCGTATGGCGGTCTGCGCGACGGCGTCGAATATGTTGGTGGCCGGCACGACGACCAGGTCTACCGGCTTGCCGTGCTTTTCCGCCAGGGAGACGACCCGCGTGAACAGCCTCTGCTCGTACTCCGTGAATATGTTTTCGTCGTACATCTCGCGCTCGCCGCTGTCGGGCCCCGCGACCAGCCGCGTGGTCAGGACCACGATGTCCTGCTCCTCGGTGTTGGTCCGCTCAAGCGCGTATTCGAGGTGCGAGAGCGTGTTGTAATCGCGCACGGCAACCAGCACGTTGCCCGGCCTCGCGCCGACCGCGTCCTGGTCCACCGTCTCGTTCTGCTGCAACTGGAAGCGGTCGAGCTTGGCGACCGTCATGTCGAGCTTCCGCCGGTTGATCCGCTCGGAGATCGTGAATAAAATCAGGAAGACCGTCGTGAAAGAGATGCCCGAGATCGTGGCGATTGGCTTGGTCAGCAGGTTGGTCAACGCGACCGAGACCAGGACCATAGCCACCAGCATCACGCCCAGCGGGACCTCGACCCCCCTGACTCGGATGTTAAGAGGCACCTTCCACTCGCGGGCCCCCGGCCGCTTGAACCTCAGGACCAGCGTCGCTATGGCGTTGAACGTGAAGCTCCAGATGACCCCGAATGCGTACGCTTCGCCGAGGATGAATATGTCCCCGCCGGAGCCGATGATCGTGACGAACTGGAGGGTGACGATCATGTTGATGAGGCGGTAGGTGGTGCCGTACTTCTTATGCGGGGCGCGGAACCAGTCGGTCAGCACCCCATCTTCCGACACGCGATTGAGCACGCCGTTCGACCCGATGATCGCCGTGTTGACCGCGCCCGAAAGCATCAGAAAGCCGACTATGACGACGAACCCCTGGAACAGGAGCTTCAGGTAGTCGGGCCCCACGAAGCTCATCGCCAGGCCGGAGATCAGGTTGTCCAGGTATCTGCCCCGCGTCTCGTCGGGGATGATCGCGACCGCGAAAATGGACACGAGGGACGTGAACAGGAGCGAGAACACGAATATGACTATGGCCGCGCGCTTGAGGTTCTTCAGCTTCGGGTACTCAAGCTCCCTGTTGACCTGCGCGAGCGTCTCTTCGCCGCTCATCGCGAGCATGGAGTGGCCGAACGCTATGAGCAGGCCGATGACGCCTATGATGCTCGGGGCGGTGGGGTCGATTATGGCATGGCCGTCGGAATGGGCGAACCAGTGCCAGGATTTGAGCCAGCCCAGCGAATTGTCCGAAAAGACCAGGTTGCCCGGCGCGGGCGCGGGAGGCATCTGCCCCCCGCGCTCGATCAGCGTCAGGGCCCCCCATAAGATCAGGATCACGACCATCGCGGTCGTGACGTACATTATGCGCAGGGCGTCCCTGCTCGACTCGTGTATGCCCTTGATGTTCCGCCGCCAGAAGTAGAGCGTGATGCCGCAGGCCAGAACCATCGCCGTCAGGTGCGTCGGCAGCAGGTAACCGACGAACCCGGAGCGGGTCATGATCTCGTTGACCAGCCCGGCGATGTAGATGCCCGCCGTGACCGACGAGATGGGGCCGGTCAGCATGTAGTCGAAGACCAGGGTCGAGACGCTGAGCTTGGCCATCCTCCCGCCCAGGGCCTCTTTCACCACGCGGTAGACGCCGCCGCGCGTGAACATAGTCGACGACTCGATGTAGAGCATGCGGACGGCGGCGCTGAACAGCATCACCCCGAGGATGAACCACGGGGCCGACTTGCCCACGGCCTTCTCGGCTATCCCGCCGACGTAGAAGGCGGAAGAGCCCAGGTCGTTCAGAACGATGGCCGCGGCCCTCCAGAAAGAAATGAACGAGAGCATCACCGACGTGGCGACGACTACCCGGACTCGTGTTGGTGGTTTCGGAGTATCCATCTGATTTGGTTAGTGTCCTCGAAGGTCTTCGAGCTGTGATGGTACGGGTGAGAGAACCATAAGAAATCCGATCTTCACGCCTCTAACTGGATAGCATACGCGCGCCTTTGAAGATGTCAAGCTCCCGGCCCGGTCGCGACGTGGCGGACAAGGATACACAATGTCAAAACCTAACACAACAGGAAATGATCGACCCGTTCTTATCGTGAGAGGTTGATAAACTGACCTTTAAGGTGATCTGCTGTATACTCACTCGATGCTGGTCGAAAAGATTACAAGCAGGCAGAATCCGCTGATCAAACGTTTCCGCCGCGTGCGCTCGGGCAGCGAGCACCACCACGTCTTCCTCGAAGGCGTGCGCCTGATCGAAGACGCCATCGAAGCGGGCGCGCGCTTTGAGACGGTGGCCTTCACGTCCTCGCTCGAATCGTCGGACAGGGGGCTGGCCCTGCTCGACGCCCTTCAGTCGATCCCCTGCCGGGGCGCGCACGTCAGCAAGCAGGTGATGGACGCAATCGCGGAGACGGAGAGCCCGCAGGGCATAGCCGCCATAATCAGCCGCCCGCACTACGACCTGTCCGACGTGATAACGGAGGACTCGTCTCTCATAATCATCGTGGACCAGCTTCAGGACCCCGGCAACATCGGCACCCTCATCCGCACCGCCGAAGCCGGGGGGGCCACGGGGCTCGTCACGACGCGCTACACGGTAGACCCGTTCAATCACAAGTCCCTGCGCGCGTCCATGGGCGCGGCCTTCAGGCTGCCCATAGCCACCGACGCCGCGCCCGACTCGATAGCCGAGAGGTGCAAAGAGATGGGCATAACCGTCGTCGCCTCCCGCCCGCCCGCCCCGAAAGGGAAGCCCGTGATCGAGGACGCGGCCCTCGCGGACCCCGTGAGGGTTTACTCGGAAGTCGATTTCACAAAGCCCCTCGCCATCACCCTGGGCAGCGAGGCGGCGGGCGTCTCCAAGGAGATCGCTTCCGTGGCCGAGGTCTTCATAAACATCCCGATGGCGGACGGGGTCGAGTCGCTCAACGTCGCGGCGGCCGGGGCCATCCTGATCTACGAGACGGCGCGTCAGCGCGGCTTCCACTTCACCAACTCGAAACCTAAAGAGCAGCTTTGACTCGCCCCGCGCACGCCGGCCACTGTATAATTTCCCGTGCGCGACACGGCCCCGAATCGGCGAGCGAAGTTTAAGGAAGTAAGTTGAAGCTGTGCTCAATACGTTAAACAGGTACATAGAAGGTCGGCCTGACGGCGATCTCGCGCTCGCGGGCGCGGGCCTCCGGCGCGACGGCCGGTTCTACCGAATACTGGGGTTTTCGGTCCTCGGTCACCTCGCTTTTTACGTCCTCCTCGTCAACGTCGACATCCTCTCGATACACCGCGATGTCGAGCCCGAGGCCCGAAAGGTGGAACTCGTCAGGCTCACGGAAATCGCCCCCCCGCGCAACGTCTCGCCCCTGCGTTCCGCGCCGGAGACGTTGGAGCGCGCCGACCTGGACCGGATGGAGTTAAACCCTGACAACCCCGACGACCTGCACCTGATCCCGCGCTCGCCGCGACCCGCCGAGGCGCGGGGCGCGAGCCCGGAGCTCCCGTCGTCGGCTGAGGTAGAGAGACAGCTTAAAGCCGCGCGCGAGTCCGCGGGCCGCACCCAGAGCGAGCCTTCGCGCACGCAGTCGCAGCCGCCCGTAACCGCTCAGGTGCTTCCGGGCCGCGTCCCTTCGTCGAACGTGCCCGAGGCCATCCCGAACCCTTCGGGGCAGAGCGCGCCCGCGCCTCCCGCGCCCGCGCAAAATCAGGGCCCGGTCATCTCGCGGACCCCGTCGAATGACGCGGCGAATGCGGGCGCGCGCCGGGGCGAAGGGACCGAGCCGCGAGCCCTCGGGCTGCAATCTATCCAGACCCAGTATTACGCCTACATCCGCGCCAAGATCAGCAAGGTGAACGAAAGAAGCATGCCGAAGGGCTGGATCGAGGAGACCCTGACCAAAAAAGTCTCGGTCGATTTCGAGCTCGTGCTGAGGCGCGGGGGGAAGATAGTTTCGGTCAATCAGCTCACCCGCAGCGGCTACTCCAACCTTGACGCCACGGCCAGACAAGCGATATACATGGCTAGCCCTTTCGAGGGTTGGCCCTCAAGCGCAGGCGAAACGATCACCATGACGGTGACCGTCTATTACACACCGACGCGGTAATCTCTTATGAAAAGACTGATGGCACCGGCGCGCTCCGTAGTTGCGCTCGCGGTGGCCGCTGTGTTGTCGAGTTGTCTCCAGTTTTTCGCGCTCGGCGGCTCGACGCCCGTCCGGGCCGCGGCTTTACCCCGCGCGGCGGGCTCGCACGACCACGAGAACGAGGAACCGCGGCAGGCCGGATTCACGCGGCCCCGCAGAGTTGACGAGGCGAGGCAAGGCTACTCCGAAGCCGGGCCCGTCATCCGCATCGGGCTCGCGACGGACGTGACCGCCATCTCGCTCAGCTCGCCTTCCGGCCTCGCCGTGCGCCTGCCGGCCATCGACATCCGCGACAGCCAGAGGATTTCGAGCGGCCGCCTGCGCGCGGAGATTCGCCGCCTGCGCGCCGCGCCTCAGGACTCCTCGGCCCGCGAGAAATCGGGCCGGGCCGAGCCTTCTCAAATGAAGCCTTCCCGCCGCGCGCAGCCCGCGATTTCAAAGGCGGGCAGGCAATCGCCCCGCAAGGCCGAGGCCGAAGAAGATAAGAGAGTCTCGCGCGTCGTAGCTTTCGACTCGGACAGGATGGTCGCCTCAAGCGAGACGGTCCTGATCGTCGCGCCCGGCCCCGAAGACAGGGCGCGCGACGATTACGAAGAGCGCTCTGACGACTCCGTTAAAAACAGGGCGGACAGGCCCGCGCTCGTGCGCGTGGGCGAAAAGGATTACCGGGGGGAGATACACTTGCTGCTCAACGAGCGCGGGCGCATCAACGTGGTCAACGTGCTGCCGCTCGAAGAGTACCTGCGCGGGGTCGTGCCTCTGGAACTGTCGCCGCTGGCCTACCCGCAGATCGAAGCCCTGAAGGCGCAGGCCATCGCCGCGCGCACATACGCCCTGTCGCACAGGAACCGATTTCAGCGCGAAGGCTTCGACCTCACGAGCGACGCGCGCTCGCAGGTCTACGGGGGCATGTCGGCGGAGCAGGCCATGACCAACCGCGCAGTCGACGAGACCCGCGGGATAGTGGCCGTTTACAGGGCCGAAGACGGCCGCGAATCGCCCATCGAGGCGCTTTACACTTCTAACTGCGGCGGGAGGACCGAGAACAACGAATCGATATTCCTCACCCGCCCCGTGCCCTACCTCCGCTCGGTCGAATGCGCGCCCGACAGGGAGATGGCGGGAATGAAGCGCGAGCTTGTTTCGGCAATATCGTCGGAGCCGCTCGTGAGCCCCGACGGCCGGGCCATCGGGCGCGAAGTCGCTCTCGTCCAAGTCCTCGGGTTCAACCTGCCCCGCCAGTTGACCAATCAATACCTGCGCGGATCAATCGAGCAGGACGAAGCACAAAGCTGGATCGAATACATCGCGCGGATGGCGCGGCCCGAGAGGCCCGCCCCTCCGCGCGCGAGCATCACCAGACTCCCCGGCTTTGCCTCGTTCCTCGCGACGGCGCTTTACGGAGAAGGCCGCGCGAGACTGCTCCTCACGTCGTCGGACGTTGACTACATCCTCGCGGGCCTCGACGAGCAACAACTGCCGCCCGAGACTCGCGCGGGCGTGGCGATGCTCCTGAGGAACGGGATAATCAGGCTGCCCGCCGATGGCCGCCTGAACGCGCGCGCGCCGGTCACGCGCGCTTACGCGATTGAGACCATAGCCCGCGCGCTTTTAAACGGGCTCGACGGGTCGAAGCTGAAGGTCAGGAAGGCCATCGCGCGGCCCGCGGAGAATAACCGCCTGCTCGTAGCTTCAGTCGGGCAGGCGAAGCCGGAAGCGCGGCCTCAGAATTCTCATCTCAGCAGAATCTCTTCGGCGAAAGAATCCGAGAGGGAGGCGTCGACCGTGAGCCAGAGGTCCGCCGCGTCGAAGGATATGCTCGAAGAGTTCGAGATAGAGAAGGGCGCCTGGCTGTTCCGCAGGCTCGGGGGCGAGAGTTATAGGATGGACCGCCTTCAGATCATCGGGGGCGAGCGCATAATCTATCACGTGAATGGGGCGGGGCGCGTCGACTTTCTCGAAGCGGAGACTTCCGAAAGCGGCGCGGCGAGCGATCGCTTCAGCAGCACGAGCCGGTGGCGGGAGCGCGTCACCCTCCCGGAGTTGAAGGGGAGGCTCGCGCGCTCTCGCGTTAGCGTCGGCGACATCGAGGACCTCGCGCCGGTCGTGTACGGCCCATCAAACAGGGTCCTTGAGCTTGAGGTCGTGGGCTCAAAGGCCCAGACGCGCCTCCGCGGGCACCAGGTCCGGAACGCGCTCGGGCTGAAGGAAAATCTCTTCGTGATCGACAAAGAGCGCGACGAGCAGGGCCGGGTGATCGCATTCGTCTTCACCGGAAAAGGCTGGGGGCACGGCGTCGGCATGTGTCAGAACGGGGCTTTCGGCCTCGCGAAAGAAGGCTATTCGTATTCGGCGATCCTGCAAAAATATTACACGGGTGTTAAGCTGCAAAAGGCTTATTAGGGCGCTCGGAGCGCTCCGCCCAAACCCTCTTTGCGCACTCGAAATGGCCTCGGGCGTAATGCTTGACATCGAGTAACGATAATTATATAAACAGGGCGGCGAAGGGTTCTCCCGAAGGTTGCCAGCTTCATCATCATCGAAAATCAGGCCTGTTGTAGTGTTGAAAATTTTTCAGAAGCCAGCGGTTTAACAGCCCCTTCTGTCGTGTCAAAACGCCGGCCGAATGCTTTCCGAGAATGATCCCGCGCATGTCCGAACTACCGGAGAAACCTCAGAGAGTCTTCGAACCGAAGGAAGAAAAGACGGGCGTCTTCAGGCATCAACGACGCTTTCCAACTCATAATCAACTCTGAAAACGGCTCTTTCCAGTAAATTAATAATGAATATGGGAAAACAAGCAGCCCGGCCCGCGGGTCCGATTCCTCACCCCGCCGCCGACCTGACGGGGACCTTATCGCAGCCGAAGCAGGAGAGCGCCTCACAGGAGCGAATCCTGCGGCTCTATCTTCAGGGCGATCCCGACGCCTTCTGGAACCTCTGGGAGTTGAACCGCAGCTATCTGTACGGGGTCTGCCTCAGGCAGATGGGGGGCGTCAGGGAAGACGCCGAAGACGCTTTGAGCCTCGCGATGCTGAAGGCATGGGAGAGGCTCCCCGATCACGCCCCGAAGATCATCAATGTCAAAGCCTGGCTCACGCGCATGACGTGCAACCTCTGCATAGACATGCACAGGGAGCGGCGGCGGGTGAAGAACGTCGGGAGGATCGAAGACATGACTTTAGATGACCACATGTCCGCGGCCTGCTCGGTGGAGTCTCCCGAGCAGGCGATCCTCTTCCGCGAGATGAACCTCCACGTGCAGCGCGCGTTCAACGACCTGCCCCCTCGATTGCGAGCGCCCATGATCCTGCATTCGTTTCAGGCGATGCCTTACAGAGACATAGCCGGGCAGTTGATGCTGACGAACGAGAACGTTCGCAAGCGCATACAGCACGCGCGGGTCTTCCTGCACGAGAGGCTCAGGAGTTATCACTCCGGCGTCACAGCTTCGGATTCCAGCGCCTTGAGATCGCGAAAGCCGCGAGAGCTTCGGCGCGCTCCCGGCCGCCTGGCGTCACTTTCGGCGGCAACGACCTCGTAAACCTTTCTGCGCTTCGGACGAAAGAAATGGCAGACCATTTAAAGAGCTTACTACTCACCTTCTTCATGCTCGCGGCCGGGTTCGGGGGCGCGAGCGCGCAAGCGGGCCTCACTGTGCGCGGCACGGTCTACGACCAGAATGGCGCGGTCATCAATGGCGCGACCGTCAGGGCGCTGAACATCTCAAGCGGGAGAGAGAGAGAGACCCGGACCGATTCCGAGGGCAGGTACGAGCTGCCGGGGCTCCAGCCGGGGCTCTATCGGGTCGCGGCCCTGAGCGAGGGCTTCGCCACCTCGGCCCGGAGCATAACCCTGCGCGAGCCGGGGCCCTTCACTCAGAATTTTTCGCTGGTGCCGGGACAGATCGAGGACGCCATAACGGTCACGGCCGGCAAGGGGAGCGCCCGCGTGGCCGCAGACACCCCCCAGCCGGTGGTCATAGTCGATTCGCTCGACGTCGAAAAGAGACGGCCTTTATCCACGCTCCAGGCCATCGAAGCGACGCCCAACCTGAGTCAGGTGGGGGTGAACCCCGCGTTGGAGCGCCCGAGGCTTCGCGGGTTGACATCGAACAGGCTGCTGCTCGTGGTCGATGGCGAGCGGCTCAACAACGTCCGCAGCGACCCCCTGTCGGGCGTATCTCCGAGCATAATCGACGTGACGGGACTGCAATCGGTGGAGGTGGTCAGCGGAGGGGGGTCGAGCCTCTACGGGTCCGACGCTCTGGCGGGCACGATCAACCTGATCACACGGCAGCCCGTGCAGGTTTACGAGGGCCGTTATCTCGGGCTCCGCTTCGACGGGGACCTGCACACTAACGGGACGTTCCGGCGCGGCGCGACGACCCTCAACCTGAGCACGTCGCGAATCGCCCTGCGGCTGAGCGGCTCGCTCTTTCGCCAGGACGATTACACGGCGGGCGACGGGGCAATCCCGCTCGAAGAGGTCGTGAGGCTGGGCCGGTTCGCGAACGACCTTGGGAACGCGGCGGGCAATAACGTCGCCCGCACCTACTCGGTCTGGGACCTGCCTAGAGGGGCGGAGATCCCGAACGGGCGGGCGCGCGGGTTCAACGATCAGATCGACGTGTGGTTCTTCCCTTCCCCGGCCCACAGCCTGCGCTACCGGCAGCTCAACAGCCAGCACAAAGACATAGGCTTTCCCTTCATCGCGCTTCCATTCGAGCCGAGAGAGCAGTCCAACGGCTTCCGCAGGCTCGACCGTACGGGGGCGAGGTACGAAGGGCGAGAGATAAGCCCGTGGCTGCAAAGGCTGGCGGGCGGCTTCTACAGGCAGAAGTACTCCTTCCCCGATAATAATATCGTCTCCACCATCGACGCGGGCAGCAGTTGGGAGATTTCTGGCGGCGGGGGACCGGGGGAAGGGGCCGTCCCCATACTGACGGGCAACCCTTCGACCTTCTCTCCCGGCAGCTTCACCGAAGGCAAAAGCTCGGTCACTTCTTACGGGCTCGACTTTCAGGCGACGCTCGCCCGGAGGACCGGGGCGGCCCTCACCACGGGGCTCGTTTACCTGCGCGACTCTTCGAGGGATGAATTCTCTCGCTTCGACCTCTCGTCGCCGACGCCGGTCGCCCTGGGGGGCCGGGCGAGCAATCCCGATTCGATTTACGAGAACGTCGGGTGGTTCAACCTGGTCGAGTACGAGCCCGCGCGCTGGCTCAGGCTGAGCGGGGGCTTCCGCCTCGACAACTGGAAGAGCGAGGCAAAGGTAACGAGCGGCTTTCCGCTCGGCGCGGAGTCCGCGATTCTCTCGGCGTCGCTCGAAGGGCTCGCGGCGAGCCCCGGCTCCATCGACCTTGAGGGGCTCGAAGGCATCGACGAGCTGGTCTCCGGGCAGTCCGGAATCAGCACGAACAACACGATAGCCACGGGGAATTTCGGCGCGGTCTTCCGACTTCGCGGGGGCATCAACCCCTACTTTCGCGTCGGGAACAGCTACCGCGAGCCGGGCATCACGGAGCGGTACATCCTCAGGAATTTCGGCGACCCGACATTCAGCGTGCTGCTCGTATCGAACACCGCCCTGAAGCCGGAGCGCGGCCTGAACTACGACGCGGGCGTCAAGGTGCGGCGCGATAACTGGAGCGCCTCCGTCGGGTACTTCCGAAATAACCTGAAGGACTTCTTAAGGCCCGCCTTCTCCGACGCGATCTTCGTGCCCGCCGACCCGGCGCGCGGGCTTGAGCCGATCTCGCCGTTCTTCCCTTTTCATGGGGTGCTCTACGTGCAGCGCACGAACACGGCGCGCGCCCGCATTCAGGGGGTGGAAGCCGCGTATGATTTCAACATCTCTCTGGGGAGCAGGGGCGACATCATGCCGTTCGGGAGCCTGGGGTGGCTGAAGGGCTCGGACCTGACGCCCGACCCGAATGCGTTGAGGCTGATCGATCAGTTCTATAACTCTGACGAGACTCCGGTGCGGCTCGAAGGGTCGGCGGACGACGTGCCGCTCATCGGCATCACGCCGTTCCGCGGCGTCTTCGGAGTGAGGTACGGCAGCCGCGAGGGCGCATGGTTCGGCGAGTACCAGGTGCGCTATCAGGCCCGCGTGAGGCGCGCGGACCCGCTCGACCTGTCGGCCACGATCTCGACGCAGTACGGCACGCTCGCGAGCCTGGACTCGTTCGCGAAGCGATCCCTGCGCGTCGGGTACACTCTTCGCAAAGAAGACCGCCGGACCGTCTTCACTTTCGGGGTCGAGAACCTGACGGACCGGCTCTACTTCGAGCACTTTCAGACCGCGCCCGCGCCCGGCCGCTCTTTCGTGTTCGGCGTCACGTTCGATATTTCTAAGGTGAGATTTTAGAGTCCCCTGAAGATGAAGAGATACCTGACAGTGATGGGGGGCATGGCGGCGCTCTTCCTCGTCCTGTTCCTGCTCGTCGGGGCGTTACGAATCCCTCTGCTCTCGGACCCGTCGCTCTGGATGGAGCGCGGAGGGGTGGCGGCGGCCCTGGTCGGGGTCGGGCTGCTGGTGGCGGACGTGGTGCTGCCGGTGCCATCCAGCCTGATTATGATCGCCCACGGGGCGCTGTTCGGAGTGATAGCGGGAAGCTCTCTTTCACTTTTGGGAAGCGCGGGCGCGGCCATCGTGGCCTTCACGCTCGGCAGGCGCGGCGGCGCGCTCCTCGACCGGCTCGTGCCTCGGGACGAGAGAGAGCGTGCGGACCGCCTGCTTAAAAAGTACGGCGCGCTCGCGATCATCATAACCCGCCCGGTGCCGATACTCGCGGAGACGGTGGCGATCATGGCCGGGGCGTCGCCGCTCGGATGGGGGAGGATGCTCGCGGCCTCCCTCGCCGGCTCCCTGCCCGCTTCGGCGCTCTACGCCCTGACGGGGGCCGTGGCCGCGAGCTTTCAAAACGGCGCTTTGATGTTCGGGCTGGTGCTGATCATCGCGGGCGTCTTCTGGCTCGTCGGGCGCTACGTAGAACCGCTGCTCGGGAGCGAAAGCAGGGCGCGCTAGGATTTCGAGAAAATCACCAAGGAGATAATCATGTCAACTACACAAGGTGCGAATGCAACAGGGATAGACGTTTCTCATTACCAGGGCACGGTGGACTGGGCCAAGGTCAGGGGCGCGGGGAGCTCCTTCGCGTTCGCCAAAGCGACGGAAAGCGTCGGGGTCGTGGACGCGATGTTCGCGACGAACTGGCCCGCCATGAAAGACGCGGGGCTCCTGCGCGGGGCTTATCACTTCTATCACGCCGCGGAGAATGCGACGGATCAGGCCAACCACTTTCTTCAGGTCGTGCAGCTCGCGCCCGGAGACCTGCCCCCCGTTCTCGACATCGAATCGGGCGGCCTCGAAGGGCAGAGCAGCTCCGCCCTCGTCGAAGGCGTGACGACGTGGCTCGAAGTCGTGCAGCAGCAGACTGGCCTCGCCCCTATGATCTATGTCAGCCCTTCTTTCGCGAACGAGTACCTTCAGTCGAAGTTCGGAGCCTACCCGCTGTGGGTCGCCGAGTACGGAGTCTCTCAGCCCAAACCTACGAACGGGTGGGACACCTGGACCTTCTGGCAGCATTCGCAGAGCGGCACGATGAGCGGCGTGAGCGGGCCGGTCGATCTCGACACCTTCAACGGCCCGGAGTCGCGGCTTAGAGTCTTCGCGCATTCGGGACTCACGAACACACTTTAACCCCGCGCAAAGGAGATCTACATGGCCTTCAAATACCCGCCCGGCTTCAGCGCCCAGACGGCTTTAGGCTTTCTCAACTTCTGCCAGCAGGCGTACAACATGTACTACATCTACAAAGGCGAGAAGCAATCGAACGGACAGCCTTACGTCTTCACCGTGCCGCAAGGCTACGAGATGACTTATGAGATATGGGGCGATGGCACGATCCTCGGCCTCGACGAAGGTGAGGTCCCCTACGGGTTCGTCGCGCAGAAACAGGGCGCGAACGATCTGGTCATCACCGTCAGAGGGACCGAAGGGGACATCGAATGGGCCGACGACCTGCTCGAAGCCGAGCAGGCCGCCAACCCCGTCCCGAACTCGCAGGGCCTGGTGCATGAAGGCTTCGGCAACATCTACAAGTCCCTGATCTACGCCCCCGGCGACTATTACTCCATGTTCCCCCCGCCGCCCGACACGGCGCAGACGCTCAGTCAGGTCGTGTCGGGCGCAAGCTCAGTTGCCGTCACCGGCCACAGCCTCGGCTCGTCCCTGGCGGACCTCGTCGCGCTCGACGTTGCCCTGAATGAAAAGCCGCCCGTGCCGTCCTTATACACTCTGGCATCGCCGCGAACGGGCGACCCTAATTTCGCCGACAGCTTCGACGCGAAGCTCCAACCTGTCAGCTACCGCATCGCGAATTGCTGGGACATAGTGCCGACGCTGCCGCCGGAGGATTTCTACACCGGCATCGACGAAGAATGGCATTACCAGCACGTGAACAGCGCCTGCCCGGTTGACGGAGGCTTTACCCTCGATATCGTCTACTCGCACAGCCTGGCGGCGTACAGGGTGGGACTGGAAAAGATTTAGCAGGGGTCAGGAGTCAGGGGCCAGGGGCCGGGATTCAGGGTAGGGGAGGGATTCTATAAAGAGAGTTTCGAATCATTCGCGCATACGTTCCCTCACTGGCCCCCGGCCTCTGACCACTGACCACTATAGAAATGTTCCTTCCTTAGCCGCTGAATCCTGACCCCGGCCCCTGCTTAAACCGCCACTCCTTCTCGGATGAGGGCGCGGCCGATCACCATGCGTTGAATCTGGTTCGTGCCTTCGTATATCTGGGTGATCTTGGCGTCGCGCATGTATTTCTCCACGGGGTACTCGCGGCTGTAGCCGTAGCCTCCGAAGAGTTGCACGGCGTCGGTCGAGACTTTCATCGCGGTGTCGGTGGCGAACACTTTAGACATCGCGGAAATCTTCGACACGTCCTTAACGCCCGCGTCCACCGCCCGCGCCGCCGCGTAGACCAGATGCCGCGCCGCCTCGACCTGCGTCGCCATGTCCGCGAGCATGAACTGGATTCCCTGGAATGACGCGATGGACTGGCCGAACTGCTGGCGCTTCTTCGTGTATTCGAGCGCGTGGTCGAGCGCGCCCTGCGCGATGCCGAGGCCCTGAGCCGCGACGAACGGGCGCGCCACGTCGAGCGTCATCATGGCGTGCTTGAACCCCTGACCCTCCTTGCCGCCGAGCAGGTCCGCGGAGGTCACGCGCACGCCTCTGAAGTGCGTCTCGTTCACGGGGACGCAGCGGATGCCCATCAGGTCTTCGCGCCTGCCGACCTCGAACCCTTCGGCGTCGCGCTCGACCACGAAGCCGGTGACCCCGCGCGTGCCGCGCTCGGGGTTCACGGTGGCGAATACCGTGAAGATGCTGGCGGCGGCCCCGTTGGTCGTCCACTTCTTATCGCCCGTGATCACGTAGTCCTCGCCGTCGCGCTCCGCGCGCGTGCTGAGGCTGCCCGCGTCGGAGCCCGCGTCCTTCTCCGAGAGGGCGAACGAGATCAGCTTCCTGCCCGAAGCGATGTCGGGCAGGTACTTCCGCTTCTGCTCTTCCGTGCCCCCGAGGACTATCGGCAAGGAGCCGAGCGCGTTGACCACGTAGGTGCAGCCGACGCCGCCGCACACGCGGGAAATCTCTTCGACCACGATGCAGAGGTTGAGCAGGCCCGCGCCCGCCCCGCCGTAGTCTCTGGGAATCCACATGCCCATCAGCTCGGCCTCTTGCAGGGCCTTGATCACGCTCCAGGGGTACTCGCCCGTGCGATCAAGCTCCGCCGCAACCGGCTTCACGTACTTTTGCGCGACCTCGCGCGCGAGGTCGCGATAACGGATGTTGTCTTTGGTCAGCAGTTCGTCCACGGATGAGTCCTCCTTGAAATTAACGGTCATTAATAACTGGCGGATTTTATAGGCTCCGGCTCGGGGCGGTCAAACGAAGTCGCGGGTAGAGCGGGGCCGCTCTGCGCAGGCGGGAGATTCGTATGCATGGAGCGACGGCGGGGCCGCTCAATTTAACGGCAGGACGAGAAGAACCTGATCGCTGATCATCGCGGTCAACTGCTCTTCCGCATGCTCGCGCAACTGCGCGGGCGACATGCGCACGGCCTGTTCGAGGCTGAAGCCCGCGAGCACGCGCTTGGAGACTTCATAACCGAGCAGGTAACCTCCGCGGGCTGGCAGGTCTTCGTCGGAAGCGTTGGTAAACCACTTCTCGTACTCCTCCGACGGCGCGCCGTCGCCCATCAGCCCCAGGAACCGCTCGCAGTTGAAGACAAGCTCTTGTTCCTGAAAGGCCAGTTCCTCGTCCGAGAAGTGGAGGTAGAGCGTGGCGGGCATGTAAGGATAAACCGCCTCGGTCCCGGCGACCGCCAGCCCTTCGATCATCAGAGGCATGTGCGCCTCGCGCAGGTCGGCAGGCGAAGGGTTCTGGAACAGGAAGCTGAAGTGATAAAGGTGGAAAAGCTCGTGGGCGATCACGACCCGAAGCTGATCGGGCGAGTAGGAGGCGAGCGCCTCAACGCCGAGGCAGAGCGTGTCGGGGATCCCCTTCTCGTTCTGGACCGGCCTGACCGACCCGTCGAACATGAAGAAGCCGAGGCCGATGTAGATATCCGTCTTCTGCTCATACTCGCCGAAGCGGAACTTGAAGTTCTCCAGACCTTCGAGCACCGCGGCCCTGGCCGTCTTGTTGAACTCGGTGATCTCTTCGACGTACCACGGCACGCGGATGAGGAACTGGTCGAGCAGGGCCACGCGCTCCTCGGGGCTCGCGTCCCTGTAGACCGCGCGGTCGAAATAGTCCTTGTGCCTGCTCTCGACCATGCGCCTCCAGAGCTTGCGCTGGCGGCGGAGGGTCTGGCCTTCGGCCTGCTTCCAGAAGGCGAGGAAGTCATCGACCACGTTTATGATCTTGTGCCTGTCGAGCAGCTGCGCTTCGTAGGATTCGTAAACGCTCCCGGCGTAAGCATCCGAAGAATGGCCGAGCGATGGAAGGAGAATCACCGCGAGAAGTAAGGCGATCTTTTTTAGGCCAGGCATCTGTAACTTCCTCTTCGATGTTCTTTCAGGGCCGGGACACGGGCAATCGCTAGGAGGCTGCGCTGCCCGGCTTACCGGCGATGACCGGGGAACGCACGGCTTCTGAAAAATTGCAGCCTGTCTACTTTAATCCAAATCCGCAGAAACGCAAACATTTTTCGCGCGGGGCCTTAGGGCGGGGTTCATTCATCGATCTTCGCGAGAATGTCCGAGAGGCGGCTCGACGCATCCGGCCAGTCGGGTTGCAGCCGCAAAGCGGACCTGTAGCAGTTGACGGCCTCGCGATAATCGCCCTGTTTCTCGCGAGTCAGGCCGAGGTTGAAGTATGCTTCGGCGTGACTGGGGTCGCTCCGGAGCGCCTGCGAGAAATGAGCGGCGGCCCCGTCAAGCTCTCCCTGAGCGTATAAAGCCTGCCCGAGGTTGTAATGCGCGTAAGCGTAGTTCGGCCTGAGGCGCAGCGCCTCCTTCAGATGAACCGCGCCCTCTTTATAATCGCCCATCGCGATGAGGGCCTGCCCCAGGTTGTTGTGCGCGCTCGGCGACTCCGGGTTGTATCTGCACGCCTCCGAGAAGTGATGGAGGGCGCGGTCGAGGTGGCCGCGCTCGGCTAGAAACTTCCCGACGTTGGTGTGGCCGCGCGAGTTTTCCGGCCGCTTACTGACCACGTCGCTCCACATGGTAATCGGGCTTTGATAATCGAGATTGCGCCGGAGCGTCAGGGACCCGAGCGACGCGGCAGCCAGAGCGACCAGGGCAACCGCCGCCAGCCGGCCCAGCCTTCTTCGTTCTGCCTCGACCGTGACCATGCGGCGCAGGAGATGTCCGCCCAGAGCGTAGCCTCCGAGCACGACCGCCCCGACCACCGACGCGAGCGGCAGGTACATGCGGTGCTCGTACGCGAGGTCGGAGAAGGGCATGAAGCTGGAAGTCAGGGAGAGGATCAGGAAGAACCACGCCCCCAGAAATCCCCAGGGCTTCCGGCGGGCCAATGCCCACAGCGTCGCCCCCCCGAGCAGTACGAGGATGAGCGCGTAAGGCGCGACCTCGCCGAAAGTCTTCGCCTCGGGCCACGCATAATCCAGAACCAGAGAGTCCGGCCATAAGGACAGGCGCAGGTAATGAACGACGACTCCGGGCTGGGACTTGAAATAGCTGAATGGAGTGATCGACTTAACCTCAAACCCCGCCGTCAGGTTCGCGGGCGCGGCCATAATCGTCGCCGCGAGCACCCCCCAGGTCGCCGCGAGGCCGAGGTATAAATGTTTGCGCTCGGACAGAGCTTTCTTTAAAGAGGGTGAGAAGAAGAGCCAGTCGTATAGCAGGACCATTAAAGGGGCCGTGACCATGACCTGCTTAGACATCATCCCCGCGGCGCCCGAGGCGATTGCGGAGGAGTACCACAGGGCCTTTCGATCCGACGTGAAGCCCCTTACCGCCGAGTAAAGAGTGAGCAGGTAAAAGAGCCCCATCTGCGACTCGCAGCGCTGGATGATGTAGGTGACGGATTGCGTCTGAAGCGGGTGGACCACCCACAGAAGCGCGACGACCAGAGCCAGCGCGAACGAGGCCTGCCCGAACCGCTCGCGCAAAGGCTCGGTCAGCAGAGTGCGCCGGACTATTCCGAAAAGCGTGAGCGCCGCCAGAACGTGAATCAGCAGATTGAAGACGTGGTAGCTCCACGTGTCGAGGCCGCTGATCGCGTAATTGATCGCGAGAGACAGTCCGATCAAAGGCCGCGACACGTTCTGGGGCGCGAACATGGCGGGCCACGGCGGCCAGAGCTGGCGTATGTCGAGATTAGTTATGATATCGAGATCGTCGAAAAGGAACGGCCCCCGAAAGCTGTTGACGTAGACCAGCGCTCCGGCGGCGATGATCGCCCCCGCCCCTGACCACTTCGGCCAGCCCGAATCCGTCTGACTGTTTTTTGAACGAGGGGCAGTCGCAGAGGGTTTATGTTCTCGATCCACGGGGCAAGTTTATTTGCGGCCCCCTCTATTTGCAACACTCTTGTTCCGAGAGGAAATGAGAAGCTTATCGCGGCAGGTGCGACCCGCAAGCGAGCCGGCCCCTGCCGCGAGCCTGTAATTTGCCGGCCTTCTTCAGCCTTCGATCAGAGCGCGGGCCTCGGCCACGACATTATCGACTGTGAACCCGAACTGTTTGAGCAGCTCCGCGAATGGGGCGGACGCGCCGAACTGCCTGCGCGCGATGGTGCGCCCATCGAGGCCGACGTACTCGCTCCACCCCAGGCTCGTACCGGCTTCGACGGCGACGCGCGCGCGCACCTGCGGGGGCAGGACTTCGTCGCGGTACTCGCGCGGCTGGCGCTCGAACAACTCCCAGCACGGCATGCTCACGACGCGCGCCCTGACGCCCGAGGCTTTCAGTTGCTCGTACGCCCGGACGCACAACTGCACTTCCGAGCCAGTGGCCATCAGGATGACCTGCGGGACGCCTCCGCCATCGGCGAGCGTGTACGCGCCCCTGCTCACGCCTTCGGCCGATGCGTACTTCGAGCGGTCCAGAGTCGGGAGGGCCTGGCGCGTGAGCACGAGGGCGGCGGGGTGATCCTTCAGCCCCATGATGGCCCGCCAGCTTTCGGCGACTTCGTTGGCGTCCGCGGGGCGGAAGGTGAAGAGGTTGGGAATGGCGCGGAGCGCCATCAGTTGCTCTATCGGCTGATGCGTCGGGCCGTCTTCGCCGACCCCGACGGAATCATGGGTGAATATGAATATGGCCGGCTGCTCCATCAACGCGGAGAGCCTGATGGACGCCTTCATATAATCCGAGAAGATGAGGAACGTGGCCCCGTAAGGGCGCAGGCCGGAGAGGGCCATGCCGTTGAGGACCGCGCCCATCGCGTGCTCTCGAATTCCGAAGCGGAGGTTCCGCGAGCCGTAAGCCCCGGCCTCGAAGTCGCCCCCGTCTTTGACGAGCGTCTTGGTCGAAGGGGCGAGGTCGGCCGAGCCTCCGATTAGCCAAGGCACCGCGGGGGCGATGGCGTTGAGAACTTTGGAGCCCGCGTCGCGGCTCGCCAGCCCCTTCTCGTCGGGCGGGAAAGAGGGCATCGCCGAGTCCCACCCTTCGGGCAGCTCCCCGCCTTGAATCTGCCGCCACTCGCGGCCGAGGTCGGGGTGAGCTTGCAGGTATTCTTCGAGGCGGGCCTGCCATTGCCTTTCGGCCTCGGCCCCGCGCGCGACCGCCTCGCGCGCGTGTTCGAGCGCCTGCTCGGGCACGAGGAACTTCGCGTCCTCCGGCCACCCGTACCTCTGCTTGGTGAGCCTTATCTCGTCCTCCCCGAGCGGCTCCCCGTGCGCGGAGGCCGTGTCCTGTTTGTGCGGCGCGCCCCACGCGATGTGGCTATCGAGGATTATGAGGGTGGGCCGTTTGGTTTCGGCCTGGGCCGAGCGGATCGCGGCGTCGATTGAGGCCAGGTCGTTGGCGTCGCTCACGCGCAGCACGTTCCACCGGTAGGCGGTGAACCGCGCGGCCACGTCCTCGCTGAAAGCGAGCGAGGTCTTCCCTTCAATCGTGATCTGATTGTTATCGTAAATCCAGGTCAGGTTCGACAGGGCGAGGTGCCCCGCGAGCGAAGCGGCCTCGCTCGCGATGCCTTCCATCAGGTCGCCGTCGCCGCAGATCGCGTAGACGCGGTAATCGACCACCGTATACTCCGGGCGGTTGAATCGCGCGGCGAGCCACTCGCGCGCTATCGCCATACCGACGCTGTTGGAGACGCCCTGACCCAGAGGGCCGGTCGTGGTCTCCACGCCGGGCGTCAGGCCGTACTCGGGGTGGCCGGGGGTCTTCGAGTCCCACTGGCGGAAGCGCTTCAATTCTTCCAGAGAGAGGTCGTAACCGAACAGGTGGAGCAGCGAATAGAGCAGCATCGACGCATGGCCGTTCGACAGCACGAAACGGTCCCGGTTCGGCCAGTGCGGGTTCCGCGGGTTGTAACGCAGGAAGCGGTCCCATAAGACGTAGGCGACGGGCGCGAGCGCCATCGGCGTCCCCGGATGGCCGCTCTTAGCCTGCTCCACGGCGTCCATCGACAGGGTGCGGATGGTGTTGATGCATAACTCGTCTATCCGAACATCGGTTTGCTCAGTTGCCTTCATTTATATTTTCCTCATCAAATATTTATTCGAATCAGCAGCGGAAGTATATATTGAGAAGAATCAGAAGAACATGCCTGTTTGCGGTCGCGAGCCCGGCGGCCTCCCATGAGTTCCCCGCGGGGAGTCTTCGAATCAGGGGGTGAGGCGCTCGTACCACTTGAACTCGGCCTCGGCCTGCTCGTACATTTCAAGCTGCCTGTAAGCTTTGCTCAGGTGGTAGTGGGCCATCGCATGGCTCTGGCGCATGGCGAGCGCGCGCCTCAGGGAGCTCACGGCGCGCTCGGCCAGGCGGTCGTCGAGCGACCGCTCGGAGATGATCTGGTAAACGGCCCCTAGCTGGAAGTGCGCGTCGAAGTCTTCCGGCGCGACGCGCGCGTACTCTTCGAGCATCTGGGCCGCCTCTTCGTACAGCCCGAGCGTCCTGAGCGCCATGCCGAAATTGAGATAAAAGGTCTTCACGCCGCGCGTGTACTCGGCGTCCGGCAGCGCCTTCCGGTACTCGGACGCCGCGCGCGCGTTATCGCCCACCGCCTGGTACGCGAGGCCGCGCAGGTGGTGCGCCCGCGCGCTCTCGGGCTCCGACGCGAGGGCCCGGTCGAGGTAGGGCGCGGCCCGCGCCGCGTCCTGGTTCATCAGGTAATGCTTGCCCAGGTTGACCAGAGTGAAGAAGTGGTCCGGGTCCATCGCGAGCGCGCGGTTCCACTCTTCGACCGCCGCGCCTTCGTCCTTCTGCGCCAGCTTCAGCTCGCCCATCACGCTGCGCGCCCGCGCCGTCTCTTCGATGTCGAGCGAATAATTCAACAGTTGTTCGGCCCGCGCGTAATCGCTGCGCTTGACCGCGCCGAGGGCCGTCTCAAGAAGGAAGTCGGCCTCGCCGCTCACCCTGCTCTTCCCGTCGAGCGAAGGGAGCAGGGCGTAGTTGGCGTACCCGCTCACCGAGTCGTTCTCCGCGATGTGAGCGGAGGGCGACGACGCATACTCAAGCAAGGTCTTCACGTTGCGCTCGACCGTCTCTTCGGCGGTGCCGACGCGACGGGGCGCGTTGAACTCGATCAGGGCATTGTTGTCCGTGTTGATCGGCGCGCCGTCGGAGAAAGCCGCCAGCTCTTTCGGCCCCAGGTAGAGCCGGGAGATGATGTCGGCCGGGGAGTCCGCGCTTATGCGCCTGTGGTCGGAGGCGACCTTCGGGTTCATGAGGTGCGACTGGATGTTTTTAAGCTCCAGCTTCCGCTCGACCTTGCTGCCGAGAAGCATCAGGTCGCCCTCGGCCCCGCGGAAGAGGTAGACGTAGGGGAACGCGGTCTTGAACGTCGCGACGAGGGTCTTCACGTCCTGGGGCGACATCTCGTAAATCTGCAACCACTGGCTGAAGACCCCGTCGTCCCTGAGCCTGTCCGCACCGCGCTTGAAGTATTCGAGCGTGAAGAGGTTGGCTACTCCCGTGAGCCAGGGGTTCGACGGCTCGGAGATTATAACGTCGAACTTCTCGTCCGTGGTGAAGATGAAGTTGCGCCCGTCGTTCGAAAGGAGGCGGAGGCGAGGGTCTTCGAGCGGGCGGTTGTTGAACTGGTCGAAGAAGTGGCTCGCCTCGACAATCGCGGGCTCAAGCTCGACGCAGGTCACGCGCTTGACCGGGAACTGCTGGACCGCCCCGAGCGTTATGCCGCTGCCGAGCCCGATCACGAGCACGTCGTCGGTCTGCTCGCGCACGAGCAGGGGCAGGGTGCCGATGAGGATCTGCGTCGGCATGTCGCCCGTGGTCGAGGCCTCCGGCTTGCCGTTGGCCTTGAGCACGCGCGCGCCGCTCTGTTCCTGCACGGCGATGGTCGCGGTTATGCCCTCCTTGTAGAAGATCGTCTCGCCCTGCCCGTGCTTCAGGTAATCGTGAAACTCCTTCTGGCTCAGGTTGCTGAGCGAGGGCGCGTACCTGTAGACGGCGCTCGACATCACGTCGGAATCCCACGGCGGCTCGAACAGGATTATGCCGGCCATGAAGGCCGCCGATAAGACCATGCCCGCGACGCGGTAGCGCGGGAACCCGGAAGGGCCTGCGGCCGGCCGCGCGCGGCCCGCGCTGCGGAGCGAGACGAAAAAGAGCGCCGCCGCCACCACGAAGTTGAGCGCGATGCAGATCCTCAGGCTGTCGAGCAGCCCGAGCCACGGGATCAGTATGAAGCCGCTCGCGAACGAGCCGACGATGGAGCCGAGCGTGTTGGCCGCGTATGCGTCGCCGACCGTCTGCCCCGTGCTGCGGTCGTTCGCGCCGACGGAGATTATCCTGACGACCAGGGGGAACAGGGCGCCCAGTAGGAGCGTCGGCACGATCATCACGAGGGCCGCGATCAGGAACCGCACCAGCAGCAGGACGCTGAAATCGGACGGGTCGATCCACCGGTAGACCTGCACGAAGATGTAAGGCAGGTCGTTGAAGACGTACGCGCCCAGGAGCGACGACGCGCCTACGCCGACCTCGATCAGGGCGAAGGCGAAGAGCGGCTTGCCGATCCGGTCCACGACGCGAGACGCGAAAGAGGCTCCCACGGCCAATCCTATCAGGAACGTCGTCAGCATGATGGAGAAGGCGTAGACCGACGAGCCGATGATGAGCGCGAGCACTCGGCTCCAGATCACCTCGTACGAAAGCGCGATGAAGCCGCTCAGGCCGAAGGCCGCGAGCGTCGCCACGATCTCCGCGCGCCCCAGCCCCTCGGACGTTTCGACCCCCGCCCGAGTGAGCCGGGCCGCCTTGCCCGCCTTGCGGTCCCGGCCCTTTTTCCGCGGCCCTTCGGGGGCAGGCCCGCCCGCGGCGGCGTCGAGTCGGCCCGCAGGCGCGGCCTCTTCGAGGCGCGAAACGGTGAGGGCCACGACTCCCAGAAGGATGTTGATGGAGGCCGCGACGACCGTGCTGGCCCGCATGCCGAGCACGGGGATCAGGATGAACCCGGTGACCGACGCGCCGAGGACCGCCCCGAAGGTGTTTAGCGAATAGAGGGAGCCGACGCGCAGGCCGATCCTGTCGCGCTCGCGCGCGTAGTAATTCGACAGCACCGGGAGGGTCGCGCCCATGAGCGCCGTCGGGAGAATCAGCACGAGGGCGGCGAACACGAAGCGGGTTACGCTGAGGGCCAGGAAAGAGACGTGCAGCCTCTCCCAGAACGGTTGGTAGATGATCGGGAGGGCGGCGAAGATCAGCGGGACGAGGATGCCGTAAGCGCCTATCCCGATTTCGAGCGCGCCATAAACTTTGAGCGGGTCCCTGAAACGCTGGGCCCTGCGGCCGAAATAATAGCTCCCGAGCGCGAGCCCTCCCATAAAGGCCGTGAGGACCGTGCTGACGGCGAACGTGGTCGCCCCGAACACGAGCACCAGCTCGCGGACCCAGACCACTTGATAGATCAGCCCGCTCATCCCCGAGGCGAAAAAGCAGAGCCATATTGCCCAGATTGTGGTGCGCCGGTCGGTGCGATGCGCTGCGGTGAGTGTTGCCATCCGGTTTAAATACGCAGAGAAGCCTTCATGAAATCAGCACGGTTTCCACTGGGTGCATCTGGTCGTAACAGCTCATCGAGCGCGGTGCCGCACCAGTACACGTGAATAACGCCGCTCACATTCCGGCGGTTCCTCAAGTTGAGTCACCCGCCGGTCATATAACTCGCTCTGATTCTATCACGCGCGGGCGGGGTTGTTCACGAAGGATGGCCTCCGGCATTCCGTACTCAATCTCCGGGTTTCCGGAACGGGGAACGGAGAGGGTGCCGCCGGGTCCGCGCGCGGAGCCTTCTGGCAATTCATATGCCCGCGGCCGAAGCCGGGGCGGAAAGCTGCTCACGAGTGCGGGGTCGAGGCCGGGGAGGACGCGGGTTGAGGAGGCAGGCTGCCCTTGATGTAGACGGACCTGCGGCCCTTGACCGAGTACTTCAGTATGCACCACAGGGCCTGTACTCCGTCCTTCCAGCCGATCTTCTTCCCCTCCTCGTAGGTCCGCCCGTAATAAGAGATGCCCACCTCGTATATGCGCAGCTTCATGCGCGAAATCTTGACCGTGACCTCGGGCTCGAAGCCGAACCGCTTCTGCTCCAGGTTGATCGCCTGAATCACCTCGCGCCTGAATGCCTTGTAGCCGGTCTCCATGTCCGTGAGATTGAGGTTGGTGAACATGTTCGAGATCAAAGTCAGCAGGCGGTTGCCCACCGAGTGCCAGAAGAAGAGGACCCGGTGCTCCTTGGTCGTCAGGAATCGCGAGCCGTACACGACGTCGGCCTTCCCTTCGATGAGCGGCTTGAGCAGTACGGAGTAATCGCTCGGGTCGTATTCGAGGTCGGCGTCCTGCACTAGCACGTAATCGCCGGTCGCCTGTTGAAACCCCTGCTTGAGGGCCGCGCCCTTGCCCGCGTTGGCCTTACACAGGAAGATGCGAAGGTTGTCGTACTGCTTTTCGACCTCCGCCAGTACCTCGCGCGTGCCGTCGGTCGAGCCGTCGTCGACGACTATGATCTCTTTCGGGATATCGACCTCGGCGACGCGCCTGATCAACTCGGCTATCGTAGCCCGCTCGTTATAGACTGGTATGACGACCGATAATTTCATGCGGGTAAAAGGCGAACCAGGATAAAAGCGAGGAAATAGTAAACGGCGGGCGGCGATAAAGTCAATCAGGAGGCCGATTCGGGGGCCGGCGCGCGGGCTCAGGCCATGGATACTTCGAGGCCGACGAAGGCGATCCGCTCATCCCTCTCCCCATCGGGCCGAAGGTCGTCTTTCTGATCCGACTGGTCGTTGGAACTGAGGTCCATCTGGACCTCGCGCTCTTTCCCGCATTCGTAGCATATCTGCACCAGGCGGCTGTCCCCCTGACGCTTGTGGGGGAGCCCCCAGTAATGCCTGTGATATAACCAGTCTCGTATACTCATCTCTCACCTGCTTGATACGATAACAGGCTTCGAGTGCAATGCA
>DASQDI010000090.1:0-16393 GCA_035634255.1 Blastocatellia bacterium
ATGGACAGCAGGGTGGACTTGCCGCAGCCGGACGGGCCGGCTATGGAGACGTACTCCCCCTTGTTGATGTTCATGTGGATCCCCGCCAGCGCGTGCGTCTCGACCTCGTCGGTGAAGAACACCTTCGTGACTCCTTCGAGCTTAAGCAGGGGTTGATTGCTTGTGGTCATCTCTTTTCTCCTCACAAGTAGTGTGGCTTTATTTCAATCGAATTCGGTCTGCACTGTCCCATTGCGACGTGTCAGAGAGTATAACTCTGTCGCCTTCCTTGAGCCCTTCCAGAATTTCAACCGAGTTGACCGAGCTTCGGCCGAGGCGAACCGTTACGCGAACGGCCTCCTGCCCGCCGGGCTCGATGCGGAAGATGCCTATCTGGTTCCCTTCCTGTCCGTGGACAGGCCGCCCCATGTAGAGGACCGATTCGAGCCGCTCAAGCTCAATCGTCCCGTCGACGCTCAAGTCCGGTCGCGCGCCTTTCGGCAATTCTCCTGTTAAGGCCACATCCACCGTGACCGTGCCGTTCTGCACCGCGGGGTCTATGCGCGAGACGCTCCCCTGAATGATACCGTTCCTGGTATCGACAGTGACCGGCTGCCCGATCTGAATATCTTTCGCCTGAGTCTCCGCAATCCTGAGCTCGGCCTTGAGCGCGTTGGGGTTCGCCACGCGCGCGAGGTTGGTGCCGGGGGTTACCTGCTGGCCTTCCTGCACCTGCATCAGTTGCAGGACTCCGTCGATGCCCGCGCGGACGCTGAGCTCCCCGACCTGTTTCCGCCTCAGGCCCGCGAGGGCTTTCAGCTCCTCGACTCGCGCCTGCTGTACCGCGAGCTGCGCCTTCACCGCTTCGCGGGAGATGTCCAGCCTCTTCTCTTCGATCTCGTTGCGGGTGGAGAGCTCTTCGGCGCGCACCTTCGAGACCTTCCGGTTGAGGTCGGCGATGAGGCCCTGCTTTGCGAGCTCCTCGTTGACCTCGGCCTGAAGCTTGGCCTCGCTGAAATTCGCGCGCACGGTGGCGGCGGCGGCCTGCTGGTCTAACGACTGGCTCTCCAGGCGCACCCTCAGGCTCGTGTACTCGGCCAGGGCCGCCTGAAGCTGGGACTCGGCCTCCAGCGCGTCCTGTTCAAGCTGCGGGTTGCTCAGCTCAAGCAACACCGTCCCGGCGGTCACGGTCGCGCCGGGCCTCACGAGTATCCGCTCGACGCGGCCTTCGGAGAGGGCCGGTATCAGGCGGATCTCTTCCGGGACCAGCGTGCCGAGCCCGCGCACCTGGCGAAGCATCGAGCCCCGCTTGACCGTGTCAGGGAAAACCGTGTTGGCTTCGACGCTCGGCGCTGCCGGCTTGAGCTGAGATACGAAAGCCGTGATCACTGCGAGCGCGGCTACCGCAAGCACAATGTAAATCATTCGGCGTATCTTGCGGCTGCGACCTGCGGATTTACGTGGTATGTCCATCTTCTTCCTCCGATAATACCTTAGGAAAGTTTCGTGCCACTCCCTGAAACGAGCTAACTCGTGCTATTTCTAGTTTTAAGTTTGCCCCCGATCCGGCTTTTTCCCGCCTCTTCATCGCTTCTGGGATTGCAATGTCCAGAAACGGACACCAAATCTCAGACGCCCCCGGCGGGCGGGCTACTGAACGACCCACCCGTCCCTGAGGTTGATGATGCGGCTGCCGTACGAGGCATTGTCTTCCGAGTGCGTCACCTGAATTATGGTCGTGCCCGTGTCGTTCAACTTCTTGAACATGTCCATGATCTCTCTGCCCTGGTCCGAGTGCAGGTTGCCGGTCGGCTCGTCCGCGAGGATGAGCTTCGGGTTCGCGACGACCGCGCGCGCTATGCCGACCAGTTGTTGCTGCCCGCCCGAAAGCTGGTGCGGGTAGAGCCCTTTTTTGCCGACGATCTGGAACCGGTCGAGCACGTCACAGACTATGCTCTCCCGCTCGGACTTCTTGATGTTCCTGTAGGAGAGCGGGATATCGAGGTTTTCATAAACCGTCAGGTGATCGAGTAGGTGGTAGCTCTGAAAGACGAACCCGATGTTTCGATTCCGGAGGTCGGCCCGCTCCTTCGTGTTCATCTTATGGACCGCGTTGTCAAGGAAGAAGTACTCGCCGGTCCACGCGCTGTCGTGCATCCCGATCAGATGAAGCAGAGTCGATTTGCCCGCGCCCGATGGACCCATGATGGAAACGAATTCTCCCGCTTTTATTTCGACGTTGACTCTCCGCAGAACATAAGTCTTTACCACACCCGACTCGTAACACTTCTCGATATTGTGAAGCCTGATCATCGCTTGCCTCCTGAAATCTTTCTAATGGCCCTGTGCTTTGCTTGCCAAATCTATGCCGCAAGGCAGCCCGAAATCAAGTGAACGGATCAGGAGGGTTAGTCGCCCCGGCGCGCTCGCGTGAGCACGGCGGTTTCGCGCTTCTGGGATTACCCTGTTCACTTGCGAACAAACCCACCCGTTCTTCGATTAAATTGCCCGGCGCGCAAGCGATATTCGGAGAGAGGTTAAAGTTACGGGAGAGAAAATGCAAGGCCGCCCGCGGCTCCGGCTGCGGGCGGCCTTGCCGGCCCTGAAAAGTCCCTAGCTGCCCGAGCCGGTGGTGAGCACGTCCTCGTAGTAATTGAGCATCACCTTTTTGGGCTTCTTCGGGAGCGGGACCCTGAAGTCTTCGGTCGAGCTGTTGCCGAACAGCGACACGACCCCGAGCCTCCTGACCTTGCCGTCGATGTCCACGTAGATGGGGACCCGCATCTTGAACGTGTCGTCGACGTTGCCCTGGGTCACCTTGCCGACGAGGACGGGCTTGCCTTCCGCCTCCTCGACGCGGTAATCGAGCTTGTATTCCGGGATGTGCGTGCCGAAGACGTACTGCTGGAAGAACCAGTTCATCTTCCCGTTGCCGTCGAGGTCCATGTCCTTGGTCATGTGCTTCTCCACGGCCCTCTGGAAGTCCTGAGTCGAGATGTCCTTATTGTAGTGGGACTGGACGAAGTCCCTCATCATCGCGACGAAGCGCTGGTCCTTGGTCTGCGGGTCCCACATCATCATCCTGATCATGTGGAGGATGAACCCGCCCTTCGGGTAGATCATCGCGCGGGTCACGTTGCCGGTCTTGGCCGTGTTCAGCCTGTAGCCCATGTAGACCGAGCCCACGTCGGAAGGCCGCTTGCCGAGCCTGTTCTTCTCGTTAATCATCTCCCTCTGCTCTCTCCAGAATTCGATGAACTTGGCGTCCTTGTAGACCACCTGCGCGAACAGGGAGGCCGCGAACTCGGAGAAGCCTTCGCTCATCCACTGGTCGCGGTACGAGTTCCAGCCGAGCAGGTGGCCCCACCACTGGTGGGCGACTTCGTGCGCGCCGACGAATTTGAAGAAGTTGGCGGCGCCGGTCATCCCGAGCTGGTGCCGGTGCGTGCCGTCGAGGAAGGCCGTGAGCGGCATGTAGACCAGCATCGGCCACGCCTGCCCGAAGTTCGCGAACGGCTGCTGGGTCATCGCGATGCGCCCGTAGGGGAGCGCGCCGAACACGTCCGTGTAAATCTGGACCGACACCTGCGCCTCGGCCCTCGCCTTGTCCATCAGGCTCGTCGTGTTCAGGGATTGGAGGGTCGTCTCGGTGGACCCGCCCTGAGCCTCCGCCATGTTGATCCTGCTCTGGAGGTCTCTGAGGTCGTCCGGCAGCTCTTTGTTCGCGTAGGTCTCGAAGGCGAACTTGAGCTTCTCGTCCTGGACCGCGCCCTTCTTGAACCTGCCGAAGTTGAACCCGGCGACCTGAAGCTCGACGTCGCTCTTCCATTTCGTGATGGTGAATTCGCCCTCCGTGGCCTCGCTCACGGGCTGGCCGGTCGCGACCATCACGAGGCCCTTGGCGGTCCTGAGCGTGAGGTCGAAGGTGGACCTGTCGCCGAAGGACGTTATCGCGTTGTTAGGATACCAGGTGCTCCGCGCCCCCGGATTCAGGGCGAAGTTCCCGCCCCCGGCGTCGAGCACGACCTCCTCCCCGCCGTAGGTGAAGGTGAGCGAGAACTCCTGGCCGGGCTTCATGCGTTCGTTCAGGATGACATAGAAATCCGGGTCTTCGTTCTTCTTCTCCTGAATGAATTTCACGTCGCGGCCCGCCTCGTCCGTGACCTTGCTGACGCGCAGCGTCCTGTACAGGTCGAACGGCATGACCCTGACCCCATCGGCCAGATTCCTGAATTTCGTCTGGACGGTCGCCTCGATCTTCTTGCCCACTATCTTGGCGTCGATGCTGTGGTGAAGGATGTCGAACAGCCTGTGGTCTTCCTCGGACCACTTGGGGCTCCTGTAGTGCTGGTTGATGTGGAACGCGCTCCAGATCCCGCCATTGCTGTCCGAAGTGTTCACCAGTAGCACCTCTTCGGGCGCGACGAACGGGGCCCCGAGCGGGTCAATCGCGAAGTGCCAGTTGCCGTATTTCTTCCCGTTGAAGTAGGCGTGGAACAGACCCTTCGGGGCCGGCATCGACAGGTCGGTGAAGATGCGGGCTTCGAGGTTGTAGCCGGCCGTCTTGCGGAGCCTGGTCCGGACCTCGTCGAGGGAGCTCTGCGCCGACGAATCGACGCCGCCGGCCGCGGGCGCGCCCTGCTTCTTCAACTCGTCGTAGGTGCCGTCCGTGAACCTGAAGACGACCTTGGAGAACTGCTCGGAGAGCTTCGGCCCCTGAGTCAGGTTCGCGAGGTGTTTCCTTTCGATCTCCAGGGGCGGCGTCAACTCGAACTCGCCATCCCCGATGAAGACCGCGCCCGTCACTTTCCCTTCGACCGGGGCCAGGAAGTGGGCCACCCCGTCCTTAAAAGTGATGACCCCGGCATCGCGCTTTATGACGACGTTCTTCAGGGCGACCGACTCGCCGCTCAGCTTCACCTGCCGCAGGTTGCTGTAGATCGGGTCGGTCGTCGAAACGTCTATCTTCTCGCTTATGGAAGGTATCTCAAGTTTGAGGTTGAGAGTCTCCGTCGCGCCCTTCTTCACCTCTATGTTGGGCAGGTCGGGGAGGGAGAACCCCTCGGCCTCCACCCGCACCGTGCAGGGGCCGACCGGTACGCTCGCGAAGGAGAAGCGGCCCTGCGCGTCGGTCTTCGTCTCTGCGATCACCGCGCCGGTAAGGTCGAGCAGGATCACGCGGACATCCGAGACCCGCGCGCCCGCCGGGTCGGAAACGGTGCCTTCCACCTTGCCGGTCTGGAAGGCCGGGCCGCCGGCCGCAACGGCCGCGACGTTATACGAAATTCCGTACCCGCCGGCGAAGGCAGACTGGACCAGAAATACACTGAGGGCTAGTGCCAGTATTCTCTTACTCATGCTCAAACTCCCTTGATAAATGTTCTTTAAATAATGCGTATCCGGGGGCGATAACCGTATTAACGCCTTTAAGGTTAACATCCGGGGAATCGACCGTTCAACGAATTTCCCCATTCATGTTTCAATATTACAAATTCGCAAGTTCCAAAATTGATTATTGAAAGGCTAATTTCCTAGAACGAAAAAAAATCGCTCCGGGTTACATGTTTTATCGAGCGGCGGGGCTCCGCGAGGTTGCCGAACGGGGCCCCGTCATACACAATCTCTCCCTGGAGACCATTATGAACGAACACATTTTCAGAGAGTACGACATTCGCGGAGTTGTGGGTAAAGACCTGACTGACGAGACGGTCTACGACCTGGCCCGCGCCATCGGCACGTTCTACAGGGCGAACGGGGCGAGGCGCGTGAGCGTCGGCCGCGACGCGCGCGAAAGCTCTCCCCGCTTTCGCGACCTGATGATAAGGGGGCTGAACGAGACCGGCTGCGACGTGGTAGACGTGGGCATGGTGCCGACGCCGGTGCTGTACTTCACCCTCTTCAGGCTGAACGTTGACGCGGGCGTGATGATCACTGGGAGCCATAATCCCGCGGACAACAACGGCTTCAAGATATGCCTGAACAGGAGCACGATCTTCGGCGAGCAGATAAGCGAGATCAAGCGGCTCGCCCTGTCGCGGTCTTTCGTCTCGGGCGAGGGCTCGCGCGAGGAGCACGACATCGTCCCCGAGTACCGCGAGTACGTGGAGTCGAACGTGAAGCTCGGCCCCCGGAAGCTCAGGGTCGTCGTCGACGCGGGCAACGGCATGGGCGGGTTCATCGGGGCCCCCTTGTACCGCGACATGGGCTGCGAGGTGATCGAGCTTTTCTGCGAGCCCGACAGCCGGTTCCCGAATCATCACCCCGACCCGACCGTGCCTGAGAATATGAGGTTCGCCATCGACGCGGTGGCGGAGAGTAAGGCCGACCTCGCGATTGCCTTCGACGGCGACGCCGACCGAATAGGGGTCGTGGACGAGAAGGGCGAGATCATCTGGGGCGACCAGTTGATGGTGATCTTCTCCCGCTCGATACTGAAGGAGAGGCCCGGCTCCACCTTCATCGCCGAGGTCAAGTGCTCCCAGACGCTTTTCGACGACATAAGGCGGCACGGGGGGGACGCGATCATGTGGAAGGTCGGGCACTCCCTCATCAAGTCTAAGATGAAATCGGCTCACGCGGCGCTGGCGGGCGAGATGAGCGGGCACATCTTCTTCGCGGACCGGTTCTTCGGGTTCGACGACGCGATATACTCCGGCGCGCGGCTCCTCGAAATCCTGTCGAACTCCGAGGGGCCGATCTCGGGCCTGCTCTCCGGTATTCCGAAGACCGTCATCACGCCGGAAATCCGCGTCGCTTGCCCGGACGAAAAGAAGTTCGGGGTCGTCAAGCAGTTGACCGAGTCATTCAAAAAGACGCACGAGGTGAACGACCTGGACGGCGCGCGGATCACTTTCGGCGACGGGTGGGGCCTGGTGCGCGCGTCGAATACGCAGCCGGTCCTCGTGATGCGGTTCGAGTCGGAGACCGAGTCCTCGCTGAACGCGAACCGCGAGCTCGTGGAAAGAAGGCTGAAGGAATTGATCGAAGGGTAGGCGATTGCACCCGAACTGACCTGGAGAACCGTTCCCGGACCACACCAAACCCGTGTTTAACAATTGTGCGCAACTGTGTGCAACGGGGCGGCGCGAGCGAGTTTTATATGGCTCCCTGAGTGCTCGGCGCGCGGCCCGGTTGACCGCGATGTTATGCTCTCTTAAACTGCCAAAACAACCGACTGGGCAGTATCAAAATATACGAGGGGATAATGAATACACTCGGCCCTGAACTAGAAAGTATCCGCAAAGTTATTGGCCCTTACATCGTCCTGCGCCTGGCCGGTCTGGCGTGCGCGCTGTTGATGGGCTCGCCCACGGTCCACGGCCAGGACATCGTCTGGCCACAGTTCCGCGGGCCTGACTCGAATCCCGTGGGAGCGAATGCGCGGCTCGCCGAACGCTGGTCGAAGACCGAGAACGTCGAGTGGTCGCAGGAGATTCCGGGCCGCGGGTGGTCATCGCCGATTGTGACGGGCGGCAAGGCGTTCGTCACCACCGCGACGACCGAGGGCAAGTCGAAGCCGCCGCAGATCGGGACCGAGTACAGCAACGAGTACGTCGCGGAGCTACAGAAACAGGGGCTCTCGATGGAGCAGATATTGGAGCGCGTGACGGCGCGGGACATCGAATTGCCGAAAGAAGTAACGCTCCACTACTTTCTCTACTGCCTGGACCTGAAGAGCGGCAAGGTGGAGTGGAAGAAGGAGTTCTACACGGGGCGCCCGCCGGGCGGGCGTCACCGCAAGAACAGTTTCGCGTCGGAGAGCCCTGTGACGGACGGGAAGTTCATTTACGTGTACGTGGCGAACCTGGGGCTGTGGGCGTTTGACTTGAAGGGGAAGCAGGCGTGGTCGACGCCGCTGGAAGCGAACCCCATCTACCTCGACCTCGGGACGGGGAGTTCGCCCGTGCTGGCGGGGGACCTGCTTGTGATCGTCAACGACAATGAGAAGCAGCAGTACATCGCCGCTTTCGACAAACAGACGGGCAAGCAGGCCTGGCGCACGAATCGGGACCTGGGTGGCAAAGAGCAGCCAGCACAGCGGTCAGGGTGGGCGACGCCTTTTGTTTGGAGGCACGCTCTGCGCACCGAGGTCGTGACGGTGGGGCCGGGGGAGGTCGTGAGCTACGACCTGGCGGGTAAAGAGCTGTGGCGCATGTCGGGGATGGCGGCGACGCCGATTCCGATGCCCTTCGCTTACAACGGGCTCCTGTATATCAACGGCGGGCGGGGGCGGCCTTTGTTCGCGGTCCGTCCCGGCGCTGCGGGCGACATCTCGCTCGGGAAAGATGAGCGCTCGAACAAATACGTCGTTTGGTCGGAGGCGCGCGGCGGGACTTATCTGCCGTCGTCGGTGGCATATGAAGGAGCCGTATACACTCTTACCGAGACGGGGATATTGAGCCGCTTTGATGCCGGGACCGGGAAGATGACCTACCGGACGCGGATCGACCCGAGGGCGACGGCTTTCACGACATCGCCCTGGGCCTACAACGGCAAGCTGTTCTGCTTGAGCGAGGAGGGCCAGACGTTCGTGATCGCGGCGGGCGAGAAGTTCCAGCTATTACACGTGAATGAACTGGACGATATGGCTCAGGCGTCGCCTGCGCTGGTGGGTGAGCGCTTGTTGATACGGACGGAGCACCGGCTGTACTCGATCCGCCGGAAATGAGCGGGCGACGGGGGACACCTCCGCCGAAGCGACCCGGCGGGAAACACCGAGCTTGAGGCGTCGGAAGTTTTATGCTGACCATCAGAAGAGCGAGCTTACAGGATAAGAGTCATATCCGCGCAATCTACCTCTCCGCCACAGGCGGCCAGGCTATCCCCGGCGACACTTATCTCGACGGCTTGATAAGTAAGGGCGGGGTCTTCGTGGCAGAGCGCGACGGCGAGGTGATCGGCTTCGGCGGGGTCGACCTGGAAGCCGCGGAGCAGATCAAGTACCTGTACATACTCCCGAAGCATCACAAAGGCGGCATCGGGTCAAAGATCCTCACCCGGCTGGAAGTGGCCGGCTGGGAGGCAGGTCTTGAGACACTGCGCTTACATTCTTCGCCGGCGGCTGTGGGGTTTTACAGCAGGAAGGGATACAAAGCGGTGGCCGAGGCAGAACAGGCGGGCCACGATCATGAGGGAGTAGAGATGATAAAGGTGAAGGGGTGAGTCGGCGCGAGCCGCGTCTAACAGCCGCATGCGACGTAGCGGGGGAAGTGAGTTTCGCTTGGTTGCTTGAGTGCCGTCGCCCGCGCCCGTTGATGTGGGACGTTAGTCGCCTGTTGCGTCAAAGGATAGGAGGAAAACTAGGGTGACAAGACACATCGGAATAGTAGCTTGTAGCGCGGAGGGCGCGGCACTATGTTATCGAACAATCTGCCTCGAATCTTTGAATTTACTGGGCGAACATAATCACCCGGAGATAACTATTAATTCGATCCCGATGGCGCAACATATGGAGTATATTCGGAGAGATGATTGGAATGGGGTCGCAGAGCTATTGCTATCATCAGCCCGCAAAATTGCGCATGCGGGAGCGACTTTCGCTATCTGCCCGGACAACACTTGTCATCAAGCTTTCAAGTTCATGCTTCCGCGCTCGCCCCTCCCTTGGTTGCACATCGCGGAGGTGGTAGCCGAAGAAGCAAACCGGCGTGGCTTCGAACGCCTCGGCATCCTCGGGACTCGGTATTTGATGGAAAGTCCGGTCTATGCAGAAGCCTTGAAGCCGTATGACATCGCTTGTGAAATTCCAGACGCGGCGGTTCGGGACCGTATCAATACGATAATCTTTAAGCAACTTGTCAATGGCATCTTCCCGGAGGAATCTCGCTTATATTTCAATGAGGTGATGGAAGACCTAAAGAGGCGGGGATGTGATGCCGCTGTTCTGGGATGCACTGAAATCCCGCTTATCGTTCGCCCGGATGATGCGCCGCTACCGACTTTAGATTCTACCCGTCTGCTAGCCAAAGCAGCTTTGATGAAAGCTTTAGACCGCGAAAGTGAATAGCGCCGCTCGTGCCTGGCACCCGCTACAACGAATAATTCCGGCCGCGCTGTTTCATCCGGAAAATGCCTCCATGTACTTCAGGCCCGAGCCGGTGTTGAAAAGGACGACTCTCTCGTCCGGCTTCACCTCCCCCCGTTCGAGCAGCCGTCGGAGCGCGGGCAGGCACGCGCCGCCTTCCGGCGCGGCGAAGATTCCTTCGGCCGACCCGATCTCCTTTACGCCCTCAAGCAGCTCGTCGTCGGAGACCGAGATGGCCGTGCCCCCGCTCCTGCGCAATATGTCGAGCATAATGAAATCGCCTATGGCTTTCGGGACTCTGAGCCCCGCCGCGACCGTGTGAGCGTCGGGGACTTCCGCGCCCGCGTCGGCCCCGGCCGCGAAGCCTTTGACAATCGGCGCACAGCCATCCGCCTGCACCGACACCATGCGCGGCCTGCGGTCCGTGATCCAGCCCATCCGCTCCATCTCGTCGAACGCCTTCCACATCCCGATCAGGCCAGTGCCCCCGCCGGTCGGGTAAAGGATCACGTCCGGCAGCTCCCAGTTGAATTGCTCGCCCAGCTCATAACCCATCGTCTTCTTGCCCTCGACGCGGTAGGGCTCCTTCAGAGTCGAAACGTCGAACCACCCTTCCGCCTCCTTGCGCTCGCCCACGATCCGCCCGCAGTCGGTGATCAGCCCGTCGATCAGGGTGACGTTCGCCCCCGTCTGTTCGCACTCGATGACGTTCGCCCTCGGGGTGTCTTTCGGCATGAAGATGAAAGCGGGGATGCCCGCCTTCGCCGCGTAAGCCGCGAGAGCGCCCGCCGCGTTCCCGGCCGACGGGACCGCGAGCTTCTTCACGCCGAGCTCTTTCGCCATCGAGATCGCGACGGCCATCCCTCGGGCCTTGAACGAGGCCGTGGGGTTCAGCGACTCGTCTTTGATGTACAGGTTCGGCATGCCTAGCCGCGCGCCGAGGTTGTAGGCTTTAACCAGAGGGGTCATGCCCTCGCCGAGCGTCAGGCGGTTGGCGGCATCCGTCACCGGCAACACTTCCCTGTAGCGCCAGAGGTTCGGCTCCCGCGCCGCGAGCGCGTCCTGCGTGAGAGTTTCGCGCGCGCGGTCGAGGTCGTAAGCGACCATCAGGGGCTTGCCGCATTCGCAGAGGTTATAAAGCCTGCGCGGCTCGCGCTCCCTGCCGCAGGACGAGCAATAAAGATGCGTGACGTACATTAAAGGCCCTCGCTTCTCTTATTCGGACGATTCTTCGAAAGCCGAGCAGTATAGCTCCGCCGCGCCTTCCGGGCAACTTGTACCTCTCCAATCGACGGTGCTACATTTCTCGTTTGTAGATAAAGAAAAGGAGAACATCGTGGCAAACCGAAAAGCTATAATCGAAACCGACAAGGGGACCGTCACCGTCGAACTGTTCGAGGACGAAGCCCCGATCACCGCGGGCAACTTCATCGACCTCGTTGAGAAAGGGTTTTATGACGGCCTCAAGTTCCACCGGTACGAGCCGGGCTTCGTGATTCAGGGGGGCGACCCTCGGGGCAACGGCACGGGCGGGTACACCGACCCGAGCACGGGGAGGGAGCGCAGAATCCAGCTTGAGGTTAGCCCCGAGCTTAAGCACGGAGACGCGGGCGCGGTCGCGATGGCGCGGTCGTCCGACCCTAACAGCGCGTCGTGCCAGTTCTACATCACGCTCGGCCCGGCGGCCTTCCTCGATATGAATTACGCGGTCTTCGGGCGGGTCACGGATGGGTTGGATGTCGTGAAGCAGCTCCGCGCGGGCGACTCCATGAAGTCCGTGAGGCTGTCGGAGTGATCGAAAGAGACGCGACCCTCGGCACCGGAGTTAATCCGGTGCCGCTCACCTGTCGAACGTGAGGACAAGCCGGCCGGTGATCTGCGCGCCGCGCATCTGGTCGAACACCTCGTTGATCTGATCGAGCCTCCGCGTCTCGATCTCGCACCTGACCTTCCCCCCGGCCGCGAGGTCGAGCACCTCCCGCATGTCTTCGCGCGTACCGACCGAAGACGAGATGATCCTCGTCTCCGCCGAAGACATCGCGTTCGGGTTGAAGGTCAGGTCGTCGGCGGGCAGTCCGACGACTACCAGAGTCCCCCTCGGCCTCAGAGACCTGAAGGCGATGTCATAGGCCGCCTTGGCCGCCGCGGTCACGACGGAAAAATGCGCCCCTCCCATCTCCCGAATCTTCCTCGCCGCGTTGTTGCTCGCGCTGTTGATCGTATGGTCGGCCCCGCACGCCCGCGCCAGCGCCAGCTTCTCGTCGGTGATGTCGACGGCGATCACTTCCGCCCCGTAGGTTTTGGCGATCTGAACCGCGAGGTGCCCGAGCCCCCCGATCCCGAAGATGGCGACGCGCTGCCCCGGCTCGATCCCCGAATTCTTTATGGCCCGGTAGACCGTCACGCCCGCGCAGAACAGGGGGGCCGCCTCCTCGGACGAGAGGTTGTCCGGAACTTTTATGGCGTGCGAGGCCTTCGCCTTCATGTACTCGGCGTACCCTCCGGCGACCGTCGCGCCCGTGATCTTCTGATTCGGGCAGAGGTTCTCAAGCCCGGCGCGGCACGGCTCGCACTCGCCGCAGGTCCAGTGGACCCACGCCACGCCCGCGCGGTCGCCGAGGTCGAGTTCCGTCACCTCGTAGCCCCTCTTTACGACGCGCCCGACCACCTCGTGGCCCGGAATGAGCGGCAGGGTGATCTGCTTCATCAGCCCCGGCCAGTCCCCGCTCGCGATGTGCAGGTCGGAGTGGCAGACGCCGCTCGCCTCGACTTTCAGGAGCACTTCGTCGGCTCCCGGCTCGGGAACGGCCGTCTCTTCGACCCTGAGCGGTTCCATCAACTGCTTAACGAACGCTGCTTTCATAAAATATTCCGGTTCTTCCTCGAATAGGCACTCTGATTGAAAGGGCGATTATAAGCAAGCCGCCTCTATTTGCAAACCGCATACGGGGCGGCGGGGCGCTCGCGGTTTCGACCCCGCAACATGGTCGTGTACAATTGATCGGTAATGTTAGTGCTAGGCATAGAAAGCTCATGCGACGAAACGGCCGCCGCCGTGATCGAAGGCGGCAGGTCGATAAAATCGAGCATAATCGCCTCCCAGGTCGAGACGCACGCGCCATTCGGCGGGGTCGTCCCGGAGCTCGCGTCGCGCGAGCACCTCGACCGCATAGCCCCGGTCGTAAGCTCGGCCCTGAACGAGGCCGGGGTCTCGATTGATCAGCTCGACGGGATCGCCGTGACGAAAGGCCCCGGTCTGGTGGGGGCTCTGCTCGTAGGCATCAGCTTCGCCAAGTCGATTGCCTACGTTTCGGGCAAGCCCCTCGTGGGAGTCAATCACATCGAAGGCCACATCTATTCCGTGGTCTTCGAGAACCCTCCCGTAGAATACCCCGCGCTAGCTCTCATAGTCTCGGGCGGCCACACGACCCTCTTCCTGATACCCGAAGAAGGGAAGTACGCGGTGCTCGGCCGCACGCGCGACGACGCGGCGGGCGAGGCGTACGACAAAGTTGCTAAGCTCTTAGGGCTCGGCTATCCGGGCGGCCCCATCATCGACCGGCTTGCGGTCGCCGGGGTCCCGGAGGCGGCCGATCTGGTCTTCACGCTCCCGCGCATGAATTCGCCGAACCTCGATTTCAGCTTCAGCGGATTGAAGACGGCGGTGCTGCGGTTCGTGCGCGAGAGGGGGGTCGGCCCGGTCCCGCGGGGGGGCGAGCCGGACCAGATCATTAAAGACCTCGCGGCCAGCTTTCAGGACAAAGTCGTCCGCTCGCTTCTTTCGCGATTGAAAGAGGGCGTCCGCCGCCATCACCCCCGGACGATCATTCTCGCCGGGGGCGTCGCCTGTAACAGGGAATTGCGCGCGCGGGTCAGGTCTGAAGATTTCGGCGCGCCAGTCTATTTCCCGAGCCCGAAGCTGACGACCGACAACGCCGCGATGATCGCGGCCGCCGGTTATCCGAGGCTCGCGCGGGGCGAAGATGATGGGCTCGATTTTACGGCGGCGGCCTCTCTGAAGCTCGACAATTTTTCTGCCGAAGGCTACGAAGCGCCCTTGAAGGCACGTTACAGGCTTTGAGCCTGACCGGTATTTTTATGCGCGACGACGACCTGGCATTTATGAAGAGGGCGCTTGAGCTGGCGGGGCGCGGCGCGGGCCTGGTCAGCCCGAACCCGATGGTGGGCGCGGTCCTCGTCAATGAAGGCGAGGTCGTCGGCGAAGGCTTTCACCGGTACGACAGGCTGAAACACGCCGAGTCTTACGCAATCGCGCTCGCCGGGGACAGGGCGCGGGGCGCGACTCTCTACTGCACGCTTGAGCCCTGCTGCCACTATGGGCGCACCCCTCCTTGCACGGGCGCCTTGATCGAGGCGGGCATCTCGCGCGCGGTGATCGCGATGGTCGACCCGGACCCGCGGGTGAACGGGTCGGGCATCGGGCAGATGCGCGCGGCGGGGATAGAGGTGGACGTGGGGCTGTGCGAGCCTGAAGCACGCCGCCTCAACGAGTTCTACCTGAAGCGGGTCACGCGGGGAATCCCTTTCGTGCATGCCCTGCTCGTCTATGAGGCGGGGGGCGCGGGAGGGTGGAAGCCCTCGGACTCTTTCCTCGCGAAGGCTTCCGAATACGACGCGATAATTCTCGGGTCCGAGCCGAGCCTGAACCGGCTCTTCGCGGGTAACAGCCTCGACCGCGAGAGGCACCGGCCGCTGATACTCGCCGGAGATCGGGCGACCCTCGACGGCCTCGAACTCCCCGAAGGCGCGCGTGACTCGACGATTCTTGAACTGTGGACCTGCGAGAGTGACTCCGCGCCCCCCGCCGAAACGCCGGGCCTCTCCAAGGCAGTCGGGCCGGAATCGACTTCGATCCTCCTGTGGCTGGCGCGCCTTCAGGCGGCGAGCGTGCTCGTCCTGCCGGGCGGCTTTTCGCCGCGAAACTCCGAGGACTTTGAGGTCGTGGATAAAGTAACCGCCTTAACTCCTTCAGGCTCGAACGGGACGGAAGAAGACCTCGACCCGGTCCGCCTCGTCGGCGACCTGAGGCTGGAAGGCGTGAACGTCGAGCGGGCGAGCGGCCACTCAGAGATATCCGGGTACCTGCGCCTGACGGGAAGCGCGCGAGAACTTTGATCAAAGCAAAAAAAAGCCTCGGGCAAAACTTTCTCTCCGACGCGAGCGTCTCTCGCCGCATAGTGGAGTCCGTCTCCCCTCTCCGGTCCGACCTCGTCATCGAAATCGGGCCCGGCACCGGCGCGCTCACCGGCCTGCTCGTCGGGCGGAGCGGGTTCGTCATCGCGGTCGAGATCGACCCGCGCCTGATCGAGGCGCTCAGGAACACTCTCGCCGCGGAAAACCTCTCCGTGATCGAAGCGGACGCCCTGACGGTGAACTGGGACGACTTGATCGCGCGGGGGAGGGAATGGCTCCGGCAGGCGGGGCGCGGAGGCGGTGAGCCCGAGCGCGTGCGGGTCGTGGCGAACCTGCCTTATTACATCTCGACCCCGATAATCGAGCGACTGCTGCGCGTCAGGGCCGGGGTGAAGGACATGACCCTGATGCTTCAGAACGAAGTGGTGGACCGGATCGCGAGCGGGCCCGGCGGTCGCGAGTACGGGTACCTCTCGGTCCTCGTACAGTTTTATTGCGACGCGAAGAAACTCTTTGAAGTGCCCCCGTCGGCTTTCAGGCCCGCCCCGAAGGTGAGGTCGGCGGTGGTCAGGCTCGACGTGAGAAGCCGGCCGCTCGTCGAGGTGGGGTCGGAAGAAGGATTTTTGAAGCTGGTCTCTTTCGCCTTCTCGCAACGGAGGAAGACGATAGCCAACAACCTCAAGGCCGCGTCGGGGGCGTTGCCGTACCGGGTGCCGATTGAAGAAGGGTTGAGGGCCTCGGGCGTTGACCCGCGCCGCCGCGCGGAGACCCTGTCGGTCGCCGAATTCGGGGCCCTGTACCGCGCCTTGTTCGAGGGCTGAAAAAGGTTGTGCAGGTATGACGCGCGAGTTGCTATAATTCCCGAGAGGATTCGTCTGAAGGTCTTCGACGTGGGAGTGGATGCGTGGATTAACAGGATGTGAGGGTCCTCGAACGAAGGCCGCGATCAGAGATAAAGCATAAAAATATGGCCGAAGAAAGACTGGAGATAATACCCCTTGGCGGGGTGGGCGCATTCGGGATGAACATGATGGCGATGCGCTACGGGGGCGAAGCCATCATCATTGACGCGGGAATGGGTTTCCCCGGAGAGGACTTGCCTGGAGTCGATATAGTCATTCCCGACTTCACCTTCATCGACGACTACCGGGACGAGATCGTCGCCATCATCTTAACCCACGGGCACGAGGACCACCTCGGGGCGGTCCCGTTCCTCCTGAAAGAGATCAACGTGCC
>DASQDI010000091.1:0-5510 GCA_035634255.1 Blastocatellia bacterium
ATGGACAGCAGGGTGGACTTGCCGCAGCCGGACGGGCCGGCTATGGAGACGTACTCCCCCTTGTTGATGTTCATGTGGATCCCCGCCAGCGCGTGCGTCTCGACCTCGTCGGTGAAGAACACCTTCGTGACTCCTTCGAGCCGGATCAGAGATTGTTTCGATGTGTCCATTAATATATCCCCCAGCTTTAAATTCGAGCTTTTCCGGTCTATTGAGTTGACAGTTGTTGACTGCTTGTACTCCGCTTCAGATGAATACGTTCCAAAATTTCTATCGGGCGCACCGATTGCCCAGGTTCAAACGGCCCCGAACAGGTCTGTATCGACTGTAAGTGATGATTGAAGGTAAAAGGTTGCGGGGCTTCGAATTTTTTCCGCAAAATATTATGTGCTATGTTTCGATGCAGCGGGCGGTGATTGGCGAAACGCCGGGAGTATCCGATTCGTACTGTTAGCCGGAGTTCGGGGAATTAATCGAAAATTTTTATTTTGCCGGCCCAGACTGCAACCTTTTGATCGCTCGCGTCACTTACCCTCTGAACGGAGAATGAAGCGGAGATTGCCGAAGCGATAATTATGGGAGCGAGCAGTGTGATGAGCCGGCTGAACGGACAAGCTGGGGCTCAAATGAAAACTTCCGAAGAGGTCACATCGTTCGCTCGCAGCGGTGATCATGAAGATTTCCGCCTGGTCTTTGAACGGTACGCTCGGCCCATAATCAGCTTCATTTATGACATGGTCGGGCAGAGGGAGCTGGCCGAAGACCTGATGCAGGAGACCTTCGTGCGCGCTTACAGGAACGTCGGGAGCCTCAGGGACGAGACGAAGCTTTCGACCTGGCTCTTCGGGATCGCCAAGAACGTCGCGCGCGAGTCGATCCGCTCGCGCTACAAAGAAGAGGGCAAAGTCGCGATTGACGACGACCGCGTGGCGGAGTTGAACGATGGGGGCCTGCTGCCCGATGACGAGCTGTTGAATAAGGAGCTGAATCAGGCCATTCACGCCGCGCTCGGCTGTCTGGATGAAGACAAGCGGATGGTCTTTACTCTGAAGGTGCTGCACCAGAGGAGTTATGAAGAGATAGCGGAGATCACGGGCTTTTCGATACCGAAGCTCAAGACCGACCTGCACCGCGCGAGGGCCGAGATGCGCCGCCGCATCCAGCCTTATCTGGGGATCAGTCATGGAATGTGAAGATTATCTGACATCAATTGAAGAGTACTTCGACGGCGAGCTCGACGCCCAGGCCGCGGCCCGCGTCAGGGCGCACACGGAGTCGTGCGCGGGGTGCGCGAGCTATTACGAAGAATTGAAAGCCGAGCAGGCCGCCTACGCGCACTATAGGCGCGACGTTGATGTGACCCCGGCCATGTGGGCCGCGGTCGAGGCGCGGATCGAGCGGGAGAACACCCCGGCCCCGCGTGTGGATCTCTCGGAGCGGGTGAGCCCGTTCGCGAGACTGCGCGAGTGGCTCGTGGCGGCTTTCGGCGCGCCGCGCCTGAGCCCAGCCTTCGCCGCGGCGCTCGTGGTCGCCGCCGTCGGCATCACGGTCGCGGTCATGGTCTATACGAAAGAGCGCGCCCCCGACGAACGGCCGCAGCTCGCCAGGGGTGCGGACGACGCGAAGCCGACGGCGTCGTCGACGCCCTCAGTTCCCAAACAGGCTCCCGGAGCCGATTCCACGGTCGAAGAGGCGGCCGCGCCTTCGCCGGAGCAGGAACTCAAACAGAAGCGCAGAGAGCCCGCGCCGCCCGCGAGGGGGGCGCGCGATTCTTCCACGGTCAAGGTCGCGAAAGAGCAGACCCCCGAGCAGCTGGTGCGCGAAGCCGAGCAGAAGTATCTGGCCGCCATCGCCATGGTCGAGCGCGACGTTAAGCGCCGCCGGGAAAACCTCGACCCCGCTCTGCTCGTGAGACTCGACAACGCGCTCGCGTCCATCGACCTGACGATTGAAGAGACGCGCAAGGTCGTGCGCCAGCACCCCGGAGACCCGGTGGCCCTGCAATACCTGCTGGCCGCTTACTCCAAGAAGATCGACGCGCTCAGAGAGATGGCCAGGGAATAAGTTAAGAATGAAGAAACTAAAAGTCGCAATCTTAATGTTCGCATTATCGCTCGCGGGCGCGCTCGCTCCGGCGGCGAAAGCCGAGCCTTTCGACCCTCAATCGACCGCGCCTGCCCCGCAGGACCCGCCGCCGGCGCAGGCTTCGCAGGCCGCGGAGGTCGACCTGAAGCTTGAGCGCGGGGGCAAGGTCTCGATCAGCAACCGCGCGGGTAAGATAACTGTGACCGGGTGGGACCGCGACCGGGTGGAGGCGAAGGCCACGGACGTGGAGGACTCCTCGCCGCTCCCCGTGGTCGCGAGCGCGGACCGGGAACCGGGCACCGTCAGCCTGAGGGTCGGGCGTTACGCGCCCCGCGCCGGGGACGAGCCGAGAGCCCCGCGCCACGCGAGCGGCGAGGCGAACCTCGTGGTGCAGGTCCCCCGCTACGCGAACCTCGAAATAGTCGACAGCTTCGGCTCCGATGTCTCCGTGAGTGACGTGCAGGGGAACGTCCTTATAAACCAGGGCAACGGCGACGTGGATGTAAAGCGGGTCGGGTCTTTGAGGGCCTCCAGGCAGAACGGGGACATCTCCGTGAGCGGGGTCGACAGGAATTGCCAGGTCCGCAATCTGAACGGGGACATCAACGTGTCGGACGTGAAAGGGCGGGTCGACTCAAGCACGGCGAACGGAGACATCAGCATCCGCAACGCGGGCGGGGACGCCCGCGCCGACTCGGCCACCGGCAGCCTTGATATCCGCTGCGTCGAAGGGCGGGCCGACGCCAACAGCGCGAGCGGCTCGATCAACCTCGTGGGCATCGGCGGCGACGTTGACGCGAACTCGGCGAGCGGCGAGGTGATTTTCAGGGGACGGATTCAGGCGGGCGGCCGTTATAAATTGAAGACGATTTCGGGGGAAGTCGAGATGTCCATCCAGCCGGACCCTCCGGGCTTTACCGCCACCATGTCGAGCTACACGGGCGAGCTTGAGACCGACTTCCCGCTCAAAGTCGACACCCCTTCGCAGGGCCGCGTCAACAGGCGCGTGGTCGGGCGGTACGGGGACGGCCAGGCCCAGTTCGTGCTCGACTCGTTCAGCGGGGCCGTCAGGATAATCAAAGGGTTGGCGGCCGCGTCGGCCGAATGCAGATAGAGTGAAGATCAAGCGGGGCAGGTTAGCAGCTTCGTGCTGAAGCAGATTTAATCAGTGAAAATTTGAGAGGTGAAAGATAATGAAATATAGATTGCTTGCAATATCGCTTTTGCTCGTGGCCGGCCTTGCCGCCGGGTCGAGCGCCGTAATGGGGCAGGCGGACCACAAGGGGGCCCCGCACTCGCAGACGATGGAAGGCTCCGACTTCACGGAGCGCGACGAAATCCGCCAGACCTACCAGCTCTCTCCGGGCGCTCGCGTCGAGGTCGAGAGGATAAACGGCACGGTCGACATCGAGACCTCGAATGGGTCGAACGCCGAAGTTCACATAATCCGCTCGGCGAGGAACAAGGAAGACCTTAACTTCAGGAAGATCATCGTCGACCATTCCTCCGGGGCGCTTTCGGTGCGCGGCGAGAAGGAGGACAATTGGGACAGGTCGACCCATAACCCTCAGGTGAGGCACCGCGTCGTCCTGAAGCTGCCGCGCCAGATCGAACTGAACGTGGGCGGGGTCAATGGCCGCGTCAACATCGGGGAGGTCGATGGCCCGGTCGAGGCGAGCGGCATCAACGGCAGGGTCGAGATAGGCCAGTCAGTGGGCTACACGAACCTGTCGGGCATCAACGGCAAGGTCTCGGTCAAGATAGTCCGACTGACTGATCGCGGCATCCACGTGAGCGGGATCAACGGAGGGGTCGACCTCATGTTCACCGACGACCTGAACGCGGACATCAACGTCACGGGCATCAACGGCACGGTGGACGCCGACTTCCCTAACGTCGTAGTTCAGGGCAAGCCCACCCGCTCCAACTACCGCGCGCGCATCGGCTCGGGCGGCATGCAGATAACCGCGAGCGGTATCAACGGCCGCGTGCGGCTCACGCGAGCGGGCCTCTAATCATCCGGAGAAAGACCGCGACGCATATATTGCATACCCTCGCTCAGTCTGGAAAAAAACGGGCGAAGGCGTGTAATATATGCGTTGCTTTTTCAGGCCGCCCCCAGCCCGAATATTTACAATCTTTTGACAATTGAGTGGAACTTATACGGATCTTCGTACGTCTAAGAGGCGGAAGTGGACGGCTTCCTTCAGCCTCGATCAACATTTTTCTCATCGACCCGGTCGGATAGTAGTTGGGAGTTTGCGACAGTGAAAGTTCTGTTACTGGCCCGTATTTTATTGCTCATTTCGATCCCGAGCGTGGCGCTCGGGCAGGAGCCGCCCCCCTCGTCGATTGCTCCCGCGGAATCCCCGAAACCACCCGCCCCGAAGTCCGCGACGACTCTCCCGCCCGAGAAAGCAAACCCCGTAAGGCTCGTTAGATTCACGACCCCCCCGGTGATCGATGGCAAGCTCGACGAAGAGGTCTGGAAATCGGCCGCCGTTTTGAAAGACTTCTACCAGACGCAGCCGGGCGACAACATAGCGCCTTCGAGGCCGACGGAAGTTTATCTCGGCTTCGACGCCCGGACCCTCTACATCGCGTTCCGCGCGTACGACGAGCCGGACAAGGTCCGGGCCACCATCCCCAAGCGCGACGAGATATTCGACGACGACACCGTCCGCGTGCTGCTCGACACCTTCAACGACAAGCGGAAGGCGTACATATTGATGTTCAACCCGATGGGCGTGCAGGCGGACGGGATCATCACCGAAGGGAGCGGCGAGGACTACAGCCTCGACGTGGTGATGGAATCGAAGGGGAGGCTGACCGAGGACGGCTACGTGGTCGAGGTCGCGGTCCCCTTCAAGTCGCTCAGGTACGAAGCGGGCAAGGACAAGCTCTGGGGGATTCACGTATACCGCAGGATAAAGCGGTTCGATAACGAGTTGAACTCGTGGATGCCCAACGCGCGCAACCGGTCCGACCTGCTGAGTCAGGCCGGGCAGCTATCGGGGCTGGAAGGCATCGCGAGCGAGCGCACGCTTGAGATCATCCCGACCCTCACGATCTCGGAGACAGGCCGCCGCGTCAGGGTCTTCTCTCTGGGCGACGTGGCCGACGACCCGGCGCTCCGCGATCCGGGGCGGTTCGTCAACAAGCCCGCGAATTTCGATCCGGGCCTGTCGATGAAGCTCGGCATCACGTCGAACATAACTCTGGACTTCACCGCCAACCCCGACTTCGCGCAGGTGGAGGCGGACCAGCCGGTCGTAACAGCAAATCAGAGGTTTCCCATATTCTTCGGGGAGAAGCGGCCGTTCTTCCTGGAGGGGATAGACATATTCCAGACGCCGATAAGCGCCGTGCACACGCGGGCTATAATCGACCCGGACTACGCCGTGAAGCTGACGGGCAAGCAGGGG
>DASQDI010000092.1:0-28908 GCA_035634255.1 Blastocatellia bacterium
ATGCGGTCACAGAATCGGCAGCGGAAGCGTTGGCTGCCGCTGGCATTTAGACCGGCTTTAATTTGTTGCTCAGTAGCTTTGCAGTAGCGACATTGACTCATTCATTCTTTATACACCAGCTACCTATGTTTAGCCACTCCCATGTGAAAAGGATCATTGCATTAATTTTTGGTCGTAGGTATTATTGCGGACGAGTGCGCGACTCTGCCCCAACAACGGCGCGCGCTCGGGCACGCCCTCTTGACCGTCCCGTACCGTTCCACCTCACGATCAACCTACGAAGGCGAGCGTGTTATGTCTAAAACAGTCATGGTAGTTGAAGATGACTTCGATACTCTGAACCCTCTCGCGGAGCTGCTGCGTCTCAAGGGCTACGCGGTCGTGACGGCTTCGGACGCGGAGCAGGCGCTGGTCACCGCGCGGAGACGCCGCCCCAACCTCATAATCACGGACATAGTTCTCCCCGGCAAGAGCGGCCTGCACTTCATATCGAGCATTCGGAAAGACGACGCGATCAGGTCGACCCCGATAATTGTCATCAGCGGGTGCGGCCCCATGATCCTCGTCGAGGCCGAGTCGGCGGGGGCCAACGTCTGCCTTGAGAAGCCGATTAACATCGACCTCTTCTGGTCGGCCATCGAGCAGGTGTTGGGGGAGCCCGGGACGGTCGAGAGCGCGCAGGCGGCGAGGGCCGTGGGGGCGACGAACGGGACCGCGGGCGAGATAGACACCCTCGTCGAGAGGCTGCGCCATTGCTCTTCGAGGGACGAGCGCGAAGACGTTCTGAAGCAACTTAAGGAGCAGATCCTCAAACTGCACACCAGGCCCACCCTCCACTCCTAATGTCCGGCCTTCGGCCATAACGCTGCCCCGTTTCCGGGGGCGTCAGCCCGGCGGCTGCCTCTCGACGAAGGCCGGTCGCGGGGTGTCGAATCTCATGCCGACGCCGATTCTGGGAGGGGCCGCCTCGACCCGGACGATCTCGGCCGAGTATCTCATCCAGTTATCACTCTTGAACGGGATCTTTATCAGGATGTCCACCCTCTCCCCCACCTCGAAATTCCTCGTCAGAAAAAGGAAGGCCCCCGTCGAGCTGAGGTTTTCGAGCGTCCCGGTTTCGTTGAAGCTTGAGCCCGACGGGTCGGTCCCGGTGATCGAGACCTCCCAGGCGGCGTCGAACCGCCGGGCCTTTCTCCGCTCCTGCCGCCCCGCCTCTTCTCTTCTGCTTCTCAGTCTCTTGGTCATTGTGATCTTATTCTCTATCTTCGTAGAAATAATAAATCTGTTTGTTCTTCCTTGATGCTTGAATAAATTCGGGCGTTCGAGTATCCTTCGGTGGTCTTAAAAGGAACGACGGGAGTTACACGTCGAAGAATCACTACCTGGCCCTGTACACCGGCTGGACCGAATTAAATATAACAGGAGTGGCGCAATGGCAACGAAAGCCCTCACCCATGTTGCCCCGCGCGCCCGCCGCGATCAAGTCTCTCTGGAAGTGACCCCGAGACAAGGGGGCGGCTGGCGAGAGCTTTTAACCGAAGAGGATGGGGACGCGATCTGGGACAAGCTTTCCCACCTCGTCCGTTCGAGTCACGCAAACCCTCAGGCGACTTCCGACCTGACGACTCAGGAACTCTTCCTGCACCTGCTGACCTCGGGTCGTTTCAGAGCCTATATTGAGCTTGGATTTTCCGAAGACGAAATCGGTCTTGATATACTGTCGTGTCTGCCTGAACAGCCGCGACGCGACTGAGCGTCGTCGCGCGGTCACAAACATCGAGCAGGCACGGGCTTCACAGCGCCGCTATTATTCCGGGCTCCGCCCGCGCGAGCCGCGCCGCGTGGACCCTGCCGATCTTCCGGGCGAGGCTGCCGGCGTCGGCCTCGAAATCGACGGGCAGGTCCTCCGCGATTGCGCCCCGCCGGATCAACCTCTGCCTGATCTCTTCCGAGTCCGCGAGCGGGTCTCGCGCGCCGGCGATGTAGACCGTGTCCACTTTCGAGATCACCCGAGCGGCCGAGGACTTGATCTCATGCGACCCCGGTTTCGCGACGATGACTGAGTAGTCAACCGGAAAGTATTTGAGCACGCTCGTGCCTTCGATGAAGACCCCCTCGCCCCGGACCAGAGCGAGCGCGGAGCCCACGCCTTCTTCGACCTGGTCGGAAGTGCAGACCACCCAGTGAACGTTGCTCGCGCCCGACTCCCAGTACCGGCCGGAGTCCTTGCCCTCGGAATAAGTGCCCTCCCGCCCGCTCAGGACGAGGGGCTTTTCCCCCAGCAGGGGGCCGATGCAGCAGGCCGAAGGGGACTTGCCGCAGGAGCGGTAGTGGCCCCTCGACACCTTGATGGCCTCCCAGCCCGGAAAGAGCTTCAGAAGGTCGCAGACGAGCGTCGTCTTCCCGACGTTTGACGAGAAGCCCGAGATTGAAACGAGAGTGGGTCGCATATGGATTTACTCACAAAGGCCTGACGTGAGCCGTGACCTGTAATGCCCGCGTCAAACCTCTGTGAGTATACCATACGGCCGCGAGACCCCTAGCTAATGAGGCCGGATTGCTGGGAGTTGCTCGGGGCGAAATCGTTGACCGACCCGCCGCCGTAGTCCGAGAGTTGCAGCATGAGGTTCTGCCGGTTGGTCGCGAAGGCCAGTCCGTCGTTCATCGTCACGACCCCCGTGCGGATCATCTTCTCGATCTCCGAATCGAAGACCTGCATGCCTTCGAGGTTGCCGTCGCGCATCGCGTCGTAAAGCGACTTCCCTTCGCGCTCGCCCTTCTCGATGTAGTCGCGCGTGCGGGCCGTGGACCGCAGCACTTCGATGGCCGCGACGCGGCCCCGCCCGTCCGCCTTCGGGAGGAGCCTCTGGGAGAGTATGAACCTGAATGCGCCCGCGAGCCGCATCCGGATAATGTGCTCCTGACTCTTCGGGAACATGCCGATGATTCGCTCGACGGTCTTCGCCGCGTCGGTCGTGTGCAGGGTCGAGAAGACGAGGTGGCCCGTCTCCGACGCTTCGAGCGCGACCTCGATGGTCTCAAGGTCGCGGATCTCGCCCACGAGGATGACCTTCGGGGCCTGGCGCAGGGCCGCCCTGAGCGCGTAGGCGAAGTTCGGGGTGTCCGCGTGCAGCTCCCTCTGGTGCACGGTCGAGTTCTTGTGCCGGTGCATGAATTCAATAGGGTCTTCGATGGTGACGATATGGTAGTGCTTCGTCTCGTTTATCAGGTCTATGATTGCGGCAAGGGTCGATGACTTCCCCGACCCCGTGGGCCCCGTGACGAGCACTATGCCGTTCTTCATGTCGGCGATCTCTTTCAGCACGGGCGGCAGGCCGAGGTCGGTGAATGACGGGATCTCGTTCGGCACCACCCGCATCACAATGGCGTGGGTGCCCCTCTGCTTGAATATGTTCACGCGGAAGCGCGACAGGCCCGGAAGGCTGAAGGAGAGGTCCGCGGACCCGTTCTTTTCCAGAGACTCTTCGGCGGCCTTGTTAGAGCCGATGAGGGCCTTCGCGATCCCGGCCGTGTGCGCGGGTGTGAGGTTCTCCATGCCGGGTATCTGGACCGGCGTCAGCTTGCCTATGAGCTCCACCTGAGGCGGGCGGCCCGGCGAAAATATCAGGTCCGATATCTTCGAAGATATGGCAAGCATGTGTTGTACTACCTGGGAAAAATTGATTGTGGACATTTCAAGGAATCCCCGAAGCGGCCTCTCTCGGGCCATAGACGATTAGCGGACATAGCGAGGGAGCATGGACGAATTCTACGGATTTCGGAAGGGGCAGGGGAAGCGCGACGGCCCGGACGGGCCGGCTGTCCACGTCGATATTACTTACAAAATGACCATTGTCAACAGTAGAAGTATCCCCGCAAAAAATCCCTCTATTTGGAGACCCTCTCGAAGACGTAGAAGAGCTCGCCGCGGGTCACGGCCGCGATCAGTTTCCACTTCTCGTTGAGGATCACTCCGGGCTTCGCGCCCCGCAGGGCCTTCGTCCCGTCCTCGATCAACTGGTCGACTTCCGAGGCCGCGACGACGTGCAGCTCGGGCACAACGTCCTCGCCGCTCTTCTTAACTATGTCGAGCACGACCTGCCGGTGTACGGCGATGCGCCGCTTTGACCTGACGTACTCTTTCCGGGATATTTCATTGCGCTGGATCTGAAACTCAAGCTCTTCTTCTTCGTCCTTCGTGAAGCTTATGAAGGCCGACACCTCGGGGCCGTGGTCGGAAGGGTCCTGAAGCGATTCGCAAAGGCCGCGCGCCGGATGCGCCAGCAGCAGGAAGATCAGGAAGTGGAATCGCATCGTTCCCATCGTTCGTATCAGTGCCACGAAGCCCGGATCACTTCTTCGATGAGCGAAGCCGCCGCCTACCCGCGCCGGTATTCGATCTTTTCAACCCCGTAAGCGGCGTCGAGCAGTTGCACCGGATGCGCCACGTCCACCCCTTCGCCCGCGAGCATCAGGCCCGCCCCAATCTGCATTATACAACCGGGATTTGCCGAGGCAACAGCCTCGGCCCCGCTCGCCCGAATGCTCTCGACCTTCTCCGCCAGAATCTCCCGGCTCAGGTCGAAGTGTTGAAGGTTGTAGATGCCCGCGCCCCCGCAGCAGCTCTCGTACCCCCGGAGGGGCACTAGCTCAACCCCCGGAATACTGCTCAGAATATCGGTCGGGGCGAGAGAGATTTTTTGCGCGTGTATCAAATGGCACGGCGCGTCATAAGCGACGCGAATCGTTCGAACGGGCGCGGGCGGCCTTATGCCTATATCGACCAGAAGCTCGGATATATCTTTAACCTTCGCGCTGAATTCGGCGGCGCGGTCCTTGAAATCGGGGTCTTCGGAAAGGAGCGAGCCATACTCTTTCATCGCGGCCCCGCACCCCGCGGCATTAACCGCGACGTAGTCGATGCCGCCCCGCGAATAGGCTTCGATGTTGCGCCTCGCGAGTTCCCGCGCCGTCTCGACCTCCCCCGCGTGCGAGTGCAGAGCGCCGCAACAGACCTGGCCCGGTGCCTCTACTACTTCGCACCCGTTCCGGGCGAGCACGCGCCCGGTCGCGCGATTGACCTCTCGAAAAAGCCCCTCCATCACGCAGCCCTTCAGCAGCGCGACCCTGTGACGCGGCGGCTCGTCGTCCCGCTCCTCGGGGCCCGGAGCGGCGTGACGTTGCGGCTCGACTCGAAAGGACGAGCGGCTTGAGGCGAGCAGGGCGAGCGCGAATCTCAGGCGCGAGCCGCCCGCATTCGCGTCAACGATCATTCTCGCGAGGCCGCTGTCTCTGACGAGCCTCGTCACGGCGAGGGCGGCTTTGAGAAGCCGGGGGCGGGTGAAGAGTTGATTCAGGGCGAAGCGTACGAGGGAGTTTCGCGGCCTCCCTCTCTCCGGCCCCGCCTGCGCGAGGTCTGCGCGCGCCGCTTCGAGCAGATGGCCGTAAGGCACCCCCGACGGGCACGCCGATTCACACGCCCTGCAACCCAGGCACCGGTCGATGTGGGTCGTGAAAGAAGCGCCCATCTCAAGCCTTCCCTCGACGACCGCCCGCATCAGAAAGAGGCGGCCCCGCGGCGAGTCGTTCTCGTTGCCGAGCCGGACGTAAGTCGGGCAGGAAGGCAGGCAGAGCCCGCAGTGAACGCAGGTCAAAAGCTTCTCGCCGTTAGCTTCGAGAGTCGCCGAGAGATTCCTGCTCTCTTCCTGAATCGGCCTCATATCAGCCATGCTATCCCGCCCGCGAAATCGCAAAATAATTAAATCCCTTCGACAAACCGCCCCGGATTGAGCAGCCCATGCGGATCGAACTTCGCTTTGATCGCCGTCATCAACCCGGCAGTCTCTCCCACTTCACCCCATGCCCCCGCCGTCTCTCGGACCTTCGGCGCGGCGCGCTCTATGAAGAGGGTTCCGCCGATATTTTGAGCACTCGCGCGCAACGCTTTTATCCGCCCCGAGGCTTCGGCCTCTCCGACCCGCAAGGCGGCCCTGATTATACCAGTCCCCAGGTCCGCCATGATGAATCGCGCCGAGCGCGACGACACGACCTCTTCAACAAAGCCGCGCGCCTTCGACAGAGGGAGGCTGACCCGCACGATTGAATCCCCGAACCCCTCAAGCTCAGTATGCTCTCTCCACGCCCGCTCCTGCGACACGTCTTCTAGGACCGTCGCGTCGCCTCGGGCCAGACTGAGCACGCGACCCACCTGGTGCCTCGCCGCCGGTTCCGTCTCTATGAATCGCAGCAGGAGCGTGTGCCTGTAGTTATTTTCGCCTCCCGGTCCGTCCGCGAGTTCGGAAGAGAGGACCGAGGCCGCGGGCTGTAGACCTTCCGCCAACGCCGCCTCCGCGACAGTCGCGAGCCGAAGGTGAGTCCCTTCCATCATGAGAGTGACGCAGGTGTCCGGCATCGGGCGCAGCTTGAAGGTCGCCTCCGTGATAACCGCGAGCGAGCCGAAGCTGCCGACGTAGAGCTTATTCATGTCGTAACCGGCCACGTTTTTGACGACCCTTCCGCCCGACTTGCTGAGGGTGCCGTCGGCGTGCGCGAGCCGGAGCCCGATCACGTAATCGCGCACCGTCCCGAAGCCGAAGCGAAGCGGGCCGGTCGACGCGCAGGAGACGACCGCGCCGACCGACACGCCGGAGCCTCCGGGAGGGTCGAGCGGCAACCACTGGCCCTCCGCGAGCGCGGCCGAATTGAGGTCGCCGAGCGGCGTTCCCGCCTCCACCGTGATCGTCAGGTCGGGGGGGCTGTAGTCGATCATGCGCGACATTCTTCTAAGGCTGAGGACGACATCCGCGCGCCTCAGGAGATTGCCGCCGTCGAGCCACGACATGAACCCGGCCGGTATGACCGACAGGCCGGCTTCCGAGCAGACGCGCAGGCACGCGGCCACTTCTTCCGAGGAGCCGGGCAGTACCAGCATCGAAGGCTCGTGGTCGTCGACCCGGAGCGGGGGGTTCTCCTGAACATGCTCTCCGCCGACGATTGAGCCGAGCGAGCCGGCAGTCTTCTTGATACCTTCAATCATTCGCGATCATCGAGGAGCCTGATAGACGGTCTCTCATCGCTAACCGGCAATGGGCTCCCTTCCCCGCCTTCGAAAAAGGCCCCGAAGAGTTGCCGATACTGGCGGGAAAAATCCGCCACGTCCAGAGACATGTGTACCGACGGGAGCCGGGGCGCCTTCTCCATCACGGCTTTATACATCCCCCGAACCCCGCGCGCGTTGCCCTTCTCGTAGTGGTGCAGGCCGACGGCGGCCTGGATTAGCATCTGGTAAAAGGTCTTCGTATCTCCGCTCGACCTGAGCCAGATCTCCTCCCACTCCTCGTGGGCCTCGAAGTATCGCCGCGCGTTAAAGTGCTCGACCCCATTCAGGTACTCGCGCGGGTAGGCCATCAGGTGCTCCGCCTGAAACCCTTCCGCTTCTCCGGAGGGCTCGTCCGCGTCGAGGGCGAGTGTGGGTACGGCCTCCTGCGAATCGGGCACCAGCTCGACGGTCAGGGTGAACGGCCCCGCCTGAATATTGTCTCCGTGCTTCAGCTCGGCCCACGTTATGCGCTCGCCGTTCGCGTAGGTGCCATTGCCGCTCGAATTGTCCACGACGAGCAGCTTGTTGCCCGAGCGCTCCACGAAGAAATGCTCGCGCGACACCGTCGGGTGCTTCAGCACGCAGTCGCAAGTCGACTGCCGCCCGAAGGTGACTTTGCTCTTATTGAGGGCGACCCTCTCGCCCGCCCTCGGCCCCGATTCGAATTTAAAAAACGCCATAGTCAGCCCGGTTTATTACTCTAATGGATCGCGCTTTGGATGATCAACAGAGAGCTTGTGGCGAAAATCCTCCATCCCGAAGCCGCAGTAGCGGCAGGTCTTCGTGGTCGGAATGACCTTGCCCGGATTGCACAGGCCGAGAGGGTTGAAGACCTCGCGCAGCGCGAGCATCCTCGACAGGTCTTCGTCCGAAAAGATCAGGCGCATGGATTCGATCTTGTCGAGGCCCACGCCGTGCTCGCCCGTTATGGACCCGCCCACGCTCACGCAGAGGTTCATTATCTCTTTGGAGGCCGCCTCGACCCTCCTCCTCTGGTCCGGGTCACGCCCGTCGAAGCTGATGTTCGGGTGCAGGTTGCCGTCGCCCGCGTGGAACACGTTCGCCACGGTCAGGCCGTGCCGCTTCGAGATCAGATAAATCTCGTCGAGCACTTCGGGCAGTTTCGACCTCGGGATCACCGCGTCCTGCACCATCAGGTCAGCCTGCAGCCGGCCCATCGCGCCGAAGGCCCGCTTGCGCGCGCCCCACAGCCGCTGCCGCTCGGCGGCGTCTTTCGCGACCCGCACCGCGCGAGCCCCGTTCCGCAGGCATACCTCCGAAGCCTTCTCGGCGGTCTCCCGCAGCCCGGCTTCGAGGCCGTCCACTTCCACGATGAGCATCGCCGCCACATCTATGGGGAAGCCGCCCGCGAAGATCGAATTCTCTATCGCCCTTATCGTCGCCTGATCGATCATCTCAAGCGCGGCGGGCAGAATCCCGCGCGCGATGATCTCGGAGACGCTGCGGCTCGCGTCGGTGACCGTCATGAACTCGGCGAGGAGCGTCTTTATAGACTGCGGCAGCCTCGTGAGCCTCAGGGTCGCTTTCGTGGCTATGCCGAACGTGCCTTCCGACCCGACGAAGACTCCCGCCAGATCGTATCCGGGCAGGTCAACGCCCCCGCCGCCCAGGTTGACGATGTCGCCCGAGGGCAGAACGACCTCCAGCCCGAGCACGTGGTTGACCGTCATCCCGTACTTCAGGCAGTGCGGCCCGCCGGAATTCTCCGCGACGTTGCCGCCTATCGTGCAGGCCATTTGACTCGAAGGGTCGGGCGCGTAATGGAACCCGCGCGGGGCGGCGGCCTGGGAGAGGTTGATGTTGATGACCCCCGTCTCCACCACGGCCAGACGGTTCTCGTAATCGAGTTTCAGGATTCGGTTGAGCCGGGCCATCTCGATGACGACACCGTCGCCGACGGAGAGCGCGCCGCCCGACAGCCCCGTGCCCGCCCCGCGCGGGGCGAATGGGATGCGCGCCTGCGAGAGAATCTTCACCGCCTCCGAAACCTGTCCCGCGCTCGCCGGGATGACGACGGCAGCCGGGAGGTACTTGTGGAGGGTGAGGGCGTCGGACTCGTAGACGAGCAGCTCGTCGCGCTCGGTGAGTACGTTCCTCTGCCCGAGCGCGGCCCTGAGCTTCGAGACAACCCGGGCCGGTAATCTTTCCGATTGCTTTTGGTGTGGGGTCGATTGCATTGGGTGAATTCCCGGCGCTCGAACGCCGGGAATCGAAACGTCAATATTTCGGCACGGCCGGGTCGACATCGTCAGACCAGCGGAGGATGCCCCCGACGAGGTTCTTCACCTTCTTGTACCCCGCCTGCTTCATGAACTCCACGGCCTGCCCGCTGCGCACCCCGCTGCGGCAGTGGACGACGATCTCGTCGGCGCTCGAAAGCTCGTGAAGCCGCTCGGGCACGGTCCGCAGGGGGATGAGCTTCGACCCCGGAATGTAGCAGATCGCGTACTCCTCCGGCTCGCGCACGTCCACCAGCACGAAGTCGTCTTTGCGGTCGATCTTCTCCTTCAACTCGGCGGGGGTGATCTCGAACTCCGACCCGACGCTCACCTCCGGCTGCGCGGTGATGCCGCAGAATTCTTCGTAGTCGATCAGCTGATGGATCGTGGGGTTCTCCCCGCAGATCGGGCAGTCCGGGTTCTTGCGCAGCTTGAGTTCGCGGAACTTCATCTTGAGCGCGTCGAAGAGCAGGAGCCGCCCGGTCAGGGAGTCGCCTTTGCCGAGGATCAGCTTGACAGTCTCGATGGCCTGGATGACCCCGATGATTCCGGGCAGGACCCCGAGCACTCCCCCCTCGGCGCAGCTCGGGACGAGGCCGGGCGGAGGCGGCTCGGGGTAGAGGCACCGGTAGCACGGGCCTTCTTTCGCGTAGAAGACCGTGGCCTGCCCTTCGAACCTGAAGATCGAGCCGTAGACGTTCGGCTTGCCGAGCAGGACGCACGCATCATTGACGAGGTAGCGGGTCGGGAAGTTATCCGTGCCGTCCACGATGATGTCGTAGGGGCCGAAAAGGTCGAGCGCGTTCTCGGACGAGAGCGCGACTTCGTACGTATCGACCTGAACGTGCGGGTTCAGTTCGGCTATGCGCTCTTTCGCCGAGTCGAGCTTGGGCCGGCCGACGTTCGAGGTCGAATGGATTATCTGCCTCTGAAGGTTCGTGAAATCGACCACGTCGAAATCGACGATGCCGATGCGCCCGACCCCGGCGGCGGCGAGGTAGAGCGCGAGGGGCGAGCCGAGCCCGCCCGCCCCGATGCACAGGACCTTCGCGGCCTTGAGCCTCTTCTGCCCCTCCATCGCGACTTCCGGCATGATCAGGTGGCGGCTGTAGCGCAGCACCTCGTCGCGGTCGAGCTCCACCTCGCGCGCGGGCTCTTCGGTCATGGTCGAGCCGCCGGCTATCGACGGCACTATGCTCAGCACGTCGCCTTCCTTCAGGGCGGTCGCCTCTTTATCGAGGTAGCGGATGTCTTCGTCGTTGGCGTAAATATTGACGAAGTGGCGCAAGGTCCCTTCCTCGCTGTAGAGGTGCTTCTTCAAAGCGGGGTGTTGCTCGACGAGAGATGACAGGGCATCCGCGACGGTGCTCCCTTCGACCGACACCGTGTCGTTGCCGCCCGTGAAATTCCTCAAGGCTGTGGGGATGAGTATATTTACCGACATCGCAAACTCCTTATGATGATCGTTGACGATCAATCCTCGATCAGAATCTCCTCCTGCTGAAACTGGGAGTAATCGGGCTTCGTGAATGAATTGAGCGCCCCGGCCCTCCCCCTCTCGACGGAGACGATCACGTACGACTCCCCCGGCCAGCACGAGTGGTCGAGGTCGAACCCCGAAGGCGCGGCCGGGTGGTCCGGGTGCGAGTGATAATAGCCGATTATCCCGAGGTTGCGCCCGCGCGCGAAGCGGTCGGCCTCCTTGTACTGCTCCGGCGTGATCAGGTACCGGTTGGCCAGGGACTCGCGCCGCGCGCCCGCGGCCGGCGGCTTCTCTTCTTCGGAGTCGGGCCATTCGTTGTGGGCGCGGTAGACATCTTCGAGCACGTTGACGCCCCCTTCGGACCTGCCGAGCAGGAACCCGCAACACTCGTGAGGGTAGGTCTCCTCGCCGTGTTTACTGATCGCCTCAAGGTGCATTCTCTTAACTTTGATCGCCAAGCTCTCTCCGCCCCCGGTCTTAATTATTCCGGCCAATTCATTCCAATTCATTGATCCCAGAAACGGTCGCTCAAATACTTCTCGCCCCCGTCGGGGAATACGGTGACGATCACGCCCGACTCGATACTTTCCGCGACCCTGAGGGCGCAGGCGAGGGCGGCCCCCGAGCTTATGCCTACGAGCAAGCCTTCCCGCCTCCCGAGCTGCCTCGCGTAATCGTGGGCCTCTTCGGTGCTGATCTCGTGGTTCTCGTCGGCGACCGACGGGTCGTAAATACCGGGCACTATGGCCGACTCCATGTGCTTGAGCCCTTCGAGGCCGTGAAAAGGCGAATCGGGCTGGAACGATATTGCCTTGATCTCCGGGTTCAGCTCTTTGAGCCTGCGGCTCGCGCCGACGAACGTCCCGCTCGTGCCGAGCCCCGCGACGAAATGGGTGATCTTCCCATCGGTCTGGCCCCAGATTTCCGGGGCGGTGGAGTCGTAATGCGCCCGCCAGTTCGCGGGATTATTGTACTGGTCCGCGTAGAAGTAGAGGTCGGGGTCATCGGAATAGAGGCGGCGGGCCTCCCTTATCGCCCCATCCGACCCTTCGAGCGGGCTCGTCAATACCAGCTCGGTCCCGAAGGTCTTCAGTATCCGCTTGCGCTCTTCGCTGGCGTTTTGCGGCAGGGCCAACTTCACCCTGTAGCCGCGCGCCGCTCCGATCCATGCGTAGGCGATTCCGGTATTGCCGGACGTGGCGTCGAGTATGACCTTGTCGCGCGTCAGTCGCCCCGAGCGCTCGCCCTCAAGAATTATATTGAGCGCGGGCCGGTCCTTCACCGAGCCCCCCGGATTGAACCATTCGGCCTTAACGTAAATCTCCACGCCCCGGCGCTTCGGCACGAGGTTGCGCAAGCGCAGCAGGGGAGTGTTGCCGACCAGTTCCCAGGCTTCGAGCGCGCCACTCGCTCGCCGATAACCCGTCTCGTTGGGCTCCATTGTTCCCTTCACGTCCATAGCCTTAATTCCGAAGGATAGCACCGGGGAAAATTAAACTCAAATTCGCGCCAGATTGAGCGCAGGTTAAGCGAGAGACGTTGGGCAGGAAACGCGAGCAGGAATAGCGGCCGCGAAAGCCTCACGGAGGCTTCCGACTTCTAATAATCCACTCCGGCCTCGCTCATCAGTCCTCTTTTCAGACATAGGTGTCTCAAATCATGCGAATCGGGTTTGTAACCTGGTTCGCTCCGCAGTATTCGGGGGCCTGAAAAAGCGGGCAAATGGCGATCAATTCAAGCGATTCCCGCGCCCGCTTTGCCATGCATTCTTTAAAAAGCCATCGCCCTCAGTCGGCATAGGTATTGCAGAAACAATCTAAGAACAAAACCGACCAAAGGAGATCAGAATATGGCTTACACGAACAGAAGTTATGGAGGGTACAGAGACGATCTCGATTTCGATGAAAATCGTGAAAGGAGGGGCCAGGAGCAGTCATCCCGCAGGGGCTACGGGGAGGATTATCGCGGGTACACGCGCGGCTACAACATGAGCAACGAGCCGAACTACGGCTCCGAATACGACAGGGGCTTCGCCGGCGCCGGCTCGCCCGTCGACGTGAATTATGGGCGCAACTACTCCGAGGCGGGCTACGGGGCGCGGCGCGGGGGGTTCCAGGCTCAGGGGCCGCGGAGGTCTCACCTGCGCTGCCGGGACGTTATGACTCGCGGGGTCACGGTATGTAATCGCGATACTACCATTCAGGAAGCGGCCCGCCTGATGCGCGACGAGGACATCGGAGCCCTTCCGGTCGTCGACGAGAACGGAAAGCTCGAAGGAATCGTCACGGACCGCGACCTCGTGGTCAAGGGCCTGAACACCGACAGGAACGAATTAGAGCTTCGCGTGGAAGACTGCATGTCAACCGACCTCTACACCGCCGACATGAACGACAGGCTCGTGGACGTGATCCGGGAGATGGGCGACAACCAGGTGCGCCGCGTGCCGGTCGTGGACAAGAGGGAGAGGCTGGTCGGCATCATCTCCATGGCCGACATCGCCACGCAGACGCATAAGGACCGCGAGCTTGAGGAGGCCCTGGAAGAGATCAGCGAGCCTTCGTCCGGGCGTTCATGGCTTGATCGACTGGCGCGGGCCTTCCACTGGTAACGGGGCCGCGGTCGCAGTAAAGCCTGCGGGCTAACCCCAGGCATTCGGCGAAAGGTTCTCAGTAAAGATTCTAAAGGGGGATAAAATGAGCAGGAGCAAAGAAGGAAGAGACGCGACTCCGGGTATGAATGACGAAGTCAACGAGACGGGGTCGGAGCAGAGATCGAACCTGGACAGGAGGCTCGGCGCGAAGGGCCAGACCGACTACACTCCGGGCCGTGAAAGCTCGCGCGAATTTCCGAGGCGGTCAACGTCGATGAGAGGCCGCCACGAAAACGAGCAGGGCGGTCGCGCCCAAACCCGGCCCGAGTACGGCCAGCGGGTGAGGAACCTCTACGAAAACGACTACAGGGGCGAGGGCCGTTACGAAGGGCGCTATGGCCGCACCGAGGGCTATGGCAACCGAGGCACGAACCGGGAAGACATGGGCGACGTTTACTCCCGGAGCATGGAAGAGCCGGTGAGTCAGAGGGGCCAGGGCACCACGGGCAACCGCTACGGCTCTTACGCCCAGAGGGAGGCCGGCCGCGAGGGGTACGGGCGGTACGGCGACAGGGACGAGTACCGCTCCCGCGAGAACTATCAGAGCAGCTACCAGGACGAGCCCGACCGGTACGGGCGGGGCGTCCGGGCCAACCGGGAACTCGGCTACAGCACCTTCGACCGCGATAACCGCAGCGAGCGGTATGGCAACTACGACCGCGACTATGAGACGAACAGGTCGGAGGTCAACAGGGGCTACGGCCGCCACTCCGAAGAGCACGACTACAGAGAGGAGCGGTACCGCGGTTCCTCCGGCCGCCCCTCGCTCCGCTGCGGCGACATAATGACGAAGGACATCACCGTCTGCCACCCGCAGACGACTCTGAGGGAAGTCGCCGAGAAGCTGGACGATGAGAACGTGGGGTCGCTCCCGGTCGTCGAGAATGGCCGGCTGGTCGGCATCATCACCGACCGCGACATCGTCTGCCGCGTGATCGCCGAAGGCAGGGAAGCGCGCGCGGCCACGGCCTCCGAGGCGATGAGCGAAGACCTCGTGACGATCACCGCGGAAGAGTCGCTCTACAGCGCCATAGAGAAGCTGGGAGAGCATCAGATACGGCGCTTGCCCGTGGTCGATCTAAACGGGCGGCTGCGCGGCATGCTTTCGCTGGCCGACATCGCGCTCGAAGCCGAGGCGGACCGGGAGCTGGCCGACGCGGTCGAGAAGATATCTCAGCCGACTCCCAATAAAGCGAGAAAGGTCTGATCGCGCGGCCCTTTAATGCGGGACCGACGGGTATAGGGGCGGGCACTCGCCCCTATATTCACAAGGAGGATATTGATGGCCCTGGACTTTGAAAAGTACGGCAAGCAGCTTCGCGAAGAACTGGACCAGCTGGCGCGGGAACTCGACCTCGACAGGGTAGCCGAAGAGACCCGCCCCGCGACCGACGACCGCATCCTCAACGCGGCGCACGTCGGGTACACGGGTGAGTCGGCCGACGTCTCCGCCGAGATCCTGGACCTCAGAGACGGCAGGAGGGGGCAGGTGCTCGTCGCGATGCAGAAGATCGACGACGGCACCTATGGCACCTGCGAGAGGTGCGGCAAAGAGATCGGCACGAAGAGGCTCGACGCGGACCCGGCCGCCGTGTACTGCATAGACTGCGCCTCTCTGCTCGAAGCCGGGATCGAGACGCCGACGCTCTAGCCCCGTTTAATCGAAACCGATTTATAACGATTGAAACCGTCTTGCGGGGGCCTACCGGCGTTGTTAAGATTCACTGGGCCTCGAATGGCCCGCGATATGACTGATGGCCTGCTCAAAGATAAATTCGGAAGAACGATCCGGGACCTGCGAATTTCCGTGACCGACAGGTGTAACTTCCGCTGCTTCTACTGCATCCCGAACGAGGATGTCGTGTGGAAGCGCAGGAGCGAGCTGCTCTCTTACGAAGAGATAGTTCTGCTCGCGGAGGTCGGGGTCGGCCTCGGCATAGAGAAGCTCCGCGTCACGGGCGGCGAGCCGCTGGTCCGGCGTGACATCGAGACCCTGATCGAGAAGCTGGCCGCAATCTCCGGCGTGCGCGATGTCGCGCTCACGACTAACGGCGACGGGCTCAAAGACCGGGCCAAGCGCCTCAGGGACGCCGGGCTCGACCGCATCACGATCAGCTGCGACTCGCTGAAGCCCGAGACCTTCAAGCTCATAACCCGCCGCGACGCCCTGCGATCGGTCATCGAGGGGGTCGAAGGGGTTCTGGACGCGGGCTTCCCTCCCCCCAAGATCAATTGCGTCGTCATCCGGGGGATGAACGACGACGAGGTGGCCGACTTCGCGGACTTCGCGCGGGAGACGGGCGTCTCCGTGCGCTTCATCGAATACATGCCGCTCGACAACGGCCACAAGTGGGACCGGAGCCTCCTCGTCTCCGGGCGCGAGGTGCTCGACAGGGTCAGGGAGCGCCACGCCCTCGTGCCCGTCAACAGGGACGCCCCGAGCGACACGGCCCTGCGGTACGTCTTCGCCGACGGCGCGCCGGGAGAGGTCGGCATCATCGCCCCGGTGACGATGCCCTTTTGCGGGGCGTGCTCGCGGCTGCGCCTGACGGCCGACGGGAACCTGCGAACCTGCCTCTTCTCGATAGACGAGTACAATCTGCGGGACAGGATCAGGCGCGGGGACTCGCGCGAAGAGCTCGCGCAGTTCATGATCGATTCGGTGCTATTGAAGGAAGAAGGCCACCGCATCAACCAGCCGGATTTCATCCAGCCGCCTCGCACCATGTCGTTCATCGGCGGTTGATTAGTTTCTTTTCGGGGGAGCTTCTGCCCGCGAGGCATAGGCTGAGAGTCCCTTACGGGAGACCCCTAGAACCTGATACGGATAATACCGTCGAAGGGAGAGAAAGAACCTGGAAGCCGTTACCCGGTCAGCCGGCAAACAGCATTCGATTTCTTTATCTTCCCTCGGCAACGAGGTGAAGCGATGAGCGGTACGGACAACTCAGAAGACCACAACGCGAGCAACTTTCAATTCCAGAACTCACAAAGGATCTACGTCGAAGGCGGCAGGGCTGACATCCGGGTCCCCTTCCGTGAAATCCGCCTGAACGTGACCCGCGCCTCCAACGGCGCGATTGAGATGAACCCGCCCTTCCGCGCGTACGACACGAGCGGCCCGTGGGGCGACCCGCGCGTCGAGTGCAGCGTGCACGACGGGCTCCCCGCCGTGCGGCGCGAGTGGATCGTCTCGCGCGGGGACGTGGAAGAGTACGAGGGCCGCGAGGTGCTGCCGCAGGACGACGGCTACCTGACCGAGGGCGCGAAAGAGTACGCGCGCGGCAAAGACAAGGGGAGGCTCGACCCCTTCCCCGGCCTGCGGAGGATGCCCCTCAGGGCCAAAGGCTCCGGGGCCGTCACGCAGATGTATTACGCGAAGCGCGGCATCATAACTCCGGAGATGGAGTTCATCGCCCTTAGGGAGAACATGGGGCGCAAGGCGGCCATGGAGACTTCCGGGGCCGGCGACCGCGGCGCGCTCAACTTCCAGCACGCGGGCGAATCCTTCGGCGCGAGCGTCCCCAGGTTCGTGACCCCCGAATTCGTTCGCGACGAAGTGGCGCGCGGCCGCGCCATCATCCCCGCCAACATCAACCACCCGGAGTCGGAGCCGATGATCATCGGGCGCAACTTCCTGGTCAAGATCAACGCCAACATCGGGAATTCGGCGGTAGCATCTTCAATCGAGGAAGAGGTCGAGAAGATGAGGTGGGCCATCAAGTGGGGGGCCGACACCGTGATGGACCTCTCCACGGGCAAGAACATTCACGAGACGCGCGAGTGGATCATCCGGAACGCCCCCGTCCCCATCGGCACCGTCCCGATATACCAGGCGCTTGAGAAGGTGGGCGGCAAGGCCGAGGAGCTGACGTGGGAAGTCTACAGGGACACGCTCGTCGAGCAGGCTGAGCAGGGCGTCGATTACTTCACGATCCACGCGGGGGTCCTGCTGCGCTACATACCGCTCACGGCGAAGCGGACGACGGGCATCGTCTCGCGGGGCGGGTCGATCATGGCCCGGTGGTGCCTCGCCCATCACGAAGAGAGCTTCCTTTACACGCGGTTCAGGGAGATTTGCGAGATCATGCGCGCGTACGACGTGTCGTTCAGCTTAGGCGACGGCCTGCGCCCCGGCTCCATCGCCGACGCCAACGACGAGGCGCAGTTCGCGGAGCTCGACACTCTGGGCGAGCTGACGAAGGTCGCGTGGGACATGGACTGTCAGGTTATGATCGAAGGGCCGGGCCACGTCCCCCTGCACCTGATAAAGGAGAACGTCGACCGGCAGCTTGCCGTCTGCCACGAGGCCCCTTTTTACACGCTCGGGCCCCTGGTGACCGACATCGCTCCGGGCTACGACCACATCACCTCGGCAATCGGCGCGGCGATGATCGGGTGGTTCGGAACGGCGATGCTCTGTTACGTCACCCCCAAAGAGCACCTCGGTCTGCCCGACCGCCAGGACGTGAAGGACGGGGTCATAGCTTATAAGATCGCGGCTCACGCGGCGGACCTTGCGAAGGGCCATCCGGGGGCGCAGCTTCAGGACAACGTGCTGTCGAAAGCGCGGTTCGAGTTCAGGTGGGAAGATCAGTTCAACCTCGCGCTCGACCCGGAGCTTGCCCGGCAGTTCCACGACGAGACGCTCCCGCAGGAGGGGGCGAAGGTCGCCCACTTCTGCTCCATGTGCGGGCCTCATTTCTGCTCGATGAAGATCACGCAGGAGGTGCGCGACTTCGCCGCGAAGCAGGAGATGGACGAGAAGGCGGCGCTCGAAGCGGGCATGCGCGAGAAATCCGAAGAGTTCAGGAAGGCGGGCGCGGAGATTTACAGGAAGGCGTAAGTCGACCGGCCCCTCCGGGCTCAACACGGCAGAACTTATTGCGCGAGAATTTATGACATGAAGACTCCCAGGATCGTGTCGCTCATAGCCAGCTCGACCGAGATCGTCTGCGCCCTCGGGTTCGAGGGGCAGCTTGTCGGGAGGTCGCACGAGTGCGACTTCCCTCCTTCTGTGAAGCGCCTGCCGCAATGCACCAGCCCCAAGTTCGACACCGAAGGGTCGAGCAGCCAGATCGATCAGAGGGTCAAGGCCATCGTGCAGGATGCGCTCAGCGTCTACCGCGTCGATCCCGGCATCCTCGAAGAGCTTCAGCCGACTCATATCATCACTCAGTCCCAGTGCGAGGTCTGCGCGGTCAGCCTTAAAGATGTGGAAGAGGCCGTGTGCCGGATGACCAGTTCTCGGCCCATGATCGTCTCGCTCGAACCCGACGCGCTCGAAGACATCTGGGCCGACATCCGGCGCGTCGGCTCGGCGCTCGGGGCTTCGGACCGCTCGGAGATACTTGTGGCCGGTCTGAAGGAGCGCATGTCGGACATCGAAGCGAAGGCCGCGCGGGCGCCCGCGCGGCCCGGCGTCGCCTGCATCGAGTGGATCGAGCCGCTCATGGCCGCGGGGAACTGGATGCCGGAGCTTGTCGAGATGGCCGGCGGCACCAACCTCTTCGGAGAGGCGGGGAAACATTCGCCCTGGATGACCTGGGAAGAACTGGTGAATAAAGAGCCCGACTTAATCGTCGTCACGCCCTGCGGCTTCGACATTCCGAGGACCCTGCGGGAGATGAATCTCCTGAGCGGGCGGCCCGAGTGGAGGTCGTTGAACGCTGTGCGGAACGGCCGCGTCTTCGTCGCCGACGGCAATCAATACTTCAACCGGCCCGGCCCCCGAGTCGTCGAGTCCCTCGAAATCATGTCGGAGATCATCCACCCCGAGCTTTTCAATTTCGGCCACGAGCAGGGAGGGTGGGTTAGATACGGATCGAGCCTCTCCGAAACAGGAGCCTGAGATGAGACAAGCCTTCTCATTCTTCATCGCCTTTTCGACATTCTTCATCTCCTGCGCGGTGGTCTGGGCCAGAGAGCTCAACGAGCGGGAGCACACCCTGACCGGCGAGTTCCGCATGCACAGGGGATTTCATTCGAGATTCTTATCAAAAGATCGCGACATAATCGTCTACCTCCCGCCCGGCTACGAGACCGGCTCCGCGCGCTACCCCGTCCTCTACCTGCACGACGGCCAGAACCTCTTCGACGGCGCAACGTCTTACATCCCCGGCATGGAGTGGCGAGTGGACGAGACGGCGCAGGCGTTGATCGAGGGGGGAGACATAGAGCCTCTGATCATAGTCGGGATCTACAACACCGGGGAGCAGCGCGTCTTCGAGTACACGCAGACCAGAGACGCCCGCCACAAAGTCGGGGGCAAGGCCCGCCAGTATGGGCGGATGCTGGTCGAGGAGTTGAAGCCTTTCATAGATTCCGAATACCGCACGCTCACGGGCCCTTCGGACACGGGGCTGGGGGGCTCGTCCCTCGGGGGGCTGGTTACGCTCTACCTCGGCCTGCGCTACCCTAAGGTGTTCGGCAAGCTGGCGGTCGTCTCGCCCTCGGTCTGGTGGGATCACAAGATAATAGTGAAGAACGTTCAGCAGGTCCGCCGCAAACCCGGCCTGAGAATCTGGCTCGACATGGGGACGAAAGAGGGGGCCTCCGCGACGAAAGACGCGGCCCTGCTTCGCGACGCCCTCGTGGGGAAAGGCTGGGTGCTCGGCTCCGACCTGAATTACTTCGAGGCGCAGGGGGCGGAGCATAACGAGAAGGCGTGGGGCGAGCGCGTCGGCATGATCCTGAAGTTTCTCTTCCCGAAGAGGTGACATTCACGGGCGGCAGGAGTAAGGCGGATGGAAAGAAAAAATATATCGAGCGGAACGAAGTGGGAGCCGGTCGTGGGGTATTCGCGAGCGGTTCGCGTGGGCCCGACTGTGCACGTGTCGGGCACGACCGCGACCGACGCTTCGGGAGAGGTCGTCGGGGTGGGAGACGCGTACGCGCAGGCGGTCCAGACCCTCAGGAATATTCAGGCGGCGTTGCGGGCCGCGGGCTGCGACTTGAAGGACGTGGTCCGCACGAGGATTTACGTCACCGACATCGATAAGTGGCAGGAGGTCGCGAAGGCTCACGGCGAGTTCTTCGGAGAGATTCGCCCCGCGACCAGCATGGTCGAAGTGAGCCGGTTGATCATGCCCGAAATGCTGGTGGAGATCGAAGCCGAGGCGATAGCCTCAGACGCGGGAGCTTAGCTCAGGTCCCTCGGGATCACGACGTGGCGCATCAGCCTGACGATCAGATTCTTCCTGCGCTCGACGCGCCGCCTGTGCTTGTTGGGGTTGTAAGCGCCGCGCGGGTTCGGGATGATGGCCGAGAGGAAGGCCGCCTGCTCGGGGCTCAACGACGACGCGGAAGTGTTGAAGTAGTGTTGCGCGGCGGCCTCGGCCCCGTAAATGCCGTCGCCCCATTCGATGACGTTCAGGTAAAGCTCAAGGATTCGGCGCTTGCTCAGGATGTGCTCCATCTCCCACGTTATGAGCGCCTCGTGCAACTTCCGCAGAGGGTTTTTCGAAGTTGACAGGAAGAGGTTCTTCGCAAGCTGCTGGCTGACGGTCGAAGCGCCCCTGTGAAATCGCTTCTCTTCCCAGTCTTTTTCGGCGGCCTTCTTTATCTCCTCCCAATCGAACCCCGAATGGTCGAAGAACCGCGAGTCTTCCCCGGCGAGGACCGCGCGCACGAGGTTAGGCGATATGCGCGAATAGGGCACGGTCGACTGTTCGCGCTTCGCGGGCAGCCCGGCGGCCTCGGCCTCCGCCGCGCGCTGCTGCATCATCGCGCTGACTCCGGGGTTCACGCTCCTGTACCTTACTATGTGAATGACGATGATGGAGTGATAGATCATGGCCGCGACCAGCACGCCGACGACGATGATCTTAAGCCACCTTCGCCAGCCGGCCGGCCTGGCTTTGTATACTTTCGTCTCCTGCCTCACCACCTTCACCATCGCGGATGATTATACTGGATCACGGGAAAAAAGGAGAAAGAGAGTGCGGCTCACAGCATCCTTAAATCGAGCAGAGACTCTCGCAGGTCGGCCACGGCGGTAGGATTGTGAGCGATCCCGTAGAGGTCGAGAATGAAGTCAAATTGTCCCAGCTTCCACTTGCAAGCGTCTGCCCTGATGGGTCGAACGCTACGCTCAAGACGGCATCTTTGTGCCCTTCGAGGTAGCGGAGCAGTTTCACGCCTCGCGGGGGTTGCTGCTCTTGTTGTTCATCCTGGTTCTTTTTCGGCATTGCCGTGACCAATCCTTTTCGATTCAGGGACCGGAGTCGGAATGTTTTAGTGTCACTTCGCCTGCATTCGTCAGTTAGAAGTTTGCGAGCGCGTAATCTTCTGCCAGATGAAATATGCGGGGATTCCCATCAGGATGATTCCGAAGACCAGTAATGCTCCGCTGAATTCGGCGGAGGGCTCGGCCCCGCTCAGCCTCGCCGCGAAGTAGCGGATGTCTTCGACGAGCGCGTTACCGAGCAGGAAGCATACGGCGAGGATAAACAGAGCGGGCGTCACAGGGTACCCGATGGTGCGATAGGGACGGGGTAGGTCCGGCCTCTTGCGGCGCAGGGCGTAGACGGCGGCGATTCCCAGAGCATAAAAAGGCCAGATCGCCAGCACGAACGTATCAGTCAACCGCTCGAATGTCTGGAACATCACGAAGATGATTGCGAGCCCCGCCGCGAGCGAGATCGCCACGTAAGGGGTCTTGAATTTAGGGTGGACCGCCGCAATCTTCCTGAAGAACAGGCCATCATCGGCCATCGCGAAGAAGATTCGCGGGCCGGTCATCATCGAGCCGTTCAACGTCCCGAAGGCCGAGATCATCACCGCCATCGACGCGAGGGTGACTCCGGTGTTCCCGATGATTCTGTAAGCCGCATCCGCCGCTACCAGCTTCGAGCCCGCGATCTGGTTTATGTCGAGCAGGTGCAGGTAAGCGACATTCGCCAGAAGGTAGATCGTGATCACCACGAGCGTCCCGCCTATCAACACGATGGGCATGAATTTCTGCGGGTTCTTCACTTCCCCGCTCACGAAGGTCACGTCGGCCCACCCGTCGTAGACCCAGAGCAACGAGATGAACGCGAGGCCGATCATCACGAACGACCCGGAGTCGCTTTGCGCCGCCACCTGCGCGGTGACCGGGGCCGGGTTATTCGCTCCGATCAGGAACGCCGCGAGCACGAGCGCCACCAACAGCAGGTACTTCGTCGCCGTCGTCACGTTCTGCACGAGCGAGCCGAGCCTGATACCTAACAGATTAAATACCGCCACGACGAGTATCGCCCCCGCCGCCATGTAATGCACCGCGTCCGCGTTCTCGATCCCGAGCAGCCTCAGGAAATATTCCGCGAAGACCGTGGAGATGCCCCCAAGGGCCGACGCGCGGATCACGACAAGCTCGGACCACCCGAACAGGAACGCCGGGAGTTTCCCGAACCCTTCGCGCAGGAAGACGAAGACCCCGCCCGTGTGAGGCAACGCCCCCGATAGCTCCGCGTAGGTCAGAGCGCCGCAGAGCGTAAAGAACCCCCCGAGCGCCCAGAGCAGCAGGTATAGATTTTCGTCCGGGACTTTCGCGGCGATGCCCGCGGGGGAGCGGAAGATGCCGGTGCCGATGGTCGAGCCGACCAGCACCGCCATTGCGCTGTACAGGCCGAGCCGCCTCGGCAGGGCCGTGTGATGCCCTTCCGTTTCGGGTGCCGCGTCTGGTGTCTTTGCAGTCCTGGTATCCACGCTTTGGAGGCAGATTATAGGTCGCTTCGATTAACGTCAAGGCCGCGGCTAACGCCTGAGCCACGACCTGACCGACAGGAACAGGAGGGCGAGCCCCGAAACCATTGCCGCCATCATGAGAGTGACGGAGTACCGGTGCAGCGAGTTGAACTGAACCCTGAGCGGGTCCGTCTGTGCAACGTCGTCGATTATGCCCCCCATCGACGCGCGCAACTCCATCAATGTAGACGACACCCAGAAATGCGAAATCGCCATCGCCGCTATCATCACGATCACGAGCCCGAGGCGGGCCGCGCTCGCCCCGCGCATCTTCCGGGTCGCGAGTTGGATGAGCAGGATCAGCGCGCCGCATATGAGCCCGATCAGCTCCGTCTTGCTGAGCGTGCTTGCGACGACCTGCCCGGCAAGGTGCCGGGTCGGTAAGACCCCGAAAGCCGTCGGGGGGACCATGAAGCTGAAGAAGAACATGGACCCGAGCCAGATCGAAAGCAACAGGAGCTCGGCGAAAGCGAAGGCCTGGGCCTTCGCCCCGTAACCGGCTCCGGGAGCCATTTCCGGGGTTTTAGTATCTGCGCTGCTTGCAGTCATAAACCGAACCTCCGCGATCAGGCGGGCCTCCCGGCGCGATCAAGTACGAAGTTGATAAAGAGCCTGACCCCGAACCCCGTAGCGCCTTTAGCCATGTAAGGCTTGGCCTGATCTATCCATGCCGTGCCCGCCACGTCGAGATGCGCCCACGGCAGAGAGCCCGTGAACTGTTTCAGGAACATCGCGGCCGTGATAGCGCCCGCCGTCCGGTCACCGACGTTCTTGATGTCCGCGATGTCGCTTTTGATCAACCGGTTGTACTCCGAATCGGCGGGCAGTTGCCACAACCTCTCCCCGCACTCGGCCCCGGCCTTCATGAGGTCGTCCACCAGCCGCTGGTCCGACCCCACGATCCCGGCCCTAACGTCTCCGAGAGCGATCACGACCGCCCCGGTCAGGGTCGCGGCGTCGACGATGGTGGTCGCCCCTTTGCTGATGGCGTACGTGATCGCGTCGGCGAGGATGAGGCGGCCTTCGGCGTCCGTGTTTATAACCTCGATGGTCTTCCCGCTCAGGCTCCGCACCACGTCTCCGGGCTTGACCGCGCGCCCGGAGGGCATGTTCTCGGCGGCGGGTATCAGCCCGAGCACTCGGGCCCGAGGCTTCAGGCGGGCGATGGCCTGCATCGCTCCCATCACGGCCGCGCCCCCTCCCATGTCGAATTTCATCTCGTCCATGTTCTCGGCGGGCTTAATGGAGATGCCGCCCGAATCGAAGGTGATCCCCTTGCCGATGAGGGCGAGCACTTCCCCGCCGGAGCCTTCGGCCTCCCGGCCCTCAGGGTCATAGCTGAGCACGATCAGGCGCGCAGGCTCTTCGCTCCCGCGGGCCACGGCGAGCAGAGCGCCCATGCCCAGGTCCTTCATCTGCTTCTCGTCGATTATCTCTACGCCCAGGCCTTCGCGGCGGGCCATCTCTTCGGCCTTAACGGCAAGCTCGGACGGGGTCATTACGTTCCCCGGCTCGTTGCCGAGCATGCGCGCGAAATTGGTGGCCTCCGAAGTAATCATCGCGGTCGCGACCGCCTTCTCGATGCCCGGCGTCAGGGGTGATTCGGTGATCAGGTGGAGAGTCTCGATCTCGACCGAAGCGGACGGCTTCGCCCCGTAGAGGTTAGTGTTGACGACCCCGAGCATCGCGCCTTCGACGACGGCCCTGACCCCGGCCTCGGTCTGGAAGCCCTCGCGCAGCAGGAAGGCGACCGAGCGGGCCTTGCGCGAATCGAGGCTCCGGAGCGCGGTGCCTGAAAGCCTCTGCATGTAGAGCGCATTCGCGTCCTCCCTGCGGCCCGCTCCGTAAAGGAGGACGCGGCGGGTCGAGAGAGTCCCGGAGTTATTGAGGAGCGCCCACGTGTCGCGCTTCCCGTCGATCTCGCCCCGCTCGAACGCGGACGCGACCTCGCCCGCGGTCAGGTGATCTATGGCCGCGAGAGCGCCTTCGTTTGCCGAATCGCCCTCGAAGACAGGCACGACCAGAACATCCTCATCGATGTCCCCCAGGTTTTTCTGGCTGGATATTATTTTCATAAAAATGATCGTCCAATCCTTATCTATCTCTACCGTAAAGATGGGCCTGTAAGAGACAAAACAGGTCCCAGGCGTGCCGGGCAGCAGGGGAGTTAATTATGTTGTTGGGCGAAGGGGCCGGGGCCCGTCTTGAAGAATTCTCCTGTGAGCGGGCCCCGAGAGCCCTCCGCCCGATAGATTCAAAGTGACCTGATTATGGCTTCGGTGAATTCCATAGTCGAAGCCTCGCCGCCCAGGTCCCGCGTCAGCACCTTGCCCTCGGCGAGGACCTTTTCCAGAGAGTTCTGAATCCTGTCGGCGGCCTCGCGCTCGCCGATGTGCTTGAGCATCAGTACGCTCGTCTGGACCAACGCGGTCGGGTTCGCGATGCCGCGGCCGGCTATGCTCGGGGCGGCCCCGTGCACGGCCTCGAAGACCGCGATCTCCTCGCCGATGTTCGCGCCGGGAGCCACGCCCAGCCCTCCGATCAGCCCGGCCCCCAGGTCCGAAACGATGTCCCCGTAAAGATTCTCCAGCAGGAGAATGTCGAACTGGTTCGGGTCGATGACGAGTTGCATACAGGCATTGTCGACGATGAGGTCGTCGGCCACAATCTCCGGGTAGTCCTTCGCCACCTCCCTGAAACAATTGAGGAAGAGGCCGTCCGACATCTTCATGATGTTTGCCTTGTGAATGGCCGTGACCCTCTTCCGCGACTCCCTGCGCGCGTACTCGAAGGCGAACTGTGCGATGCGCGTGGAGGCGCGCGCCGTGATGATCTTCAGGCTCTCCACCACTCCGGGCACGACCTCGTGCTCAAGGCCGGAGTAAAGGTCTTCCGTGTTCTCTCTGACGACTATGAGGTCCACGTTCTCGTACCGGGACTTTACGCCGATGAGAGATTTCACCGGCCTGAGGTTGGCGTAAAGGTCCAGCTCTTTGCGCAGCCTCACGTTCGAGCTAACGAACCCCGTGCCTATCGGGGTGATGGCCGGGCCCTTCAACGCGACTTTATTCTTCCTGATGGAGTCGATGAGGTTCTGCGGGAGAGGGTCCCCGTACTTGGTCAGGGCTTCGGCCCCGACCACGAAGGGCTCCCACTCGATTTGAACCCCCGCCGCCCTGATGACCGAGACGGCCGCGCCGGTCACTTCGGGCCCGACCCCGTCCCCCGGTATCAGCGTAATCCTGTGTGCCATGAAAATTGCCTCCCAATGATAAGCCTCGAACAGCCTGCAAATAAGTTGTCAATGATATATGAGCCGCGCGCCGCCGCACAACCTTGGGCCCGCGGGGGGCGGTGTTTCGATCTGGCGCTGCCGGATTCGGGGAGTCGTTTGGGTGGTTTCAAAGGCTCGGGCGGAGCACAACATCTTCGCGTAGTGCAGGGACGCTTACACCACTAATAGACTTTTCGTGCGGAGCCTCCGCGTCTATTGTGCTTGACGGTTTCGGTATTCTACTTTACTCTCATCTCCGGCTTCCAGGTAATACTCGATACATGCCTGCAAAGTGCTTCATCTAACAAATCAAAACGAGGAGAGAATATGCATGGGTGAAAACACTGATACTGACTTGAAAGCGATATCTTTCGGAGCGCCGTATGAGTACGTCGGCATTCTGGCCGCCAACGTCCCGCAGCCGACGGAGGACACCTCGCAGTATGAGAAGGTGCTTTATGCCGCCACCGCCGACGGAGTCTCGCTTGATGAGAGCTCAGATACGGGCGGGCTCGAATTGACCTTTGATGTTCCGAGCGGCAACCCGGCCTTATTCGGCGGCATAGGGAACTGGCAGGACGGCGAGGTCCCCGGCTCTTGGATGACGGTGCAGAAACCGAATGGGAGTTTCCTTAACGTAGCCACATCGCCCGCTGCCAGCGACCACATGGTGCTGCTTCCGACACATTCCGCGCCGCCTAATTCGGTGCTGAATTTTGTAGTCCTAAATCCGGAGGTGGGCACATGGCGAATCACCGTAGGTGATTCGAGTGGCACGACGCCGTATCAGGCGATAGTGACAACAATGCCGACTTCGGCCCAGCCTTCCACCATCATTGAAGAAACGCTCGGCGCGTTGGTTACGCAGGGGACATGGGAAGACAGTGGCGCAAGGTGGGACCCGATCTGTGATATTTGTAAGGTAGGCGCATACAGTCTCGCGCTCGGCATCGCCGGGGCGGCGGCGGCGGCCGGCACCGCTATCCTGACGGTCGATTCGGCCCTCGTTATCGCCACGGCAGGGTTCCTCGGGGTTACCGCTCCGGTAGCGCTGGCGCTTATCGCCGGGTTGTTAGCGATGGCGACTTTAACCGTGGACTATATTATGACGCAGCTTTGTAACTGGGTGGGGGCCTGCGATTAACCACACTCCGGACCACGGAAACACCGCAAATATAGGGGGCCGATACGTCGGCCCCATTTTCGCGCCTTAAAAAAGCCGCCCGCCTTCACGCGCGGCGTCACAGGTCTGGGACGTCACCCTCGCGGGCGGGCTGGTAAATTGACAAAGGCCCTGCCGTCTTTTAGGCTTGGGGTGTAAGAGTTTTTCTTAAGCCTGAATCGAGTGAGGGGACGGAATGTACGAAGTGATGATCGAAGAAGAGTTTTCCGCGGCCCACGCCCTGCGCGGCTATCGCGGCAAGTGCGAGAACATGCACGGGCACAACTGGAAGGTCGAGGTCTACGTGCGGGGGGAGCGGCTCGACGAGGTCGGGATGCTCGTGGACTTCAAGGAGCTTAAAGCGGCGACCAGGCGCGTAATGAAATATCTCGATCATCAAAACCTGAACGAGCTTAAGCCGTTCGACGTTGAGCTCAACCCCTCGTCCGAGCACATCGCGGGCTTCATTCTTCACAGAGTCGCCGCCGAACTTAACGACGACAGAGTCAAAGTGTATAAAGTGCGCGTCTGGGAGACCCCCTCAACTTCCGCCACCTTCGAGGCGCACCCTTAGAAGAGATTGCGGCCGGTCACGGGCTCCGATTGCCCCGGCTTTAACATAAGATTACAGGATTAAATAAAATTGCATCGCCTCCTTCCGTGTTCGCGTCATGAGATGGCATAGACCACGCAGAAGTTGAAGCAGGCCGGGAACAACCCGTTTTAACGGCGGTTAGTCGTCACCTCAGGCCGCTCCGCGCCGGAGCGATCCCGGTCAACTGCTGCGACACAAGGAGGAGATGCCCGTATGCTCTCAGTCGTTCTACGCTCGATGATCGTTTTGTTATTCGCCGCTTTGCTTATGATAGTAGGCGTCTCGGCGGATTCACCCGAGCCCGCCAACCTCACCCTGCGGCTCTCGCCCGAGCTTCAGGAGCCCGGACAGGAGGCGTCCGCGCAGAGTAAGCATGCCCTGCCCGACAACTGGAAGAAGGTGAGCTCAAGGATCCGCCGGAGGGTCGCGCAGATGACCCTCAACCGCGCGCGCTTGCAGGGCGGCGCGCAGCCCGACTTCTCCTCGTACTCGGACGGCATCGTCAGAGTGAGGAGCGACGGCCGCATGCGCCTGACGGTGCGGCTCAGCCGGTACGGGGCGGGCGAGCGGGAGGAGTTGGAGAAGCTCGGCTATGAGATCACGTTTGAAGGGGCGCAGTTCCGATTCCTCGAAGGCTGGCTGCACTTTTCGCAGGTCGAGCACGTGGCCGGCCTCG
>DASQDI010000093.1:0-1897 GCA_035634255.1 Blastocatellia bacterium
AACCGGCCTCTCCCCGAGCGACTACCGCCGCCAGCGCTGATCCCCTCGCCCCGCAGCGGATTCGCGGGCAAAAATCCTACCTGCACGGCACGAAAATTCCACCCCAAAGGTACGCGACCCCGCACGTTTCTGCGCCTATCCGCAGGACTATTGCTCTCCCGCGCTCCTAAGATCAGGTTTCGAGCAAGATCGGCACAGGTGAAGCAAGAGAGCGCGCGACGGACAGGCGCACTCTATCTAAAATGCTTTCAGCATCGATCAGGTGAGTCAGAGCAAGAAAGGAAGGAAATCATCACGCGAGGAACAGTTCTTTACGGCCCGCGCGACGTGCGCTTCGAGGAGCGCGAAGACCCGAAGATCATCGAGCCGACGGACGCGATCATCCGGATGGCGGCGACCTGCGTCTGCGGGTCCGACCTTTGGCCCTATCGCGGCATAGATACGATCACCCAGCCGCAGCCGATGGGCCACGAGTACTGCGGGATCGTGGAGGAAGTCGGCAGCGCCGTACGGAATGTGAGGCCCGGGCAGTTCGTGGTGGGCTCGTTCTGGGCATCCGACAACACCTGCATTATTTGCCGTTCGGGATACCAAAGCCGGTGTTTGGACGCTCGGCTGTTCGGCACCGAGGACGGCGCGCAGGCGACCATGCTACGCGTCCCGCTCGCAGACGGGACTCTCGTTGCCACGCCTGACCTGCCGCCGCCCGAGATGATCCCGAGCCTGCTCGCCGCGTCCGACGTCCTGGGCACAGGCTGGTTCGGGGCCGATGCCGCCGCGGCCGGCCCGGGAAAGACGGTCGTGGTCGTGGGTGATGGCGCGGTCGGGCTGCTCGGCGTCCTCTCCTCAAAGCAGATGGGTGCGGAGCGCATCGTCCTGATGAGCAGGCATGAGTCGCGTCAAAAGCTGGGGGTCGAGTTCGGCGCGACGGATATCGTGACCGAGCGAGGCGACGAGGGGGTCGCGCGTATCAAGGACTTGACGGACGGGCTCGGCGCGCACTCCGTGATCGAGGCGGTCGGCACGCAGGAGTCCGTGATGCAGGCGATCCGCTCCACGCGCGCAGGCGGTCACGTCGGCCTGGTCGGGTTCACGCATGGCGTGGAAATCTCCGGTCTGGAGTTGCTCTTCTCCATGGTTCCCCTGCACGGCGGCCCGGCCCCGGTCCGGCGTTACCTGCCGGAACTGATCGACCTGATCTGGAACGGGAAGATCGAGCCCGGCAAGGTGTTCGACCAGACCCTGCCCCTCGACCGGGTGGCCGAGGGCTACCGCGCGATGGACGAGCGCCGCGCGATCAAGACGCTGCTGACGCCGTAAGGGCCTTCAGACGTTCTTTCTACATTCACCGACGCGGGAGCGAACTGCTATGAGGATATTAGTTTTAGTCCTGATTTCAATAGGAGCCGCCGTTGTCAGTTTTGCGGGCTGCGCCGGAGGTGAGCTTTCAATCGCCGAAAGCATGAATACTCAAAACAAGAGTAACAGCGGCGGAAGGGATAACGCCGGTAATGCGGATGGCAATCAGGTGAAGATCAAAATCGGCTCAAATACTTTTACCGCCACCCTCTCTGATAATGAGACGGCGGCTGAGTTCAAAGCCAGACTGCCGTTAACGCTCTCGATGGATGATCTGAACGGCAACGAGAAGAAATATGATTTCTCAAAAGCCTTTCCCACTGACTCATTCAACCCCGGAACAATCAAGGAGGGCGATCTGATGATTTGGGGGCGGAACACTTTAGTGCTCTTCTACAAAACTTTCCCGACACCGTACAGCTACACAAGGCTCGGGCGCATTGATGCTCCTTCGGGACTGGAAAGCGCAGTAGGGGCGGGAAGCGTCACCGTCACTTTCGAGTTGGAATAAAGCGGCGCCGCGGAGCCGTTACCACGG
>DASQDI010000094.1:0-3452 GCA_035634255.1 Blastocatellia bacterium
TCCTCGATCCTGCTCTCGTCGTTCACCGCCAGGTTGACCCCGTTCGGGGTGGTGATGACCGACAGTATGAAGTCGCTCCGGGCGGACAACTGGTCGAAGAGCGACCGGTCGAGCCCGACGGCCACGACCTCAAGGGCCGACCCCTTATTTTCGGTCAGCTCCTCGACCGTGCCGCACCCGACCAGCTTACCCTTCCGCAGGACGGCCGCGCGGTCACACAGGGCCTCCACGTCGGAAAGTATATGCGACGAGAAGAAGATTGTCTTGTTCTGGCGGCGCAGGGAGAGGAGCAGGTCTCTGACCTCGCGGCGGCCGATGGGGTCGAGGCCCGACATCGGCTCATCCATGAAGACGACCTGCGGGTCGTTGACTAGCGCCTGGGCGATGCCGATCCTCTGGAGCATGCCCTTGGAATACTTGCGGAGCTGTCTGTCGGAGCGCGAGTCGCCTAGCCCGACCTGCCCGAGCAGCTCTTCCGCCTTCTCCTCGGCCGCGGCCTTCGAGGCCCCGAAGAGCGAGGCCGTGTATTCGAGGAGCTCGCGGCCGGAGAGGTAATCATAGAAGTAGGGGTTCTCCGGGAGGTAGCCGATTGTCGAGCGCGTCTCCGCCTTGTGGATGGGCTGGCCGAGGATGAGGGCGGAGCCCGAGGTCGGGTAGATCAGGCGCATGAGCAGCTTGAGGGTCGTGGTCTTGCCCGCGCCGTTCGGGCCGAGGAACCCGAAGATTTCGCCCTTGCGGACTTCGAGGCTGAGCCCGTCCAGGGCCCGGACGGTCTTCTTCTTCAGGAACCCGACTTCGTAATCTTTCGTGAGTCCCTCGATTTTGATTACGGTTTCGGCATCCCGTTCGACGGAGGAGTTCACACCTGATGCGCTCATCTCGCCCTTCTTTCGAGGCACTTCCCGGCGGCTCGAAGGAAGAGGTCCCGAGTCTCGGGGTCGGGTATCCGTTCGGCCTTCTCGCGCAGGGAGAGCGTCTGCTGGTCGGGGGCGATGAAAGTGACTGAGGGGGGCACGGTCTGCGGCTCCGAAATCATGTCGGGGTTTATGACGAACTCAATCGCCGTGACGGTGGGCACTCCCAGGATGGAGTTGAGCCTGAAGAGTGCCTGGCCCTTGATCTTTTGGAGCTGGCCCCTCCACGTCGCGTCGGGGACGGCGACGACGAGGGTCTTCCTTTCCAGCCTGACCGGGTTCGTGCTGTGCCGTATCTGGCTGCCGACGGCGGCGGCCCATGCGGCGAAGACCGCCTGCTCGCGCGCTTCTTCCGAATCGCCCGCGTGGCGGAGCAACTGAGGCAGAAGCCTGAGCAGGTTGGTCAGCATGGCTTAGGTCTCCGGGTTGAAAGTACCGCGAAAACCTCCTGAAATCAACTCTTTTGTGCCCCCGCCCTCCGCGCGAGGGCGGGCTAAGGGTCAATGCGCGACCTTCGCCCAGTAGGAGGCGAACTCGAAGTCCGGGCTGTTGGGCTGCGTGTGGCACTGGACGCAGCCGACCGGCGTCTCCATCGCCCCGAAGCCCTTGGCCGGGCTTTGGATGTGGTCCCGCGCGGGGCCGTGGCACGACTCGCACTGGACGTTGGCGAGCTGGGGGGTCGTCACGAGGGACTGGAACCCGCCCTTCTCGAAACCGACGACGTGGCAGCCGACGCACTCGTTGTCGAACTGCTGCTTCTTCTTTTCGAGCGTCGACATGGCATGCGCGTGCGAGGTCTGTTGCCAGATGGCGTACTCGCGCGCGTGGCACCCCGCGCAGGTCTCCGCCCCGACGTAGTTCGTGTTGGTCGCCCCGAGCATGGAACCGGGCTGGGCCTTGGAGAGGATCTCCTGCGAGCTCTGGTGCTGCTGGTTGGTGAACTCGCTGTGCGCGGCGGTCACGACTTCGAGCGCCTTCGGGTCGTCGGGGATCGAGGAGTCGAGGGCGACGAACCGGTTGACCTGGTTGTCGACCGAGCCGTCACCCTTGACGTACATGCGAAGCTCGCCGAGGTACTTCGTCTCGTTATAGGCGTAGACGATGGTGGAGCGGTTGAAGTGCTGGACCTCGGTCTGATTGTTGACCTGGCGCGCGCCGACGACGGTGTCTATCTCGGGGTTCTCCGTCGCGAGCTGCTGGGCCTTCTCCTGCGGCATGTAGGCGAGGGCGATGATGAAGTCGGTCTTAGCTTTCAATTCCGGCAGCACGCGCTTCGCGGCCTGGAGCGGGTCCTCTATCCTGTAGCTCGCGTAGACGGGCTCGGTCTGCGCATGGTCTTTGGGCCTGGCCTCGGTGAAGCCGACTATGCCGACGCGCAGGGTCTTCCCCGGGGCGCCGCGCTTCAGGGTGATCTCGCGGATGACGTAGGGCGGCGGGGCGACGTGCGAGTCGTCGAGGGGCCGTATGTTCGCGGAGACGAGTTTCTTTATGAACGGGTACTCCTCCGCGCGGCCGTCGTACCCGTCTTTCTTGAGGATCTCCGACAGGTACGGGAGGTCGTTGGTGGTGAGGTTGGCGGCATCGTGGTTGAAATCACCATAAGCCTTGACTACCCACCTGTTTTTTGTCATAACCTCAGTGGGTAATTGGCCGGCTTCAAATCGATCATCAGTGAACAGGTTGCCCGCATCGACGAAGAGAGTCGGAACTTCCAGATTCGATCTGTGTTTGAAAGCTTTGATATAGCTGACACGCCGTGCCAGTCCACCCATAGGGTGGCTCGGTCAGCCGCATGTTTCCAGGCTGCCGTGTATATCGCCGCCGTATAAGACTGCGAACGCATAGCCGTCGTCATTGCTGAGCCGCTCTTTGAATTTCGGCTCCAACGAATCGAAACTTATGCCTGCTTCTCTCTCTTCATCTTCAGTTCCCTCGGAGCGAGAACAGCCGTGGTTTAATGTTCCCATAAGGGCTACGAAGCTGAACAGTACTACCAGAGATATTTTCCGACGCAAGGATAACCTCCAAAAAACTAAAGGTAGCCGGGCGCGGCTGCATGCTAATATAACAGACCAGGATAGAAGCCTGAACCACTAGGGTGACGAGCGATACCACCATGGCGGAAAAAGATACCAAGATAATTCTCGCTTCTTCTTCGCCCAGGCGGGCGGACCTGCTCACAAATCTTGGAGTGAGCTTCGAGCTTGCACCTAGCGATATTCATGAACGGCCGCACTCCAGCGAGGCGCCTGCGGATTATATCATACGGCTGGCGAGGGCTAAAGTTATCGCGGTGGCGCGCCACCGGGACTCGGGCCTGCTGATCGGGGCGGACACGATAGTCGTCCTCGACGGAAAGATTTTAGGCAAGCCGGACGACGAGGCGGACGCGGAGAGGATGCTCAGGCAGCTCGCGGGCCGCTGGCATGCCGTGATGACGGGGGTCGCCCTCTACGACGCCTCGACGCGCAGGGAGGTGGCCGACTACGAGAAGACCCTCGTCCGGTTCGCGCAAGTGAGCGACAGGGAGATCGAGTG
>DASQDI010000095.1:0-30707 GCA_035634255.1 Blastocatellia bacterium
GGGATGGGCTTAACCCGGCTAGTATTGCAGTAGCCGGGAAGAGCCAAGCCGGGCGGTATCCTTTAAGGAGTTGACGTAGGGCCAACATAACCGGGATATAAAAGACTGGACCAGCCGGTAAGTAGTAGATGAAAAACCACCAAAATGCTCCGACCCATTCTTCAATGGGTTCATTCGTTTCTATGAAGAGCGCGAAGAAAAGTGTCGAAATTATCAACCCAATTGCTCCCGCCGAGATGATAAGAAGAATCGCTTTTATGCCGGCCTTCATTATCAGGTCCTCCTTACCTACTTAGGTTTCAGCCGTCTAACGTCCCGGTTGACCGGGCCGCACATAATACTCAAGGGATCATACGAGACTCGCTCGCGCGGCTCCGGTTGACGCGATTGTTAGGCGGCGGCCGGGGAGAAAAGCCTTATTTCAGATGCTTACGCAGAAACTCTATGGCCCGCCCCCACGCGAGTTTCGCCTCGTCGGGCTTGTAGAATGGGCGCGTGTATGCCAGAAACCCATGATCTGCTCCCTCGTAGAGGAAGACTTCTACCGGCGTACCCTGCGCCTTCAGGATCCCCGCCGTTTTTTTTGACTCAGCCGCCGCCACGGCCCGGTCTGCCGTGCCGTGGTGAAGCTCCACGGGCACCTTCAACCGAGCCAGCTCATGCTCCCTCATGGGTGCGGGGTGAAAAGGGACGACGGCATCTATCTCGCGCGAGCGCGCTGCGAACAACATCGCTATGCGCCCTCCCATGCAGAAGCCCACGACGCCCATCCCGCCGGGGCGGACGTATGGCTGCGCCCGCAGGTAGCTAGCCCCCAACTGAACATCGTCAAGGATGTCTAATTCGGTGTGGTTCGTTAGGAACTTGCTATACGCCTCGTTGTTGCTCGGGGTGCTGTCCGGCAAGGGGTGGAAAATGTTCGGGGCGAGCCCGATGAAGCCTGCGAGTGCCAGGGCCGCGCAGGTATTCGGGATGTACTCCTCTGATATCTTATTTCCGGCGATAACCAGCACGGCGGGGTAGACGCCTTCGGCCTTCGGGCGGGCCAAATACCCGTCGATTGTGTCCGCCCCGTTGTGCCTGAAGGCCACCTTCCCGTGCTGAATCTTGGGATCATTGAGCACTCGTGTCTCCGGCTGTCCGGTCTGCGCGTTCGCCTCCTGCCCCGGCGACGCCGTCAAACTCGCGATAGCCGCTGTCACCCCGGCGAGGAAAGACCTCCTGCTTACTACGTCGTCATCGGGATCATCACCAACGCACATAATCCTCACCTCCTACATTGTATGATCAGACTATCTGCCCCAGGAAATAGATAATAATCGCCAGTTCAGCTTTGGGAGATGAAACAAGGCAGCCTAACGTCTCGCATCACCCGGCCCGCGCGTCACTATCAATGAAACGCGTGAAGCTCGCTTCGCGGCCTCCGCTGCATGCGTCTGTTAAACTGCGACGTTTGCCAACCCGCCTCATCCCCCATTGACACCCCGCTCGTCGCTCCTCTGATCCCCGCTAAGGCTCCTCGCGTTGCCTTTTTACTCGGCGGAGCAAAGATAATTTTGGCAATCCCTTCGCTGGCATCAAGGGCCGAGAGTTCGGATGCATTCCCGGCAATAAAATAAGCAACGCCGTCATCCACATACATGCGGAAGTCCGCGTAAAAATGATCACCAATCCCGCCGTTGTGCGCGATCAGCTTAGTCCCACGCGCGGTCTTAAACAGCGCCCAGCCGTAGCCATAGAAGGAGGTCCGCTCGGGCTGTTCAGGTACGTGAGGGTAGAACAGCTTGTCTTTCGCCTGGGCGGAGAGGATTCGGGTGCCGCGCAGGGCCAGATACCACTTGTACATGTCCTCGGCCGTCGAGAGTATCCCGCCGGAGGCTCTGATGCACCAGGCGGGGCCGGTCTCTCTGTAGGCAGGGTTCAGGACGCCCATGAACTCCTTGTCCCCCTGGTAGCCGCGCGCAGCGTGCGCCAACTCGGCCTCCGTGAAGCTGTAGCCGGTGCTCCGCATCCCGGCCGGGGCGAAAAGCTGTTTGCGCAGGTACTGTTCGTACGGCTCCCCGGACACGATCTCGATGAGCGAGCCGAGCAGCCCATACCCGTCATTCGAGTAGCTGTAAACTTGGCCGGGCGCCGACCCCAGCTCGGTGGACAGGACGTATTTCACATAATCGTCGCGCCCGACCTTTGCCGAACGACTGGAGCACTGGCCGACCTGGTGGGGGAGCCCCGAGGTGTGTGTGAGCAAGTGGTGGATCGTGATTGGGCGCTTGTCCGGCGGGACGTCTTTCAAATATTTCGTGATCGGGTCCGAGACAAGTAGTTTCCCCTCCATCTCCAGTTTGAGAATGGCTGCGCCGGTGAACTGCTTGGTGACTGACCCGATGTGGAACAGCGTCCGGTGAGTCGCCCGACGTGCGCGCCCCCGATCTGCGGTCCCGTACCCTTTCGAGAGAACAAGTTTATTATTTCGCACAACCATCGCTGCCCCTGAGAAGCCTTTGGACACGAGGCCTGCGAGATACGTGTCGAGTTGCCGGCCTAAGTCTTCCCTGACCACTTCATCCTCGATCAAGCCTCGTTTGGTCGGACTTACATTACTTATCTGAGTGAAAGCAAGAGGTGATAACGCAACGACCGAGATCATAGATAGAAGAAAACGCTTCATTGGTTCAACTCCCTTAATAGTAATTAACCCTATCCCTCAACCTTAAATAGTGGCAACTGGCCGCCACGGATGAACCGTCGCGGCCCAACGTCTCGCATCACCCGCCCGCGTGTAGTGTGTAGAGATTCATGTCAAGCCCCGCCCGCGTGGCTCGGGCGCATTCGCTTGTTCGACGGCGCCGCGTTTAGCTCGGGGGCTCGAATGTAGAGACATTCGCTACCAACACCCACTTCCCGCTCTGCTTCTCATACGTCATGATGCCCGCGTAGATGAACTTCTCCTCCACCTCTTTCCCCGCCTCATCCTTCTGTGTACGCCTCACCCTGATGCGGGTGATCATCCATGCCATGCTCGCGTCCTTTGAGATGCGGATGATCGGCTCCTCTATGTCGTCCCACTCATAATACTTCGCCCCCTTGAAATATTCAGTAAACTGCTTGCGCGAGTCCGACTTCTTAGCCCGGTGTACCTTGCCATCACTAACCGCAATCATCTCTTCGGGGGCATTCGCCTGTAACAGGTCCACATCCGTCTTGAAGTGGGCCTCGCGGGCCGACTTGTGTAAGCGCAGCAGTTCGGCTTTTTCTTTTTCCAGATTGGCCGCAACCTGGGCCTGCGTGACGGCTGAGCCGGCTACGAGGAGAAAGAAAGCAACGAAATAGTTCATACGGTTCTCCTGAAAATTATTAAAGCTTACCGCTACTCGTTAGCTGTCTAACGGCCGAGATCACGAGGCCCGCACGTTCCGCTCGGCGGAACATCCCAGACGAGGTCGCGGGCTCGCCCGCACCGTCTAGTCGGGCGGCGCGTGGTTAGCACGCACTCGTTTATCCCTTCGCCCGCTGTTTAAACTATCTAATCGCAATTCGCGACGCCCATAAAGCAGGGGAGCTGATCGTTTATTATCAATCCCCAGATCATTGCGACCAGGGCCAAAAGAGCGACCCTGAACAATACACCCCTGGGATTGGCCAGGGCGCTGTTTCCCGCTCGCGCGGCTCGCACTATCGCTAGGAGGGTGACGATAAATGCCACGGGTAAGAGCCACAATAAGCCAAACAGCACGATAAGGCCGGGGGCATTTTGCCTGGTAATCGTGTTATTCACACATTCGAGGGCCGCCAACGGCAGCACCAGGGTGAAGCTGATGAGCGCCGCCGATTTTAAGTCTGTGGCGATGTTTTTCGTAGGCCCTTCGTTTTGCAGGGCATCTCGCATTTGCAAACCTCCTTTCTCGAGAATGATGGTCTGACTCAGGTGGTTCGTCTTTCGATGCATCAAGCCCGACGACAGTCGCCCAACGCCCGGCCTAACCGCGCCGCCGCGAGGCACTGGAAGTAACTATAAAGAATCCGCTCCGGCGGCTCCGGTGGATGCCCTTGTTAGGCAGGCTTCATGCCATCACCCAAACGCATCGATGCACTGCCGCCCTATTGCTAATCGGCGGTCCAATGGCGCCCCGCCGCTATATTAATGCGCGCCTTGCCGGCAGCTTTGATGCGATACAACTCTACCTTCGACCCACTGAAGGTTAAGTGATCGTCCCTGCTGAGTGATAGCATCAACTTTGAACTTAACGCTTCCGAGTGCATCGACTTATAACCCAAGCTTGCTTTCGGAAGGCGTTCAAGTCTCTGACGCTACTCATCTAAATGACAACACCGTCCGTTAGTTCCCTCGAACCGCGATAGACTGGACATCAGTCACAATGATGTTACCATTTTGCGGTATCACCATAATTACTGAAGCCTGGCGGGTCGCAAAATCCACCGCTAGGAACATTTCTTGCCCTTGCGGGCCAGTGAAATTGAGTTTTACGACGGAATTGCTGTTCATAAATACCTCACTCTATCTGATATTTTCCTAAGCAAGCCAAGGTTCAACTTTAAGCCTGCCCAACGCTCCGCACCAGCGGGGCCGCGCCGTACCTTGGATGAATCATATCAAACTCGGCTCGCGGCCTCCGTTGGATGCGGTTGTCAAGCGCAGGTCTAAGGGGCAGCCGTTATAGCGCAGCTAATTCAGCCGCCTTCCGCAGCACGGATGCCGACCGTTCCAATTGGGCTCGCTCATCCTCATCCAATTCAGGTTCAAGCACCTGGATCGCACCTTCAGCACTGACGATTGTAGGCAACGACAATGCAACGTCGTTCAGCCCTAACGCCCCGCTCTGGAGTTGCGAAACCGTCAGCACCCGCCTCTCTCCGTGAAGCATCCAGCGCAGCAAGGCCGCCGTGACTAAACCGATGGCATGATTAGTTGCGCCCTTACGCCTGATAATTTCGTGCGCAGCAGTTCGGACTTCGTGCACAATGCTTGCTTCTTGATCCTTCTGCCACCCCGGCCAGCTTCGCAAACGCATCCCACCGACGTAAGCGCCCGACCACAGCACCACCTCAGAGTCACCGTGCTCCCCTATGACCTGCGCATGAATGGAACGTGGATCTAGCGACAGCTTCCGTCCCAGTATCTGACGCAGGCGGGCGGTGTCTAACATGGTCCCTGTGCCGATGACTCGCTGCGGGGGCAGGCCGGACGTTTTGGTGAAGAGATAAGTCAGCACGTCGACCGGATTCGTGACTACGACCACTATCCCTTTATAGCCACGCAACTGATGTGCGAGGTCACGCACAATGTTCAGGTTATCGTTCAGCAGATCCAGTCGAGACTGCCCGGAGCTTCCGCCTCTGCCAGCTGCAATAACCACGGCATCTGCATTATACATCTCTTGGATAGTTCCGTTACACACCGCCGCCGAAGGGTAGAACGACGAACCGTGCGCGAGGTCCATAGCTTCTCCTTCCGCAATCTCCTGACGCACGTCATAGAGGATGAGCTCATTGGCTGCTCCGGCCTGGAGAGTCGAGATCGCAACGCTGGAGCCGACCCAACCTGTTCCGATGATGCCGATTGAAGTACGCCGTGGCATAATCTCGTATCCCTTTCACTATTTTGCGCCTAACGCTTCGCATCACCCGGACCGCGCATGGTGCTGTAATTCATGTGAACGCTGGCTCGCGGGCTCGGGTGCGTGCGATTGTAGGGCGGCGCGTTACAAGGTAAAGGTATTGGCGACTGTTACATTCTATTAAAGCGGAGATTTCTGACGCGCCCCGTGTTTACTAAGAAACCTGATATATGGTTCTGTTTATCACGTGTGAAACTCAACGCGCCACTCCCCACGGAGGAGAAAGTGTCGGCGAATAATAACTGTAGCGGAGCGTCATCTACGTTTTTCCTTCGCAGGACTAACTTATCACCTTGAAGAGAGATGGTGTAGGTCGCGTCAATCTCTTCGCTGTAATACGTGCCCGCGAACTGCGCCATCTGCTCTGACGTGTAAGACGCCGGTTCGACGCGCTCATGAACGATAGGCTTTCCGCCGTTAGCTGACGTGAACATCTGTAAAGGGGCGTCCGGTCGTGCCGCTTTGAAGCTGATTTCAACCCTGTCCGGCACGCCGAGCATCAGAAAACGGTCATTGCCGAGCGGCACTAACTCGCTCTCGCTGGAGCCTCTGGAGTAAATAAGTTTCCCGCCCTTAATATACAGTCGTCTAAAGTTGTTGCTGGTGGCGTTGAAGTAAGACCCGGCGACGGCGCTCAACTCCTCCTCCGGCACGCTGATAACTTTTGCCTCAGGGGGGGGAGCCGCGCCGACGGCCTCACCTTTTTTGAACACGTCTGCGAGATAAATGTCGGCCACCTGCCTCGTCAGCCTTCCCGATTCGATGTTAGAGAGATTGCACAGACAGATTACGGAGAACCTCTCGTCGGGAAATCGGATCATGTCGGAGTTGAAGCCATAATAGGCCCCGCCGTGACCGAACAGCTTCAAGCCTTTGTACTGCTCGACGTCAAGGCCGAAAACATAATTTAATTTTCCGCCGTTATTGAGGGTGCCCGGAGTGAGCAGTAAATTGATAAACTCTTGTCCCCCACTCAACTTGTTCCCATAGAAATTCCTGCCCCAAAGAACCAAATCATCAATCGTGGTTAAAAGGCCGCCGTCACCTATGTGGTTAGAGACAGGTCTTTCGACTGAAAAGCCGGCGTCCTTTCGAGAAGAATAGCCCGTCGCCCGATTTTTTATCACTTCCGTGTTGTCATCATGAAAGCGTGTGTTGATCATCCCCAGCGGCTTAAAAATATTCTCTTCGGCAAACTCGCGCAGCGCCTTGCCGCTCACCCTCTTCACTATCTGCGCCAATAAGAAGTAGCCGGAATTGCTGTACAGGTATTCGTCGCCCGGTTTGAAATTAAGCTCCTTCTGCCGAGCTATCATCTTGAATACTTCTTCGTCCGACGCGTCCTGGAATCTGATACCGGCCAACTGCATCAGATGAGAGTATTCGCGAATGCCGCTGGTGTGATAAATGAGCTGTCGGACGGTCACGGGAGTTGTGTAGGGCGGCATCTCGGGCAGGTATTTGCGGATGTCTTCATCCAGCGAGATTTTCCCTTGCATCGCCAGGAGAGCGATACTCGCCGCCGTAAACTGTTTCGACGTGGAAGCAATATTGAAAACCGACTGTGAGGAGATGGGGATGCCATAATCCAAGTTAGCGCTCCCGTAGCCGCGTTTATAAATTACTTGACCTCCCTTGATAACCGCCAGCGCACAGCCCGGCGAATCTGGCTTGTTCCACTGGGCGAATAGCACGTCTACCCTTTCCGTAGCAGGGCCGGGCTTGGCGGCGCGCTCTTGAGCGCGGCAGAGTACCGGAGCTAACAAGCTCAGAGTAAACGTGATAATAATGAATAAATTTTTCATAATGCCCCCTCTAACCCCGTGCATTTCCGCGCGGCTTATCGAGCCTAGCCTTCACTTCAGAAAGCTACTCGGCAAAGAACCTTTCCTCCGGTCATAAGACTACTACGGAAGGGCGGTTCGGTTCTTTCGCAATCGAAAGGTATTGTCTCGGATTAAGATGGGCGCCGCGCGGCCCTGTATTTTGCGGGACTCATTCCAGTCATCCGTTTGAAGGTGTGGGTGAAGTGAGACTGGTTTGCGAAACCTGCCGCAAGAGCGATCTCCGCAAGCGAGTCATTAGACATGTAGATTTTATGACAGGCAAACTCGACGCGCCGTTGCCGCAGGTATTCTCCGACGCTCTGACAGTAGTGGCGGCGGAATGAACTCGCGAGATAGACGGGGTGGACTCCTACGAATTCGGCGATGAGCGAAAGGGTTAGCGGATGTGAGAATTGGTCGTTGATAAGTTCCTTGGCTTGTCGGAGCCAGAGCGGGGGCTTGCCTTCGGGCTGCCTCCTCAGGCTTCGGGATGTTTCTGCGATAAGCTCAAGGACAAGTCCCTCTATCAAGAGCAGCGATTCATCCTCAACGGACTGAAACTCCGCGCGAAGCCTCATCATTAACCATGCTAAAGAACTGCCCTTATCTACCAGCGGGTTATTCCCCACCAGGGAGCTTGCCCCCATCCGCGTTAACCACTCAGATTGAAGCTCTATGATAAAGCACCGCACCGTCTCGCTTCCGTAAACGTCCGAGTGCTCTTCCCCGGCGGGCTGAAACTTCACGGACGAGGGCTCACACTCAAACAACGACTTGCCGTAAGATTCTGTGTACCTGCCCTGAAGAATGAGGCAGAAACCGCTGTGGCGGTGCGAGTGCTTCGGCAGTTTCAGCCTAGAGACATAAACGGCTTCAGCCAAAAGCAAACCTTTTACGACCCGACTGTTGATAACCTCGCCATGATAATTACAATAAACTCGCTCATCTTTCATTTGCATTTCTTTCAACGGGACGGTACAGGGATTATCGAGCCCGCCGAGTATAGTGTCAATATATATGCCTCGCAAAATCAAAGCAGCTCCCCAACGTCTCGCATCATCGGGCGCGGGCGGAAGCCCTGGATGGACCGATCAACCCGGCTGCCCGCGCTCCGTTGAATGCGGTTGTTAGGCGGTGTTGCCCGCTTACTGACTTTTACTATCACAACTTCGACTCCCCCTACTGCGCCGCTCCAACAACCGCTTATTCGGATGCCTTCCCTTCCGTATCCGGCTCTCCCTGTGTCTTCACTAAGGTGTCAGCGCCGACGGGCCTCTCGTCCGCCTTGCCACCCGCCGTCGCTGCGGCAGTAGTCTCGCCTGCCGTCTCTACATCTCCAGCGTCGTCCGCCGGCAGGCCTCCCTGCAATCTATCATCAGTACCGTTATCATTCACCGCGTTGTGCTCCCCTCTCCCGATTTTTATTGTTCGTTGCTTAGCCCATCATGCAAAAGTGTAAGCCTAAGTTGGACGCATGGCCATACCGATCCCCCGGCTTCCTCTACACAGGTCTTCATATCCTAGCTGCCTAACGTCCGGGTTGACCGGGGCCGAGCATAGAATTGATAGAATGATGAGAAACTCGCTTCGCAGCCTTCGGTCGAGCGCCTTGTTGGGCGGCGCGTCGAATGAGTAACCTATCTTCTGGCCGTATCAGTTCCGCCACAATACCACACGAAGCCGCGCCCGAAGACCAAACCTGCCGCGACAAAAGCGGCGGCAAATAACAACACTTCGCTAATTCCGGAGAAGAACCTCCCTGCCGATGCTGCGAAGAGAAGAAACAATAGGATGGGCGCGTTCAGCACAAAAGCCGCGACGAGCAGGAACAGTCGTGTGGAATCGCAGCCCTTACGTCGCTTCAGCCAGAACATGCCGGGGGCGTAGAAAAAGCTGCACATTATTAAGGAGGCGGCGAGCATCACAGGGGTAAACCCTAACAGATCACCCCGACTGACGTTCTCGGTGAGGAAGAGCGCACCAATGCCTACGCCTGTCCCGATCAGGCAAGATGTGAGAGCGACAAAGACCAGCTTCATAATTCTTCCTCCTTCTATTACTGCTCCGCTGGAACTATAAGGCCAGCCGCCCAACGCCTCGCGTAGCCGTGCGCGCCGAATACTCCGAGTAACCTTATGAAACCCGCTCCGCGCGCTCCGGTTGACGCGATTGTTAGGCCGCCGCTGATTCAGACTTAATCAACCCACTGAGTCAGCCAAGTGGCGAACGAGAGCCAAGCTTGCGTATTCCCGATCAACAACCGTAGTGGGTGCGATACGACAATCATCAAGCCGCCCCACACGGTGGCGCGGTGGAAGCGCCCGTGCGCGATGAGGTCGTAGAGAAGGCAAGCCACAATAAAGAGGTCGGCCAGGCCGAAGAAAGCCAGCGGGCCCACCTGCTGGATGAAAGCGAAGGGTAGCCGGGCGGTGGCCGCAGGCAGGATCGAGATCGTCGCCAGCAGCATCAACCTTTTGTGCACGTCCCCCCGACGGCGGAAATAGAAGCCCGCCCCAACCAAGCTGGCAAACACCAGCATGTCACCGAGCGGGACTGTCAGAAAGACGAGCGGAGAAGGCGCGCCCGGTGGGACCTCCACTATCTTCGCCCTGATGATGGCCGTCGCGGTGCCGATCAATACCATGAGCACTGCGAGCACTGCGCCGGCAATCCCTAAGCGGCGATGAATGCCTATTCGGTTTGCCGCGACGAGGGCGGTCTGTGTGAGTAAAAGGACGAGCCATGACGTGAAGACGACCCCATGCAGATGGAGCAGAGGCGTGAGGGGTGGCGTGCCGAAATAGGGTCTGAGGTAATAAGTCCGAGCGAAGCCGGCGAAGACGGTAATCACGAACGCAGCGGCCATGCCGGTGTAGAACAGACGCTCCCGCCGCTTATTATTAATCCCTGCGCGCGTTGCAATGCTCTTCTCGACCATGAATGATTTCATTAAGGTAGTCCTCGGAATATGTTTTCACTGACCGCTCGCCTGTCGGTTGCGGCCTGACGCCCCGCATCACCCGGACCTTACGTGGCGGTGGGTGGATCAATCAAGCTCAGTTTGCGGGCTCGGGTACATGCGGTCGTTAGGCCGACTCCTAGATGCTGTGATACTTATCTGCGGCGAGTCCGTGGGTGTACTTGATAATGGCTGTGTGGCCCTGTCCCATGCGGCTCTGCAAAACAGACTTTAAGGTGTGGCCTTGTGGGGTCATATACCCATCTCCTGTTGATGTGCTTAGTGACATCATCAACAACCTCTCGCCTCTGCCCTCGAGTGCGGACGTCGACAGCGCGCCAATCAACGTGAATACCGCTCGCTTGCAAAGCTGCATCCTCTGCGGGAGTTCGGTAGATGGATGTAATAGTAAAGTTCCACCCCCATTGCTGCTCAGCATAATTGGAAGCCTCGGTAATGATTTCCTTCACTTTACTAGACAGTCTCTGATTATTCCATTCTCTCTCCACTCGCTCGGAGACGAATCTCAACATATTTACCCTCCTCAGGATAAGCTTCACATACACAAATGCGCCCTCCCGTCAGCCTAACGCTCCGCATCAGCGGGGCCGCGCGTAGCACTCAAAGGGGCCATAAGGAACTCGTTTCGGCGCCTCCGGTCCAACGACTTGTTCGGCGGCGCTCGGCAGGACTAGCTTGCTGCCTTAGCCTTTCTTCTCTTTATGTCTGAGCCCGGAGTCTGAGGCTGCTTCACCCAACTATTAACCCGGATAAACTCATTTCAAGCTACAAACCTTAAAAGAAACTGCCGGACCCTGCGGGATGTCACACTGCATAAGTCCATTATGATCTGCGTGAACTCACCCGAATCCTGACACGGTTCGGCGCGCAAGCTCAACACTTGTTTAGTATGGCTACGATAACTATGACAGTCAGCACACCCAGCACGAAGCCGATGATAGCAAACGTGCTTTTATTAGACTTGTTTTGATCATCTCTCACGTTACCCTCCCAGAGTTGTCGGAGAAGTTGAATAGTCATTAACTGTCGAACGTACGGCATAAGCTCACTGGCGGCAGCCGCTGAACGTCTCGCATCACCCGGCCCGCGCCGAACACTCATAGGAACCATAAGAGATTCGCTTCGCGGCCTCCGCTGCATGCGCTTGTTAGGTGGCGCTTGAGAAAAATAATAGAGCCTCGGCTATGATAACACTTAATAAATGATCGAAGGTAGAAACGCACCGGCGGGCTCATTGTACAAACCTATACTCATTAACGTCATGGGTTGAACCACCCGCAGCCCATTTCCTAAACACCAGCGCAGAACCTCACTGTTCCTCGTCGGCAGTAGGAATCCCGGGCCGGCGAAGGTTGTGGCCGCGCCGATAAGCGCCTTCAGGTCTTCGTTGCTCTCGCCCACAGCATGCCCGAAGAAGCCAACCATCGTCGCATACCCTGTGATGTGACCTCCGCGCTCGGCTACTGTCGCGGTTCCTTCCTTAACTGCTTGTAAGAGTTCTGCCCCTCGGTCGTGTCCATGAACCTTAAGGCACAATCTGTTACAGCCTTCGAGATCACCTTCGTTCACGGGACGGACTGCACAGCCCAGGGGCTTCAGCCCGATAGCTGGACCTTGAAGGACCGAAAGAGGCTCACGCGTATCGAATCCGAGCTTGGTGTAAAGAGATAGCGAGCGAGAATGGTAAGCGGCCTGTACTAACCTTACACCTGCAAAGCGGCGCTCCCGTGCCCTGTGTAAGATGTCCTCCATCAGCCTTCTACCCAGAGCGACATTCTGCACGCCCGGATCGATAGTGATCGGGCCGACGCCGGAAATAATGGCATTCTCCCAAAGAAAGTTACTCCCGGCTACTCGGCCGTCGACTTCAGCAACCACCGAGTAGATATCGCCGCGAGAGAGCAATTCAGACAGTAATCCAATTGCCGCGCTCGGATCGGGGAAATCAGGCGGGAAATTGTGCTGTTCGGCAATTGCCCTAAATGCCTCGTAGCAGATGGAGCCACAGGTTCCGGCATCGTCGGGCTTACCGGCCCTTAGTTTAATGTTCATTCAAACGTTCCTTTCACTCTAAATTCTGCTCAGTTCATTACGATGCTCAGCCATCTAACTTTAAAGTAGGCGTACTAATCGCCGCCTCTGATTATAGACTTTTGGACGTATAAGCCGCCCGACTTTTGTCTTTATCTTTCTGTTTCAGCATCCTACCATATTTGCTCTTGCTTAGACTGATCTATCGGCGCTAGATTATACGCCCCAGGGACATCCTGACCCTCCTAGAGTTTCCCTCATGCCTAAGCTCCTCGATCAGGCCCGCTCTCTTCTGCGCACACGTAACTACAGCCTGCGTACTGAAGAAGCTTACCTCTACTGGATCAAATCCTTTATCCTTTTTCATAATAAACGCCATCCTGTCTCCATGGGCGCTCCCGAGGTTAGAGCCTTCCTCTCCCACTCAGCCGTAGATCGCAACTGCGCGCCTGCCACCCAGCAGCAGGCTATCAGCGCATTGTTGTCCCTTTACCGTGGTGTGCTGGACCTCACGCTTGATTGGATCGGCCGCATAGACCGCGCTAAAAGCCCAAGCGCCTGCCTCAGGTTTTTACACGGGCCGAGGCGCAGGCCGTGCTCCTGCACTTGAAAGCTGATAAGTGGTTAATGGCAAGCCTGCACTATGGGGCGGGGCTGCGACTGATGGAGTGCCTTAGGCCAAGGGTCAAAGACTTGGACTTCGGCTATAGGCGGATCGTCTCCGAGATAGGAAGGGCGGCAAGGACCGCGTGAGTATGCTGCCACGGCCTCTAATGGAGCCTCTGAGGCTACGCCTCAAGCGGGTGAAGGCGCTGCACGAGAAGGATCTGCGGGAAGGTTACGGTCATGTCTACCTGCCCCACGCCCTGTCCAGGAAGTACCCGGCAGCCGATAGCGAGTGGGGGCGGCAGTATGTCTTCCCGGCTGACAGACGCAACCTCGACCCACGGACGGGCAAAACGCAGCGCCACCACATTGGGCCCACCGTGCTTCAGGAAGCGGTGAAGGCGGCCATACGCGCGGCGGGGATAGCCAAGCCCGCAAGCTGTCACACATTGCGACACAGCTTTGCCACTCACCTGCTCGAAGCGGGGTACGACATCCGCACGGTGGAGGAGTTACTCGGGCACGAGGACGTGAGCACGGCGATGATCTACACGCATGTGCTGAATAAAGGGGGAGGGGTGTACACTCTCCCTTAGAGTTTTAAAGCAATTGCGGGGACAATAGGGGCGCGGTTCGTACCTTGTAGCGGCATTCAGCCGGGTGCGTGTGTGTAGCCGCGGCGGCTTTCTGTGTGGACACATAATTCTCAAGTGTTATAATTGCTCCCCTCACGAACCAATATACTTATTGATCCGGTTTGGGTTTACCCGCTTTTGTGCGCCGGGCCAAATTAGAGGTATCAGGATCATGTCAAAGAATTCTTCCAATTATATTAAGCGAATAGTGACTGCAATCGGGCTCGGCATCGCAATCTGGGCCATCACCAGCCCGACCGCGCCGCCCGTCGCGGCACAGAGCCAGCTGTCAAGTTACATGAACTTTGAAGGCCCTCAGGTTCACCCTCTGGCCCTGACGCCCGACCGCACGCGCCTGCTCGCGGTCAATACCCCCGGCAATACTCTGGTCGTCTTTGACCTGTCGGGCGACCTGCCGCGCGTCATAGATGAAATCCCCGTCGGCCTGGAGCCCGTCAGCGTTGCCGCGCGCAACGACCGCGAGGCGTGGGTGACTAACTGGCTCTCCGATTCCGTGAGCGTAGTCGACCTCTCGTCGGGCAACGTTGTGCGCAGCATAGACGTGGGTGACGAGCCCACCGATGTGATCTTCGCGGGGAGGGACCGTGAGGCGGCCTTTGTCTGCGTGTCGGGGCAGGCGCAGGTTAAAGTTTACGACCCTGATGCCCCCGCCGAGCGCCCGCACGTGCTCGACATAAGAGGCAAGCAGCCCCGCGCGCTTGCGCGAGACCTGTCGGGCGAGCGTGTGTTCGTGACGGTCTTCGAGTCGGGTAATCAAACCACCGTGATTCCCACGGACGAAGTCACGCGCGGCGGCGGGCTGCCGAAGCCTTCACCCAAGAAGGCCAAGAAATTGCCAGGGGCCCCGGAAGTGGGCCTCATAGTCAAGTGGGATGGGTCTCGCTGGGCCGATGAAAATGGCAATACGAAGTGGAGCCAGTTCATCCCGTACACGCTCGCGGACGTGGACCTCGCGGTCATCGACGCGCGCGGCGCGACCCCTCTTGTCGCGAGCGAGCACAGGGGCATCGGCACCCACGTCGGGAACTCCGTCTTCGACCCCGCGGCGGACAGGCTTTTCGTCGCCAACACCGAATCGCATAACCAGATACGCTTCGAGCCGAAGCTGAAGGGAAGGTTTCAAAGCAGCCGCGTCTCCGTCGTCGATCTCAGGCCGGGCGGCGTGACCGCGGTCGATCTTAACTCCCACATAAACCATGCGGTGCCCAAAGGCTCGGAGCAGGAGCGGCGGCTCAGCCTCGCCCTGCCATCCGACATCGCGCGCGCCGAGGACGGGACGCTCTACGTTGCGGCCATGGGCTCGGCAAGAGTCGGGGTGTTGGATTCCAGAGGGGTAGTTCAGGACCGCATCAGAGTGGGCGCGGGGCCGACGGGGCTGGCGCTTGACGGGGGCAGGCGGCGGCTCTATGTCCTCAATCGCTTCGATCAAACTCTGAGCGTGGTGAACACGGAGGCCGGGAGCCAGGTCGCCCAGATGCCCATCGGCTTTAATCCCGAGCCCCGCGAGGTACAACAGGGCCGCCTGTTCCTTTACGACGCGGGGCTCTCCGCCCACGGGGACGTGGCCTGCGCGAGCTGTCACCTCAACGGCCACAAGGACGGGCTCGCGTGGGACCTGGGCGATCCCAAAGGCAGGATGGAGACGGGGGGCGTGATCAACCCGTCCGTATTCCACCCCATGAAGGGGCCGATGACCACCCAATCGTTGCGCGGCATAATAGACAACGGGCCGATGCACTGGCGCGGAGACAGGGGCAAGCTCTCTGACTTCAACCCGGCATTCGTCTCCCTGCTCGGGGGCCCGCGCCAGCTTACCGATGGGGAGATGGAGAGCTTCGAGACTTTCGTGCGGACGCTCACCTACCCCCCGAACCCTCTACAGAATCTCGACCGCACCTACCCGGACCCGCCTGCCGGCCCGAGCGCCGCGCGCGGCGAGGAGCTTTTCGCCAACAGCCGGCTCGACGCCGCCGTGCTTACCTGCAACCAGTGCCACACGGCGGTGCCCGGATTTATGTCCGGCACCAATAAGCTCATCATCCCCGGCCTTCTGCTGGGAGAGTCACAGGATTTTAAAGTCCCGCAGCTCCGGGGCATGTACCAGAAGACAGGCATGCGCGACGCTTCAGGCGAGCAGCTCTCGGGGTTCGGGTTCCTTCACGATGGCTCGGTAGACACCCTGTTGAGCTTTCTGCGCCTGCCGATCTTCACGTTCAGGAATGACGATGACCGCCGGGATGTCGAGGCATTCCTGCTGGCCTTCGACAGCGGCGTCGCGCCCGCCGTCGGATTGCAGGTGACGGTGAGGGGAGATAACAAAGCGTCTTCCGTCACGGGCGAGCGGATCGAGCTGTTGATGCGGCAGGCGGACGCGGGCAACTGCGACCTCATCGCCAAGGGCTTATACCGGGGCGAGCGGCGCGGGTTCAGATACGCCGGCGGCGGTAGGTTTCAAACCGACAGGGGCGGAGAGGCGGCGGTCTCCTGGCAGGAGCTTGTTCAGGCAGCGGGCGCGGGCGCGGAGTTGACCTTCACGGGCGTGCCGGCCGGGAGCGGCCTTCGCCTAGGTATCGATTCCGATTCAGATGGGAGGCTGAACGGAGACTCTTAAATTAATCCCTTAAATTGATCGAATGCTCTTGAAGAGCCTCCCGGAAAAATGGGGCCCCGTCGTTTGACAGGGCCCCTCAGTTTCAGGTGACCTCTTACCTGAAGATTAGTCTCTCAATGCACGAAGCTCGACCGGCCTGTGGTGAGTTGTCCTTCCTCGCCAGAAATTATTATCTTGTTGTTAAGGTCCATCGTGAAGACGTTGCAGTCGATGTTCGCCAGCATATCGAGGTTCAACGCCCTCTGCTGTATCTCGTTGAAAGTTCGCGAGAAGCCGTTGGTCGGATCGTTGACGGTGAGCGGCCCCGACAGGAAGAGCGACAGGGTCGCGGGCGTCCCGAAAGGCGTCGGCCTTATGTGGTAGAACGCGGTCGCGGTCTCCGCCCCGTGGCAGCCGCTACAGGTGTTGAACGAGAACTGGAACCGCGTATTCCCCGGAGGGCCGGGCGGGTCGCACACCAGCCCCGGGGCGTTCCAGAAGAACGGCGGCACGAACGAATTGCCCCCGAGGAAACTATTACCTGGGCCGGGGAAGTCGAGCGGCACGATGTGAGTGCCCGTCTGGATCGGCGCGCAATTGGCGTTTATGAAGTTCGCCAGGACGCCCGTGTTGTTCAGAGACTCGTCCGGCGTCTGCTTGACCGTAGTCTGGATCAGTTGTCCGGTCGGCGGGAACGGGTCTTCGCGCGTCATGGTGAGCCTGAACTCGCGCATCTCCCACGGGGCCGTGATGGGCGGCAGGAACTCGTTGGTCCGAAGCTGGTTGAGCGCGCTGCCATTCACCTTATGAGGCGCGACGCCAGCTTTAGCGAACTGCTCCGTGATCGCTTCGAGCGCGGCGTTGTACGTGGCGGAACCCAGAACGAGGGTCGAGAGGTTGACCCACTGGTTCGCCCAGCTCTTCAAGCCGTTGCAATCACGCACGTCGATCCCGTACTCCAGGATCACGCTCATCTCATTCACGGTGCAGCAGCCGTCACGGTTCAGCCTCCGGTCTATCACGCCGAACACGAAGCGCGCCTCGCCGGCGTTATTCGTCGTGTACCCGCTGTTGCCTCTGAGGTCTATGCGATTGACAATCGCGATCAGCTTGAAAGGGGCCTTCGACAGGTCGAGCGGGAAGCCCGGCCCTCCGCTGGCCTGCTCCCAGGGGGTGATCACGGCGTCCTTGACCGCCTGCCGGGCCGCGATGCCCCACCCGTTAATCACCAGGTTGTTCTCCCAGTGCTTCAGCCAGAGCCGGGCGAAGGTGGACGGGTTGATCCCGGTCATCGGCTGGTTCGCCATCTCCTGCATGAGGTAGCCGAACGTCCACTTGCCCATGGGAGTCCCGACGCCCGTGCAAGGGTTGTAGGTGCGCCTCGGGTCTTCGACCACCCTCGGGTCGCGAATTATCAGAGACCTCTCGGGGTCTATCGCGGCGGAGCTGGCGTTCGGTTCGAGGATCACTTCCTGGTCCGGCTGAAGCTCCGACTCGCTCAGAGGCAGGGACATCTGCCGCTCGCCGACTATCACGCGGCCGTCGAACACGGGGACGGTCAGCCCCGCGTTCGACCGGCTGCTGAGCGTCCTGATGCGGTTCTGGTTCGCCGTGAGGGCGGCGAAATCGAGATTCACCCTTGCCGACATCCTGCGGTCGCCGGCCACTTCGTCCCCGCCGGTGCCGTCGTCGCGGAAGACCACGGTGCGGTTATCAAGGTTGATCCTTAACAGCTTTCCGAGCTTATCCTCGTCGTTGAAGCTAAGGATCAGCAGGGCGTTGCCCTCCGGCGTGCTCTCCTTCAGGCGCTTAACGGAGACGGTGTGGTTAGGCTGGGAATCGGAAAACTGGACCGGGGGGGGTGCGGGGGCGGGGGCGACCGCCGCAGGCTTGAAGGCTTCACTCGCCGTCGCCCCTCCGCTTATCATGCTCGTAGCGATCAGGGCGACCGCTACAATAACCACGAGAGATTTTATTACGCTCGATTTCGTGTGGCTCATCTCAGACTCCTTTCACGCAGTGTCAGTTAGATATGTTGATCGGGCAGACAGAGAAATAGCTGAGAGATCTTATGCGCCAAGATCCCGGCCGAGAGACTGGTTATCGCCGCGCGCGCAGGAGTGATTGTTTGTTGCCTTCAAGTGGTGTAGGCTTGCCGAATCACACTCCTGTCACAAGGATTGTGCACAGGGCAAGGCGGTTTTAGCCGGCCAAGCACGAAACGGCCTTGCCCATAATTTTGAACTGCATCTGTTAAATCGCGAGCCCCGCGGCGCAGAATTCGCGGGAGACACGAATAGCGATCAAGTCTAATTCCAGAAGAATAGGCAATGAGTGAGGTAGCAGTGATATTCGAAAGATCTGAGAATAAACTTACTCGGCTTCCGGCAACATCAGAATCGACGTCGTGACACAGTTGCTTTGACTGTCCTCAATTATCGTCTTTCGCGATCCGAACGCTCAATCCGCGGGAATTCCAACGCGGCCCATTATAAGCCAGACTCCTCATTTGTCAAGTAAATATGTAATACTAGCTACGCATGAACTCCCGCCGGAGAAAGCGGCGTTTCGCGGGGGCTGGATAATGGCTACAATGGGCAGAGGCATTCGGTATGGAAGAGTTGATATTGGTAAACGAGAATGACGAGCAGGTAGGGACCGGGGAGAAGCTACAGGTCCATCGCGAGGGCAGGCTGCACAGGGCCTTTTCGATCTTCGTCTTCGACTCCCTGGGGCGGCTCCTGCTTCAGAAGAGGGCCGAGTCGAAGTACCACTCGGGCGGGCTGTGGTCGAACACCTGCTGCGGGCACCCACGGCCAGGCGAGGCCGTCGAGGCCGCGGCCCGCAGGAGGCTGAGAGAGGAGATGAACTTCGACTGCGAATTGCGGCTCCATTCGAGCTTCATCTACAGGGCCGAGCTTGATAACGACCTCGTCGAATGGGAGTACGATCACATCCTCTTCGGGGCGTATGACGGCGACCCGGCCCCCGACGAACTTGAGGCCGACGACTGGCAGTGGATCGATATGCATGAGCTGAGGGCCGAAGTGGAGAGGCGGCCCGGCAGCTTCACCTACTGGCTCAAAGCGGCCCTCGACCATCTGGCGAGGAGCGGCAAGGATTCTGTGGAGAGAGTCTGAAATCATGCGCCGCCGCGCGTCGCTCGCTCTCTACGTCTTGTTCTTTATCTCCCCGCATCGGGCCGGGTAAAAGCTCCCCACTCCCCCGTGCCGCCCGAGCCCGCGGCCTCGGCGCACCGCGAATTACGGCCATTTTATAAGGTTTTTTACCCGGCAGAGTCTTGGCCATCGCTGGTACATGCCTTGCCTTCCAATTAATTTTTATAACGGGGCTGATCGAGCCTATTTCCGTTCCCGAGTGCCCGGCTCCGGAGGAAGGGTGCGCTGTTCCGCCCGCATATCCCGCCCGGCGGGGCAGAGGTCTCCTTCCGGGCCGGGCAGTTGCGAGGTCATAAGTTTTCAGGTTCGGCTCCGCGCAACCGGGTTGATTGTGGTCCTGAAGTTTCGCAGCGGGCAATCTCAAGGCAGGGGATGCGGATGGGAGACGGAAGCCGGCTTTCGCCCCATCCGAGCGAGATTGTTTGACCGCGAAAGAGCGCGGCCTCGATAGATGCGAATCTATCTGGCCGCGCTCTTTGAACAGAGAGAGGTCTTTACTGCCTGCGCTCGATCATGCGATAGAGCGTCTTGCGGTCTACTCCGAGGACCTGGGCGGCCTTGGACTTATTGCCGTTGACCGCTCTGAGCACTTGCAGCAGGTATCTGGATTCGAGCTCGCCGAGCGTGGGCAGTTCGCCTTCCCGGACTATCTCATCCAGCACGGCCTCGGCCGACGAGGCGGAGAAAATCTCTGAAGGGAGGTCTTCCAGCTGGATCAGGCCCGTGTTCATGGCCGCGAGCCTCTGCATGAGGTGCCGCAGTTCCCGCACGTTGCCGGGCCAGTCGTACCTGTCGAGGGCGAGCAGCGCGTCGTTTGAGATCGACACCTCCCGGCCCGCCGGGCTGTGGTGCGAGAGAAAGGCCAGGGCCATCCCGCGGATGTCGCCTTTTCTCTCCCGCAGAGGCGGGAGGTTGATGGCGATGCCCTGGAGCCTGTAGAGGAGGTCCTGCCGGAACGAGCCCGACTCGCTGAGGGCCTTGGGGTCGCGATTGGTCGCGGAGATTATCCGCACGTCGACCTTCTTCTTCACGTTGGAGCCGAGCTGTCGTATCTCTCCCTCCTGAAGGGTGCGCAGCAGCTTGACCTGAAAAGCCGGGCTGGTCTCCGTGATCTCGTCCAGCAGGAGGGTGCCTCCGTGGGCCTCTTCGAACAGGCCGCGCCGGGTGTTATCGGCCCCCGTGAAGGCGCCGCGCGTGTAGCCGAACAGCTCGGACTCAAGCAGGGTGTCGGGCAGGGCCCCGCAGTTGAGCGTGACGAAAGGCATGTGGGCGCGCGGGCTCTTTTGATGGATGAGCTTCGCGATCAGCTCTTTTCCGGTCCCGGATTCGCCGCAGATCATCACGGGCAGGTCTGTGGAGGCGACGCGGGTCGCCTCCTTGACGACCTGAATCATGATGGGGCTGCTGCCGATCAACCCATTCTGCGAAGCCTGAGCTTTGACTTTAACGAGGTTGCTCGGCGAGCGCCGCTCTCTGACGGCGGAGGCTATCCCCTGAAGCACCCCTATCGAAAACGGCTTGCATATGTAATCGTTCGCGCCATTCTGAATGGCGTTGATCGCGGCCTCAATCGAAGCCTGGCCGGTCATCAGGATCACCTCGGCCTCGGAGTTCAGGCGGCCGCGCAGGGCGGTCAGCACTTCGAACCCGTTCATCCCCTCCATCACCACGTCGCAGAAGATCAGGTCGAACTGATACTGTGAGGTGAGGGCCAGAGCCTCTTTGCCGTTGGCGGCCGTATAAATCTCGTAGCCATGATCGAGCAGCGCCTGTCTGATCAGGTTGCGGACGGACTCTTCATCATCGATTATTAAGAGTTTCATTAAGCCCCTTCTTTAAATTCAATCCGGCGTCGGCCACCATTAACTTTCGGTCATCCGGGGGGGCGGGAAGACTCTGCGTGTTCAGGACACTTTTGGTCCCCGGTAAGCGAAGAGACCCGGTCGTGCCTGTCTGTTTCAACGAGATAATAAACGAACGTATCTCCTGTTTGTCAATGAAATGTTCAAGGTAACCGTTCGTCTCGGCCAGAACGCGGATCTCGGACCACTCCTGCCTTGAGATGCCCAGGAAGGCGTCGACCACCATCGGGTCGAAATGGCGCTTCGTGTGCCTTATGATCTCGGAGCACGCCTGCGGGTAGGGCTGGGCCGCGCGGTAGGGCCGGTCGCTCGTTATGGCATCGAAGGCGTCCGCGACCGCGAAGACCCGCGCGTAGATGTGGGTGTCGTCGCCCTTCAGACCGTTCGGGTAGCCGCTGCCTTCAAACTTCTCGTGGTGCTGGCCGACTATCGGGCGGGCGCCCGACAGGAAGTCTATATTGTCTATGATCCGAAGGCCGTGGTCGACGTGGCCGCGCATCTGCGCCCACTCATCGTCCGAGAGCGGCCCCCGCTTGAGCAGTATCGCGTCGGGCACCCCGATCTTTCCGATGTCGTGAAGGAGCGCGCCCTGTTCGACCGCGATTAGGTCCCGCTGAGAAAGGCCGATCTCTTTGCCGAGCCTTAAGGAGTAGGCGACGACCCGCCCGGAGTGGCCCGCCGTCTCCACGTCCCTCGCCTCCAGAGCGCCGGCCAGCGCGCGCAGGGTCGCCCGGTAGTTGCTGTACAGCGCCTCCAGGGTGTAGTTGAGGTTGTCGTTGAGCGAGCGCAGCTCGTTGGTCCGCGCGCGCACGATCTCTTCGAGCGACTGCTCGTAGTGGCGCTTCGCCTGCGCGAGAGCCTGGTAGCGCAGGGCGCGCTCCACGGCCAGCAGCAGGATCGAGAGGTCGAACGGCTTCGTGATGTAGTCGAAAGCGCCCTGTTGCATGGCGGCGATGGCGTAGGTGATCTCGGTCTGGCCCGAGACCATGAGCACCACCGTCTCCGGGCACATCTGGTGGACCAGCTGGCAGAGCTCAAGCCCCGAGGCGCCCGGCATCCTTATGTCGGTCAGGACCAGGTTGAACGAGGAGGTCGCCAGCAGAGTCGTGGCCTCGTCCGCGTTGGTCGCCGTAACGCAGGAGTAGGTGGGGGAGAGGTACGCAGCCAGCAGCTTGCGTATGGGTTCCTCGTCATCGACGACCAGAATGGAGATGTCCCTGTTAGCCATAATTCCTCACGAATCTTCTTATTCAAGGCAAGCCGACCGACCCCGCTGCCCCTCCCGGACGCGGGGCCGAGGCTAATTGCAGGGCGAGTTGCTGCCGATCTCATTACCCACGCCCGTGAATGGCACGCCCATCGCCGCCCCGAGCAGATTCCCCATCTCCCATTCGAGCACCTGCCGGTAAGTCACCAGCCATGCGTTCCGCGGGTCGGTCTTCATCCCGTTGGTCGACAGGATCACGGCCCTGATCATCCGCCCGTCGGTCAGCCCGTTCAGCTTCAACCCCGGATGCGCCGGGTGCGTGAAGGGTCGGTCCTCGATGTAGATGGTGATCCTTCTCGGGCTCATGGATTTTGCCACCTGTTCGTAGCGCCCTCCGCAGGCGACCCACCGGTCGCGCGTCGCACGCCACACCTCGTCGGTCTGTTCGAGCAGAAACCAGTAATCAGAGACCGACTCCGCGTAATCGACGAAGGACGGCACCAGATGCGGCGCCCCCTGTTTGCTCAGAAAACCTATCGTCTTCCGGGCGCGCTTCGGGTTGTCCCGCTCGATGAAGCCGCGCGCGTGGAGCGTGAAGCCCACGGGAGTTCGCACGGCCTGAGCCGACATGTCCGAAGCCCCGAGGAGCGGTGGTGTCGCCTGCCCGAGCGACGGCGCGGACAGAGTCATGCAAAGAACAGGGGCCAGACAGGCGAGCTTGACCCCGCGTTGAAAGCGAGCGTATATTGCCATTGCGCAATGTCCTTTCTGTTACGGGAAGGGCGAAGAGGTTCAGGTGTTGGAGCACCTGGGCCTCTTTTATTTGCCTCGTAGGTACGGTTGAAAGGTCTATATTCTCAGGGGCAGAGCTTTATCAGGGTCGGACCGACCCCGACCAGCGGCGGGAATAAATGCCCGAATTTCCATGAGTCCCGGCCTTGCTAACGCTGTTAGACTCTGGGCTTTAGTGCAAAGGGTGTACCAGAAGCGCCCTCTATTTTCCGCTCGTCAAATCGTTGAAGAAGATCGAATGGAGTACAGGAAGGGGCGAGAGAGGGGCTTGCGGGCCGGGGAGGAATGCCACAGGTGGCGCGTATTTCCCGAGGGCGAGATCAGTCCTGTTTCAGATCATCTATCTGCTTTAAATAACAATCCGGACATATCCCGTGAGAGACTCCTTCCGACTCCTGAGGGGGGACGGCCTTGAACCCTATCATCGCCCCGCACCATGCACACTTGACCTGAGTGAGCCACTTGAGGGTCTCCGGGTACCTCTCCCTGAGATATTCCAGGTCCTCCTCCAGCAGAATATAGTCCGCGCCTAATTCCGGTGAGTCTTTCCCGCCCATCGTAAGTATCGCCTACTAATAAACCCTGAATGCATGAGATATTTTTCGTGGCCTGTTATTTCGACGTAGTGAAGAATCGCTTAAGTACCGGGCAGGACATTATAATTCATATCACGGGCGGGACATAGCAAATTTCTCCATTATTTTGGGCAAAAGGTTGAATCGCCGGGCGGCCGGGCATTGAGCGAACGCGCGGGAAAGCGTTAAAGTACGGTAGCAACCGGACAGCAGGGTTTAAGGATTTGTACCGCTACCGGATTACTGATATCGATACCGGAATCTTGAAAGGAGTGCTGTTATGAATTGCCCCAGATGTGGCGCGGCGGTGGCTGCGGGCTCGAAATTCTGTGACAAGTGCGGCTCGCCCATGCCGCAGGGCGCGCCGTCCGGCTACCAGACGAGCGGCCATCAGGCGGGCGGGATACACATCGACAGCGACTCGCGCGGCTCCGGCCGAGGCTACAGCTACGAAGTTCTCCACCAGCCTTCCTTCTCCCTCGCCGTCGTGCAGCTTCAGGCGGAGCAGTCGATCATGGCCGAAGCGGGCGCGATGGTCTCGATGTCCGCCAACGTCGAATTGATATCGCAAATGAAGGGCGGGCTCATGGGCGCGCTCAAGCGCGCGGTCGGAGGGGAGTCGGCCTTCGTCTCCACGTTCACCGCGCGCGGGGGGCCGGGCGAAGTCACTTTCGCGCCGGGCGCTCCCGGCGACATCGCCGCGATAGAGATGAGCAATCAGGTGTTCTTCGTCCAGTCCAGCTCGTACCTCGCGGGCGACGCCTCTCTGACGGTCGACACGAAGTGGGGCGGCGCGAAGTCTTTCTTCGGGGGCGAAGGGCTCTTCGTCATGCAGGTGCACGGCACGGGCCTGCTGCTGCTCTCGTCGTTCGGGGCGATCCACCGCAAGCGGCTCGGGCCAGGCGAGAGGTACGTCGTAGACACGGGCCACCTTGTGGCCTGGGAAGGGACCACCCAGTACACCCTGCGCAAGGCGGCGGCGGGCTTCTTCCGCAGCATGCTGAGCGGCGAAGGGATCGTGGCGGAGTTTTCGGGGCCGGGCGAGATTCTCATCCAGACCCGCAACCTCGCGGCATTCGCCGGGCTGCTCAAGCCGTTCTTCCCGTCGCAGTCGAGCGGCGGGGGCGGCAGCTTCAGCTTCGGATCGGATTAAGAATGTACATAGATTCGCACGCGCACATCGAGATGGATGACTTCGACGCGGACCGCGACGAGGTCATCCGCCGCGCGCTGGACGCGGGAGTGGAGGTCATAGTCGATGTCGGGAACGGGGACGTTTCCGCCGATTCGCACGCGGCGGCCTTCCGCCTGGCCGAGGCGCACCCTTTCATCTACACGACCGTCGGGGTCCACCCGCACGAGGCCCGCCTCCTGGATGATGAGCTTTACGCGCGCCTGAAGGACCTGGTTGGTCACCCGAAGGTGATCGCGTGGGGCGAGATCGGCCTCGACTACCACTACGACAACTCGCCGCGCGACGCGCAGCGCGAAGCCTTCCGCCGGCAGTTGCGCCTCGCCCGCGAGCGCGGCCTGCCCGCCGTGATTCACACGCGCGAAGCCGAGGCCGACACCCTCGAAATTCTCAGCGAGGAGTGGAAGGGGTCGAACCTGCCCGGCGTCGTCCACTGCTTCACCGGCACCCGAGCCTTCGCCGAAGAGGCCATCAGGCTCGGCTTCTACATCTCTTTTTCCGGCGTGGTCACTTTCAAAAAAGCCGAAGACCTCCGCGACACCGCGAAGCACCTCCCCATCGAAAAGCTGCTCATCGAAACGGACAGCCCGTTCCTCGCGCCCATACCCTTTCGCGGGCGGCGCAACGAGCCCGCTTACGTCGTGGAGACCGCGCGCGCCATCGCGGGGCTGCGCAACCTCGCGCCGGAAGACATCGGTCGCATCACGAGCGTCAACTTCAAGCGGCTCTTCAAGCTCGGCGAGTGGGCCGCGCCGGAGCGGCAGAGGCGGCGCAACATCGTCTACCGGATCCGCGACTCGCTATACGTCAACCTGACAAACCGGTGCACCAGCCTTTGCGCCTTCTGCTCGCGCGTCGACGACCCCGTCGCCTCCGGCTACTACCTGGGCCTCTCGCGCGAAGAGGAGCCGTCGGCCGCCGAAGTGATCTCAGGCATCGGCGAGCCCGCGAGCTTCCGCGAAGTCGTCTTCTGCGGCTACGGGGAGCCCACCATCAGGCTCGACGAGCTGAAGGAAGTCGCGCGCCATGTCAAGGCGCGCGGCGGGCGCACCCGGCTCGACACAATCGGCCATGGGAGCCTCATTCACGGCCGCGACATCGCGCCGGAGCTGGCGGGACTGATCGACGAGATTTCGATGAGCCTGAACGCGCCGACCCGCGAGCAGTACGAAAAGATCGTGCGCTCCGACTGGCCCGACCTCGCCTTCGACGCCGCCATCGAGTTCGCGCGCTCGGCCGCCGCGAGCGGGATACGGGTTACGATGTCCGTCGTCAGGCTCCCGAATCTGGACATAGAGGCATGCCGCAGGATCGCGGAAGAGGCGGGCGCGGACTTCCGCGTGCGCGAGCTCGTCGGCATGACCGGAACGGAGTTCAACGAGCGATGACAGACCTGCCCGGAGGTGAAAGATTGGCGCTCACGGAATTTTCCCATCAGGAACTCACCCTGCTGATGTTCGCCCTCGATGGCATCGACGCCCCCGCGCATGACGGGCCGCGCGAGCCCTCATGCGAAGAGGCCTGCCCGGTCGTCGAAAACCTTGAACAGGCCCTCGGAGGCCGCAGCCTCCCCCCGGAAAAACACCTGGCCCAGCATATCAATAATCACCTGCGGGAAGGGATGCTCGAATGCGGGATGCTCGACCTCATGGGCAAAGGGGCGGGCGAGGCCCCCTCGGAAGAGGATAAGGCGAAGGTAATCGAAGTCGCGGAGCGGCTCAAAAACTGGACCTGCTCGATCAGGCTGGAAGAAGCTGAGCGGCGACTGCTGCTCGACGCTTTCTCGCGCCTGCCCCGCTCCGCGTGGATCTCGATGCCGCGCGCGATGTGGAGGCTCAGAAAGAAATTGAAAAAGTGAGAGTAGGCCGACCGCGCCCCGAAGGCGGAGGCGCGGTCGGCCTTCAATGCACGCGCTTTTCATAGCCCTTCCAGTAACGCTCGCGCAGATCCCTCTTCAGTATCTTTCCGGTCCCGCCCTTCGGCAGCGATTCTAAAAACTCGACCGATTTAGGCACCTTGAATCCCGGCAGTTTCGTCCGGCAGTGGGCGACGAGCCCCCCCTCCGACAAAGACTCGCCCGGCTTCAAAACGACGAGGGCCTTCGGCACTTCGCCCCACCGCTCGTCGGGCACGGCCACGACCGCGCATTCGAAGACCGATGGGTGCGCGAATATAGCCTTCTCGACCTCTATGGAAGAGATGTTTTCGCCGCCAGAGATGATGATGTCTTTCTTCCGGTCCACGATCAGGTAATAGCCTTCTTCGTCCACCACGGCCATGTCGCCCGTGTGAAGCCAGCCCCCGCGCATCACGTGGGCGGTCTCTTCGGGCTGCTCCCAGTACCCGGCCATCACGCTGTCGGCGCGGACGACGATCTCGCCCACCGTCTCCCCGTCGTGCGGCAGGTGGTTGTCGTCGGGGTCCACTATGCTCATCTCTATGCCGGGGAGGGGGTAGCCGGTCATGGCCTGCCTGCGCCACCGCTCTTCGTCCGGCAGGCCTTTGAGGTGCTCCTTGATGAAGGAGAAGGTCATCTGCGGGGTCGTCTCCGTCAGGCCGTACCCGGCGTACGCGCGGCAGCCGATTTTCTGCTCGATCTCGCGGATCAGGCCGACGGGCGAAGCCGCCCCGCCGATCCCCACGTAGTTGAGGCTCGACAGGTCGTAATCGCAAAGGTTCGGGTGATTGACGAGGGCCGTCGCCATCGTGGGCACCATCGAGAATTGGGTGACGCGCTCGCGCTCGACCAGCTCAAGGGCCCGCGTCGCGTCGAACTTATCGAGCACGACGTGACGCGCGCCCATGCCGGTGATGAAGTGAGGAGCGCCCCACCCGTTCACATGGAACAGGGGGATCGTGTGCAGTTGAACGTCGGAGTCCTTTATGCCCATCCCGGCGATCACCTGCATCGCATGCAGGTAGAGGTTGCGGTGCGTCATCATCACGCCCTTCGGGTTAGCGGTCGTGCCGGAGGTGTAGAACAGCTCTGCCAGCTCGTCATCCCCGATGTCTGAAGGCGGCGTGAAATCGGCTCCCGCGGCCGATATCAGGGCTTCGTAATGCAGCTCTCGGCTCCCCTCTTCGAGCGGCACGCAATGCCTGACGGCCGCGCCAGCGCCGCCGAGGGCGTCGATGATCGGCCTAAAGTCCCGGTTGTAAAAGAGCGCGACGGCCCCGGAGTTATCGAGTATGAAGGCGATCTCCGAAGGCAAAAGCCTTATATTCAGGGGCAGCAGCACGCAGCCCATCTGCACCACGCCGTAGTACGCTTCGAGAAGTTCGTGGCTGTTGTAGCCGAGCCATGCCACGCGGTCCCCGCGCCTCACCCCGAGGCCCGTCAGGGCATTCGACAACCGGTCGCAGCGTTCGCCGAACTCGCGGTACGTGAGCCGCACGTTGCCGTCCACGACCCCGATCTTATTGCCGTATAAAGATTCCGCGCGGTCCTTGAACCTGATCGGCGTGAGAGTAAGATTCATCGGCCAGATTCCCTCAGCTTATCCTGCGCGCCCGCCCTTTCCAGTGGCGCTCGCGCAGTTCTTTCTTAAGGATTTTCCCCGTGCCGCCCTTCGGCAATTCCCCCTCCAGAATCTCCGCCGAGCGCGGCAGCTTGTAGGTCGGGAGGTACTCGCGGCAGTAATCGATCAGCTCTTCTTCCGAGGCCTGATGAGCATCCTTCAGGGTTACGCAGGCGTGGACGGCCTCGCCCCAGGTTTCGTCCGGGACCCCGATGACGGCGGCCTCTTTGACGGCCGGGTGGCCGTAAAGCACCGCCTCGACTTCGGTTGAAAAGACGTTCTCGCCCCCGGTGACTATCATGTCTTTCTTGCGGTCGACCAGGTATATGTACCCTTCCGCGTCCACGGTCGCGAGGTCCCCGGTGCGCAGCCACCCGCCCTGAATCGCGTTCTCGGTCTCTTCGGGCCGCTTCCAGTACCCGGCCATGATGTTCGACCCGCGCGCGATTATCTCGCCCACTTCGCCCGGACGGACATCGCGGTCGTCCGGGTCCACGACGCGCACCTCGACGTTGGGGACGGGCTTGCCGCACGAAGCGAGCAGGCGCATGTCCTGCCCCATCGTGGCCGCGTGATCTTCCGCCGAGAGGAACGTGAGGAGGGGCGCGGCTTCCGTGAGGCCGTACCCCTGGGCGAACCGGCACCTGAAGACTTCCATCGACCGCCTGAGCGTCTCCGGCGCTATGGGCGAGGCCCCGTAAGTGATCTGGCGCAGCGAAGAGAGGTCATAGCGCTCGCGGTCCGGGTGCTGTAGCAGGAAGTTTATCATCGTCGGGACGAGCACGGTCGTAGTCACCCGCTCGCGGGAGATTATCTCAAGCACTTCCGTCGGGTCGAAGCGCGGGGTGAATGCCTGCGTGGCCCCGCGCGCCGTGTTGGAGAAGACCGCCGCCCCGTCCGCGAGGTGGAACATGGGGGCCGCGTGCAGGTAGATGTCGTCGGGGAAGTGTTGAAAGACCATGTCGGAATGATCGACGTTCGACTGGACGTTCCGGTGCGTGAGCATCACGCCCTTCGGCTCGCCCGTGGTCCCGGACGTGTAAAACAGGCCGAGCAGCTCCCCCTCTTCGAGAAGCTCGGCGTCGAAGTCCGGCCCGCCTCGGTCGAGCAGCTCCTCGAAATCGAGGTAGCCTTCGCGCGGCTGATTGCCTATCGAGATGTAGTGCTCGACCCGCCCCAGGTGCGGGCGCAGCCCTTCGAAGGCCGGGGCGAGCGCGTCATCGACCATGACGGCGCGCGACTCGGAATGATCGAGTATGTACCTGATCTCCTGCGGGGGGATGCGGAAATTCACCGGCACGACCGTCGCGCCGAACTGCGGGACCCCGTAATAGATTTCGAGGTAGCGGTGGCAATTGAGCGCGAGGACCGCCACCTTGTCCCCCCGCTCCAAGCCGAGGCCCAAAAGAGCATTCGACAATCGGTTCACCCGCTCCTCAAGCTCCCGGAAACTGAAGCGAGCGTCGCCGCAGATCACGGCCGTCTTCTCCGGGTGGCGCGCGGCAGCCGTCTTGAGCCCGCCCACGATATTCATAGTCACCTCCGTCCCTGCCGGCTTCGATTGATGAAGGCACCCGGCGGACCGCCCGGAGCCCGCTGTCTAAAATATTGGTCTTACCTAAGTACAGGACAAAAGTTGAATAACTTGTCGAAACGCAATCTGTTGAGCAGCGCTTGTCAGATTGCATAGTATGCGTCGCAAATGGTCAAAACCATATCGAAAAATGCTTCTTGCCTTTCGCCCATGCGCTTGGATCTTCAACGGCTTATGTTCATTCAGCCATTCGCCAATTATATGTGCCCAGCAAAAGGCCAGCGCCATAAGCGCTATCAACTTCTTCAACCGCTCCGGGTCTGTAACGTGAGTCTGCTCCAAACAAAAGCCCCTCGTCTTCATACACCCGAACAGCGTCTCTATCTCCCACCTGTTCGCATACTCTGCGATGGCCTCATCAGCAGGTCGAGCGCTGGCAACTATCAAGTATCCTCCCGCTCCAAGCTTCATCCCGCTGATGTGAAGATTCTGCCCCATCACGCGGCGTGCTCTAGTAAGTACT
>DASQDI010000096.1:0-3004 GCA_035634255.1 Blastocatellia bacterium
CGCGCAAAAAGCCTTTAAAAGCGCGCTTCCCGCGACGCCCTCGCGGGGCCGGCGTCGGGCCTTCGTGCCAGCATCGGGCCTACCTCACCCGCCGCCGTCAATCGCCATAACTCTGGCGCACTGCGCCCGCGGGCACCTCGAATCTGGTGAGGCAGACGGCGAGGAGCCACACGACTCCGGGGACCGCCGAGAGCAGCCCCGACATGATCATCAGGGTGCGCGGGTCGAGCCATATCAGCAGCCAGCCCCCCACCGCGGTCGAGATCGTCATCATCATGATTTCGAGCGCGCGGTCGGTGGTGAAGACCCGCCCGCGGTACTCGTCCGGCAGGACCCTCATCATCATCGTCTCCTGGACCCCGAACTCCATCCCGAGGATCAGACGGCTCGCGGCCACCCACACGGCCATGAGCGCGAGCGTCGGCATCAAGCCGCCCATAGCGAGGAAGATCCCGTGCGCGATCAGCGACCACCCGATGAAGAGGCCCGCGCGCCGCTCCTGGGCCGCCCACGCGCCCGCGCGCCGCGCGAGCATCATGCCGATGAAGATGCCCGCGCCGCCGGCCGTAAACAGGGTCGCGACGCTCCAGTCGCCCCGGCTGCCTTCGCCCGCGAAGATGTGCCCGCCGACGCGGTCGAACAACAGGTTGACCATCCCCCCGCCGGTCGCCCAGCCGATGTTGATCAGGATGACTCCGCGCACGAAGGGCGTGGCCCATATGTAGGCGAGGCCCTCGCGGAGGTCCTGAAAGAAGCGGCCCTGAGCGGCTTCGCCCGCGCCGGCCTCAAGGCCGGCCTCCGACCCGACTTTCTGATGGCGGGTCGTCTCCGCCCTCTGCATCACCCCGGACGGGATCAGGGCGATGTAAACCGCCGAGCCGACGAACGACAGCGAGTTCACTATGAAGGCGACGTTGTAGCCGAACTGCGCGGCGGTCAGGCCGCCCAGCGCCGCGCCCAGAGTGAACTGCAAAAAGCGGGTCGAGAACATCAGCACGTTGGCCGTAAGCAGCTCGCGCGGCGTCACCATGTTGGGCAGGGCCGCGTTTTTGGCGGCCTCGAAAAACATGGTCAGAGACGACATCATAGCGCTGCAGGCCACGACGCCCCAGACCGAGCCCATCCAGGCGGCGGCCAGGTACAGCATGGCCACCGCGGCCCGCAGCAGGTCCGCGGCTATCATTATCTGCTTCCTCGACCGCGAATCGACGATCACCCCGGCGAGCGGCCCCGCGAGGAAGAACGGCATCGTGCGCGCGACCAGCAGGGCGGTCGTCGCGAGCGGGGAGCCTGAAAGGGCGCGCACCAGCCCGAGCTCCGCTATGAACGAAAACCAGGTCCCGAGCTCGCTGATCAACTGGCCCATCCACAGCCTGCGATAATTCCTGTTCTTCCCCAACAATTCCCTGTAGGTTGCCGACAGCATAAATAACTCCGATGGTCAAAAATTCAAAAGCCGCCAACGTCAAACTGACGCTGGCGGCTGTCACGCTTGACGTTGTTAATCTCTAAGTGCCTTTGAGCTGGGTATCGATGAACGAAATGTGGGCCGTCACGAAACGCAAAGTGGTGACAGGGCCGCCTACGGTAAGCTCTCGCCCAACCCTCGCCCCGGTCGCGCCGGGGCAGCCGACGCCGACCGCAGCGGTCGCGCTCATATCGACTCCGGTTGTGAGATAAGCTCTTTCCATAGCCTCAGCCTTTAACAAGTCTCCGCTTAATCAGGGGGCGGGATGCCCCATGACCGGGTGCGGATGTTTGAGAAGATACGCCTGAACGGGGCCGGTGTCAACAACTTCGTAATCCATGATGCGTATTTTGAAGGGCGCGGGGGCGGGTTAAAGGTTCGGGGTCAAAAATGCTAGCAGTTTCAATCGCGCTTGACAATAAAAAAGCTATCTCGTATCTTACTTGTTCGTCTTCTTTACGATAAATTTGGAGATTCGCATCATGCAGACATTCATTCCGAGCGGAAAGACCCTTGAGCAGAATCGCAAATGGCACCTGATCGACGCCGATGGCAAGACCGTCGGCCGCCTCGCGACCGAGGCCGCGCGACTGTTGATGGGGAAGAATAAAACGACCTACACGCCCTACCTCGATGTCGGCGACCACGTCGTGGTCATCAACGCGGAGAAGGTGGTCTTCACCGGGAACAAATTGCAGGACAAAGTCTACAGGCACCACACGGGTTACCCCGGCGGCCTCAAAGAGGTCACGGCCGAGAAGCAGCTTCAGCGTCACCCGGAGCGTATACTTGAGTCCGCGATCCGCGGCATGCTGCCGAAGAACAAGCTCGGGCGGAAGATGGGCAAAAAGCTCAAGGTCTACGTCGGCGCGGCTCACCCGCACTCGGCGCAGAGCCCCGAGCCGTTTGAGTTGGAAGGATGAGGCGCCCGGAGGGCGCGCTTCGTGATTTGAAGGAGAGTACATAGTGCCAGAGACGAATCAAAATTACGGTACGGGCCGCCGCAAGAGCGCGACCGCGAGGGTCTTCATCAAGCCCGGCACCGGAGAGATCACCGTCAACAAGCGCAAGTTCGAGGAGTATTTTCAGAACAAGGCGCACCGCATGGTCATACATCAGCCGCTCACCCTGACCGACTCGGTCGGCAAGTTCGACATACTCGTGAACGTCGATGGCGGGGGCCCCGCCGGGCAGGCGGGCGCGGTGCGCCACGGCATAACCCGCGCGCTGATCGAGTTGAACCCGGAGTTCCGGCCCCGCCTCAAAAAGGCGGGCTTCGTCACGCGCGACCCGCGCGCGAAAGAGCGCAAGAAGTACGGTCAGAAGGGCGCGCGCAAGCGCTTCCAGTTCTCGAAACGCTAAACGGGCGACAGTGGTCGGGTGCCGGAGGCCGGGGGTCAGCGCTCATCCGTTCGCTGGTCCGCGAACTCTCGGCCCGCGGCCGTGCCGCCCGATTCCATTGCCGGCCCTCGCTATTGGTTGTTCCAGCAGGACAATTGGGACGCGGGCCGGTGAGTACATAAACCAATGCAGCTT
>DASQDI010000097.1:0-7250 GCA_035634255.1 Blastocatellia bacterium
TCCTGCCCGCGCGCCCGTTACCGTTCAGGCCGTCCATGATCGAATCGAGCGCCCGCGCCCGCTCAAGGAGGCTTTCGGTGCCGCGCTGCGTATCCCTGACGCCCTGAGCGTTACGCTCGGTGATCTGCCGAATGTCCGACAGCTCTTTGAGTATCGCCAGCGAATCGGAAGAGTGCTCGCGGTTGGCCCGCGCGATCAGGTTGATCAGCCTCGCGATGTTTCGCGCGTTGTCGGACACCTCTTTTATGGACCGCGTCTGCTCGGACATCGCTTTCGCGAGCTGGTCCGTCTGCGTCCGCATGTCATCCGCCGCCGCCGATATCTCCGCGGCGGCCTGAGTCTGCTCCTTCATCGCTTTGCTGATGCTCGCGATACTGCTCGCCAGACGCCCCGCCTCGGTCGAGACCTGATCGCTCGCGGTGGTCTGCTCCGAAAGCGCGCGCGAAGTGGAAGACGCCCCGCGCCTTATAGACTCGACAGCCTGCGCGATCTGGTTCGCGGCCACGGCTTGCTCCCCCGACGCCCTGCGTACCTGAGCGGCGATGGCGGTGGTGCTCTGAGAAGCCTTGATCAGCTCGCGCGCGGCGCGCCCCTGTTCGCTCATGGCCTGAGAGACCTGTTGCGAGGTCTTGCGCATCTGGGAGGCGGCCTGAACGATCACCTGCGCGACCTTCGCCTGCTCCGAGGTCGCCGAACTCACTTCCCTCGACTGGTTCGCCGTCATGGTGATCGCGCCGACGACATTCTGCCCCGCGACCAACTGCTCGTCGGCGGCGCGCGCGATCTGGCTGACGATCTGCGTCGTGTCGCGTGCGCTCGCGAGGAGTTTCTTTAACCCCTCCGCCCCCTCCTCGGCGAGGCGGCTGTTCTCGTCCGCCACGCGCAGGCCTTCGTTCGAGGCGGCGACGGCATCCTGGGCGACCTCCTGGAGCGACTTGATGATCGCGGCGATGTCGGAGGTGGCGCGGGCCGAGCGGTCCGCCAGGTTGCGGATCTCTTCGGCGACCACGCTGAAGCCGCGCCCCGCTTCCCCGGCCCGCGCCGCTTCAATCGAAGCGTTGAGCGACAGCAGGTTCGTGCGCTCGGCGATCAGGTTGATCGTGTCCACTATCGAGTTGATCTCGCTCGCGCGCTTGCCCATCTCGCGCATGACGGTCGCCGACTGCGCCATCGAATCCCGCACGCGGCCGAGGCCCTGAATCGATTTCTGGATGGTCGCCCCGCCCTGCTCGGCGTCGCGCGCGGCCCGCACCGTCGTCTCGTCCGCCTTCTTGGCGAGCGCCGCCACGGAGCGGATCGAGCGGTCCATCTCTTCCGCGCTGGAGGCCGCCCCGGTCGCCGCCTCGGTGATCCTCTCCGAGCTTTGGGCCACGCCCTGAATCGAGCGCGCCATCTCTTCGATTGAGGTGGAAAGCTGCTCGACCGAGGCCGCGAGGTTCTCGGCCATAGCCGCGACCTGCTCGATTGACGCGCCCATCTCGTTCACGGAGGAGGCGGTCTGCTCCGCCGCGACCGACAGGTCGTCCGCGCTCGAGGCGGTCCCCTGGATCGAGCGCGTCATCTCTTCTATCGACGCGGCGATCTGGTCCACCCCGGAGGCGAGCGCGACCGTGTCGCCGCTGACGCTCCTGATGGAGGCGGAGATCTCATTCATCGAGGCCGTGACCTGCTCGGCCGACGTGGCCATGTCGTCGGAGGTGCTCGCCACGGCCTGGATGGACGTGATCGTCTGCCTGATGGAGGCCGCCGTCTGCCCGACTGACGAGGAGAGGCTCACGGCGTTGGCCGTGACCTGCTCGACCGACGCGCCCATCTGATTCACGGCCGAGGCGAGCTGGTCCGTGGAGCCCGCGACCGATTCGGCCTGCGTGGCGGTCTCCTTCAGAGAAGCGGCCATCTGGTTGGCGCTGCTCACGGCCCCGTCGAGCGAGCGAATCTGCCTGTCGGCCCCCTCCGCCATCTGATCGGTGGTGCGCGATATTTCGCCGGCCGTGAGCGTCAGCAGGTGAGCTTCCCCGCGAACGCGCTCAACGTCGGCCGTCAAATCAACATCGTCTCTGCCCATCTGAGCAGCCATTCTTTTCCCCTCCTCGATTACGCGCCTGTCGGCGCAGTTATCATGGCCTCTGCCAGATCGATGACTTCGTCCAGGCTGAGTATAAGTATTATCCGCTCGCCCAGCGTCGCGATCCCTTCGAGGTACTTCCCCTTCAGCCCCGAAATCGCTTCGTTAGGCGGTTGAATTGCGCTCGAAGGGATGGATATGAATTCGCGCGCGGAATCGACGATGAGGCCTATCGCGCGGCTCTTCGCGGTCACGACTATCAGCCGCGTCCGCAAGTCGTGGGGCTTCCTTTCGAAGCCGAACCTGACGCGCAGGTTCACCGCGGGGATGACCTGGCCGCGCGAGAAGATCACCCCTTCGACGGCGGGCGGCGCGTTCGGCACGGGCGTTATGTGCTCGACCAGTTCCACCTGCTGCACGTTCCGGCTCGCCACGCCGTAGGTCGTGCCCGCCAGCTCGAAAAGTATGAAAGGTTCCGAAGTGCCCTGATTGTTCGCTCTATCTTCCGCCATGTCTCCACTCACTTTATAATGCCCGGCAGCCTGCCCGCCCCGCGCGCGGAGGCGAGGCTCCTCACCAGCCCGGCGGCGTCGAGTATCAACACCACGCGGCCATCGCCGAGCTCCGTCGCGCCCGTGATGCCCGCGACCTGAATCAATGGGTCGTTGATCGTGCGGACCACGATCTCGCGCTGCCCGAGTATCCGGTCGACCGCGATGCCCACGGCATTCAACCCGTCGCCCACGACGAAGAGGTGGAATGCCCGCTCGTACTTCTCGTCGAGATTGAACAGGCGCGCGAGTCGCACCACCGGCAGGACGCCCCCGCGGTACTGAATGATCTCGTTATTCTCGAAGGCCCTGACCGAATCGGGCTCGATCTCCATCACTTCGCGGACCGACGACTGGGGGACGGCGAATTTCTGGCCGCCCGCCGAAAGAATCAAGGCGTCCGCGATTGCGAGCGTGACCGGGAGCTGTATGGTGAAGCGCGTGCCGCGCCCCGGCTCCGAGTCGAGCGAGAGCGCGCCCCCGAGGCCGAGGACCGTATTCTTCACGACCGACATGCCCACGCCGCGACCGCTCGCGCGGTCGGCTTCCTCGCGGGTCGAAAAGCCGGGCGAGCATATCAGGTCGAGCAGGGCCGCGTCATCGACCCTCGCGTCTCCGGCTATCAACCCCGCCTCGCGCGCCCGCCCCACCACCCGTTCGCGGTCAATGCCGCGCCCATCGTCCTCGACTTCGATCACGACCGTCTCGGCCGCGGTGAAGGCGCGTAGAGCGATGGAGCCTTCGGCCGGCTTGCCGATGGCTTCGCGGTCGGCGGTCGGCTCAAGGCCGTGACTGATCGCATTCCGGACCAGATGCAGCAGCGGGTCCATCAGGCGCTCTATCAGGAGCTTGTCGATCTCCGTCTCCTGCCCGCTCAGGTCGAGCCGGACCTTCTTCTGGTACTCGCGCGACAGGTCGAGCACGACGAAACGCATCCGCTCGAATATCTCGCCCACGGCGACCATCCGCACGCGCATGACGCCTTCGCGGAGGTCGCGGAGCTGCCGCTCCAGCATCAGGTTGGTTTCCTGCAAGGCCCTCCACCGGGGCGAGTCCATATCGAGCTCGGCATTCTTCAGGTTATCTTCGAGCCGCGAGCGGGTGATGACGAGCTCGCCGACTATCCGCATCAACTCGTCGAGCCGGACCAGGTTCACCCGGACGATGTTCGACGGGGATATCGAGGGCGCGGCCTTCGCGGCCTCCGCGTCGGGGTCGCCGGCCCTGACGGGCTCGGGGGCCTGTGGGGCGGGATCGACGTACGGCTCGTAAGTCAGGCCGCTCTCGCCGAGCGCGACGAGCGTCGACTCGTCGGCCCGGCCCGCGACGAGAAAGTCGAAAGCGATTCCGCCTCCGGGCAGCACTCTGGGCGCGCTGTTCCTGATCTCGCCGAACTCCTGTAGGCGGGCGCGGACGGTGTTGACGTTGACTCCGCGCTCGGCGAGCGCTGGCGTCGGGGTGAACTGGAACTGCCAGAGCTTCGCCCCGTCCTCGCCCCCACCGGCGGCCCGCGCCTCAAGGCCCGTTGTCCCGGGGGGTTCATCGATGGGGGCCTCGACCGCGCGGGGCGGCGGGTTAACCGCCGGGGCGGCTTTCGGCACGACCGATTCCAGCCGCGATATGACCTGGGCGATGTCCGGCGGCGGGTTCTGCTCGCGGCGCGCGTAGATGACCTGCTCAAGCATCTTGGTGCCCGAGATGAGGCTGCTCATCCCCGCTTCACTGAGCGTCGCCTCGCCCTGCCGCAGGGCGCGGAGGTAAGACTCCATTTCGTGCGCGAGCTTTTCCGCCTCCCTGACTCCTACCATCCCTGAGATGCCTTTAAGGGAGTGAAAGCTGCGGAATAACTCGTCCAGGAGAGGGCGCTCCACGCGGGGGTCGTTCACGAACTGTTCGAGCGCGAGCAGCCCCCTGCGCAGAACCGTCAGGTGCTCCTCGCTCTCGGCGAAGTAATCGTCGAGGAACTCCGCGAAGAAACTGTTGTCGGACTCCTGTTCGGCTATAGACAAAGTGATACCCTCACACTTTCCCGTACAACAGCTCGCGAGCCTGCGCGGCAAGCACCTGGGGGAGGAACGGCTTGGTTAAATAAACGGACGCGCCGGTCGAGAGCGCGTCCGAACGGCTGGCTTCGTCGCCTCTGGTCGTCAGTACGATTATGGGGATGGAGCGATAGGCGTCATGTTTGCGCACGAAGCTCACGACTTCGAGCCCGTGCATGTCGGGCATGTTCAGATCGAGGATAATCAGATTAACGGCGGAGAGGGCGAGGCGCTCTATCGCCTCAAGCCCGCTCGATGCCTCGTCAAAGATAACGTCACCCAGGTCACGAAGGGATGCGACAACCATTCGCCGCATAGTCGGCGAGTCATCCACGACCAGTATATTAGTCATATAAGTAAGCTTCTAAGCCTTTTACCATTCCCTATAATCGAAGGCTCCGGTCGAAACAGATTACTTGCTATGGGTACTTCTCAGATAAGTCAGACGGGCACTTTCGCCCTATCTTGCGTCCGGCAGGGATTTTAACACAAATGTTACCGAGTTCTAGTCGGCGCGGGAGTTCCCCCGCGGTTCATGGGTTAAGGCCGCCGCGCCGCGAGAGATAAAAATGTAAAACTCTTTCGCCCGCGCGCCTCCCTCGGAGGGGTCATACGGCCTCTATCGATATGTCCGACAGGTTCTTAGGGCGCTGGCGTCGGGGGATCTCGACCCTGGCGGAGATCTCGGAATTGGAGACGCGGCGCAAAGTGATCTCTTCGCTGAAGAGCCCGAGGCGGATCTTAAGCCGCACGAGGTCAAGGGCCGACTCGCTCGAAGAGATGTGGATCACGAGGTCGGCATTCCTTTCAAGGGTAGCGCGGGCCTTCAAAATCCCGTCCTCGCTCTGCCAGTGCCAGACTTCCTCGCCGCTGTCGCCAGCCCCGCGATGGCCCGCCCCCCGCACCGCCGCGGGCATGAAGTGGGCCCGCCAGCTCATCACGGCCTGCCGAAAATACTCTGCCAGACGGGCCTGCAACGGGAGCGGGCTCGCGGGCTTCGGCTTTTGCAACCCCATCTGCTGCATCACCCGCCTCACGAGCTCCACGTCCCCGGCGTTGACCTCTCTGTCGTTCAGAGCCGCGCTCTCTTCCCTGAGAAGTTCGAGGCGTTCGTCGCAAATAAGGCACAGCTTCAGGTGCGCCCGGACCCGCGCCTGACCGATTTCATCGAGCGTTTGATCATGGTAGGAATCGAGCTCATCTTCCGTCAAGTGATGATACTTCGTGGCCCTCAATTCCTTTTCCGGATCGTCAAGCTTCATAATTTTCACTTCCTTTTTTCGACCCCAAGTAAACTTCGGAGCTTAGCTACGGCACGCTGGCGAATCTTACTGACCTGCCCTTCCGTCATCCCCAGATTCTGGGCTATCTCAAGGTCAGTCTCGTCGCCCCAGTAGTGCCTGGTTAAGATCGATGCCTCTCTTTCATTAAGTTTAGCAAGCGCCTCCCCGATCAGTATCTCCGCGTCCTGCCGCTCGACGGTCGAGCGGCCCGCGGCCGGGGCCTCGCCGGCGTCGAAGAGCTCCTCGGTGAAGGCGATGTTTCTCGCGCTCAGCGTATTGCGGACCTGCTTCACGCTGAGCCCGGACTCGACGGCGATATCTTCGGGCGTCGGCCTGCGCCCCGTCTGCTGCATCAGTTTGTCATGAACGTCTCTCACTTTGCGATATAGGTCACCCTGGTAGCGGGTGCGATTTCGGGAGAGCTCAGGGTTTCTAAAGACCGCCCCGCGAACGAACTTGCGCGCGTAGGGCCTGAACTCGCCCTCCCTGTCCCGGTCGAATTTTCTGATCGCGTCGATCAGCCCTATTATCCCCTCCTGCATCAGGTCGTCCCGGTTAGCCCATCTCGCGGTGCCCGATATCTGATTTACCCAAAATCTCACCAAGGGGAGGTAGTGCAGGACCAATTCTTCAAGAGCCGTCTCATCATTTCGGTCATAGCGTTTCCACGAGGCAAGCTCGTCTTCCGTCATCCTTCTTCACTCCTGCGGTCATTAATGAGCTTCGCAAACCTCCTGCTTGTTAGCTCACCTTAGAAGTGATCGAAGGGCGACGAATATACCACCGGCCCGCTCCCAATGATTTTAATCGCCCGGCTCTCGGATTCGGTCCATTTAAAGGTATGAGGGTCAACGATTCAAGCTGAAGCCCCGAGAAAAATAAAAATTCTTGTTCCTCGGTGTCCTCCTCGCCCGGTTTTCGGCCCATCAGCGGTCAAGGCAGCTGAGGGCTGCCTGTCAAACCGGAAATACACAGGAGATTTTAGATGAACAAGAAACACACCGCCTGGAAGAATCGCTCGGGAGCATTTTCAAACCTCCGCGGCAAGCCGTCTTCGGCCCGCTCCTGGATGCTGGCCCTCGTCCTTTTGATAGGCCCGGCGGCCCACAGCCCCGCGGCTTACGCACAACCCAGTTGCTTCTACCAATGTCAGCAGGAGCTCCTCCGCTGCATGGACGAATCGGAGAACAACCCGCCTTCGCAGGCGCTTTGCCAGGACAACTACGACACCTGCGCCGAAGCCTGCATGGGCATGATTCGCGGGTGACCGGTACCGAGGCCGAGCGGTCGAACCGGCCGCTCGGGAGTT
>DASQDI010000098.1:0-7902 GCA_035634255.1 Blastocatellia bacterium
TAAACCCCCGCTCCTGATCTTCGATCCTGATAAAGCCGCGCCCGATCATCTCATCACCCGTACCGGCGCGGCCCCGCTGACGCTGAAAGTCGGGCCGGGGGCTATAGGTGAACTAATCTCTTTTCACCTGTAGCCCCCGGCCCTGCCGATTGCCGGTCCCTCTCACCCTCGGTTTAATCGGTGCTACTCATTGCGCAGAGCGATCATCGGATCGACCCTCGCCGCCCGCCGCGCCGGAATCCAGCAGGCGAGCAAAGCGATTGCTATGAGCAGAGCGCCGACCACCGAGAAGGTCGTCGGGTCGGTCGCCTCCACCCCGTAAAGCTGGCTCTGGACGACCTGCTTCAACAGAAGTGCCGCGACCGTGCCTATGACCACGCCGACCATCACCAGCTTCAACCCCTGCCAGATCACCAGCCTCAACACGTCGCCCGTTTGCGCGCCGAGCGCCATCCTGATGCCTATCTCGCCCGTGCGCTGCGCGACCGAGTAGGCCATGACCCCATACAGGCCAATCGCCGCTAGCAGTAGGGCGATCACCCCGAAGAAGCTCAGCAACGTCGCGAAGACGCGCTCCTGCGTCAGGGCCTCGCTCGCCTGCGCCGTTTGGGTCGTGACCTCGGTGAGGGGCAGATTGCCGTCCACCTCGCGCACGGCCTGTCGCACGGCGGAGGTGAGGGCGGTCGGCTCGCCCGTGGCGCGCAGGGCGAAGACCATCCTGCCAATCGACCCGCTCTCCTGAAGCCATGGCGTGTAGAGCAGGGGCTCGATGTCGTCGCGCTGGCTGTTGTACTTGGTGTCGCGGGCGACGCCGATGATCTCTATCTTCCCCATCGTCTCGGCGTCGAACCCGACGCGCTTGCCTACGGGGTCCTCGCCGGGGAAGAATCTGCGCGCGAGGGTTTCGCTGACGATTGCGACTCTGGGCGCGCGCTCGTCGTCCTTCTCGGTGAAGCCCCGGCCGCGCAGCAGGGGGATCTCCATCGCTTCCAGAAAGTTCTCGCGGATGATCTGCCTGTTGGTGAGGTGCTCGACGTCGGTCTGCGGGGTCTCGCCGGGCAGAATGAGCGAGGTGTTGTGCATGGTATTGGCGATCAGGGGAATGCGGGAGAAGGTGACCGCGTGCGCGCCGGGGATGGAGTCCAGCCGCGCGAACACGTCGCGGTAGAGTTGCACGAGGCGCTCTTTCTTGTAACCGCTCGCCCCCGGTTGCAGGGTGAACAGCAGCAGGTTCTCCTGATTGAACCCGACCTCGACCTGCTGAAGGTTCCGCACCGTGCGGACGAACAGCCCCGCCCCGATCAGCAGCAGCAGGGACATCGCCACCTGAGCGACGACCAGGGCCTTGCTCAGCCGCGAACGCGACATGCCGCCCAGACTGCGGTTGCTCTCTTTGAGCGCCGTCGTCAGGTCGAGACTCGTCGCGCGCCACGCGGGGGCGAGGCCGAACAGCACGCCGGTCACCAACGAAATCGCTACGGTGAACCCGAGCACGCGCCAGTTCATGCTGTAGTCGATATCGGAAGGCAGGAAGCTGCTGCCCCGGTTGCCCAGGAAGGCCAGAGCGTCTTTGCCCCAGAGCGCGAAAAAGATTCCGGCCACGCCGCCCATCGCCGACAGCAGTACGCTCTCGGTCAGCAGTTGCCGGATCAGGCGCCCGCGCCCCGCACCCACGGCCAGACGCAGGGTGATCTCGGAGCCGCGCAGAGCCGCGCGCGACAGCAGCAGGTTCGCGACGTTGGCGCACGCGATCAGCAGGACCATGACTACCACCCCGAACAGCATGTAGATGGTCGATGAATAACCCCACCGCCGCTCCATCATCCCTCGGCTGCCGGAGAACGCGACCAGATTCGGGTAGTCTTTGGGCTCAAGCTGCGCCGGCTCGTTGTCCCTCCGCGGGGGCGGCATCAGCTCAAGGGCCAGAGATTGGAACTGACCGTTAAGGCTTTCGCGCGCCTGCTCGACGGTCGCGCCGGGTTTGAGCCTGCCCATGATATGCAGCCACCACGACGCGGGCCGGTCCTGCCTGCCCATCATCGTCCTCTCGCCCGCCAGCACGGGCTCGAACGACAGGGGCACGAATAGGGCGGGGCGCGTGTCCACCTGCAAAGTGCCGGTGAACGAGGGCGGCGTGACGCCGACTATGGTGAAGCTGGTCTTGTTCAGGCTGATCTGTTTGCCGATGACCGCGGGGTCAGAGTTGAAACGCTCCTTCCAATACCTGTGGCTGAGCACCGCGACCGGGGAGGCCGAGGTGTTGTCGTCCTCCGGGGAGATCGTGCGGCCGACCGCGGCCGGCACCCCCAGCCCGGCGAAGTACCCTCCCGAAACGTACTGGCCGCCGAGCATCTCAGCCTGCCCGTCGTAAAGCACGTTCAAATCCCACAGGTTCGCGAACGCGAAGAGGTCCGAGAGCGGGCCATCCTGCTCGCGAAAACGCTCGAAGATGCGGGGCTGAAATGACGAGCTGCCGCGCATGTCCGGGGGCAGCCAGCTCCCGGAGCCATAGCCGTTAATCCCGTTGGTCCTGAAGGCCCTGCCCGCCTTCCACTGAAACAGCACCAGACGCTCCGGCTCTTTCACCGGCAGGGTCTTCAGCAACACCGAATCGACCAGGCTGAACAGGGCCGTGTTCGCGCCGATGCCGAGGCCCAGAGACAGCACCGCGACGGAGGTGAATATGGGCGCCTTCCGCATCATCCGCAGCCCGTAGCGAAGGTCCTGCCACAAGTCTTCGAGCCAGCGAAACCTGCGGATGTCGCGCGCCTGTTCCTTGACCTGCTCGACCCCGCCGAAGCTCCGCAGGGCCGCCAGCCGCGCCTCCTCCTTGCTCATCCCATCGGCGCAGTTCTGCTCGATCTCCTTCTCCAGATGAAAGCGCAGCTCGTCGTCGAGGTCGCGCTCCATCTCGTCCTTGCGAAACAGCGCGCGCAAACGTGTCACCATCCCGTTTAACATTGCAGCCTCCTTACTCTCAGGCGGTCTCCAGAATTAACGAGACCGCCTGAGAGAATCGCTCCCAGGCTTCGGTCTCGGCGGCCAGCTGCCTCCGCCCGGCGGCCGTCAGCTTGTAATACTTGGCCCGGCGGTTGTTCTCGGAGGTGTCCCACTCCGAGCTTATCCACCCCTGCGCCTCCAGCCTGTAAAGCGCCGGGTAGAGCGAGCCCTGCCCGATGCGCAGAACGTCCTTCGACACCTGCTGAATCCTCTGCGAGATGTCCCACCCGTGGGTCGGCCCGCTCTGCAACGTCCTCAACACCAGGAGGTCGAGCGTCCCCTGTAGCATATCGTTCTTTGCCTTCTTCATGTGACTCCTTTCGATAAACGACAGGAGAGAAGGTAGTCGATCTGTTGTCGATTGTCAACAAGAGAGTGGGAGTTGAAATTGACTAGGCCGGTCCGGGTGGCTAGAATCTCCTCGCCAGTGGAGCAAGTCTTACTCGAAATCAATCCACCTGTAACTGATTAACCGGGGCCGGGGCGGGCTCAGCCGGCCCGGAACACGCGAGGAGAATCGTGAAAAGAACACGTTTTCTGCTGACCCTGTCAGGGGTGTTGTTCTGCATGGCGCTTGCCGGAGGCGCGTCAGGCTCGGCCTCGGACAAAAGTAACGCCGCGATAACTTTCAGTAAAGACGTGGCCCCGATCTTTTACAAGAACTGCATGAGCTGCCACAGGCAGGGCGAGATCGCCCCGATGTCGCTCGTGACTTACAAAGAAGTGCGGCCGTGGGCGAAGGCGATCCGCGAGAAAGTCGTCACCCGCGCGATGCCCCCGTGGCACCCGGACCCGTCGGTCGGGCACTGGGTGAATGATCGCCGGATGAGCCAGAAGGAGATCGACACCGTCGTCAAGTGGGTGGACGCGGGGGCCAAAGAGGGCAACCCGAAAGACCTGCCGCCCATGCCGAAGTACTCTTCGGGCTGGCAGATCGGCGAACCGGACGTGATCTTTCACATGCCCGCGGAGTACACCGTCCCGGCGCAGGGCGAGGTCGCGTATCAGTACTTCCGCGTGCCGACGAATTTCAAAGAGGACCGCTACGTCCGGGCGATGGAGGCCCGCGCGGGCAACCTCGCGGTCGTCCACCACATAGTTATTTACGTCCGCGAGCCGGGGCAGAAACGGTCGAAGAGGCTCGACCTGGGCGAGGGCCTTCTGGGGGCCCTGTCCCCCGGCCAGACCCCGTTCATCGCCCAGCCGGGGACGGCGAAACTGATCAAGGCGGGCTCGGAACTCATATTCCAGCTGCACTACACGCCCAACGGCACGGAGACGAAGGACCGGTCTTACGTCGGGTTGATCTTCGCCAAGGAGCCCGTGAAGAAGGTGATCACGACGACGGCGGCCTTCGACGTGAGGTTCGTGATCCCGCCCGGCGCGCCCAATCACGAAGTTAAGGCGAGCTACGAGTTCGAGCAGGACTCGCAGATCATAAGCTTCATGCCTCACATGCACCTGCGCGGGAAAGACATCACGTACAAAGCCACCTACCCCGACGGGCGGTCGGAGACCCTGCTTTATATCCCGCGCTACAACTTCAACTGGCAGGTCTACTATTACCCGAAGCGCGCTCTGGACATGCCGAAAGGCACGCGGATCGAAGTCGTCGCGCACTATGACAATTCCGCGAACAATCGCCTCAACCCCGACCCCGCGAAGGAGGTCCGCTTCGGCGAGCAGACGTGGGACGAGATGATGAACGGCTTCTTCGACTACGTGGTGGCCGCCCCGCAGGCTGGCGACAGGTCGCGGTAGGGGCGGCCCGAACAGGTGACGACATGGATGGCTCGGGAGATTTCATACCGGCTTACAGCGGCACGCCCCCTCAGTCCGCGGACACCCGCCGGAATGGGCTGGCGGTTGCCTCCCTGGCGCTCGGCGTGGTGAGCCTCTTCACGTGCGGCCTCCTGGGGGTCGGGGCGATTGCCGGGTGCATTCTCGGGATAGTCGCCCTCAGCAAAATCAGGAAGTACCCGGCGGAATTCACGGGGACCGGGTTCGCGATAGCCGGGATCGTCACGAGCCTCGTCTCTTTCGTCCCCGGCCTCATCGCCGCCATAGCCATCCCCAACCTGCTCGCGTCTCAGCAATACGCAAGAGAGAGGGCCGCGCTTTTCGAGGTGAAGGCCATCTGTAGAGCGCAGCTCCAGTACTCATCCGGCAAAGGCAAGGGGAGGTACGCCGACTTGCAAACTTTAGGCGCGGAGGGGCTCATCGACGCGGGCCTCGCTTCGGGCGAGGCGGGAGGCTATCAGTTTAAGGCCGAGCCGCTGAACCAGGCGGGAATGCCCCCCATGTTCGACGTGACGGCGAAGCCCGTTCAAACGGGCAGATTCGGCACGGGCAACCGCTCCTTTTATTCAAACGAAACCTACCTGATTTACGAGGCCGAAGGCGGGAAGCCTCCGTCAACGACCCTGAAGGACCGCGTGCCAAAGAACGGCCGCTACGCGGGCGATGGTGGATTGGTTACCGGTATCGATTAAACGAAGCGCGCGGCGGTTCACACGCTCGTGATGAACCGCCGCGCGCTTCAGCGCTGCTCTGTCTGACGATTTAATACCGGACTGCGAGACCTTGCTGGTACGCCTGCCGCTCCGCCCTGAGCTCCTGATTCAGCCGCAACCGGAACTGCACTAGGTCTCGGAAGGCCCTGACGATGACCTTGAAATTGGCTCCCGTGGCCGCTCCCGAGGTGCGCGGGAGGTGAGTGAGGGGCTCTTCGGCGATGGTGAACCCTCGGGCGCGCGCGCCGGCCAGCATCTCCGTGTCGATCATCGCGCCGTCCGAGACTATGTTTACCTGAGACAGGATCCCGCGCCTGAATACTTTGAACCCGCAATCGATGTCTCGGCAGAGGTCGCCCAGAAACAGCCTCACGACCATCTTCCAGCCGAAGGCGTTGAGCTTGCGGATGACGTTGTCCTGCCGGTCGGCCCGGTACCCGCAAACGATGTCGGCCTCTCTTATCCGGTTCAGGAGCAGCTCGACCTCTTCGAAGACGAACTGCCTGTCGGCGGGAAAGAACGCTATCAAATCTTTCGTGGCGGCGGCGAACCCCGCTTTCAAAGCCCCCCCGTACCCGCGGTTGGGGAAGTGCTCCACGACCCGCATGTTGGGGACGCGCAGGGCGAGCTCGCGGGCGACTTCGCCCGTGCGGTCGGTGCTGCCATCGTTGACCAGAATGATCTCGTGGTCTATGCCCATCTGCCGGGCCACGGCTGAAACTTCATTCACGGCCTGCTCGACGTTGGCCTCTTCGTTGTAAGCGGGAAGAACGATTGAAAGACTTGACATGATTACACCCTCCGACGCCCCTCGTTAAGATTGCGCGCCCGTCTGTTGAGCTTTACCCAGTACCCTGTAGACCGTCGTGTGGCGATCAGAATAGACCTTTTGCATGCGAGGACTGTGATCGGCTATGTTGATGAAATCGCGGTGGTCGTTGTCGGTGAAGACGTACTCGCAGCCGAATTCGTTGAGAATGACCTCTTCCATCTCCTGAACTCTCCCCTGAGTCACGTCCTCGTACGTGTAGTAGAGACGGTCGTTTTTCAGCCTCATGAAGTCAGGGTCGAGCCCGATTACGTACGTGTTGTGCGTGTTGTGGAAGAACAGCTTCGGGAAGTCATCCCAGTCGGTGTGGAAGACCGTGGAGCCCGCCGGGGTGTTGGCCGAGAGCCACTCCGCCCCGCCTTTGTACGCCGTGGTCGCGGGCTCTTCGGCGATGTCTTTCCTCGCCGACTGGATCGTCGAATAGGTCGCGAACCAGAACGCCGCGCTCAGAACTATCGCCGCGACCGCGCGCGCCCTCTTCCCCGCCGCGAGAGTCCATTCGAGGTTCTTCAACCGGTTGCGCGACGCGAAGGCGAGGAACATCACGGCCGAGGGCGGGAAGTATTCGACGAAGCGGCGCGACTTGAAGACCAGGACCAGGTACATGGTCGAGACGAGGAACCAGAAGAGGCGCGGCTTGTCTCGCTTCCACTCGGCGCGGTCGGTCAGGAGAATGCCGCCCGCGTACGAAAGAAATGCCACCAGAGAGAGCGTCACCAGAGCCCACGAGTTGAACGGGTACCACTCCGTCCCCACAGTCGTCTGATACTCCGACGCGAAGAGCTTGGGGATTATGTGGTCCCAGATGAACGAGACGTTATTCGGGAAGTAAGGGTTGATGACGTGGCCGGCTATGATGCCCGCGCCGACCGCGAGAACGAGTTTGTATTCGACCTTTTTCTCGCTGACGAAGTAGACGGCCGCCCCGAACAGGGCGAGGGGGATCATGAGCGGGAAGGCGTTGTACGACCACACGAAGACGACCGTCAGCGCCGCCAGCCACTTGTAGTTGCGCGTCATTATCAGGTGAAAGGCGATGAGTTGCAGCGCGAGACTCAGGCTCTGCCCGCGCGCCATGCTCATGCGATACAGGAACGGGCTCGATGATGCGAACAGTATTATGAGCCAGAATAACGGGTGGTCGATGTCGTACCTTCGAAGAACGAGGTAAAAGATCGCGAAGGCGATTGCGGCCAGCGCCACCGAAGACAGCTTCGCCGCCAGCCTGAGGTCGCCGATTAAAGTAAAGGGGGCCTGAAAGACATGCAGAAGCATGTGGTGGTCGGTGTAGTGGGCCTGATCAAGGATCGTAAACTTAAGCCAGGGGAAGTCGAGCGGCACTCCCTGTTCGAGCATCAGTTGTGCGGTCTTGATGTGATAGTAGCCGTCGTAGTCGACGATGTTCGGCCCGGCGAACTGGATGTAGGCCAGCAGAGCGCCGGAAAAAAACAGGGCCATGGCCGCGTGCGCCATCCACCCGGCCCGCACCTGCCCTAAAGCCTCCACTCTCACAACCGGGTTCAAGTCCTTGGATTCAGTCATCGGAATTCGCTCTCTTCT
>DASQDI010000099.1:0-17163 GCA_035634255.1 Blastocatellia bacterium
GGAGATGGTGATGCCGGGCGACAACACGCAGATGGAGATAGAGCTGATCTCGCCCATAGCGATGGAGAAGGGGCTGAGGTTCGCGATCCGCGAGGGGGGGCGCACGGTAGGCGCTGGCACCGTCTCCGAGATCGTAGAGTAGATTGATAACTTCTTCGAAGCCCGGTCGGGCCGGAATGCCCGAAGCGGGCTTTAAAGTGCATCCCCTTCGTTCGGCTGGTATAATCTAAGTTTCTCAGAGGGATTATGGCTAGAGACAACATCGTATTGCAGTGCACCGAGTGCAAGCATCGTAATTACGTTACGACTAAGAACAAGAAGAAGACGCCGGATCGGCTTGAGTTCAAGAAGTTCTGCAATAATTGCAGGGCTCACAAGCCGCACAGGGAGTCTAAGTAGGTTTTTACCGGTGTGAGTTCAGCACCGCGTCCGACGGTCGGCAGTTTGAACAGGGGTATAGTGTCAGCGGCTAGCACGGCGGTCTCCAAAACCGTAAGGCCGGGTTCGAATCCTGGTACCCCTGCCAGAGAAAGTCAGGTGGAGTGATGAGTCGAGCAACTGAGTTCTCCGACGAAGAGGAGAAGGCGTTAGCCTCGGGAGCGAGGGGCGACAAAGATGGGACGGACGACGGCGGCGAGCGGTCTTCCCGCCTGCCCAGCGTTTCGTTCGGCGGGCGCCTGGGCGAGTTCTATCACAATGTGAAACTCGAAATGCGCAAGACCACCTGGCCGACGCGCAATGAGGTCTGGAGCACCACTCTGGTCGTCATCATCGCGGTCGTCTTTTTCGGCTTCTACCTCTGGGGCGTAGACATGCTCGTCACGCTCGGGTTCGACTATTTGCAGACTTGGATGTCGAAAGGATAGCCGGGGCAATTATGCCGACGAAGTGGTTCATCATTCATACCTATTCTGGCTACGAAAAGAAGGTGCGCGAGTCGCTCCTCTCGCGCATCCAGGCGTACGACATGCAGGACCAGATAACACAGGTGCTGGTCCCCACCGAGACCGTGGTCGAGATGCGCGGGTCTAAGCGCGTCGAGACTTCGCGCATGTTCTTCCCCGGCTACGTGCTGGTGGAGATCGAGTGCGACGAGAAGGGCGAGGTCGGAGAGAAGGTCTGGCACATAATCAAATCGACGCCCAAGGTCACGGGGTTCGTCGGCGGGCAGAAGCCCACGCCCCTGACCCCGGAAGAGGTCGATCAGATCGTCCACCACGTCACGGAGGCGGCGGAGAAGCCGAAGCCGAAGCACACTTTCAACCACGGCGAGCACGTGCGCATTCTGTCCGGCCCGTTCAACGGGTTCACCGGGCAGGTCGAGGAGATCAACCCCGACAAGGGCGTGCTCAAAGTAATGGTGACCATCTTCGGGCGCTCCACGCCCGTCGAGCTGAACTTTTTAGACGTAGAGAAGTTGACCTTCTCGGAAGAAGAATAATCATTCATCGGATGAGGGACGGGGCCTGATTAGAATTATGCTCCGGCCTCATCTCAAAAAAGATGGAAAGGGGAGAGCTCAAGGCCTGTTTTGACAGGCCGGACGGCTCGCGAGAGACCCAAAATGGCAAAGAAGATAACTGCGTATATCAAGCTGCAAGTTCCCGCCGGGAAAGCTAACCCGGCACCTCCAATAGGTCCCGCACTCGGACAGCATGGCGTCAACATCATGGAGTTCTGCAAGGCTTTTAACGCCAAGACCGCCAGCATCGGGGACATGAATATCCCCGTCGTGATCACGGTCTACGCGGATCGCTCTTTCACCTTCATAACCAAGACGCCGCCCGCCGCCGATCTTCTCAAGAAAGCTTCGGGCATCGACAAGGGCTCGGCCCGCCCCAACCGGGACAGCGTGGGCTCCGTCACCCGCAAGCAGATCGAAGAGATCGCCCGTCAAAAACTGCCCGACCTGAACACGACTTCGGTCGAGTCCGCGATGCGAACCATCGAGGGCACGGCGAAGAACATGGGGCTCAGGGTCGTCGACTAGCCGCGCGGGTGAACCGTCCGCCCGGCCCTCCCGAGGGCTCTTTCGCATGCCTTCATGCGGAGGCGCGGGATTGAGCTCGCGCGACCGGGCGAGGCTCCCCGCGCGCGGGACCGGCAAAGGTGAAACAGGCAAAAGTCAGAAGGGAGTGGCCGGGCACGAGCCAGCCACGTTAATTACCTAAGGAGAAATCAAGATGGCAGGAAAGAAATACCGAGCGGCTGCGGCACAGGTCGATAATAACCGGCTCTATTCGGTCGACGAGGCCGTCGAGCTTGCCAAGAAGGTCGCTTACGCGAAATTTGATGAGACGGTCGAGGTCGACATGACGCTCGGCGTCGACCCCCGCAAGGCCGATCAGATGGTGCGCGGCACGCTGGTCCTGCCCCACGGCCTGGGCAAGTCGAAGCGCATCGTCGTGATCGCGTCGTCCGACAAGATCAACGAGGCGAAAGAGGCCGGGGCGGACGAGGTCGGCGGCGACGACATAGTCGAACGCATCAAGGGCGGCTGGCTCGAATTCGACGCCCTGATCGCCACGCCCGACATGATGAAGTCCGTCGGCCAGCTCGGTAAAATCCTCGGCCCGCGCGGGCTGATGCCCAACCCCAAGACCGGCACGGTCACGTTCGAGGTGGGGCGCGCCGTGCGCGAGACGAAAGCGGGCAAGGTCGAGTTTCGGGTGGACAAGACGGGCGTCATTCACGCGCCGGTCGGCAAGGTCAGCTTCGATAAAGAGCGGCTCGTGGAGAACGCCAGGGCTTTGATCGACGCGGTCGTGCGCGCGAAGCCTTCGGCCGCCAAGGGCAAGTACGTCAGGAACGCGACGATCTCCTCGACCATGGGGCCGGGCATCAAGCTGAACACCGCGGAATTTTAACCGAAATTCTAAGCGAGATTCTAGTCAGGGGCCTTCCTTAAGCCGCCTGCTCAAATTGGAGTTGAACCGTGAAGACAAAGCAACAGAAGAACGAGGAAGTCGAGCAATTGCGCCGCGAGTTTCAGGAGTCGCCTAACGCCCTGATCGTCGGGTTCCAGGGCATCAAGGTGGCGGACGACGAGAGGCTTCGCAGGGAGTTGCGCGAGGCCAATCTCACCTACCGCGTGGTGAAGAACACCCTGGCCATCCGCGCCTCCGAGGGCACCCCGATGGAGCAGGTCAAAGGCCATTTCGTCAACTCGACCGCCGTGGCCCTGTCGAAGGACGACCCGGTCACGCTCGCCAAGGTCCTGTCGAAGTGGGCCAAGGAGAGCCCGGTCTTCTCCTTCAAGGCCGGCATAGTCGAGGGGCGCGCCATCGAGGTCAGGGACATCGAGGCGCTTTCGACCATGCCTTCGAAGGAAGAGCTGGTCTCGAAGATCATGTTTTTGATCAACAGCGGGGCGCAGAGGCTGGCCGTGGTCACGGCGGGGGTCGCGCGAAACCTTACGGTCGTGGTCGATCAGGTCCGCGCACAGAAAGAGAACGCTTAAGAGCCGGGCGGAGGGTTTGTGGAAGCCCGCGCCCCAATTATCGCAATCAGTTATGCCCGTTTGCTTTGAGTCAGTGAAAGGGCTCGGACGGCGCGCAGATGCCGGGGATGCACCGGAGTTGCGGCCCACCAGATCAGGAATTTGAAAAGTTTTTAGGAGGACACGACTAGTTATGTCACAGGATAAGCTTCAGACCATAGTTGATAGCATCAAGGACCTCACGCTGCTCGAAGCATCGCAGCTCGTCAAGATAATGGAAGAGACGTTCGGCGTGTCGGCCGCAGCCGCCGCCGTCGCGGCCGCCCCGGCAGCCGGAGCGGCGGCCGCCCCGGCAGTGGAAGAGAAGGATGAGTTCGACGTGGTCCTCACCGGCATGGCCGACCCCGGCAAGAAGATCGGGATCATCAAGGTCGTCCGAGAGATCACGGCCCTGGGCCTTAAGGAGGCCAAGGACCTGGTCGAGGCCGCGCCCAAGCCGGTCAAGGAAGCCGCGCCCAAGGACGAGGCCAACGCCCTCAAGAAGAAGCTTGAGGACGCCGGCGCGACCGTTGAACTCAAGTAGTTAGCTTCGGCTTCCAAATATAAGCGTCGAGAGCCCTTGTCTGAAGGCGACTTCAGGCACCGGGGCTTTCGGCGCTTGACCGATTTCTTACTTTTATGTAAGAATCACTCTTCAGCAGATATAGCGAAGTAGAGACGACGGCGATAACAAAGTTCATTTGGTGCTCAAAGACACGCGAAGCTCGCGGCTGGTGGATGTGTATCCGGCCGTGCTTCGCATTTCTGTCTTCAGAATTAAGTAAGCTTGCAGTGGGTGTTAACAAGGCCAGCTTTGAGAGATATCCTCGCGTGACCTACCCCGTTTTGCGTGGACAAGCTTCTCCTATAAAGTCGGAACCCGTTCGCCCGCTGCAAGCTTTTCTTGCCTACTGATCGAGGAGAGATAATGTCAGCACAAGTAAATAAGAGTGGCGGCATCGGCCGCGAGCGGTTCGATTTCTCGCGGATCAAGACCGCGATACGCATCCCGAACCTCATTGAAGTTCAGAGACAGTCATACAACCGGTTCCTCCAGATGGACCTCCTGCCGGCCGAGCGGGAGAACAGCGGGCTGCAATCGGTCTTCAGGTCCGTCTTTCCGATCAGCGATTTCCGTGAGACCTCGCAGCTCGACTTCGTTGAATACTCGATAGGCAACTGGCAGTGCAAGTGCGGACAGCTGGAAGGGCTTTATCACCTGAGGACCAACTGCCGCTCCTGCGGGGCGATCCTGAAAGTGAACCCGTACGCGGCCGAGGACGTGGTCTGCCCCCAGTGCGGGACCCAGAACACCGTCTCGCCCGTCCTGTGCGACAACTGCGGCGAGCCGGTCACGCTACAGCACAAGCACTCGGAGAAGGAGTGCCAGGAGAAGTCGATGACCTACGCCGTCCCCCTCAAGGTCAAGATACGCCTGACCGTCTGGGACACCGACGAGGACACGGGGCAGAAGTCGATCAGAGACATTAAGGAAGAGGAGGTGTTTTTCGGGGAGATACCTCTCATGACCGACAACGGCACCTTCATAATCAACGGCACCGAGCGGGTCATCGTCAGCCAGCTGCACCGCTCGCCGGGGGTCTTCTTCGAGAAGGCGAACAACAACACCTACTTCCTGGCGAAGGTCATCCCGTACCGCGGCTCCTGGGTGGAGTACGAGTACGACACCAAGAACCTCCTCTACGTCCGCATCGACCGCAAGCGCAAGTTCCTGGGCACGGTCTTCCTCCGCGCCCTCGGGCTGATGGAGAAGATAGACCTGGACCGCATCGGCTCGGACTCGCAGCTTGAGGACGAGATCAAGCGCTCCAGCTTCTCCGACGCGGAGATACTCCGCATGTTCTACACCTCCTACGCCGTCGATCTGGCGGACGGCCGCCTCCACTTCGAGCCGTCGGAGGCCCTGCTCGGCCTCAGGTCGGTGGAGAACGTCGAGGACAAGGCCGGCGAAGTGCTGGTCCGCGGGGGCACGAACGCCAAGAAGATCAGCCGCCGCGACATCGACACGCTTCAGAAGGCGAAGGTCAAGGCCGTCCTCGTCGACCCGCAGGAGGTCGAGGGCGCGTTCCTGACGGACGACGTGATCAACACAGAGACGGGCGAGGTCATCGCCGAGGCCAACACCGAGCTCACGGCCCGCGAGTGGCAGCAGATCCTCGAATCCGGCGTGAGCAGGATCGAGATATTCTTCCCCGAGCGCGACGACGTGGGCACGGTCATCAGCCAGACGCTCAAGAAGGACAGCGTCAAGACCCCGCGCGACGCCATACTTGAGATTTACCGCAAGATGCGGCCCGGAGACCCCCCGACCATCCTGACCGCCTGGAACCTCTTCAGGGGCATGTTCTTCGACGAGCGGAAGTTCGACTTCTCGCGCGTCGGCCGCCTGAAGTTCAACATCAAGATGGGCAAGCCCGAGCGCGAGCGCATCGACATGCAGACCCTCAGCACGTCCGATTTCGTCGACGTGATCGGGTACGTGCTGAAGATGCGGAAGGGCATAGGCGAGCCGGACGACATCGACCACCTGGGCAACCGCCGCGTCCGCGCGGTCGGCGAGCTGCTCGAGAACCAGTTCCGCATCGGCCTCGTGAGGATGGAGCGGGCGATCAAGGAGAAGATGTCGATCCACCAGGAGATGCAGACGGCCATGCCGCGCGACCTGATCAACGCCAAGCCCGTGACCGCGGCCGTCCGCGAGTTCTTCGGCTCGTCGCAGCTCTCGCAGTTCATGGACCAGACCAACCCGTTGTCCGAGATCACGCACAAGCGCCGCCTGTCGGCCCTCGGGCCCGGCGGCCTCTCGCGCGAGCGCGCGGGGTTCGAGGTGCGCGACGTTCACCCGACGCACTACGGGCGCATCTGCCCCATCGAGACCCCCGAAGGCCCGAACATCGGCCTGATCTCGTCGCTCTCCTGCTTCGCGCGGATCAACGAGTTCGGCTTCATCGAGTCGCCCTACAGGAAGGTAGATAACGGCCGCGTCATCGATTACGTCCGGGTGCTTTCGGCCGGGGACACCGACCTCAACATCGGCGACCACCTGCCCAAGGAAGCCGTGGACCGCGCCAACAAGAAGCTCGGGGACGGGCAGCAGCCGGCCGAGTACGAGCCCTACCCGTTCTACCTGTCGGCGTGGGAGGAGGACCGCTACACGATTGGGCAGGCTTCGGTCGAGGTCGACAGGCAGGGCAAGATCACCCAGGAGCGCACGGCCTCCCGGAAGGCGGGCGAGTTCAAGTTCTCCGACCGCGAGGAGCTCGAATTCCTCGACGTGAGCCCTAAGCAGCTAGTCTCGGTGGCCGCGTCCCTGATCCCGTTCCTTGAGAACGACGACGCGAACCGCGCCCTGATGGGGTCGAACATGCAGCGCCAGTCCGTGCCCCTTCTGCGCGCGCAAGCGCCCCTGGTCGGCACGGGGATGGAGCGGGTCACGGCGCAGGACTCGGGCGCGGTCGTCATCGCGCGCCGCGATGGGATAGTAGATTCGGTGGACAGCGAGCGCACGATCATCCGCGCGGCGCACGGGATCGCGGGCGGGACGACTTCGCGCGAGATCAACGCCGACATCTACACCCTGACCAAGTTCAAGCGCTCGAACCAGAACACGTGCATCAACCAGAAGCCCATAGTGCGCGAGGGGCAGGTCATCAAGAAGGGCGACGTGATCGCCGACGGCCCCTGCACGCAGGGCGGGGAGCTCGCGCTCGGGCGGAACGTGCTCGTGGCCTTCATGCCGTGGCGCGGGTACAACTTCGAGGACGCGATCCTAGTCTCCGAGAAGCTGGTCAAGGAGGACTCGTTCACCTCGATCCACATCGAGGAGCTTGAGGTCGAGGCGCGCGACACGAAGCTCGGGCCCGAGGAGATCACGCGCGACATCCCGAACGTCTCGGAGTCGGCCCTGCGCGACCTCGACGAGTCGGGCATCATCCGCATCGGGGCCAGCGTCAAGCCGGGCTCGATTCTGGTCGGCAAGGTCACGCCGAAGGGCGAGACGCAGCTGACGGCTGAGGAGAAGCTGCTCCGGGCGATCTTCGGCGAGAAGGCGGGCGACGTCCGCGACGCGAGCCTCACCTGCCCTCCGGGCATTGATGGGACGGTAGTGGACGTTAAGGTCTTCACGCGCAAGGGCGCGGAGAAGGACGACCGCTCTCTGGCCATCGAGCGCGGGGAGGAGGAGAAGCTCGTCAAGAACCTCAACGACGAGATCCGCATCCTCGAAGACGAGCGCAACAAGCGCATCTACGAGCTGCTCGAGGGCCAGAAGCTCGCCGAGGACCTCGTCTACAAGAACAAGAAGCTCCTCACGAAGGGCACGCGCCTCACGCGCGAGGAGCTCGAAGGGCTGGAGTCGGGCGCGCTCCGCAAGATCGAAGTCACGAGCTCGCGCGTGGACGTGCAGGGCGAGATCGCCGAGATCGAGCGCCGCACCGAACGGCAGATAAACGTCCAGCGGCAGCTCCACAACGAGAACGTCGAGAAGCTGAAGAAGGGCGACGAGTTGCCCCCCGGCGTAATCAAGATGGTCAAGGTCTTCATCGCCATGAAGCGCAAGCTTTCGGTCGGCGACAAGATGGCGGGCCGCCACGGCAACAAGGGCGTCATCGCGCGCATCCTCCCCGAGGAGGACATGCCCTACCTGCCCGACGGCACCCCCGTCGAGATCGTGCTCAACCCGCTCGGCGTCCCCTCGCGCATGAACGTCGGCCAGATCCTTGAGACGCACCTGGGCTGGGCGTCGAAGGAGATAGGCGGGCAGATCGGCGAGATCCTCTCGTCCGAGAACCGCGCGGAGGAGATCCGCAAGGTCTACCGCGAGGTCTTCGCCAGCCCCGATTTGCAGGACCGGTTCAACGGCATGTCGGACGACGAGATAGTCGACCATGCGCGCCACTTCATTGACGGGATACCGTTCGCCTCGCCCGTGTTCGACGGCGCGCGCGAAGCCGAGATCAAGCGGCTGCTCGAGTACGCGGGGCTGCCGGGGTCCGGCAAGACCGTCCTCTTCGACGGGATGACTGGCGAGCCGTTCGAGCAGAAGGTGACCGTGGGCTACATCTACATAATGAAGCTCTCGCACCTGGTCGACGACAAGATTCACGCGCGGTCCATCGGGCCGTACTCGCTCATCACGCAGCAGCCGCTCGGCGGCAAGGCGCAGTTCGGCGGGCAGCGGTTCGGGGAGATGGAGGTGTGGGCGCTCGAAGCGTACGGCGCGGCGCACATCCTGCAAGAGCTGCTCACCGCGAAGTCCGACGACGTAGCGGGCCGGTCCAAGATTTACGAGGCCATTGTCAAAGGTGAGGCCGACTTCGATCCCGGTGTGCCCGAATCGTTCAACGTCCTGATACGCGAGCTCCAGTCGCTCTGTCTCGACGTTGAATTGATGCGCCGTAGCGAAGAGGTAACGGAATAACTACAGTGTCTGTGACTGGCGTGGGGCGGCCGGCAAGGGTGCCGCCCCCGCCCGCCACCTGCCACTGCCTTTAGAGGAAGGTAGCAGAAAATGTTTAGAACACATCAAGAGAAGACCAACCTGGCACCTGACTTTGAGGCTATCAGAATAAGTCTCGCTTCGCCCGAGAAGATACTTTCCTGGTCTCACGGCGAAGTGACTAAGCCGGAGACGATCAATTACCGAACGTTCAAGCCGGAGCGCGACGGACTCTTCTGTGCCAAGATATTCGGACCGGTCACCGACTGGGAGTGCCTCTGCGGAAAGTATAAGAGGATGAAGCATCGCGGGGTGGTCTGCGATAAGTGCGGCGTCGAGGTGACCCAGTCCAAGGTCCGGCGCGAGCGCCTCGGCCACATAAAGCTCGCCAGCCCCTGCTCGCACGTCTGGTTCTTCAAAGGGCTCCCCTCGCGCATAGGCCACCTGCTCGACATACCCCTGCGCGAGCTTGAGAAGGTGCTCTACTTCGAGTCCTACATCGTCATCGACGTGGGCGACGTGCCGGACATCAAGGAGAAAGAGCTCATCAGCGACGAGCGGTACCGCCAGCTGATGCAGGAGTACCCCGGACGATTCCTCGCGAAGATGGGCGCCGAGGCCATCAAGGAGCTGCTACAGAAGGTCGATGTCGAGGAGCTGTCGGGCGAGATGCGCACGCACATGAAGGAGGAGACTTCCCAGCAGAAGAAGCTCAAGTACTCCAAGCGGCTCAAGGTGGTCGACGCATTCCGGCGCTCGGGCAACCAGCCTAGCTGGATGATCCTGGACGTGATCCCGGTCATCCCGCCCGAGCTGCGGCCTCTGGTCCCGCTCGACGGCGGGCGCTTCGCGACCAGCGACCTCAACGACCTCTACCGCCGCGTGATCAACCGCAACAACCGCCTGTCGAAGCTCATAGAGCTGAAGGCCCCCGAAGTGATCGTGCGGAATGAGAAGCGCATGCTCCAGGAGGCCGTCGACGCCCTGTTCGACAACGGGCGGAGGGGCCGCGTGCTGAGGGGCGCGAACAACCGCCCGCTCAAGTCCCTGTCCGACACGCTCAAGGGCAAGCAGGGCCGGTTCCGCCAGAACCTGCTCGGCAAGCGCGTGGACTACTCGGGCCGCTCGGTCATCGTCGTAGGCCCCGAGCTGAAGCTGCACCAGTGCGGCCTGCCCAAGAAGATGGCCCTTGAACTCTTCAAGCCGTTCATCTACAACCTGCTCGAGAAGAAGCAGTACGCCGCGACGATCAAGCAGGCGAAGGAGATGGTCGAGAGGCAGGAGGCGGTCGTCTGGGACATCCTCGAAGAGGTGATCCGCGAGCACCCAGTCCTGCTCAACCGCGCCCCGACCCTGCACAGGCTCGGCATCCAGGCATTCGAGCCGGTGCTCGTGGAGGGCAAAGCCATCAAGATCCACCCGCTCGTCTGCACGGCATTCAACGCCGACTTCGACGGCGACCAGATGGCCGTGCACATTCCTCTCTCGCCCGAGGCGCAGGTCGAGGCGAGCGTGCTGATGCTCGCTTCAAACAACATCCTCTCGCCCGCCAACGGCCAGCCGATTGCCGTGCCGTCGCAGGACATCGTGCTCGGCTGCTACTACCTGACCAAGGACCGTAAGGACGACAAGTTCGCGGGCCTGCGCAAGTTCGCGTCGAAGGAAGACGCCTTGCTCGCCCTCGACATGGGCGAGGCCCACACGCAGACGCCGATCAAGCTCATGTTCTCGGGCGAGATCATCGACCTCGAGCAGGAGCGGGACGACCAAGACGTGATCCGCGCGACCGTGCGGAAGCTCGAAAATCGCGTGATCGACACGACCATCGGCCGCGTGATCTTCAACGACCACATGCCGGCGGAGATGCCCTACATCAACGGCACCCTGAAGAAGAAGGGCCTCCAGTCCATCGTCAACTACTGCCACCTGCGGCTCGGGCACGCGGAGACGGTGCGCATGCTCGACAAGGTCAAAGAGCTGGGCTTCCTCTACGCGACGAAGGCGGGGATCTCGATCAGCGTCGACGACCTCGTGACCCCCCCGAGCAAGGTGGACCTGGTGCAGAACGCCCAGAACGATGTCGTCGAGATCGAGAACCAGTACAAGGAAGGCATCATTACCAACGGCGAGCGGTACAACAAGGTCATCGCCATCTGGTCCGCCGTGACGGAGAAGGTCGCGGAGGCGATGTTCGTGGAGATGAACCGCCGCGAGACCGAGTCCGGGGACCTCAACCCGATCCTCGTGATGGCCGACTCCGGCGCGCGAGGCTCGAAGCAGCAGATCCGCCAGCTCGCGGGGATGCGCGGCCTGATGGCTAAGCCCTCGGGCGAGATCATCGAGACCCCCATCCGCGCGAACTTCCGCGAGGGGCTGAACGTGTTGCAGTACTTCATCTCGACGCACGGCGCGCGGAAGGGCCTGGCCGACACCGCGCTCAAGACGGCCGACTCGGGCTACCTGACCAGGAGGCTCGTGGACGTGGCGCAGGACATGATCATCAGCGAGCAGGACTGCGGGACGGTCAAGGGCATCTGGGCGACGGCCATCATCGAGGGCGGCGAGGAGATCGAGTCGCTCCGCGACCGCATCATCGGCCGCGTCGCGCTCGAAGACGTGCAGGACCCGATCACGGGCGAAGTGCTCGTCGAGTCGAACGACGAGATCACAGAAGACCTCGCGTCGCTGATCCAGCGCGCGGGCGGCATCGAGCGCGTGAAGATCCGCTCGGTGCTGACGTGCGAATCCCGCAGGGGGGTCTGCATCAAGTGCTACGGCAGGAACCTGGCGACCGGCCGCATGGTCGAGCTGGGCGAGGCCGTGGGCGTCATCGCCGCGCAGTCCATCGGCGAGCCCGGCACGCAGCTCACGATGAGGACGTTCCACATCGGGGGCGTCGCCGGCGGGGTCAGCGAAGTCACCAAGCACGAGGCGCGCACTTCGGGCACGGTGAAATTCGAAGACCTGAAGACGGTCCGGAACCGCGACGGGGACCTGATAGCGATGAACCGCAACGGCTCAATCGTCCTTATCGACGAGCGCGGGCGCGAGGCCAGCCGCTACCAGATCGTCTACGGCGCTACGCTCAAGGTCGTCGACGGGCAGCACGTCGAGGAGGGCCAGGAACTGGCCGAGTGGGACCCCTACACCTTCGCGATCCTCACGGAGGACGCGGGGACGATCAGCTTCAAAGACCTCGTCGAGGGCGTGACCGTCCGCGAAGAGGTGGACGAAGTGACCGGCCTCTCGCACCTGGTCGTCATGGACTCGCCAGACGAGAAGCGCCAGCCCAGGATCGAGATCAAGGACGAGAAGGGCAAGGTGCTCAGGACCTACCAGATGCCCGTCCGGGCGAACCTTCTGGTCGCGGACTACGAGGACTGGAAGAAGAAGAGGGGCTCGGCGGCCACCAAGCCCCAGGAAGAGAAGGAGCACGTGCGCGTCGCTCCGGGCGACATCATCGCGAAGATCCCGCGCGAGACGACCAAGACCAAGGACATCACGGGCGGTCTGCCGCGCGTGGTCGAGCTGTTCGAGGCCCGCAAGCCGCGCGAGACGGCGGTGATGACCGAGATCGACGGCGTGGTGAAGTTCGGCCCGATCCTGAAGGGGCTGCGCCGCGTCGTCATCGAGGCGCCCGACGGGGAGAAGCGCGAGTACTCGATCCCGCGTGGCGTCCACATCAACGTGCAGGAAGGCGACATAGTGAGGGCCGGCGAGCCGTTGATGGACGGGCCTCTGAACCCGCACGACATCCTCGCGGTGCGCGGCATCGAGGAGTTGCAGCGCTACCTGGTCAACGAAATCCAGGAGGTCTACCGGCTACAGGGCGTCAACATCAACGACAAGCACATCGAGGTGATCGTGAGGCAGATGCTCCGGTGGGTCCGCGTCAAGGAGGTCGGCGACACGGAGTTCCTGCTCGAGGACATGGTCGACCGCTTCCGGTTCTCGGACGAGAACGAGCGCGTGATAAGCGAAGGGGGCCAGCCCGCGCAGGCGGAGCCGCTCCTGCTCGGCATCACGAAGGCGTCGCTGTCGACCGAGTCGTTCATCTCCGCGGCCTCGTTCCAGGAGACCACGAGGGTGCTGACCGAAGCCGCGATCAGCGGCAAGGTCGATTACCTGCGCGGCCTCAAGGAGAACGTGATCATGGGTAGGCTCATCCCTGCCGGGACCGGCATGGATTACTACCGCAACATCAAGCTTGAGCCGGACCAGACGCAGGAGGAGGAAGACTTCGACTACGAGGCGGGCGAAATCCCCTCGGGGGCCGACTTCACCCCCGCGGCCGAGGCCAAGGAAGCCGGAGATTAACTTCCCGAAACGTCGGCGGCGCGGGGTCGACCCCGCGCCGCCGAAACATTTCCTCCCTCCGACCGTACTCTCCCCCCATCTCCCGAAACGACCTCCCGCGCATTAATAAACGGGTTCACGAGTCCGGGGCCGGGGTCCCTCATTCCCGCGCGGCCTTCACGCTTCGGGGTGAATGGAAACGGGGCGGGTTTTTAAATTGCGTACGGGCGAGGTTGACAAAGCATTTTCAGATCAGTATAGTCTAACGTTTGCGGCGGTGGCGCTATTAGGTTCTGACATGCGGAGGCGCTGCCGTAATTGAACCGGACGCGGAATAAACGTTATTGTGGCGTAAAAGGCTGCGGAGTTAGCGCCGTCAGCCCGATACCAAAGAGAAGTAAACCTGATCGTCACGCCACAGAAAAGTTAGGCCAGGGGAGGCCGAATCCGCAGTAACTTTCAGAACATCCCCGAAAACAAATAGGACCGAATAACGGCGTTCGAGCGAGAGCGTTAGCTTTTTGCGCTCTCAATTCATGGCGTTTCAGAGATTGGCGAGTTCATCAACCTGTTAAAGGTTTCGAAGCCCGGCGTGGTCCGGGCATGTTGAGAGGAGTTATAGCGTGCCGACACTCAGTCAGTTAGTCCGCAAAGGTCGAGACAAGGTCAAGTATAAGACTTCGAGCCCGGCTTTGAACGCGAGCCCGCAGAAGCGCGGCGTCTGTACCCGCGTTTACACGCAGACGCCCAAGAAGCCGAACTCGGCTCTGCGCAAAGTGGCGCGCGTGCGCTTGACCAACCAGATAGAGGTCACTACCTACATACCGGGCATCGGCCACAACCTCCAGGAGCACTCGATAGTGCTGATACGCGGGGGGCGCGTCAAGGACTTGCCGGGCGTGCGCTACCACGTCGTGCGCGGCACCCTCGACGCGGTGGGGGTCCAGAATCGCAAGCAGGGCCGCTCGAAGTATGGGGCGAAACGGCCGAAAGAGGCCGCGCCGGCTAAGGCTAAGAAGTAGCTTGAAAGATGGGGCGCGGGGCGCGCGGGGGCGGGCCTCGGGGGCGCTCTGATTTAGGGATGGGAGCTTATGCCAAGAAGAAGAGTAGCAGCTAAACGTGAAGTTCTGCCGGACCCTCTGTACAACTCGACGATGGTGACCAAGTTCATCAACTCGCTGATGTGGGACGGCAAGAAGGCCGTCGCCGAGAACATATTTTACGGCGCGATGGAGCAGGTCCAGGAGAAGGTCAACGACGACGCCCTGAAGGTCTTCAAGAAGGCGATGGACAACGTCAAGCCCCGCGTCGAGGTCAAGTCGCGCCGCGTGGGCGGCTCCACCTACCAGGTGCCGATAGAGGTCGACCCGAAGACGCGCGGCAACAGCCTCGCCATCCGCTGGATCATTCAGTACTCGCGCTCGCGCGGGGAGAAGACCATGACGGACCGTCTGGCGGGCGAGATCCTGGACGCCGCGAATAATCGCGGCAACGCGGTCAAGAAGAAGGATGACACGCACCGTATGGCCGACGCCAACAAGGCGTTCGCGCATTACCGGTGGTAGACGAGACGAGAGCGGTCAGGCATCGGCCCCGCGGGGCGCTCTGGCGCTCGAAAGCTGACGGTTTAAGAGATTATGTCCAAGCAGGTAGCATTACAGAAGTTCCGTAACATCGGGATCATGGCGCACATCGACGCGGGTAAGACCACGACCACCGAGCGCATTCTTTACTACACCGGGGTGTCGTACAAGATCGGCGAGGTCCACGAGGGCACCGCCGTTATGGACTGGATGGAGCAGGAGCAGGAGCGCGGCATCACCATCACCTCCGCGGCGACCACCTGTTTCTGGACCCGCAGCGGGGAGGAGTACCGGATCAACATCATCGACACCCCCGGCCACGTCGATTTCACGATCGAGGTCGAGCGCTCCTTGCGCGTCCTCGACGGCGCGGTCGCGGTATTCGACGCGGTGGCGGGCGTGCAGCCTCAGTCGGAGACCGTCTGGCGTCAGGCCGACAAGTACAACGTCCCGCGCATAGCCTTCATGAACAAGATGGACCGGCCCGGAGCCGACTTCGAGCACGCGATCCAGACCATGCGCGACCGCCTTAGCGCGAACCCCGTGGCGGTCCAGTACCCCATCGGGGCCGAAGACCGGTTTCAGGGCATCGTCGACCTGATCACGATGAAGGCGATGATCTACAACGTCGAGGATAAGGGGGCCGACCCCGAAGTCGTCGATATTCCGGCGGACATCCTCGGCGAAGCCAAGGCCGCGCGCGACCGGATGATCGAGGCGCTCGCGGACGCCGACGACCAGATCGCGGAGAAGTACCTGGGCGGCGAGGAGATTTCCGAGGACGAGATCCGCGCGGGCCTCAGGCGCGAGACCATAGCTTTGAAGCTGGTCCCGGTCGTCGCGGGCACGGCCTTCAAGAACAAGGGCGTGCAGCCTTTGCTCGACGCCGTGGTCGATTTCCTCCCGAGCCCCCTCGACGTCCCCGCGGTCGTCGGGGTCAACCCCAAGACGAACGAGGAAGAGGAGCGGAAGCCCGACCCGAAGGAGCCTTTCTCCGGGCTGGTCTTCAAGATCATGGCCGACAAGCACATCGGCCAGCTCTCTTTCGTGCGCATCTACTCCGGCACGATCAAGTCGGGCTCCTACACGCTCAACACGACCAAGGGCTCGAAGGAGCGCGTCGGCCGCATCATGCGCATGCACGCCAACAAGCGCGAAGACATCGAGGCCGCCTCGGCCGGCGAGATCGTCGCCATCGCGGGGCTCAAGCAGGTCACGACCGGCGACACGATCTCCGACGAGACGCGCCCGGTCATCCTTGAGGCCCTCGAATTCCCGGCCCCGGTCATCGCGCAGGCAATCGAGCCCAAGACGAGGCAGGACCAGGAGAAGCTGGGCGTCGGCCTCCAGAGGCTCGCGGCGGAAGACCCGAGCTTCAAGGTCAACACCGACCAGGAGACCGGGCAGACAATCATCCAGGGGATGGGCGAGCTTCACCTTGAGATCATCGTGGACCGCCTCAGGCGAGAGTTCGGGGTCGAGGCCAACGTCGGGCGCCCGCAGGTCGCTTACCGCGAGACGATCCGCAAGCCCGCGGAGGGCGGCGCGAAGTTCGTCCGCCAGAGCGGGGGCCGCGGCCAGTACGGCCACGCCGAGATAAGGCTCGAGCCGCTTGAGCCCGGCTCGGGGTTCGAGTTCGTCAACGCAATCGTCGGCGGGGTCGTCCCGAAGGAGTACATCAAGCCGGTAGAGGCCGGGATCAAAGAGGCGATGGAGGGCGGAGTCCTCGCCGGGTACGAGATGGTCGACATCAGGGCGACCCTCCACTTCGGCAGCTACCACGAGGTCGACTCGTCGGAAATGGCCTTCAAGATCGCGGGCTCCATGGCTTTCAAGGACACGGCGAAGAAGGCCGACCCGGTCCTTCTTGAGCCCATCATGAAGGTTGAGATCGTCGCTCCCGAAGAGTACATGGGGTCGATCACGGGCGACATCAACTCACGCCGGGGCAGGATCGAACGCATCGATTCGCGACCGGGCACGCAGGTGATCACGTCGCTCGTGCCCCTGTCGGAGATGTTCGGTTACTCCACTGACCTGCGCTCGATGACGCAGGGGCGCGCGACCTACACTATGCACTTCCACCGCTACGAGGAAGCGCCGCGCAGCGTGAGAGAAGAGATAATCGCAAAGGTGCAGGGCACCGCCAGGTAATTTAATTTTCCATCTCAGGCGGGCGCGGGAAGCGTCCGCGGAAAAAGGAGTGAGAGAGATATGGCGAAGGAGAAATTTGACCGGTCGAAGCCGCACGTCAACGTCGGCACCATCGGGCACATAGACCACGGCAAGACGACCCTGACCGCCGCCATCACCAAGGTGCTCGCGCGGCACAACCCGAAAGTCTCGTT